>JAIOPV010000069.1 GCA_021413735.1 Planctomycetota bacterium
CCGCTGCCGTCGCTTTCCGATCGTTGGTGATGTAAAAGAAGTGACGCACCTCCGGGAAGAGTACCTGCTCTCCATTCTCCTTCGAGATGTGTTTGCGGATCACGACCATGCGGTACGTGTTCGCACACGCGGTTGGGCGGTAGTCGAACTCGGCCACCTCCTCCGACTTCAACCGCAAGACGTCGAACTTGCGTTCGCGGACGATCCGATCCTTCACCTTGTCGGGACGCCGTCGAGGTTGCGTCTGCACTTCATATCGGGCTGGGCGATCCAACCGCTTCCAGGCCGTGGTCGGCAAGCCTTCCGCGAGTTCGATGAGATTCGATTTGGCGTCGTAACCGAAGATAAAAGTTACGCCCGGCAACCCGGCCCAGAGGTCGAGGTGCTGGGTCTGGGAGAAGTCGGTGTCGCCCCGTAAGACCGTGCTGCGAAAGCCCGCTTGCAGGCACAGCCAGATCGCCTGATTGACTTGCGTCGCGGCCTGGTCGTGCGAGGGACGATTGCCCGGTCGGTTCAACACACGCAACACTTCGCCCGTTTCGGCCAGACTGATGACGAGCGGGTGGTATCCCCAGGTGCCATCGTAAGCGATGTCCATGCCCGCCTTGCACTCACCGTTGGTTGCGACGAGTGTGCCGTCCATGTCGATGGTGGCCCGGTTGAAGAACGATCTGGGTTGCTTGGCCCAGACCTTGCGTCGTGTCTCGTCGATGGCATCTTGGAGAGAGTCGATGTGTGTTTGGCGGAATCGTCGGCAGAAGTCGCCAGCGGTGGTGGGATCGGGGATGCGGCGTGCCCCCAGAGCATCGAGGAAGGCTTCATCGTTGCGACGCAGCTCGATGTCTTGAAGGCAGGTTCCGTGGCAGAGTGCGTTGTAAGCGATGTTGAGAACGTGATCGGATTCGTGATAGGGCAGATGGACCTTGAGGAGTCGAAGGCGGTGGTCGATGGCCTGTGGCAATCCGAGTTGGTGGGCGAGCATATGGATGACTCCGATGCCGCCGTGAGCGATGGCTCGGTGTCGGTGTGAGACGTCGTAGTCAATGGGCCGACCGGAGAGGACGGGTCGGAACGTGGCGGTGTCGCGTGTGTTGTCGAGTCGTCGCTGGATTCGGGACTTGCGTGTGCGGAACCAGGAGCGGAAGATGGGTTTCACTCGAAATCCTTGGTTGGGTCTGGTGGTGTGGGATGCGTCTACATCCACAAACCCCAGAAACCGCTGAGGATTTCGAGCTTTTTTGGGATCACGTCAACAGATCAGCCTGAGATCACGCTTGGTTTAGGCTTAGATGGACGTGGGCGTCAAGGATGTGGTCGAGAGAGTGGAAGCCGGTTCCTACCACGAAACTCTGACCGCCGTGATTCTGCGGAACCGACGGAATTAGCTGGGGTTTATTGGTGTAGTCGGATGCCGCTGCCGACCTGACCGCCCGACCACCGGTTTGCACTGGCTTCACCCCGGATTGCGGGATATACTGCGAGAAGGGTCGCTCGGCATCTGGAGTGAGTTTCCCGATTCTGGTTGAAGGCTCCCTGGTTGTTTTCGGACATGGCACACCGCCTCCTCAACTTCGTGTTGGCAATCCTGATGCTCATGCCCACCGGCATCTGCACCTGCGATTGTGGCGTTGTTTCCTGTCCCAATCACTCGGTCAGGACGCAGCCGCAGACTGACGCCGAACAGGCGAGCAGGGATCCCGAAGCCACTGCCGGGACGGATCGTGATGCACAAACTCATCGGTGCCCTTTACCTTGCCCACATCAACCGTGTTGCGAGGTGGTGTCCCCTCCGTTTCTCGCCGAAGCATCGGTATCGGACATTTCCACCTCACTGCCCGTCCTCGACTCCGCCGTCGTAGTTGAATGGCCGACCCCGAAACCGAGCCGGTCGGACTCTCGCACCACACCCATCCGCCGATACGCCTCGCCCATCTACTTGGCCAACTGCGCACTCCTCATTTGATCGGTTAACCTTTCCATCCGGCTCCCGGCGTAGCTACCCGCTCGTCGGTGTCGCCGTCCGTCTCCGTCGAAACAAAACCATCTGGCACCTCGGACTTCGGCCCTGCCGCTGTCACGATGCCGAAAAGATCTCCGACCCGGTCGATCCCGGCGTCGGTTCACCTGGCCGAACGAACCGGGCATTTGCCCCGCAACCGGTTCCGAATCACGCACGCGGGGCAGGAGTACGACCATGCGGAAACTGGCACTGTCTGCCTTCGGGGCCGCGGCCCTGATCCTGGCAGCGACGACGGCGAAGGCCGCCCCGCCGGCAAACAACAACCACCGGCTCGACGCCTCGTTCGCCCAGGCGGACAAGAACAAGGACGGCTTCCTCGACGCTGAGGAACTCGCCAAGGCGTTCCGGGGCCCGAACGCGAAGGTGATCGTCGATAAGGTCGGGTCGAAGGAGACGCACCCGGACCACGCCTTCATGGACGCCTGGGACGCCAACAAGGACGGGAAGATCAGCAAGGCCGAGTTCGAGAAGTACGAGGCCAAAGTCGTCGCCGACGCCAGGGCGTCGGCCAACCAGAACAGGAACTACACGCGGGCTGGTCGGGCAGGTTACCGGGCACCGCAGCGGCACCGGGGCTACGCCGGGCGGGGTTACGGAACGAACCCCTACACGGCCATGCTCCGCTACCAGCAGCGGGCCTATCAGCAGCAGCGAGCGGCCTATTCCAACCTGATGCGATACGGCGTCTATTCTCCCAGCGTCCGCGGCGGCTACCGCGGCGTCCAGCGGCACCACCACAACGGCCGGCGGCGGTAACCATCGTGGTGGACTCTCGATCCTCGGGCGGGGCCACCTTCCCCGCCCGTACCTCATTCACCGGAGACACTATGAACCGAGCCGTGTGTGCCGTGCTTGTTCTCGGCGTCGCAACAGCCGCTGGTCCCGCCCGCACCAAGCGGGCCGACGACGCCGACGTGAAGGAACTGCTGGCGAATCTCAAGAAGCCCGACCCCGACGACCGGCGGAAGGCGGCCGAGGCCATCTGCGACTTGTGCAAGAACGGGGACGGCGACTTCAGTGCGGCAATCCCGCTGCTGATCGACGCCCTCAAGGACAAGGACGCCATCGTCCGGGGCGAGATCGCCGAGTCGCTCGGGTTCATCGGGCCGGATGCCAAGGCCGCGATCCCGGCCGTGCGGGCCCTCCTCAAAGACCCAATCCCGGAGGTGCGGTCGAAGGCCGCGTTCGCCCTCGGGGGGTTCGGGGAGGACGCCAAGGCGGCCGTCCCGGACCTGATCGGGCTGTTCAGGGACAAGGACGAGCGGGTCCGGGCGTCGGCCGCGGCCGGGGTCGGGGAGATCGGCCCGATGGCGAAGGCGGCAGTGCCGGGGCTGAGCGGGTTGTTGAAGGACGTTGACCCGGAAGTGCGGTTGAACGCCACCGCGTCCCTGGGGTCGTTCGGGTCGGATGCGAAGACGGCGGACAAGTCCTTGATTCCACTCCTGAAGGACATTGATGAAGGGGTGCGGGGCCAGGTGGCCGAAACGCTCGGGAAGATCGACGCGGACCCGAAGTTGGCCGTACCGGCACTCACCGCCGCCCTGGCCGACAAGCACCCCGGTGTTCGGGGAGACGTGGCCCACGCCCTCGGAAAATTCAAGGACGCAGCGAAGGCCGCCATCCCACCGTTGACCAAGATGCTCAAGGACGCCGACCACGGGGTCCGGGTTGCCGCCGCCGATGCGATCCACGACATCAGCGGCGACGCCAAATTGGTTCTTCCGGTTCTGATCGAAGGGCTGAAGCACGAAGACCCCTTCATCCGCGGTGACGCCGCCCACTCGCTCGGCGAGATCGGCCCATTGGCCAAGGCCGCCGCCCCGGCCTTGAAGGCAATGCTGAAGGACGAGAACGCCGGCATCCGAATCCACGCCGCCAAAGCCTTGGTGAAGGTGGACAAGGGGGAGGTGAAGGAGGCGATCCCAGTGTTGATCGAGGGGCTGAAGAGTGAGGACAAGACGTTGAGGTCGGAGGCCGCCGAAGCCCTCGGCGAGATCGGGCCTGACGCCAAGGAGGCCATCCCCGCCCTGACGCCGCTGACGAAGGACAAGAACAAGGATGTCCGCAAGACCGCCGCCGACGCGATCCGAAAACTTCAAGGCAAATGACTCAGCAAGTCGAAGTAGAACGTGATGGCACGCTCGGGTTGACGCGATTCAAGGTGTTTGGTACTGTTCTTGTCCGTGTCTGGTTAGGAGTGGTCGATGCTGAGATGGTCGGTGGCACTGTACCTGATCGTCACAACACTGGCCGGGCCACGGCCCTGCCTGTGCACGGCCCCACTTGCTGAGGCCGGGTCGCCCGCCCCGTCGGTCCCGGTGAACGAGGTTCCCTGGCCTTGTTGTTGCTGCACGCCGACAAGTCCGACCGGCAACTCGGTTTCGCAAGCGTCCAGTCAGCAACACCCCGATCAGCCTTCTGCACCCTGTCAGTGTCAGTGCGGTAAGCAGGACACGGCGGCCACCGTGAGAGCGGTCGGGCGGACGGGCAAATCGTCCCTGGATCACGACGGGTTCCCCGGACCCGTTCCCTGTTGCGACGTTCCTTACCCGGCTCCGATTCAACACGTCTTCGGCGTCGGCCACCTCCGTGATCTCCCGTTCTGCACGACCTACGACATCCTCTACGTCTTCCACCGCCTCCGCTGCTAGTACGCCCACGTCTCTCGTTTCACCCCGCAGTCTGCGGGCTTGAAGCCCCACGCCCGATCTGCCGGTCCTGACGACCACGGCATCGATCCGTTCCCGCCACGCCCGTCACACCGCATTCTTTCTTGGAAGCGGGACGGCGGCGACGACCCGAACATTAGCAGGGCCGAGCATGACAACGCTTGAACACTGGCTGCTCGCCACGGTGATCGCACTCTTGGTTGGGGCGTGGCACGCGGCCTATCCCGCCCTCTCTCCTCAGCCCGACCGTGAGTCCCCGTTGTCCCCGGTTCCCCGCCGTCGTCGCAACAAGCGATCCGACCGACCATGTAGGCGAGCAAGGCGAGCGTGGCAGGCAGTTCGTACTTCCCGCGGCGGCTGGTGAATTTTTCGCCGAGTAGACATACGAGGAATCGCTGATGAATACGCTCTTGTGCCGGGGCTGTGGTGCCGGATTGCTGCTGGCCCAAAGCCCGCCGTGCGTCCTGATCGTGGACGACGAAGACACCCTTCGCGTGATCCTCACGCGGGAACTCCGCAAGCGGGGGTTCGACGTGTACTCGACTGGCTCCGGGGCGGAAGCGGTCGAGATGTACTGCCGCTCGTCTACCCGGATCGACGTTGTCCTGATGGACGTGAACATGCCGGGGATGAGTGGGCCGGACACACTCGACTCGATCCGGGACGTGGACCCGTTCGTGCGGTGCTGCTTCATGACGGCCGACGACCGACCGGGGAGGCACGCCGCCCTCCTGGCCAGCGGAGCGGCGGCGGTTTTCGGGAAGCCGTTCGCTTCGGTCAAGGAATTGTGCGAGACGCTGAAACAAATCGCCGGTGAGACGTTCGGCGAGTCGGACTCGCTGGTCGAGAGGAGTGCGAAATGGAGAAGCTGATCCAAGGGTTGCGGCACTTCCGCCAGAAGGTGCTGTGGGAGCGGAAGGAACTCTTCGAGCGGAGTGCCCGCGGCCAGCGGCCCCTCGCCCTCCTATCACCTGCTCCGACTCGCGGGTGCTGCCCGACACGCTGATGCAGGCCGACCCCGGCGACCTGTTTGTCTCCCGGAACGCTGGCAACATCGTCCCGCCGCCCGACACCCCTGGCGGGGAGGGGGCGACGGTCGAGTACGCCGTCACCGCCTTGGGGGTGACCGACATCATCGTGGGCGGCCACTACCGCTGCGGAGCGGTTAAGGCACTGCTCGATCCCGCCGGCCTCCGGCTGGTCGAGGCCCACGCCATTCGGGCGTTGTGGCGGGAGAGTCGGGCCGAGGGGGCGATCTGCGTCGCCACCGCGCTCACGGTGGTCGCAGTGGACTTGCTGGCCGGCGTGATGCTCGGGGTCGGGCTGTCGGTAGTGAAACTGATTCACACCTTCTCCCGACTCCGCATCCGCCGCCGCGACGACCCGGCGAGCGGCCGGCTGACGCTCGTATTAGAAGGGTCGGCCACGTTCATCCGCCTGCCGAAGCTGGCGGCGGCCCTGGAGAAGGTGCCGCCGGGCATCACGCTGCACGTCGATCTGACCGGGTTGAGCTACATCGACCACGCCTGTTTGACTCTGCTCATGAACTGGGAGAAGCAGCACGAAGCGACCGGGGGCAAGTTGGTGCTGGACTGGGAGACGTTACGGGCAAGGTTTCGTATCGCCCGGCCCCGCCCACGGACAACATCGTAACGAAGGATCACTCGGAACACGAACCGGCCCATCACGATTGCTGTGGGGCCGCTCGCTGGGAGGACGAGATGAGGCAGGTCATAACGGGGGTGACGTGGTGGTTCGTTCTGACAAGTCCGGTGATCGTGTACGCGGTCTACGAGTTGGCGAGCCACCCGTACAGCCACCCGGACATCGGCCCCCACGGCGGTGTCATTGTGGAGTGGGACGAGACACATGAGACGGTGGCAGAAGTCGTCATTGACCGTCAATGCGGGATACTCACGGTCTACGTCCTGGACCCGTGGGCAAAGCGGTCCCGTGACCTCCAAACGCGATCAATCACTCTCACCTTGGACGCCCCAAAGCCAATGGTCGTAAAGTTGGTTTCTGTTCAACGGGGATGGTATCAGCCCGATTGGGCGTCCCAATTCACCAGCGGGCGTGTGTTGGAGCCGGGCACAGAATCGAAACTCGCTGGCACCATCGCCGTTACCGCGAATGGACGGCAGTTCGTTGGCAACTTTGCGATCAACAAGAGCCGGCAGTGATGTAGAAGGTCCGGTTGCGGAGATTGGAGAAACTTTTCTCAATTCGTTGCATCGGATCAGCCGAATACAGAACGGACGCCACGGATTGGTTCAAGTGTCTGGGGTTAGCATGAGGCGGTTTGTCACCATCGCCGTTGCCATAGTGCTGGTCGCCACATGCGGACCGGCACCGTGCCCGTGCCATCTCGTCGCACTCTTTCGGCCCGCTTCAACAAAGGGTACACGGCTTCCGCTATCTTCACTGCCCGCATGCAAGTGTGGGTTGGGGCAATGCTCAGATTCCAGCGACTGGACGAACACGGAGCGGTCAACAAAAACCGACCGATTCCCTGATCTGCCGAAGCAACCGTGCGAGCATGGCCCGAAGGTTCAACTCGGTTCGATTGGAGTTCTTGGCGAACTGCATCTCGAAGTCGAGGCTGGCCGCGTCGAGGCCACGCTGAGCGATCCGTTTTCGGTTCCGCACGCTGATCTCTTGATCTCTTCGCACCAGTTCCCGCAATGTTCACTTGCGATACAGCACCTCCGCGCACTTCGGTTCGCCTACGCCTTCCGCTCATAGCCCTCATTGGCAAGCGTGGGGCGTCACATTCTCTTCGTCGCTGAGGGCAAGACCATGCGCGGGATCAAGAGCCACATGCGGCACCTGCTGATCGGGTGCGCGGCTGGGTGCGTGTTCGGAAGCTTTGGATGCACCCCAACAAAGACGCTGCTCGACGAGCGTTTCCCGCCGCCCGGCGTTGATCGAACGTCGCAAAGCCGCGAGACACCAGAATCACTCCGCGTGAGGAAGACACCTGAAAGTCTGCCACCTCGGTTTCACGGGCCTGTCGTTCCCGCCGGTGGCCAAAACTTGCCGGCACTCGCCGCACTTGAACAATCACAGCCTGCCGTGGTGGACGAGTTCGTGAAGTTGGCCGTCACGCGGAACCCGCGTCTCGCACGAGCGACCATCGCCATTGACGCGGCACAGGGGCGGTACTTGCAGGCGGGCCTGTACCCAAATCCCGAACTCGCGGTGAACTGGGATGAAATCGGCGACCGCACCGGGGCGGGTGGCATCCTCGCAGCACCGAAGCTCACCCAGACCATCGTCACCGGACATAAACTCTCGCTCTCGCAAGCGGTTGTCGCAAGGGAAGTCGATCAGGCGACCCTGGAACTCGTCAGCGAGCGGTACGCGGTTGTTTCATCCGTCCGGGCTGCGTTCTACGACGCGTACACCCTCCAGCAGCGTGCCGAGGTTCTTAAGGAGCTGGTCAAACTCGCCGACGATGCGGCCGCGAATGGCAAGAGTTTGCTGGAAGCCAAGCAAATCGCCCGCCTCGACATGGTGCAACTGGAAGTCCAGCAACAACAATTCAGGGCCGAACTCCAGGCCGTGGAGAAGGAACTTCCCGCCGCCTACCGCCGATTGGCTTCCGTCACCGGCGAGAACGGTTTGAACGTGCCCGCTGTCGTCGGCACGTTCGACGGATTACCGGCTTACGACCTTGAGCAGACGCGAGCGGCAGTGTTGGCGTCCCACCCCGACATCCGAACCGCAAAGGTCGGGGTTGATCGTGCCCAGGCAGCCGTTCGACGCGCCGAAGTGGAACCGATCCCGAACGTCTCCGTGTACGCCGGCTACATCCGCCAGTTCGAGAACAAGTCCCACGACGGAGCGGCGGGCCTGAGCATGCCGATCCCGGTCTGGAACCGAAATCAGGGGAACATTCACGCCGCCAAGGCCGAACTCGGAATGGCGATTCAGACGGTCGGCCGTGTCGAGAACGAATTGGTCGGCCGGGTGGCGGTGGCATTTCAAACCTATGCCGCCGCACGGCAACGCGCCGAATTGTACCGAGTCGAAATCCTGCCGCGTGCAACGGAAACATACGAACTCTCGATGAAGGCGTTCAAAGGCGGGCAATTCGAGTACCTGCGGGTGATTCAGGCCCAGCGTGCCGTCGCCGAGGCAAAACTGGAACTCAACAAATCGCTGGGCGACGCATGGCGGTCGGCGGCGGAGTTGTCGGGTTTGCTCCTGGAAGAGTCTTGGCCGGGAACGCTTGGGGCACCAATAAAGGGTCCGGAGATGAAACCGATGCCGAAACCTTTGCCCCCCAAAGGCGTTCAGGAGAAATGACACCGCGAGCGTTGACTTTTGACGTGCGACCTGGAGAGAGTACACCTTGTGGTTCGCGTTCTTCCCCACTGGTGTCATCGTGGCGGTTGTCGGACCCCAACAATACCTCGACGGCGGGTTCACGCTCCGGGTGACCCCAAACATCCAGTTCGAGATACGGGCCGGTGTTGGCCTCAACCGTCAGTCCGATGACTTCTTCGCGGGCACCGGCTTTGCAGTTCGCTACTGAAGTCAGGTTCGCCCTGCCGTTCGTGACTTAGCACACTCAGAGAAACAACCCGATGGCGATTAACACCCCGACGCTTCAATTCACGATTCACGGCTTGGACTGCGCGGAAGAGGTTGCGGTCCTCAAGCGAGAGGTCGGCCCCCTGGTGGGCGGCGAAGATAAACTCGGATTCGACATCCTCAACGGCCGGATGACCGTAACCGGGGCGGGCGTCACGGCAGACCAAGTGCGTGATGCCGTCGCCCAGGCGGGCATGACGGCCGAGTTGTGGGTTGAGGGTGAGTCGCCGCTGCGTGTGCCGGGGTATTGGGAACGGAACCGACGCACGATCCTGACCGGGGCCAGTGGCGGGCTTCTCCTCGCCGGCATTGCCATTCATGCTGCGGTGATCGGGTTGATCGCGGCATTCACTGAGGACTCGACTGGGTGGCCCCCGGTTGGGGCCGTTGCCTGCTACGTTCTCAGTATCGTGGCGGGTGTGTGGACGGTGCTGCCGAAGGCGTGGGTCGCCGCCAAACACATTTCGCCGGACATGAACCTGCTGATGGTCGTCGCCGTGTGCGGTGCGGTTGCCATCAACCAGTGGGCTGAAGCCGCCACCGTCGCATTCTTGTTCTCTCTGTCGCTTGCCCTGGAGGCGTGGAGCGTCGGCCGCGCCCGTCGGGCTGTCGCGGCACTGATGAACCTTGCCCCGCCAACCGCACGCTTCGTTCATTCGGACGGTCGCGAAGAAGCTGTGGCTCCGGACAAAGTACCAGTAGGCGCGAAGTTCCGCGTGCGACCGGGCGACCGCGTCCCGCTCGACGGCCGAGTGGTGGAAGGCTCAGGTGGCGTGGATCAGTCGCCGATCACCGGGGAAAGCATCCCGGTGCCGAAAAACGCGGGCGATGAGATCTACGCCGGAACCATCAACGGCGACGGCTTGTTGACGGTCGAGTCCACGAAGCCCGCATCCGATACGACCCTGGCACGCATCACGCGAATGGTCGGAGAAGCACAGTCTCGCCGTTCCCCCTCCGAGCAGTGGGTTGAGAAGTTTGCCCGGTACTACACGCCCGCGGTCATGCTCCTGGCGCTGGCGGTTCTCACCATCCCACCACTCGCGTTCGGCGAACCTTGGGGTCCGTGGCTCTACCGCTCACTCGTGCTGCTCGTGATCGCCTGTCCGTGCGCCCTGGTGATCTCGACGCCCGTGAGCATCGTCGCCGCACTCTCCGCTGCAGCTCGAAACGGTGTGCTGGTCAAAGGCGGCGTTCACATCGAGACACCGGCCCGACTCAAGGCCGTGGCGATGGACAAGACCGGAACGCTCACTGAGGGGAAGCCCGCAGTCGTCGAACTGGTCCCGCTGAACGGGCACACCGAGGCCGAAGTTCTGGAGCGAGTGGCGGCACTCGAAGCCCACAGTACGCACCCGCTCGCCCGAGCCATCGTCGAGTACGCGAAGTCACGGGGCGTGAGTGTGCCACCGGCTGAGGATTTTCGCATCCTGCCGGGCAAGGGTGCGGTCGGGCGGGTGCGAGGGACCGAGTATTGGGTCGGGTCGCACCGCTACCTTGAGGAGCGGGGGCAGGAAAACCCGGGGGTTCACGACCGACTTGAGGCGATGTCTCGGGCCGGGCAGACAGTTGTGGTTGTCGGGAACGACCGGCACGTTTGCGGGTTCATTGCCCTGGCAGACCGTGTTCGCCCCGAGTCGAAGCGGGCGGTGGCTGACCTCCGCGCCGCAGGTATCGAACACATCGTGATGCTGACGGGCGACAACCGGGGGACAGCAGCCGCAATCGCTGCCGAGGCCGGGGTGGACGAGGTCCACGCCGAGTTGCTTCCCGCGGACAAGGTGACCAAGATCGAAGAACTGGTGGCGAAGTACAAATCGGTGGCGATGGTTGGAGACGGGGTGAACGACGCCCCCGCAATGGCCCGAGCGACGGTTGGCGTTGCGATGGGGGCAGCCGGGACCGATGCGGCCATCGAGACGGCCGACATCGCCCTGATGTCGGACGATCTGTCTAAATTGCCGTGGTTGGTCCGCCATTCTCGCCGCACGCTGTCCGTGATCCGGCAGAACGTCGTGTTTTCTCTCAGCGTGAAGGCGGTGTTCGTTGTTCTGACCTTGGCTGGCTACTCTTCGATGTGGGCGGCGGTTGCCGCCGACTCCGGCGCGACACTTATCGTCGTCTTCAACGCACTCCGTCTTCTCCGCACAGCCAAACGTGAAACATGATGTTGGGCACATCAGAGTCCTTGGACAGCGGAACGAGGAGCCGGGTCCTGTCTTTCTCAGCGTCTTCTCCCGACAACTTATCGCTCCACCTTCGGAGTAGCGTGTTCTCGGACACTGGCTTGTGAATCGAACGTGACCAACCCGCTCTCACAATGGAGGCCAGCCAAGCGAAGGATTCGTCGAACAATGCATCGCCATGCATCGCCCGTCTACCGGTCCGTGACCAGCAACTCGGCCTGACCCCCAATCCCGAGCAAGGCCCGGCTCAGGGCTCAGGCGGCGATCAGCGTCGCGGGGGTGCATCCCGACGGCAGTGTGCCAAGAAACCAAGCGATCCTGAGCCCTCAAAACCGGCATCAGTCGAACGGATGAGGACTCGCAAGTCTGTTGGAGTCAATGTGTGGTGAGGTCGGGTGGGAATCACTCGCGAGAAGGGTTCTTACGCGGCAGGGCCGTTCTCTGGTAGCATTCGTTTCATCTTCCGTCCGCAATCCGACCGCACGGTGTGACGATGGCCGAGCCAGCCCTGAACCTCCGCGACCTCGTCGCGCGGTACAGACACGATCCCGAGTCCGTCTACAACAACTGGTTCCTTGAGGACGCGGGTCGGCTCAAGGCATTTCGGTCGATCCGCCGCGGGGTCCAGGAGGTCGTCCGGTCGATCCGTTCCGGAACGTTCGGCAACGACTACAAGGGCTCGCCGCTTGAGACGGTGATGGAGTCGGTGACCGAGCAGAAGCAGGTGTTCCAGGGGGCCGCCCACGCCTTCTACTGGAAGCCGAAACTCCGCATCCCGGACATCTACGAGAACGACGCCCACAAGCGGGCATTCGCCGACTTCTTCGACCGCGTCCTGGCCACCGCCGACGAGGACTCGCTCGACCGGGCGGTGGCTGACCTGGAAGCGCGGCAGATCAAGGGCCTCGGGCCTGCCGTGGCGAACATACTCTACTTCCTCCACCCAACCCTGTTCCCGCCGTTCAATACCGCCATCCTCAGGGGGTTCAACGCGGTGTTCCAGGACAAGAAGCCACTCGGTTCATGGGCCGCTTATCGGGAGGTGCGGGCAACGATCCGCCGGACGAACGCGGGCCTCTCCCCGCCGCTCTCCACCGACCTCGGGGCGTTCGCCGGCCTGCTGTTCGAGGTCGGTGTCGGGCGGTTGGTCGTTTCCGGGGAAGCGGCCCTGACCTTGGCGGACGAACGGGAGGCGGGGGAGAAGGCGGCCCGGAAGCGGCACCAGGAGATCGAGGCGGACCGGGGCGAGGAGAACGACCACCTCCGCATGCAGTACCTACTGGCGAAGACGGGCCGGGCACTCGGGTATCCCGTACACGTCGCGGCCAACGACCGGACGCGGGTTTGGGAGGGCGTCCCTCTGGCGTCGCTTGCGGTCGGCTCGCTCCCCCCGCTCGGACTGCCGCCGGAAGTCGAGCAGACGGTCGGCCTGATCGACGTCCTTTGGCTCGACCCGGCGTCCGAGCGGGTGGTGTGCGCGTTCGAGGTCGAGAAGAGCACGTCCATCTACTCGGGCATCCTGCGGTTGCTCGACCTGCACCGCTCGGCGGCTGCCCGGCCAGACCGACTCTACTTGGTCGCCCCCGACCGCCGGGAGCGAGAGATCCAGGCCCAACTCTGCCGCCCGTCGTTCGCCGACTCGGGCGTCCCGGAGATTCACTACATCCTCTTCTCGGACTTGTGCACCCACTGCGACGGGCTATGCAAGTTCGGCGGGGACCACACCGCGGTCCTCAAGATCGCCCGGAAGAAGCCCGGGTGAGTCGCGGCGTGCGCCCTGCCCCGGGTGGGCGATCAGTGGTGGTGGTGACGGCCAGGGTAGACCGGGCCGACGAGGACGCCGGGCGAGTACGCGGGGGGAACGTACAGTGGACTCGGGGCGTAATAACCGGGGGTGTAGCCGTAGCCGCCGGAGTATCCGGGAGAGTAACTGTACCCTCCGGAGTACCCGTGCCCGTACCCAGCAGCAGACCCGTGCCCATACCCACCGGGGTATCCGCTGTACCCGTGCCCGGAGTAATAGCCGCCAGGGTGTCCGTAGCCGCCAGAGTGTCCGTATCCGCCGGAATACCCGCCGTGCTGCGCGGAGGCCGCACCGGCGGTGACCGCGACGGCCAGTGCCGCCAAGCAACCCGTCACAAGGGCCCGCATGTTGAAATCCTCGTGGTGAGACGGTGGTCGGTCAGCCCGGATGGTCGGCGAACCCTCACGCCCGCCGGTGGTGGAACGTTGACGTCCTCGCGAATTGCGCGGCGGCCTAATTTTGACTGAAGTCGCCGGAGTACGACTTGCCCCAGGCCGTCCCGGACACGGTTCCGGTGAGTTTCGCCTCCGCCTTGAAGGCGGGGTGCCGGCCGATGTACCGGGAATGCCGACCCGGCGGGTCGCCCTCGTTCGGGACAGGTTCGAGCCGCACGGCCGTTGCTGGGTTGGTCCTGAGGGTCAGCGTGAGCGTCGCGGCGTCGGTCGTCTTGGGCTTCTTGGCCCAGCGGTCGAGAACGTAAACGGTCACCGCCTCGGCGTCCCGGTCGTGGACGACCTCCAGGTGAAAGGCCCCGTCGCCCCAGTCGGCCAGTGGGCCGCCGTGCGGCCCGACCTCCGCGTGGTGGTGTAGTTGCCGCTCCCAAACCCAGAGCCCGACCACGAAGGCACCGATCAGCAACCAGACCGCCGGCCAGAGCAACTTCCCCGCCCGCGACCGCCCGTCCGACCCGCAGCAACCGGCCATGTCAATCCCCCTCTTCGTGACGTCGTCGTGCCGAGTCGATCCCGGCGTATTCCCCACCGCCGCTCTCCCGCCAACCATCGCGCGGACCATTGGCAAGTTGCCTCAACGTTTCGCACACCTCGGCCGGGGACCGAAGGGCTTGGTGAGGACTTCCTGCCCGCCAGCTTTCCGGAGTGCCGAGCGGGTTTCGGGGCGGGTGTCGGCGGTCATGAAACAGCACCGCACGAGCGGGTCCAAGGCCCGGATCGTGTCGAGCGTGTTCGACCCGTTCATCTCCGGCATGTTCAGGTCCCATCAGGACCGCATCGAACCGGGTGGAAGTGCGGCAGTACATTTCGACCGCCTCGACCCCGGGAGCCGGTCGCGTAAACGTCGACCCCCCGCTGGCGGAGTTCTCGCGCCAAAACCGTGCGGAGGGTGTTGTCATCGACCACGAGCACGGTCGTCGGGAGGCGTGGCCGTGAGACAGCCAACCGTTGCGGGGCGCGGTTGAAACAGAGTCATGCGGTCCTCCGGGTTCGCGTCACCCACCCGGTTTTCTCGCGGACGCAGGTTCGCTTCCGGGGCGAGGAACGCACTCCCGGCGGCGGGACCGGGGAAGCGACCCGGGGCTAACTTGGCCCCGGGAGTGACCCGCTGGGTCACTTCTTGGTTTCGACCTTGGTCGGCTTGATCGTCTTCTTGCCGTCCTTCTCGGTCACGGTGCCGGTAACCGTGACCCCCTCGACCTTGTCCCCGCCGCACACGCCCTCGTGGTACGGCTCGCCGTTCCCCTTGTCGTCGAGGAAGTAGTTGACCACCTTGTCACCCTCCTTGACCTGGAGGACGTTGCTGCACTTCGCGGTCGCCTTGAGGCTGCACTTCCCGCACACCATGGTGCCGGTCAACTTGACCTCCTTGGCCGGGTCCGCCTTGTCGTCCGCGAGTCCGCCCGCGGGAACCGTTACGCTCACCGGCACGACGCCGTTCGAGCCGGCGCCCGACGGGGCGAGCAGACCGTGGTTGTGCTGGTGGCCGCCGGGCGTGCCCGCCGGCACGGGGAACGGGACGACCGTCCCCGGGGCGGACCCGGGGGTGCCGCAGCACGGCGCGGGGGTTGCGGACCAGGGCACCGCTATTGGCACGCCGTGGTACGGGGTCGGGGCAACAGGGGTGGCGGACGGGGTGCCGCACCCGCAACCCCCGCGGACGCCGCGCGACCGCACGGCGGACTCGCCCACCGCGGCGAAAGCCGCGACGGCGACCAAGGCAAACACAAATCTCGTCATCAAACGTACTCCTCGGCGGCACTCGACCGCCATACCTACCGCACCACCGGGGACGGGTTGTGACACACGACCTGTGACAACCCCGGCGTGTTTCGTGGCCCGTCTCTCACTCCCGCGGGTCGGGGGGAGCCACGGGCCGTGACTCGGGCAAGCGCGGTGCCCCGGCCTCTGGTCCGCGGGCCGGCGCTGGACCGGCGAGTCCACCCGTCGGCGCGTGCCGGCCGTTCGTCTCTGCCGGGACCGGAGGCTCCGGAAGCACTTCCACCGGTGCCGGACTCAGCGGCGTCGCGGGCACCGGCCGCGACACGGGTTCCGGGTGTTCGGTCAGCCAGGCGTCGTCCCAGTCCCTGGCGGGCGTTCCGTCTACCGACGGCGACGACGGGACGTACACCTGCCTGCCGAACAGCAGGAACACGGCCGGGGTAACCACCTGGTCCATCAGAGTCGATGTAATGAGCCCGCCGATCACCACCACCGCCAGCGGGTGCAAGATCTCCTTGCCCGTCTGGCCGGCGCCGAGCGCGAGCGGCACCAGCCCGATCACCGCCACCCCGGCCGTCATCAGCACCGGGGCCAGCCGCTCGAGACTGCCGCGGACGATCATCTCCTTGCCGAACGCCTCACCCTCCTCCTTCATCAGGTGGATGTAGTGGGCGATCATCATGATCCCGTTGCGGCTGACGATTCCGATCAGCGTGATGAACCCGACCCAGTGGGCGACCGACAGTGTGGACGCCTGGAACCACACGCCCGGCCACCGCCACCACGGGACGGCACCGAGCGCGGCCGCGTCCGGGCGGTTGACGATGAGCAGCGCCGCAACGGCACCCAGTCCCGCGAGCGGGAGGTTCACGCCGAGCACCATGAGGCCCGCCCGCCACGACCCGAGGCACCGGGACAGGAGCAGGAACACCGCGACCACGGAGGCCGCGCCGAGGACCAGGAGCCGGGTGTTCGCCTCCTGCTGGGCGCGGTACTGGCCGTCGTCTTCGACCCGGTACTCCCCGCCCCGGGCACGCAGCTTCTCCTCCGTCGGGCGGACCGCCCGCTTGATGTCGGCGACCACGTCGCCGAGGCTCCGGCCCTGGACGTTGCACGACACCACGACCCGGCGGGCCACGTTCTCGTGGTTCAGGGTGTTCGGCCCGGTCGTGTCCAGAACCTCCGCGACCTGGTCGAGCGAGACCTTCTTCCCGGACGGGGTGTCGAGGATCGTCCGGCCGATCGCCTTGGGGTCGGAGCGGGACCGCTCGTCGTACCACACGACGAGGGAGAAGTACTTCTCGCCGTCCAGCACGGTGGACACCTTGCGGCCCTTGTAGGCCGTCTCCAGGAGTCGGACCACCTCCCCGGGCGCGAGGCCGTACCGGGCCGCCTCCTCCCGCCTCACCCGGAGACGGACCTGGGAGATCTCCACCTGGGGCTCGACCTGGAGGTCCACCACCCCCGGGACCTTCGACACCGCGTCCTGGATCTCCTGGGCGGCGTTGCGCAGTTCTTGCAGGTCCGGGCCGAACACCTTGACCGCCACCTGCGCACGCACCCCGGACATGATGTGGTCGAGTCGGTGGCTGATCGGCTGACCGACGTTGGCCTTCACGTTGGGGATGCTGCTGACCCGGTCGCGCACGTCCGCGAGAACCTGCTCGGGCGGGCGGCCGAACTCCACCACCCCGTACCCGTGCAGGCCGGGAACCGCCCGGAGGACCGCGAACCCGAGCCCGGGCTTGGGCCGGGCGTGGGGGGCGAGCCGGACGTCGATTTCGGACGTGTTCACTCCCTCCGCGTGCTCGTCCTGCTCCGCCCGCCCGGTCCGCCGCGAGACCGACACCACCTCGGGGATCTGGAGGAGCGACTGCTCGGCCCGCGCGGCGACGCGCCCGCTCTCGTCGAGGCTCGTGCCCGGGGGCAGTTGAAGGTTGACGGTCACCGTCCCCTCGTTGAACGGGGGGAGGAACTCGGACCCCATTCCGAGGACCGAGAGCATCGTCGCCACCGACAGTACGAGCGACACGACCAGGACCGGCCACGGGAACCGCAGGCTGAGCCGCAGGAGCCGGGCGTCGACCCACTTCAGGCCGCGGAGCAGCATGGCGTCGCGGTGCGGCCGGGCCTTGCCGCGGCCGAGGAGCAGCGACGCGAGTACCGGCGTCACGGTGAGCGAGACCAGCAGCGACGCCATGAGCGACACGAGGTACGCCAGCCCGAGCGGGGCGAACATCCGGCCCTCAAGTCCCGATAGCGCGAACAGCGGCAGCACCACCAGGCAGACGATCAGGGTCGCGTAGACGATCGAGTTTCGGACCTCACTCGACGCGCGGAAGACGACCTTGAGTAGCGGGTCGGGGTCGGCCTTGGCGCGGTTCTCGTTCAGCCGGCGGAAGATGTTCTCCACGTCCACGATTGCGTCGTCGACCAGCTCCCCGACGGCCACCGCGATCCCCCCGAGCGTCATCGTGTTGATCGTGATCCCGAAGTAACTGAACACGAGGACCGTGACCAGGATCGAGAGCGGGATGGCGGTCAGGGTGATGACGCTCGTCCGGATGCTGGCCAGGAAGACCAGCAGGACGACGAACACCCAGACGGTCCCGTCCCGGATGGCCTCGACCACGTTGTCGATGGCGGCCTGGATGAAGTCTGCCTGGCGGAAGACCCGCCGCTCGATCACGGCCCCCGCCGGGGCGTCGGCCTGGAGCTGGTCGAGGGCCGCGTCCAGCTTGGGGGTGAGGTCGAGGGTGTTCGCCCCCGGCTGCTTTTGGACGGTCAGGATCACCGACGGGCCGCCGACCGGCCGGCCGTCGTCGTCCTTCACCCGGGTGCTCCCGTCCCCGCGGCGGACGGGGCCGGCGAACCGGACGTCCGCCACGTCGTTGATGCGGATGGCCCGGTCCCCGCGCCACGCCACGGGGCTCTCGGCGATCTGCTCGGGCGTCAGGCTCTGGCCGCTGATCCGGATGAGCGACTCCTTCGGCCCCCGCTCCATCACCCCGCCGCCGGCCAGCACGTTCGCCTTCTCGGCCGCGTCGGTGAGTTGCTGGAGTGTGACGTTCTGGGCCGCGAGCCGCTCGGGCGACGTGACGACCTGGTACTGCTTCAGGTAGCCGCCCATCACCGTCACCTGCGAGACCCCGTCCACCGCCAGCAGCCGGTTCCGGACGTTGAACTCGCCGAACGTCCGCAGGTCCATGCCCTGCTTGAGTGCCTCCTCCGGAGTCTTTGCCGACTCGGCTGGGCGCAGCCCCACGATCATCACCTCGCCCATGATGGACGAGATCGGGGCCATGACCGGGTTGACGTCCGCCGGGAGCCGCTCGCGGACGAGTTGGAGGCGCTCGGACACCACCTGCCGGTCCTGGTAAATGTCCGTCCCCCAGTCGAACTCGACCCACACCACCGACAGCCCGATTCCCGACGCCGACCGGACCCGTCGGACCCCCGTGGCCCCGTTGAGCATGTACTCGATCGGCCGGGTGACGACGACCTCGACCTCCTCCGGGGCCAGGCCGGGGGCCTCCGTCAGGATCGTCACGGTCGGCCGGTTCAGGTCCGGAAACACGTCCACCGGGGTGCGGACGAGTTGGTAGAGCCCCGCGGCCGCGACCGCCGCCGCGGCGATCAGGACGAGGACCCGGTTCTGGAGCGAGAACGCGATGACGCGGTTGAGCACGGCCCTGTCCCTTTCACCGGAGCGAGGCGTGGGCGGTCATGAGTTCGGCGGCCCCCGCGACGGCGACCGGCTCGCCCGCGGACAGGCCGCGGGTGACGGCAACGAACCGGTCGTCGGAGTGGCCGAGGTCGACGGCCCGGCGGGCGAACACCCCGTCCGGGCTTCGGACGAACACGAACGCGGCCGACCCGTCCGCGACCACCGCCGACTTCGGAACCGCGACCGCGGGCGGGCGGGAGCCTCGGACGACCGTGACGGTGGCGAGTTGGTTGTTGAGAAGTCCCCCGGGTAGACCGCCGTCGAGTTCGACCCACACCGCGAGCGAGCGGGTGTCGGCACCGACCGTGCGGCTGCTCCGGACCACCTTGCCGGTGCCCACGAACGCGGGGTCGGCGACGAGCCGCACGCGCACCGACTGCCCGAGTGAGACGGACCCGAGGTCCCGTTCCGAGGCGAACCCGCGGACCCACGGGGCGGACACGTCGTGGACCTCGAAGAGTGGCTCGTGGGCCGCGACCGCCTGCCCCAGCACCTTGTCGAAGTTCACCACGACGCCAGCGACCGGCGACCGGACCGGGACCGCCGAGAGCATCTCGTTCTTCGTCAGGAGCCGCTCGACGTGGTCCGGCGTGAGCCCCGCGGTCAAGAGCTTCCGCCTCAGCCCGTCCCCGCGGGACCGGAGACCGTTGAGCTGGCTCTCCAGCTTCCACAGCGTCTGGGCCGCGGCCCCGGGGATCTTCCGGAGGCTCGCGAGGGTGGTCTCGGCGAGGGCGGCTTCCAGGTGGGTCTTGAGTAACTCTTGCTGCATGGTCAACAGCTCGGGACTGTACACCTCGGCCACCACGTCGCCGGGTTTCACCAACTGTCCACGGTCGGCCCGGATCGTTTGGATCGTGCCGGCGATCTGAGACGCCGCGAAGCCGCGTTTGGCCGGCGGCAATTCGACCACGCCGTCCAGGGTCAGAACCTCGTCGACGACTCTCAGCGTTGCGGGCTCGACTTTCAGCCCGATCGTCCGCTCCGCCTCGGGGGAAAGCCGGAGGACCGTCGGCGCGAAGAACGGCGCGAGTTCGTGCCCGCCGCGGGTCACGACGCGGTCACCCGGGAAGATGCCGCCGCCCAGAACCTCGGTCCTGCCGCCGGACTCCCGCCCGACGACGACCGACTTCTTCCGGTACTCGGACGCGCCGGCCGCGCTGGCCTCCTCGACCAGGACGAACCGCTCGGCCCCTTCCCGAAGGACGGCCGCGGACGGCACCGTCGGCCGGGCCTTCCCGTCCGAGACGACGACGTACGCCTGCCCCGCCATGCCGGGCTGGAAGCGCGGCTCGGAACCGGGCGGGTTGGCGAGTTCGGCCCACACCGCCGCCACGTTCGTAACCGGGTCGAGGAAGAGGCTCCTCGCCTGCACGCGGATGCGGAACACCTCGCTCGGGTAGGCGACGAGGTGGAGTTCGACCGCCTGACCGACCAGGACCCGGCCCAGATCCTTCTCGAGAACGCCCACGCGGACCGAGACCGTGGAGAGGTCGATCACCTCGGCCAGGTGTTCGGTCGTGTCGACCACCTTACCGGCCGTGACCTCGGCGTGGATCACCACCCCGGAAACCGGGGCGCGGACCGGGAGGGTCAGCCCGGCGACGGGCTTCCGGGTGCGGGACAGTTCGTCGAGCCCCTCGGGCGGGAGACCCAGGGTGAGCCACTTGGCACGGGCCACGGCGAGGGCGTTCCTGTGTTGTGCCAGCGTGCTCTCGGCGTCGATCACGGTCTGTCCCGACACCACCCCCTGGTCGGCCGACTTCCGGAGTTCGGTCACGAGCTTGTCGGACAGGGCGATGTCGTTCTGGGCCGAGGCGAGTTCGAGTTGGAGCGTGTCGAGGTCCAGGCTCTCGACCTCGGCCAGCACGTCCCCGGCCTTGACCGCCTGGCCCGGCGTGACGGCGACGCGGGTGACCCGGCCGGGCAGTTGGGCGGTCACGTACCCGTGGCTCCGCCACGGCGCGGCGATCGTGGCGTAAGCCAGTACCTTGTCCTCGACGGGCCGGGATTCGACGACAGCCGTATCGACGTCGACGGCCGAGCGGGCGTCAGCCGTCAAGAGCAAACTGCCGGTCTCGGGGTCCGCCACCGCTCCCTTCGTGGGGAGGGGGGCGTGCCCCTCGTGCGCGAACACGGCGGCGACCCCAACGGTCGCCACCGCGGCGAGCGACAGCCAGCGGCTGCGGGCGAACGCCCGGGCGCGTCCGACGGGTGTCATGGTCAATCTCCCTCTGTTCGGGGGCGGGCACAAGCCCGCCTCGTTGTTTCGATCGAACCCCGGCCGCCCGGGTCCGGACATCGGCTGGCGGGCACGAAAGCCCAGAACCCGGGACGGCGCGAGGCTCCCCGGCCTCTCGGCCGAGGATCTGCAGCTACCGCGCCCACTCGGCCGCGACGGCGGCGAGCGTCTTGTCGGGGTCCACCTGAGCCTTGGCAGCACACCCGCGGCAGCAGACGTAAACGGTTTGGCCCTTCACCGTCACGGCGACGGGCTTGCCCATCGACCCGAGTTCCTCGCCGGTCACCGGGCACGTCTTCTGCCCGCCGAACGGCCGGGCCGCGGGGGACGGGTTCCCTGGCGGTGGTGACGGGGCGACGACGGCATTTGCCGCCGAAGCACGCGCTGGCACGTCCGGCCCTTTCCGGCACGTCCGGCACCCGCCGGGACTCGAACACCCCGCAACGAGCGGCACCAGCAGGGCGACCGCCCACCCGCCGAGCACGACCCACAACGAACACTTGGTCACAGCCACGTCCTCCTTGACCGGCCCGGGTGTCGGGCCGCGAACTTCGCCGAACGCGAGCGTGCGCCGGCTGTTTTCGTCACTTCGGGACTACGGCGGCCTTTAACTCGGCCACCGTGGCGAGGGTCTTGTCCGGGTCGGCCATCGCCTTCCGTTTACAGCTCTTGCAGCAGACGAAGACCGGCTTCTCGACGCCGTCCTTTCCGGTCACCATCACCTTGACGGGGGTGCCCATGTCGCCGAGCTGGGAGTCCGGCATGACCGGACAGTAGCGCTGGGATGCGATCAGCGTCGCGTCGTCGTCTGGGTTCGGCACGGCGTTCACGGCTTCCGAGCTTTCCCCGCCCGCGTCGACGGCCCCGCAACAGCCGTGGCCTCCGTACCCGGAGTATTTCAAGGCGACGAACCCGCCGGCCAACAGGGCGACAATCGCCACGACACGCGCCTTCTCACCCACGGAGCACCTTTGGGTTGGAACTCGGATCGCCCGGCCCGGTCGAGACATTCCCGACCGGGCCGGACGAGTCGTCACCTTCGACCCGCCGCGTCACTTCTTGATGTACTCGGCCGGATCCTTGATCTCGTCCGGCTTCGTCTTGGCCTTGTCCACGAACTCCTCGATGCACGGGATGCAGCAGAACTCGTAGGTCTTACCGCCGATCACCCAGGTGAACTTCGGGTTGGCCAGGGTCTTGGAGATCGGGCAGATCTTCTGCCCGGCCTTCGGGTTGTCGTCGTGGGTTGCGCGGATGCCCTTGTACTTCACCGTCGGGACCGCGTTCCCATTCGCCTTGATGTCCGCCTCGGTGTACTTCCCGCCGGGGGTCAGGAAGAGCGCCCGCTCCTCGTCAGTCCCCTTCTTGACCGGCATCTCCTCCCCCGCGTAGGCCGCAGCCTCGTTCGAGAACGCGATCCGGAACCGCTCGGTGCCGACGGTGATGTTGTTGACGGTCAGCTGCACCTTCTTGCCGGCCAACTCATCGGGCAGGGTGGCGACGAAGAGGGACGTCTTCCCCTTCGCGTCGCCCGCCTGCGGTTCGGGCTTGAACGCCACCGCGACCGCATCGGTCGACCCCGCAGGGGTGACGAAACCGGCCAGGTCCTGGGCGTCCACCTCCTGGACCCGGGTCTCCTCCTTGCCGAGCATGTACAGGCGGACCTTCCGGCCCTTCTCGAACACCGCCTCGACGTGGTAGCTTTCCTTGCCGAGCGAGACGATGATCCCGCCGTGCGAGCCCGGCTTGTGCCCGTGATCCTCGTCCGACTTCGCCGCCCCACCCTTCTCCCGGTGTTCGCCGCTCGGCTTGGCGAGGGTGCTCGTGTTCGGGCCGGCCGCCTTTTCGGTCGGGGGCTGTGCCTGGTTGCAACCGACGATTGCGGCAGTCGCCACCGCGACCGCGGTCCCGCCGAGGATGATGAGCTTGCGGACCATGAGAACCTCCTGTGCCGGGCAAGCGGGTGACGACACCCGCAACCACCGGCACGACTGGCGTTGAGAACGGGAATGTGACGTCCACCGCACGCCGACCGACCGGGGTCGGCGTCGCGGCGTTTAGTGGGCCTTCTCGTTGGCGAACTCGATCCGGAACCGCTCGGTGCCGATCGTGATGTTGTTGACGGTCACCTTGAACTTCTTGTGGGCGACGGCTTCCGGAAGGGCGGCGACGAACAGGGAGGTCTTGCCCTTCGCGTCGCCCGCCTGCGGCTCGGGCTTGAACACCACCGCGACCGGTTCCGTCGCCCCCTCGGGTGTGACGAACCCGGCTAACTCCTGCACGTCGAGGGCTTGGGCCTGGGTCTCGTCCTTGCCGAGCATGTACAGTTGGACCTTCTCGCCCTTCCCGAACACGACCTCGGCGTGGTAGCTGTCCTTGCCCAGCGAGACGATCATCCCGCCGTGCGGACCGGGCTTGTGGGCGTGGTCGTCCTTCTTGCCGTCCGCGGTCTTGTGGTCGCCGTGATCGTCTTTCTTACCGTCGATGGTCTTGTGGCCGCCGTGGTCGTCCTTCTTGCCGCCGTCGGTTTTGTTGTGGTCGTCGGCGTGTGGTGCAGTACCCGTGGGGTGGGCCTTGTTGCACCCGACCAGGGCCAGCACGACAACGGCCGCCGCGAGAGTGCCAGGAACAATCAACGTGCGCATCATGGAGAATCCTGTGACCGGGGTACGCGGGTGGTCAGACCCGCGTCCGCGGATGGTGTTGGAAGCCGAAGAACCGGGTTCTCGCCAATCCACGAAGAAATCGTGGCGGGCGAGACAGGTGAAGACACGAACGGAATGACGTCTGACCGAACGGCCGACGACGGGTCACGTCACGCCGCCGCAATGGCGTGTGACGAGACGGAGGAGGAATGGACTAACAGCGCAGGTTGTGGTGCGTGTAGAGGAGTTCGGAAGTGGTGAGAAGTGGGTGCCCACCGCCCCATCGACCGTCGAGTTCGCGAACGCAATAGGCGACGGCTTCGACGCCCGAGGGAGCGAACGATGGGTTGTGGTCGAACGTCAGGATTCGCAGGAAGGTCGAGACGTCGGGCTGCGCCGATTCGGCCTGGGTCGTTGGAGCCTTGTCCGAACCGTCCTTACACGGGCACTTGTCCTTCGGCTGGTCGGGCTTCGACGGGGTGGATTTCTCGGCGGGGGATTGGTGTTTGTGCGAGCAACACGAGTGCGAAACTCGTTCGGCGGGGGGACCATTGACCGAGGATCCCAGGGTATTATGGGGCGATGGCGAGGCTGCCAACATTTTCCCAGCCGAGCAGCAGCAGAGCATGGGCCCCACTGCCACGGCGAGAATCAGTTGGTAGGTCAACGCCAGCCGCAACATCGGGAGCAAGCTCCAAAACCACAGGTGAGAGTGGCTCATCGCCCGTATACATACTATCGGCGCGGTCAAGTATCAAGGTCATTTGAACTTGGGAAGTCGGAGCAAACTTTGGGGGTGCACTGCCATTCTCGCCGACCTTTCCCATGGCGTGTGAATTAATCTCGCGCAACGCATCCGTTCACTTTCCCCCCACCTCTGCGACGCATTCGCGCCCGTCGTGTTCACGTCTCCCAACCCCGAACCGAATGAGGGTAGCCATCCGACAACGTCTCATCTCTGGCCGCGGCGCGAGTCACCTCTCAGTTTTCTTTTCAGTCAGAACCTTTCTGCAAGCAGCCGATGTGCCCAGGCATGCCCCACAGCCTCCGTAAAAGCTCCAGCCAAGAAGTCTCCCTTCCTCCGTGGCTCGTAATTTCAAGTGCAACGATGTTCCCTCCTTCACCCGTTCTTTCAGCTTCTTACTCCACTCCTGTTTCTCTTCCGCCGACAGGTTCATTTTGGCCAGGTGTGCGGCGACGTACTTCCCGACGAGCGGTTGGATCCCCTCTTTGACGCGGGTTTGGAGATCCTCGCTCTTGAACGCTTTCACGATTTCGGGAGCGAGTTCTCCTTTCCCGAATGCATTCCGTTTGCCGTCGTCCTTGAAGTTGGGTCGTTTCTGGTAAAGGGCGAACGCCTCGTAGACCGGGTGGCAGATCGGGCACTCGGGGATGAAATTCTTTCGCAGGGCGTCTTTCTCGGGATTCGGCGTCTTCGGGACGATGCATTCCACCACATCATCGGACACCCCGTCCCGGTACAACCCTTCGAGGACAGCGAAGAAGACCATCTGGCAGACGGGGTCGTCTTTCCAGTCGACGGCCTTCGCGGCAGGTGGTTCTGCGACCGGAGGCGCGGGCGGGTCTGCCGCCAACGGGTGTTGCGCTGACAGGGCGAACGTTGCGATCACACCGACGAACACCACCAGAAGTTTACTCTTCATCGGATGCACTCCTGTTTTTGTTTGAGTCAACCTCGTGTCGAGAGAACCAGGTTTCCGATGCGTATACTCGGCTGCTCGTGGCGGAGGGTAACGACCGGGTAACAGGGGCAGAATTACCCTTTGATGAATGGATCGCGGCACGAAACCGACATGCACCCCGATTTGTGATTCGGGCATTGTCTCACCCGACTTGTTCACCTCATTCCACCTCTTTGACACATTCGCGTCAGACGGATTCAAGCCCCGTAAACCTCCGGACCGATCATTCCGTCACGACCGGAAGTGCTGGCGGGCGCTCACCGGCCCTTAATTTGGGCGAATCTGGAGGTGTGAGATGCGTGCCCGCGTTCGAGCGTTCGTCTTCAGTGCCTCATTATCCGCGGTCACGGCGGTCGGTTGCCAGACCCCCGACCCGCATCCACGACAGCCGAGTCCGCCGTTGGCTGCAATCTCGCGCGCCACCGCGACACCAACCCCACCCATCACCCCCACCGCAGCCGTACTCCCAGAGGGTGCATCCTCGGGAGTCGTGACCACCGCCCAGGCCACGCTGCCCGCCGGCCCGCTCACGGTCGCCGACCTGGAGCAACTTGCCCTTGCGCACAATCCGACGCTCGTCCAGGCGGCGGCGATGGTCGAGGCATCGCGGGGTAAGGCACTCCAGGCCGGGCTCCCGTTCAACCCGCTCCTCGGCATGGAGGCCGAGCAGATCGGGGCCGACCATTCCGCCGGGGAGGTCCGGTGGTTCACCCTTCAGCAGCAGATCGTCACCGGCGGGAAACTCCGACTCAGCCGATTGAAGTACGAGCAGGAGGCGTACCTCGCCGAACTCCAGGGCCACGCCCAGAGGTTGCGGGTCGTGAACGGGATGACGGTCGCGTACTTCTCGGTCCTGGCCGCCCAGCGGTCGGTCGAGAACGACCGCCGACTGGTGGCGAACGCCCGGGAGGCGCTCAAGACCACCGAGCAACTCGTCAACGTCGGCCAGGCGAACGAGCCGGACCTGCTCCAGGCCCAGGTCGAAGTCCAGCGGGCCGAAGTCGCCTTTCGGACGGCCGAGGCCCGACTCCGTCAAGAGTGGGTCCACCTGGCCACGGCCGTTGGAGTCTCGGACCTACCCCAGCAGCCGCTCACCGGAAATCTTGAGCCAGACGGAACGGCGCTGACCTGGGACGAGTCCCTGGCCCGGCTGTACCAGGAGAGCCCCGAGTTGCTGTTCGCGATGGCCAAGGTCCAGCAGGACAGAACCATCGTGCAACGGGAGCGGCGGGAGCCGATCCCGAACGTCACGGTTCGCGGCGGGTACGGGTACAACTTCGAGACCCGCAATAAGACGGCCGACGTCGCGTTCAGCCTCCCGGTCCCGTTGTTCGACCGGAACCAGGGCACGGTCCGCCAGGCTCTCGCAGACCAGGCGCGCTCTCAGGCCGAAGTGACTCGGGTGCAACTCGACCTTCAGCGGCGACTGTCGGACTCCTTCACACGGTATCAAACGGCCCGGGACGAAGTCGAAACGTTCCGGACCAAGACACTGCCTACGTCCCAGAAGGCGTACGACGTGTATCTTCAGAATTTCAAGAACCGCCGGGCGGCGTATCCGCAGGTACTTGTGGCCCAACGGATGGTGTACCAGTTGAACGATGAGTACAACCGGGCACTGCTCGACTTTCGTCGGGCCGAAGTCGAGATCCGCGGGTTCCTGTTGGTAGACGGGCTGACGGCCCCGCCGAGCCCGACCCCGCCAGGCCACATCAACGCCACTCCGCGACCGCGGTGAAGCGATGGTCAGAAGCACGCCGGGTCAAAGGCAACTCCGACCCGGCGTGTCTCCAGCGGCAAACACAGCACACTCCGACCTTGGCGCACTTGGATTCATCACTTCTTCGGCATCTCGTGTCCTTCGTGGCCGCCTGCCTTCGCTCCGGGCACGCTCGCCCCGTCGGGGACATCGCCCTTGCCGGAGACCATCTTCTCGTACAAATCCGGGGGCAGCACCCGGACCACGGTCATCAGCCCTTCGACTCCCTCGAACCAGTTCTTCCGCATGCCACGAGTTTCGGGGCGTCGGAGTTTCTTGATCTGGGCCGGAGTATACATCTCCATTCCACCCATGCTCTGCGGGAAGCCGGGCACAATCTTCACTGGCGCGCCGTGGCCTTCATGTCCTCCCGCCTTGGGCTGAGCCGGCATCCCTGGCATCCCTGGCATGTCCTTCATACCGGGTTGGCCGGGCTGGGCACCGTTTGGCACGGCCCGGTCGGTCCCGGTGTTCTCTCCCGTCCCCCGCCCGAGTTGGGCTCCGAAATCGGGGTTCAAGGCTGGCCCGCGAGTGACCATTCCCATTCCGCTACCCATGCTCCCGCCCGCCGGCATCCCCTTCATGCCGCCCCCGCCCATCGGGCCGGCCATTGAGGACATGAAGTTCATCATGTGGTGGAACATGTGGCAGTGGAATACCCAGTCGCCGGGGTTCTTCGCGACGAACTCGATGTCCCGGGCTTGGGCGACCGCAACTAGGACGTTGTTGCTCGGGATCCACGCGGTGTCCGGAATGCGGCCCGCTTCCGTCCCGGTGATCCAGAACTGCATCCCGTGCAGGTGCATCGGGTGGTGGTCGATGGCACTGAAGTTGACGAGTCGGATGCGGACCCGCTCGCCCTGCTTGATGACCAGGGGCGTGATGTAAGGAGCCGCGCGGCCGTTCAGTGTGAAGAGGTTGAACTCCATCGACATCGTGTTGTGGATCGTGGACCCCGGCAGAATGGCCCATTCCTGGATGATCAGGGCGATGTCGCGGTCTACCGGCGGAAAGTGGGCCACCTTCGGATGGACGATGAACAGGCCCACCATCCCCATGCCTTGCTGCATGGCCACGTGCGTGTGGTAGAAGAACGTGCCGTTCTGCTCGAGGGTGAACTCATAGGCGAACATCCCGCCGGGCGGTATCGGGTCTTGAATCATGCCCTCGACACCGTCCATTGCGTTGGGGACGTCAATCCCATGCCAGTGCATGATGGTCGGTTCGGGAAGCTCGTTGTGAACAACGATTCGGACCTTGTCGCCCTCCACGACCTCGATCATGGGGCCGGGCATGCTGCCTTCTTTCATCCCTCCCATGCTGGACATTCCGGGCATTCCAGGCATGTCCTTCGCTCCTCCCACGCCGGGCATTCCGGGCATGGAGGTCCCGCTCTTCGGGCCGGGTTCGGCACTGTAGCTCCAGACATCGAAATACTGATCGGGGAGGAACTCCCTCTTCATAACTTGGGCGTAAAGATGAAACTCCTTCGCCCCGTTCTTCATCACCCACTTCAGCTTGAGCGAGTCCGGCGTTTCGACCGGAACGGGCGGGTCGCCGGCTTTCCGGAATCCCGGCGTCAGCTTGCCGCGGTCGTTCGGCCCGCCGACCGCATTGCCATGACCCGCGTGCGGGTCGTCCTTCTTCTCCTGCGCGATGGCCCCGCCAGCGGCGAGCCCGGCCGCCAGGCCACTCCCGCCGAGTAGAAAGTTGCGACGATCAGATTCCTCACCCATGAGATACCTCGGAGTTGGAGACACTCGCCAGCCGTTCCCCAGATCTTGTATTCTACCCGTCCCCCCGCTCGCCACATCGCGAGCGAAATCAGTAAAGTCCCGTCCACTCGAGCCGACAGGCCCTCGAGCCGGCACAATCCCCCGCAGGGCGAGTCGCCCGGATCTGGCCAGCCGCCAGCCGGAGACCGTTACGCTCAATCCCACGGAAATGGGGGAGCGTGATCGTCACCGTTCCTTTCCCCCACCGTGGTGCCCAGTTCCCATCGGGCCAACGTGCCCCGGCCCCATCTGCCGGTGTTCGCCCATCTCCTCCCACATCGGCCCGTGCGCCTTGCCGCCCTGCCAGCACCCCCGCCAGTCGAACGAGTGTTTCTGGCCCCCCTCGCCCCACATCGAGAGCCAACCGTGTCGGACGTTCCCGCTCCGCATCCAGTCGGCGTGGCCATAGAACCGACTGGACATCCCCGGTGGGTCGCCGCCCATTGGGTGGGGCATCAGTTCGGCGCTGTTGTCCCCGCTGCCCACGGTGATCGACTCCTTCTCGATCGGCCGCGGGGTCTTCAGGTTCTTGTCCCAGGTGTGGACCATCACCTCGCCGGTGTCGGCGTTGGCCAGGAGTTCGGCGTAGGCCGTCCCGTTCTTGATCGGCACCACGTCCCCGCCGTTGGGTCCCGTCGAGGGCGTGGATTCCAGGCGGTGACATCCACTCGCCAGAACCCCCGCTGACACGAGGGCAATTACTGTCGTTCGCATACCACACTCCCAATCGGCGAGATCAACTCACGGCTCACGCCACCCCGCACGGCACCCGCTGACGAGCCGGTCGGCTTCGGCCGGTCCCCAGGTTCCCGCGGCGTAGTTCGGAACCGCGGACGAGTCGTCCCGCCACGCGGCCAGGATCGGGTCCACGAACGTCCACGCGGCGGCGACCTCGTCCGATCGCAGAAACAGCGTGGGGTCGCCCCGGAGGGCGTCCAAGAGTAACCGCTCGTAGGCTTCGGGGACCGGCTCGTCGAACGACCCGGCATAGCCGAACGCCATCTCGACCGGCCCGAGGACGAGCCGCATCCCCGGTCGCTTCGCCGCGAACGACAGGCTGATCCCCTCGTCTGGCTGAATGCGGAACACCAGCGTGTTCATCTGATTCCCGGCGTTGCAGCACTCGCAGGTTGCCCCGCAGTCGCACCCGCGGTCGCACAGTCCACCGCCCCGGACCGCGGCGGTGAACAGCCCGGTCGGTGCCCGCTTGAACTCGACCGCGACCTCGGTCACCCGCCGCGGCAGCCGCTTCCCGGCCCGGAGCAGGAACGGCACCCCGGCCCACCGCCAGTTATCGACCTCCGCCCGCAGCGCCACGAACGTCTCGGTCGCCGAGTCGGCCGCGACAGCTTCCTCTTCCCGGTATCCCCGGATCGGCCGACCGCCGACCAATCCGGGACCGTACTGCCCGCGAACCGCTTGTCGGGGAACGTCGGCCGTGCGGATCGGGACGAGATTCCGCAACACCTTCCCCTTCTCCACCCGCACGTCGTCCGCCGCGAGCGACGCGGGCGGCTCCATCGCGACCAGGGCGAGAAGCTGGAGCAGGTGGTTTTGGACCACATCCCGAAGCGCCCCGGCCTGGTCGTAGTACGCCCCGCGCCGTCCGGCCATCCCGTCCGCCTCGGCCATCGTGATCTGGACGTGATCGACGTACCGGCGGTTGAAGAGCGGCTCGAAGATGCCGTTGCCGAATCGGAACGCGAGGAGGTTCTGGACCGTCTCCTTACCCAGGTAATGGTCGATACGAAAAACCTGTTCCTCGCGCAGGCACCGCAAAACACGTTGGTCCAGAGCGCGGGCGCTGGCCAGATCCTTGCCGAACGGCTTTTCGATCACCACGCGAGTCCACGGCGTGTCCGAATCGCGTGGCAGCAGGCCCGCCGCGGCAAGTTGCTCGACGATCTGGGGGAAGTAGTCCGGCTCGGTCGCGAGGTAGAAGAGGCGATTACCGCCGAGACCGATCTGACTCTCCAGCGCGTGCAGACGGTAGGCCAGTGGGGGATAGCTCTCGGCCCGGTTGAAATCGGCCCGGTGGTAAAAGATAGACGCGGCGAATCGCGCCCAGGACTCGTCGGCGGCTGGCTGCCCTGGGTCGCGAGCCTCGGCCGCCTCGCGCAACTCGTTGCGGAACTGGGCGTCGTTCTTATCGCGCCGGCCCACCCCCACAATCGCGAAGGGCTCGGCGAAGTAGTTCTCCCGCCACAGCCGCAACAGAGCCGGCAACAGCTTGCTGCTGGTCAGGTCGCCCGTGGCCCCGAAAATGACCAGGGTGAACGGCTCCGCGACCCGCACGGGAGAAGCAACCGGGGCCGCCCCCCCGACCGGCTCGGCCGGAATCACCGATGAGGCTTCCATCACGTCCGCTCCCTTCATGCACTCAAGGCACCAGCGCGAGGGTTCACGCCTTGACGGCTTTGAACCCGAGGTTGTTGACAGCCGCGATCAGGGCAGTGTCTGTCGTCTTTTTCGGATCGAACACGACCCGCGCCGACCCCACGGCAACCGTCTCGACGGTGGTGCCGGGAACCGACTTCAGCGCGGTCGTAACCTTTCCGACACAGCCGCCGCAGCTCATACCCTGAATCGACAAACTGAGCGCTTCCATAACGTGTTCCAATCGTAGTTGAGGGACTTCGAGTCTCGATAACCACGGCCCCAGCCTCATTTTCTTGGCTGCGCGCCGAAGATGCCGGGTCAGGGCGGTCAGCGACGGCCCGGCACCCCGCGGGTCGTTCGCTACTTTTTCGCCATCGCCTCGATCTTGTGGACGACGAACTTGTCGTCCATCGTCAGCTTGACGGGGAACCCCTCCTTCAGGTCTTCGAGTTTGGCAACCTTCCCCTCCAGGGTGATCTTGGCGTCCTTGGCCACGTCGTGCTCGTGCTTCTTCTCGTCGCCCTTGAAGGTCAGAGTGATCTTGCCGTCACCGGCTTTGACGACCGTCGCCTCGTGGACTTTGTCGTCCGCCGACACCGCCTGCTGGCCGACGAACACGATCAGGGCCGCCGCAAACAGCGGCAAACATCGCTTCACCATGACATCATTCCTTTTCCTGAGACTGGAACCGAACCAGGGAGCAGCCAACATGGATGCCCCGTCCTCACGTTCTGCTTCCTTGCGTCAGGCCGCCACGCCGGCCATTTTGCTGCACTCCGCCGCGCAGCGCTTGAAGTGGTCAATCGCCGCGAGCTTCGGGCATTCGGTCCCGAAGACCTCCGCGCAAATTCGGCAGAGGTCGGCCCGAACTGGGAGTCGCGGCTCATGAGACCCGCCGCAGCTCCTGGCGTTTCCCAATGATCAGTGGTTGCACGTGTTGGTAGCACTTGTTGCGCCGTGAACTCTGCCGACCCGTGTTAAGTTTCTGCTTTAGGCGGCAGGTGTTCTGGAACGTCCAGACGTGCCACTCCAATGCGGCTATCGGCCATGCCGTAGTAAACGTCGAACCGCCTCGGCAGCCCCAGGTCGTCGCGCCGGTCGATCGCGGTCGGAAAGACGACGTTGTCCACGCTGCCCTCACGCTCTTCTGCCAATTCCGGCGTCAGCACCGGCTCCGGCGAACGGTAGCGGATGACGTCAGGGTGTCGTTCAGACAGCACGAGCAATCCGGCGGAGTAACACAGCTTGCGGGCCGGGCCGGGGACATGCAGAGCCTCACTGACCCCGTGGTAGAGGATCAGCCACCCGTGCGGCGTCAGGATCGGGGGAGTCCCCCCGCCGATTTTGAGTTGCTCCCAAGCGGCCACGGGTGTTGCCAGTCGTTGATGCGAATCGAAGTGACAGAGGTGATGATGTTTGTTGCAGATTTCCACTGCCAAAGAGTGGTAGGAGATCCAGATGCTCTCCCGGAGAACGTCCACCACGCCCGGAAACCGGCGGTGGAGCGTTTCGGCCGGACCGGTCCCCGGAAAGAGAGGGCGATGGATGAGGGCCATGGCCGGTCGGCCCTCCGAACCGGTGACGGCGACGGGGAAGAGCAGGGCGTCTTTGTTGGCAACGTCGTTGAAGTCCACACCCTCATAAGGCATGAAGGTTGCCAGCCCCAATCGCTCCCAGTGGAACAGGTCTTCCGACATGGCCAACGCGATGCGCGGCCCGCGTGGGGAAAGCGCCGTGTAAGTCATCACATACCGTTGGAGTGGCTCGACAAAAGTGATGCGCGGGTCCTCGCAACCGCCGCCGGCAGGGCACAGTTCGTAACTGACTTCCGGCTCTAGCGCGATGCCCAATCGCTCCACGCCCACCGGGTCGCCGGCCTCGTCGAATCGTACCCGCGCGATGCCGATGCGCGAGTAGTTTCCCCGCGACACCAATCGAGGGAACAGGTAGAGGTGGCCGTCGCGGCCGCGCGCCGTCGCAGGGTTCAACACGCCTTCCGCTTCCAGCGGATTGCCCGGCTCCGGCTCCATGACCAGGCCGAGGCGTTGCAACCGCAAAGGGTGACTCGGGTCGTCGTGCTGCGTGACTTTGAGCATTCCAATTCTCGAAGAGGGGCGGTCGAGGCTGGCGGTGGGGTCATTCTCAACACCGCGGGCGTGGCCACCTCCCCAAGTAGGCTCCTTGGCTTTAGTGATGCGGCTGGCAACCGCTCCACACCGCCGCCACGGCCAATCCGACGCACTCCAGCGCGAGCCAAGGCGAGCCTCGGTTTTCGGTGTACTTCTTGAAGAAAGTACTCACGCTTCGGAAAGACGACTCTTCCCCTGAGTGGAGACTCGGGACACGGCAAGGGAGCCAAATCGGTCCCCATAAGCCCCTTCGTTGAATCACGTCCGAGGACGGCTCCTTCTACTTCGATCTCAATGGTGCTTGTACCAACCCACACCCTTGATGTCGTTCCAGGACGTCGTCTGGTGGCACTGGTAACACTCGTTGACCTGGGCCTTCGGCTTCCCGGCCACCCGGGCCGAGATCATGCTGAAGTGCATCATGTAGTGGCTCGGCGGTGCCTGGTGGCACTGGGCACAGTCCATCGAACTCGGAGGCGGGTGCCGGAACTCCGGGATCGTCCACTTCCCCGTCGTGTGGCACTGGGCACAATCCTGGCCGAAAAGCTGGCGGTGCCGATCCTTGTTCGAGTGACAGGCCGCGCAGTTCAGCACCGCTTCCTGCGGCGTGATGCTCGAACGGCCGGGCGAAGGGCGGCCCGCAGACCGGTGTTGGTCGATCCAGTCAAGGAGTTGGCTTCGCACCGCCCTGTCTTCGGAATCTGGCGGGCGGGCGGCTTCCAGTTGGCGGAGGCCAATCTCGGCGAGCGCCAGGTGGTCCATGTCGGTGGGGCGGCGGTCGATGCCCTGGTGCTCGCGGTGGCACTCCCGACAACTGCCGACGTTGGCGTGGAACGCGGTCGGTTGGCGCTTCAGAACCGACTGGTTGTCGGCGTGACAGGCGATGCACTTGCCGGCCTCCGGTCCCTTCGTGGAGGTGTGGCAAGCGGCGCAGTTGTGCTCCAGAAAAGTGTGCGCGCGGGAAAGGTCACCGGGGCTGGCCATGCGTTCCCAGGTCGCGGTACTGAACACGTCGGAGCGCTTGCCGCCGGGATGGCTCCCGAGCAGATACGCCGCACCGAACGCCGCCACAACGAGGCCGAATCCTGCGAGTATGTAAGTCCCGAACTTCATGAGTACCACCTCAACCCGAAGTGAATCGAGGCCCAAACGTGAAGTGCGAGAAGGAGCAAAAATGCGAACGAGGTAACGATGTGTACAATCAAGGCCCGCGAGAACCAGCGCTTCAGTAGTTCGTGCGTGCGGACGGAATACTCCAGATCGGCCACGCTCTCGGCCAGTGTCATGACCCGGTTCGCGGGATCACCGGAGGCCGACGACAGACCGAGCGAGGCGAGGCCGGCCGCAAGTAGCGGGCGCTTCGGCAGGTTCTTCTTTTCCTGCGGAACCGACTCCAACACGCCCCAGGCGCTGTCGAGGTCGCCCCGGGCGGTTTGCAGCAGGGCGAGTTTGTCCTTCAGGTCGGTCACGATGTAGGTCAGCAGGTACTTCACCGCGAATCCGCTCACGACGACGACCAGCATCATGCCCGTGAGCGCAATGCCGAGCGGGCTGTCGTATTTATGTCCGGTGTGAATGAGACCCAGCAACGCACCTGCAATCCCCGTGTAAACGTGGATCGACAACAGAGTCTTCTGCGAGACGTACCTGTTCACCCACCGTTTGATGAAGGGGATGCGCTTGACGGCGACGTAGGCCACGGAGACGAGCATGAGCGCGGCCCCCGCAATACCGAACGCGGACCCGACGCCGCTTCCCGCAAACCGGGGGGACGTGTGAACGAGGAAGCCGAGCCAGCCGAAGATCAGCACGGCGAAGGTGGTGGTGACGAGGAAGCGTTCGCGGTCCTTCATCGCTACGCCTCCACGGTGACGGCCGTTTTGGGTTTGGCCTGGCACGCCAGGATGACGCCGTTGGCCTTGTCGTCCTCGTCGAGCGAATCCTCGACGGCCATCTCGACTTCCCCGGACGTCATCTTGACCTTGCAGATGCCGCAGGTGCCGACGCGGCACGAGTTCTCGATGCCGATGGCCAGTTCCTCTGAGAGTTCGAGGATCGTCTGGCCGGCGCGGATGTTCGCCGTCTTGTTGTTGGTGGAAAACGTGACCGCCGGACCCGTTGCGGCGGCCTTGGCTCGGGCCGGCGCACCCGGCTCGGCGAGTGGCGGTTTGACGGCCCCGAACGCTTCGGCTTTCACGCGGTCGTCGGCAACGCCGAGTTCGCGCAGGATTGCCTTGGTGGCTTCCATCATCGTCAAGGGTCCACAAATGTGGACCCTTCTAGCGGCGATGTCGGGAACCGACTTGGCGAGCAGTTCCTTCGTCAGGCGGCCGCGGGATCCCGTCCAGTCCGGCCCCGGCTTCGTCAGGGAGACCACGACGTGCAGCCTCGGGTTGCGGCCCGCGAGTTCGGCGAGCGCTTTCTCGAACAGGAAGTCGGCCGGGTTGCGGCAGGTGAAGATGAAGAAGATGTCCGACGCTATCCGCCTCGGTCCCGTTAAAGGTAAATCTGCCGACGGGTCCCCCCGCCTCGACCGTGTCCCCGACCTTCCACAAATCGACGACGTGCCGTGAGACGGCACCGCGTTCCTCGCGTTTCACGCTGAGTTCGACGTACTCGCGTTCGTTCGGAGAAGACGAAATCGAATAGGAGCGATTCATTCTCGCCCCGCCGACGTTCAACGCGACGTTCAGGAACTGACCGGGGATGAATGTGAACGGGAGCGGCCCGCCCCTGGGCGAGCGGAGCCGAAAGGTTTTGATGTTGGGCGTTTCTGGGTTGATGCAGTCGATGACGAGTTGGCCTCGCCATTTTGCAGTCAGCGGCAGAGTTTCCTTGCCTCCCGCCGGTAGTGCTGGTGGGTCCTTGCCAGCCTGGGGTGGTTCCGGTGGGTCCTTACCTTCCGGCGGTGTCGCCCCCTTACCTTCCGAGGGTGGCTCCATGCCGCCCGGTGGTGGCCCCTTCCCGCCCGGTGGTTCGTTGTCTCCGGTCGGCGGGGACGGCCCGCCGCCTTCCTTCGGCGGCGGCGATCCCGGCGGGGTGGATTTCGAGTCGGGATCGAGTCGTCCGAAGAGGGCCGCCGCGCGGCGCATCTTGAAGTAGTACATCGCCAGCATCGCCAGCGCGAACGCGACCAGCAGCACCATCGTGAAGTAGTGAAGGGCGGACAGTCCAGACGAACCGCCGCGCGGTTCCACACCCTGCGGCGGTTGGAGGTTCATTTCACTCTTGAACCACTGAAGGGCGACCTGCTTGGGCGGCTTCCCCTCGGACAGCGCGCGCTGCGCGGCCACGCCACTCTCGAACCGCGCGAGGCCCTCACGAACTTGCCCGGTGGCTTCCTGCATGGCCGCGTAATCTTCGGCCTCGGTGGCCTTGGCCAATCGGTCCAACCCTTCGGACAGCAACGCCACGCCCGACCGCATTCGTTCCTGAGCCTGAGCGCGGAGCTGCTCCCGCTGTTCGGGCGTGAGTTCCGGCAGGCTCATCAGCGAGGGGTAGATGTCTTTTGGCGGCGGCACGCCCATCTTCTTCATCATGCCGTCCATCATGCCTTCCATGCCGCCGTCCATCATCCCACCACCGCCCTTGCCAGCGTCCTTCCCGGCCGCGGGCATCGCGGGATCACCCCCCTTGGGGTGGTGCTTCGCGTGTTCGTCCGGCGACAGACCGTAACCCGAAAGGGCGAAGGCCAGCCCGATCAAGACGGCGATCACGCCCGGCCCGAAACGCCGGCTCGTCGCTGTTTGGGGAGTAGGATGGCTCATGTTCACGCAACCTCGACGACCCGGTTCATGGTCCCCAACGGGTTCGGGACGCACTTGGGGCAACCCTGGTAGACCGTCTCGCAGCCGGGCTCGCAGCACCACTCCCCGTCCACCACAAACTTGTACTCGTGCCGGCCCCGCGGCAGCGCGAGGGTGACAGCCCACGTCCCGTCCGCCTGGCGGGTGAGGGGCGTCACGGTCGGGTTCCAGTCGTTGAACGTCCCGGCCACGCAAATGGTCGCGGCCTTTGGGGCGTGGCAGGATAACACGGTGCCCGTCTTCGGTTCAGCGGGCTTCGTCGCGGTCTTGCTCATGGCAATCTCCAGGGAATCGGGAACAATGTACCGGCGGACATCCGCCGGGCGCCAGGGCGTCGTCGGTCACGGGGTCTTCGGGTGGACGTGCGGGGCCGGGGTCATCGGCTGCGCCTGCCCGATGAGGATCTTCCGCTGGTCGTCGGTCAGCACCTTGGTCGCCTCTCCGACCGAGCGGACGAAAGCCAGTCGCTGGTCCCCTCGGAACTTCTCAATCTCCCGCACCTTGGCCTCGATCTTGCCCGCGTCCGGTTGGTCGGCCGCGGTCAACTCCCACAGTTGCTGCTCGGCCTCCTCGATCTTCCGCTGAGCGTTCGCCTTGTCGGTGACCGCCTTCTGCTTGGCCGCGTTCAGCTTGACCTGCTGGTCGGTGGAGAGGGTGATGTGTTCGGGGTGATCGAGGAAGAAGTCGGTGGCCCCGATGTGATAAATGTGGGACGCGCCAGGGAACCCGGGCAGAGCGGCGGTCATCTTCATCTTCTGGCCCTTTGCCCCCCCCATTGACCCCATGCCCATCATTCCCATCATGTCCATGTCGTCCATCATCCCCATCCCGCTTCCGCTCATCCCGGTCATGCCAGCGGGTCCACCACCCATCGCTTTGTCATTCATGCCGCCCATGCCTCCCATCATCTTCTTCATCTTCATCTGCATCATTTCCATCATCTTCATCATCTCCATCATCTCGTCCCCATCCTTCATCCCCATCCCGCCGCCCATCTTCTTCCCGCCCATGCCCATCATGTCGTCCATCATGCCCATGCCGGGCTTACCGCCCGCCGGCATGCTCATCCCGCCAGCCGGCGGGGCGATCTTGGTCACGGCCGCTTCGAGGCGGGTCAACTTTGCCTGGAGTTGTTTGATCTGCTCGGCGAGGTCCTTGTTCGCGTCGGCGGGCGCCGCCTTGGCGGGGTCGGGGGGCGGATCCTTCTTGTCCTGGCCCGTTGCGAACACCGGCCAGGCGACCAGGAACCCGATGACCGCCGAGCCGATGGCAATCGCAAGGTACTTGCTTCGGGGTGATTGCAACCAGACCATGGCGAACCTCCGTTTGGGAATTGGGAAAGGCGGCCCGGAGAGACCGGGACGCGTGCAGTTCATCTCAGCCACCGTCGTGTTCGTGGTGGTGGCCCGCCGGGTCGGACGAAACCCAGCGGTTCACCACCACGAACGGCTGCGGGTCAGTCCTTCAGGTGCGCGAGCATCTCCTTGCACGACTTGGCGAATTCCCGACAGGCCTTGGCGCAGGCGTCCACGTGCTTGTCGTCCGGGAACTTCTCGCAGGCGGTCGCGCACGCCTCGGTACACTTGATGCAGGACTCGCAGGCGTGAGCCGCGAACGGGCTGTGGCGGGCCACCAAGGTGGCGGCGTGCTTGCACGCATCGGCGCAGTCCACGCAGATGTGCAGGGTCGCCGAGTGCTCCTTGTTCCCGTCGGCCAGTTGCTCCGCGCAGTCGTGGAAGCATATGTTGCACTCGATCATGCACAGGCGGCGAAGTGGGCGTTGTGGTCGCCCTTATACTGCGCCACGGCAGTCGCGGCTGTGGACAGGGTGGCCAGCCCAGCGGCGGTCACTCCCATCGTGGTCAACGCATCTCGAAGGTTCATCGGATCCTTCCAAGCGACTGGAACCCTCTCGGTTCCGTGCCGGGTCCGACACCGTCCACCCAGCGAGTGGAACAGTTCCGCACACGTGTGGTCGCTTGCGTGATCGGTACTCCCTTGGGCACTTCTCGTGCCGCCCACCACCTTGAACGAGTTACGGAGGCTGCACGTAGCTCTCCGGCGGCATCACCTCGTCGGGCCGCTCCTTGGCCTTCTTGACGAACTCGTCCACGCACGGCGGGCAGCAGAACTGGGACTCCTGCCCGCCAATCACCCAAGTGAACTTCGGGTCGGCCTTCGTCCGCGAGATCGGGCAGATTCGGTCGCCGGGCTTCGGCTTCGCGTCGTGTCCGGCCTTCAGCCCCTTGAACTTCTCGGATGCCGCGACCCCGCCGTTGGCCTTGATGTCGGCCTCCGTGTACTTCCCGCCGGGGGTCAGGTAGAGCTTCCGCTCCTCCTCGGCGGTGACCTTTTCCGGCATCGGGTTGCGGTGCCACTCGCCCTCCGACTTCACCGCGAACCAGTGCCGCTCGCCGACGAGGGTCATCGCCGGGACAACCAACTCGATCCGTCCGCCGTCGAGCTCCTTCGGCAGCCGGCCGGCGAACCGCGACGCCTTGCCGGGTGGATCTCCGGGCTGCGGCTCGGGCGACAGGAGGACGCTGAACTCGGTCGGGTCCGACGGCCTCCGGACCGTTGCCGGGACGGGCTGGGCCTCGACGGGGTGGACCTGAGACTCGTCCTCGCCGTAGGTGTAGACCCAGACCTGACCGCTTCGGTCGAACACCGCCTCGACGTGGAAGCGGTTCTCGCGACCCACCGCGACCATCGTGCCGCCGTGCGGGCCGGGTGGGTGTTCGTGTTCGGAGGATCCGTGGTGGTTCAGGGCATCGCGGACGATGCTGAGACATACCAGGATGCACACGCCCACGAGCAGGCCCACCCCCGCGACCAAGGCCACGATCCAGATCACCCGCCGGCGGCCGGGCTTCCCCCCCGGCGGTGTCGCGCCCGCGTTGTTTCTCCGTGTGTGCCGGCCCATGCGCTATCCTCGACCCGTGGTCTGTCGATGCGGAAGTTCGGGTGCAGCCGTCAAATGGGTCGATGGCGACCCGGTTCGTCGGAACATGTGTTCGTGGCCGGGCGAGCCGGACCGAGATGCCGACGCATCGTCGGACCAAAGGATTGGTGACCTTCAGAAGCCGATCAACGGCCGAGGCGGCGATTGAGGAGCCGTGCGGAGGTGACTAACAGCGGAGGGCGTGGTGGCAGTAGAGTCGCTGTTCGGCGGACAGAAAGGGCAGATCAGGCCCCAAGTCGGCAGCAGACACGGCTCTACCATCCGCGGACACCGGGGGCAGGAAGAGCCCGACGATCGGCTGCACCGGAGTGGCGAGATCCCGGAAGAAAACGGCCAGGCGGGATTCGCCGCCTTCAGTCAGCGGGGTGGTGTCGCGCTGCAACTCGGGGGCACACGGACAGGAATGTGGCTCGGACGGGGCATCGCCAGCGGGTGGGTATCCGCCAGACATGTGCTTCAGTTTGCCAGTGGGAAGTTGCTTCTCTTTCCCGTGCGTTCTCACTCCGCAGCACGCCCGGCTGGTGCTGCGGTCGGGGACGATGCCGATCACCTTCGCAACCCGAGCTGGGAGGTTGGCCAGTTCGGACGCGGTGCAACAACAGACCCAAGGGCCTGCCGCAGTGGGGAGAATCAGGAGAAGATTGATGAGGAGACGCATACCGACTCGTCCCAAGTGGCTGCTTAACACCAGTGATTATACGAAGCGGCCAAGGAGAATCAATTGGATAAGATTGCCTACTACCTACTTTGAGCCTGACTCCGCCCGAGCGTCGAACGGGACAGGACCGACGGCGTAAGTGTAAGTAAAGGGAACGTACGGAAAACCTGCACAATCACCCCGGTATTATAGATAGAGGCTCGCCTGCGGCAGTAGGCAGAGCGGCTCAGCTTCGAGTCGCCCCGACCGAAGCAACCGTGTTGGTGCGCGGCCCGGGTCGCACTGGCAAGGAACTCGCCGCACGCTCGCTCCACCGCAACGGCCCAGCGCGATCGCTCCCTGGTGACGGTCAACTGTGCCGCCTTCCAAGAGTCCCTGCTGGAGAGCGAACTTTTCGGCCACGAGCAAGGTGCCTTCACCGGAGCGGTGCAGGCGAAGCGCAGCCTGGTCGAGGTGGCAGAGGGGGGGGTCTTTGTATCGGCTCATCGCCAAGCCCTACCTCGAAAGTCACGCCACCACTCAGAAGGCCAAGGGTCGGAAAGTTCACCCGTCGAATCGTCGTCTGCAACGGGGGCGGGCGCGGCTCGGACTATCCCATTCTGCAAGCTAACGACGGCGGGCAGTTCCCGTTCCGACACACCTCGTACCTCGAAACGGGCTTATAGTGTGCGGAGTTGACACATCGCCCGACACGGCGCACCGACCGTATTTGAACCTCTTGATTCACTGACGGAGCGACGGAGCGACATTCCTCTTTATCGGCTGGTTTCGCCCCAGAATAGGCGAAAAGATCGCGTCGGGCCATAGCGGCACGGATGGTGCATACACCCCTTACGACCCTCAACCATTCGTGTGATGTTCACCACCCCAACATGTGGATGGCCGGGGACGCGGACATATTGTGCGCCCCGCCCGACTCTCCATTGCCAGTGGTAACGTCCGGAGGTCACTGATGAAGATCCAAGTCCCACTGCGTTCCTTGTCCATGCTCGCGGCTATCGCGGGGATTTCGTTGGTGTTGGCTGGAAGTGTGTTGTCGCAAGGACCACCCGCACGGGGGCGAGTCACTTGGGGCGACTCTGTTGGTATGAACGGCCCGAACGCCGCCACCACCCCGCGACCGCACGCAAACGCCGAGTGGGTCTTCCCACAACGGTCACAACTCCAGGTTGTGCCGATGGAAGCCCGGACGCCCGACGCGGTCGCGCTGTCGCCACTCAAGTTCCCGTACAGTCGTGCGGCAGCTGCGGGGGAACCGGCCTACATCATGGCTCACCTGTTGCCAGGGGCTGAAATGTGGATCGGGGACGTGCAACTCATCTCCGATGCCAGCAAGCCGGCTTACGAGATGGCCGTTCAATCGCTGGAGCGTGGCTCGACGTACTACTTCACAGTTCGCGTCCGTTGGGGCGAAGACGGTAAGTGGGTCAGCCAGGCCCACACCTTTCCGTTGAAGGCCGGTGAGATCCATTGTGTTCAAATCTACCTGACTGAGACGCCAGAGATGACCAAGAAGATCGCAGCGAGCATCGCCAAGTTGGACGCCGCCGACAAGAAAACGGCAGAAGCCCAGAAGTTCTGTGCCGTGCAGGACTCGATCAAACTCGGGTCGATGGGCACACCGGCCAAGGTGTCAGTCGGTGGCAAAGACGTCTTCCTGTGCTGTGAGGCTTGCAAGTCGGCGGCATTAAAAGACGCGGACAAGACCCTCAAGAACGTCGAGGCGATCAAGGCTCGTAAGCCAAAGGAAATGGACAAGAAGTAACAACTTCCGGGCTATCAGGAAGTCGAAAGCCGCTCGACGATGCCGAGGCATCGTCGAGCGGTGTCCTTTTTGAATATTTCTGCTCATGGGATGTTGACCCTCTACCGTGGTCCGGGGTGTAGAGTGGAACCGTCCCGGCCGAATCACAGTCCTTCACAACGGGAGTACCCGATGTCCGTCGACGAGCGTTCCACGCATGGTGCGACCTTGATCGAAAGACCTGCTACCTCGGCCGTTGACCCCGTCTGCGGGATGACCGTTGATCCGGACACCGCAGCCGGTTCACACACTCACGCGGGCACAACCTATCACTTCTGCAGCGGGCATTGCCTGGAGAAGTTCCGCGCCGCCCCCGAGAAGTACACAGTCGCGCAGTCCCCTGCCGCCGAGCATTCAGGCCGTGGCGGCGCGGCCGTCCCTGTCGCGAGGCCGACACTCGCCACGGTCGCTCCAGTGGAAACTGGCTTGAAGTACACCTGCCCAATGCACCCGGAGATCATCCGAGATGGCCCGGGAACCTGCCCCAAGTGCGGGATGGCTCTTGAGCCGATGACTCCACACGCTGACATGGTGGAGGACGATTCGGAACTTCGTGACATGAGCCGACGGCTGTGGGTGTCGGTGGCACTCGCCCTCCCGCTCCTGATTCTCGAGATGGGGCCGATGATCGGCCTCTCGTTCTCGGGGCGGCTGGCGCACGGCGGATTGAACTGGGTCGAGTTGGCCCTCGCAACCCCTGTCGTGCTGTGGTGCGGTTGGCCGTTCTTTGTGAGGGCGGTGCAGGCCGCCAACCACCGGACGGCGAACATGTTCACGTTGATCGGCCTCGGGACTGGGGCCGCGTGGACGTTCAGCGTAGTAGCAACCATCGCACCCGACTTGTTCCCTGCCGGGTTTCAGGGCGAGCACGGAATACCCGTGTACTTCGAGGCGGCGGCCGTCATCGTGGCACTCGTGCTTCTCGGCCAGGTCCTCGAACTCCGCGCACGGCGTCAGACCGGGTCGGCGATCCGCGCGTTGCTCGGGCTGAGCCCGAAGACCGCCCGACGGGTTCGGGCCGACGGGTCCGACGAGGACGTCACACTCGCCGACGTGCGGGTTGGCGACAGGCTGCGGGTGCGGCCCGGTGAGAAGTTGCCCGTGGACGGGGCGGTTGACGAGGGCGGCAGTGCGGTTGACGAGTCCATGGTGACCGGTGAGCCGATGCCGGTGGAGAAGAAGCCCGGTGACCCGGTGATCGGCGGCACGGTGAACACGACCGGCGGCTTCGTGATGACTGCCACCAAAGTCGGGGCCGAGACGCTCCTAGCCCGGATCGTCGCACTTGTTGGGGAGGCGCAGCGGAGTCGCGCACCTGTGCAGAGGCTGGCTGACGTCGTGGCCGGCTGGTTTGTTCCAGTCGTCGTATTGGTGGCGGTCGTGACTTTCATCATTTGGGCCGTTTCCGGCGTGCCCCAGGCGATGACGCTGGCAACGGTAAATGCCGTCGCGGTCCTCATCATCGCCTGCCCGTGTGCGCTCGGCCTCGCAACTCCAATGTCCATCATGGTTGGAGTCGGTCGCGGCGCTCGTGAGGGTGTACTCGTTCGGAACGCCGAGGCACTCGAACGGATGGAGAAGGTGAACACGGTTGTCGTGGACAAGACCGGGACTCTGACCGAAGGGAAGCCGAAATTGGTGACCATCGAACCGACCGCGGGGTTTGATGAGAAAGGTCTCCTGCGGTTGGCGGCGTCCCTGGAGCGGGGGAGCGAACACCCACTCGCAGCCGCAATCGCTGCTGGAGCGAAAGAACGAGGTATTGAGCCTGCTGCTGCCGAAGGGTTCGAGACGGTGTCCGGAAAAGGTGTTCGGGGACGTGTGGATGGTCGGCTCGTCGTTCTTGGTAACAGAGCGATGCTGACAGATGCCGGTGTCAGTGGCCTCGACACACTTGCCATCCGGGCTGACGCACTTCGGGCAGAGGGGCAAACGGTGTTGTTTCTCGCGGCCGAGGGAAAGACATTTGGGTTACTCGGGGTGGCGGACCCGATCAAGCCGACTACCCCGGAAGCTCTCGCACGACTACACGCGGCCGGGATCAAGGTCGTGATGCTGACCGGGGACAGCCGGGCGACGGCCGAGGCGGTGGCGAAAAAACTCGGGATCGATCAGGTGTTCGCGGAGGTGTTGCCGGACCAGAAGGCCGAGGCGGTTCGCAAGCTCCGCGCCGAGGGGCGGGTCGTGGCAATGGCTGGGGATGGGATCAACGATGCTCCGGCTCTCGCCGCCGCGGACGTCGGAATCGCGATGGGGACCGGGACCGATGTCGCGATGGAGTCGGCCGGGGTGACCCTTGTGAAGGGCGACCTCCGTGGCATCGCTCGCGCCCGCGCCCTCAGTCAGGCCACGATGAGAAACATCCGCCAGAACCTGTTCTTCGCGTTCGCCTACAACCTGCTCGGCGTACCGGTTGCCGCTGGCGTACTGTACCCGTTCTTCGGGATCTTGCTCAGCCCGATGCTCGCCGCAGCCGCCATGAGTCTCAGTTCGGTGTCTGTGGTCGCAAACGCCCTCCGCCTACGGTCCGCGGACGTGTGACCGCATCCCGTCCCGAGTCGGTCGCGACCGGAGCGCAAGTGCCCTTCACGGTAGAGTGCTTCTCGACACTCATGGCAACTCGGTAGGCGAACTTCGTGTCCGCCGCATCACCAAACCCGTCCAGCCGTTGCTCCCACACCTTCTCGCCGCTCCCCTTATCGAAGGAGACGAGTTGGCACCCCTTCTGGATCGGACGATATCGGCGATGTAGAGCCTGTCACCGTAAATCGCGTAGACGGATGTTGTGTGCCCAGGAAAAGTGATCTTGAAGCTGCCTTCTTCGCGGAGGTGAAATCTCCGTAGCGGTGGCCATTTGGGCTCGCGGTGAAGTCGACCGCCAGCCCGGTCTTCTTGACCTCGCAGACGGCGTTCGTCGAGGCGGTCATTCGCAATCGTGGGCGACGTCGCACTCATGATCGCAGCCAGTGGGCGGCTGGAAGAAAAGGTCCGGTTCAACCCGTTCAGCCCTGGGTCTCGAATGTTCCGATCTGAAATGTCACAAGAGCATAATTGGCATGGCTTTGGAATAACATCGACTGGGGACCATTTTCCCCAGGGCGTATCAACTTGTCCGATGTCCGAAAATCGTCGTCATACGGTACACTGATTCTCTTCTCGGGCTCGTTGTGTGGGGGCAGTCGATTCCGGTGCGCAGTGCGGCCGCGTGATTGCGCTATCGTTCCGACGGAGGCTCTGGCCACACGTCTTCTGCAAAGTCAGCCCCGCCAACCTTTCCCGGGTAGCGTCGATAACGAACCCGATCCCCTTCCTTGAGATTGTCGAACCCCGGCTGACCACCAGCGACTGTTCCCGATGCGAAGATGACCTCCTCCGGCTCTCCGCGTTGTCCCTCGTCGGGTTGGATCGTGCCGATGCCAGCACCCCGGTGGATG
>JAIOPV010000070.1 GCA_021413735.1 Planctomycetota bacterium
CTGGGCCACTCCCTCTGACTCTGGCACGGTGAGTGCATCAGTTTCGGCAACCTCCGCTGCTGGGCAGTAGGAGTTCCCACACTGACACTCACTGGAGTCTGCCATGTCCTGCTTTTTTTCGGATCTGAAGCTACTCCTCCGGGCACTGTTCGGGTCGGACCATCACCACTTCAGTTGTGCATGACCGACAGCGGCTCCCGCTTCAACCACGGCTTCCGCTGTGGTTGTTCCGTTGATGGAGATGTGGGAGCGGCTTGAACCGGCAGCTGGAACTGTTACTCTCGGGAGCACAAGCGTCCCTGGAAGTGGCTATGGACGTGATCGGCTTCTTCGGTCTCTTCTGGGGCAAACTGTGACTGCGATTTTCCGTTTGGTAATTGCTCTGGGCGTCGTCTTCTGCGTTGGTTGCGGCGGCGAGTCAAAAGTGCAACTCGAACGGAAGCGGGATCTCATGCACATCGTCCTTGCGTACCACAACTTCTTCGGGGGTAAGGATCGAGGGCCGCACAGTGCCGAGGAGTTGGTGGCCTTCGAGGACATTGCAGCGAAAGCGACTCCTGCGAATGCTGAGTCCGAGAGCCAAGCGAAGAAGGCGTTGCAGAGCGGAAACTACGTCCTCATCTGGGACGTGACTCTCGAATCGCAGGGTGAGTTGAATAAGGGAAAGATCCTCGGCTACCACCGTGACGTGCCCGAGAAAGGCGGAGCGGTGTGCTTCCAAGACGGAATGGTCAAGATACTCACGCGGGAAGAGTTCGAGCGGACGCCGAAATCCCAGCCTTCAGCAGCGGGCAAATGACGGGGTCGTTGAATCCAAATCCGTGACAGAGGCAACCGCTGTGGAAGTAGAAGGCCGTGTCGCCAATCAGATCGGCAACCGGGGCTTCTTCGCAGTTGTCCGGGTGCGGTTCAAGAGCGACTCGGCTTCATCCGTTACCGTCGCATCCGACGCTGAGGACAGTTACGGAGGTAACGAGTGGCCAGCCGCAGCAAGATTCGGTGCTGCACTGGGCATGGCGGTGGCTGAGGTGACAGGTCACTGCCGAGTCACGGGAGTTCGCGGGATGCTCGTAGATACCAATTCAACATTAATGGCAATCGCAGCAATGAAAGCGGTCTGGGCGGCAGTCGAGTTTCAGCCGACAGCCGAGTTGGTCGCGAAGGTAGAGACCTGCGTGTATGAGAGTCGCCGACTTTCGCTGGAGCAACTCAAAGCCGCTTTCGGCGGAACGGGTTCAGAAGATGCCGTGAACATCCGCTGAAGAGCATCGGAGTAGGCGTCCCACGAGCCGAGCAGAACTGCGGAAGTCGGAAGCTGCCGACAGCCAAAAGTTCGGTGCCCTCGCGATGTTCTGAAATGACAAGTCGATCATTCTCGGTTCTCAGACTTTTCAATCGCTTCTTGCCTAATCTCGCGAAGAACGGCCCGCATTGAAGCTGGCATATTGGTTGAAAATTGTCCAGGCGGCACGACCTCAAGCGAGACATCGAAATCTCCCTTCGCCGGGTTATCGATGCTCTGGCCACTGTTTGGGTAGTCAGCACCCACGAGGTCAAAAATCGTGGTCACATCGGAGACCTGTATCTCGAAAGCTCGCTGGTTCCGTTCGCGGTCGGAGGACACCATAAATCCACATACTCGCAAGTCATCTCCGCAGAGCGGTGCAAAGATGTAACTGTGGATGATCTGGTTACAGGTGAACATCAAGTTACAGGTGCCCGCTTCACCTGATTCAAGTTGGTAAAGCTCGTCCAGTTTGTGACAGTTCAACAGGTGAACCCCGTCGCCTTTGCCGAGGTACTTCTTCACAGGTACTTGGAGCTTCAGAATCGTGTTGGAGAGCTTCTTCGCTTCGATCAGCTTGCGGATCGAGTAGAAGCCAACCATGATCGTCTGCTCGAACTTCGCGTGCGAGGATTCCGTCCACCGCTTCTGCTTCGCGAACTTCCGGAGCGTACCGGCCCGCTTTCGCAAATCGACTTTCCAGAAGTGTGATTCCAAAATCATGGTGACCTCAATGTCGCTTTTCGTTTGCCGTGAGCAGGAGTCAACCAAGACAGTTACACTCAACGAACGTTAGCATCTGCTTAACTTCATCTTCCCCGAACTGATCGAGTTGCCGTGAGCGGCTGCGTTTCCCGTATCGAGGTGGCTCTGTATCTGCCGCCACTTCGGTTGCGTGAACTTCCCTGACGATTTCAACAGGTCGTTGAGTTTCGAGACTCGCTCTGTTTCGTAATCCGCGATTCCGTTTGCTTCCGCTACATCCCGCAACCACTTCTCAATCGCGACTCGGCCGAGCATCGCTGCGGCCAGCGTCTGCCCACGTTTCAGGAGATCGCGTGCTTCCTCCGCGAAAGTTCCGAACATCTCGGCTCGGAGGGCGTGCTTCAACTTGCCGACGAAGCCCCGTTCGAGGCACTCGATAGCACTTACAAGGATGCCAGAGATGGTTTCAATCGTGTCGAGTATGGCTGGCAATTCGAGATGGAGCGACAGAACTTTATCTCGGTACTCAGTCAATTCAGCGTAAGTCAAAACCTGAATGCTACTCTCGATCCACTGGGCGTAATCACGCGGTCGTGCGAAGTTGCCGCTGATTCCGTTCACCAGTGGGTCGGATCTGTTGACGAGTTCTCTCAGGAAGTCGCAGACGTTTTTCACGATTCCCTCAGCTTAAGAGCAGGGTGTTTCAGAGACTGGACAAAAGTAGAGGCTCGCGGGTTCACTTTCCGCAGTGTTCGCCTGTTCCCGTGTCATTCGTTCGAGCCGATGGCAAATTTTGAAATGTTCGATTGAGAAGTTCAGCACTTCAATTGACCCGGATAACTTTTCCCCGTAACCGGAAGCCACCAACTTCTTCAGGAATTCCCATCCTTCGCTTCTCGAAGTTGCGTGCAGGACGGTGAGCGTCCCGCCATCCGCTTCGGCTCCACCATTGGTGTCTTTATGGTGTCTTTATTCTCTGGCAGAGGCTGACAGTCACTGACACTTGATGACGAAGCTTCTACGGAAGCCGGCGGCGACAGATCGCTAGAACTGCTTGATTTCAAAGATGAAATGCAAGAAGCTCCCGATTTCTCAGGAGCTTCTTTGAGTAGCGGAGGCCGGGTTTGAACCGGCGACCCATCGCTTATGAAGCGATTGCTCTAACCACTGAGCTACCCCGCCTTACCTCACTCAATTTACACCGTCTTTCCCGCCTGACAAGACACTCAACTCGAAAGCGTGGTTCGCGCACGCCGAACGGCGCAACCCACACCTCCCGAACATCCCGCGAACCGTTCTCCCGGGAAATACCTTCAGAACTGCCCGCAGACACGGTAATCTGAACCCATCCTACCCGGTTTGCCGCCCTGCCCTCCACAGCGGAGACTCTCCACAATATGCGCACCCTCACCATCGCTGCACTCCTGTACCTTCTCACTCACGGCGTCACACCGCAAACAATTGCAGCACCTCCGCAACCACCGCCCGAGTTCGCACAGTCGCAATCGCCCACCAAGCCCGAACCGTTCCCCATCAAGATGGTCGACCAAGGGGAATTCAACCCCGCACTCAAAGGGTACTTCCTGCCGGAAGGCTTCCGTGCTGAAGTCGTCATCTCCGACCCCGACACCATCAATCCCGTCGGCATGACCTTCGGACCCGATGGCACCCTCTACATCATGGAATGGCGACCCGACCCCGTCACCGGCGACCGCTGGTTCGAGGTGAAAGAGACTTTCCGGTACAAGGACGGTACCAGCCGTCAGGTCGCCACGATGAAGAAATTCACGACCGACCTCGTGAAGCAATACAAGCCGAACGTCGCTGGCAGGTTCGACCCTCCCAAGGTCATCATCGCCGAGGAACTGCCGTCGACAATCATGTACCACGAAGGCTGGCTCTATGTCACCGGTCGCGGCACCGTCCGTCGATGGCGGCAGAACGTGCAGGCCACGACCGGGGCCGGCGCTCCGAGCCGCCCTGTCAATCCTGACGATCCCTGGAGCCTTCGCGAGACGATCGCCCAGGGCTTCTGCGGCTTCCACCATCACCAGGTTTCTGGCCTCACCATCGGCAACGACGGCTTGCTCTACATCACCAGCGGCGACGACGACAACTACGCCGAGGGTTCCGACGGCAGTCGCGCGACTGTGCTTCGCACCGGAGCCGTGTTCCGTTGCAAGCCTGACGGCTCGAACATGGAAACCTTCTCGCTCGGCTACCGCAACCCGTATCGCGACCTCGCATACGACGACAAATTCAACTGGTTCCACGTCGATAACGACAACGAAGACGGCAGTCGATTCCAGGGCTGTCGGCTCATGCACGTCGCGGAAGGCACCGACTTCGGCTGGCGATTGCTGATGGGTGCGCGATGCTGTCGCCCAGATCATACTCGCGGAGCGGTCGCAGGCGAACTGCCGGGCAAAGTGCCGCCGATGCTGAAGACCGGTCGCGGTTCGCCCGCCGGTCTGCTGATCTACAACGACACCCGCATTCCCGAACAATACCAGGGCTTGCTGTACTACCCGGACGTGTACCGCAAACTCATCCGTGCCTACAAGGTTGCTCCGGATGGCGCGACGTTCAAGGTCACCGGCGAGTTCGAGTTCATGAAGAGCAACGATCCGCTGTTCCGTCCGTGTCAGATGGTGACCGGTCCGGATGGCGCGATCTACGTTTGCGATTGGCGAACGGACTCGGGCGGTGCGGGCAAGCTCTCCGGCGACGGCAAAAACGGTCGCATTTATCGCATCACCTGGGCGGGGACGAAGGACATTCCCGCGTTGCCGCGTCGCGGAATGGATAGCTGGGCGAAGATCAAGGCGTTGCCCGACGATAAGCTCGTCGATGCGCTGTCGCTGCCCGATATGACCGACCGCGTCGAAGCCCGCAAGGAACTCGTTCGCCGGGGTGAGAAGTCGCGTGATCTCGTGCTGAAGAAGTTCCTCTCGGGTGCGATGGAAGTCGATGCCAAGCTGCCCGCACTGGGTGTGTTGCTCGCGCACTGGAACGCAGACGTCGAAGATATCTGCCGGCTGCTCAGTTCTAATGACGCTTCCCCAGACGTGCGGCGTGCTGCCATCGACGGACTCGGAATGCACTCGAAGCCGAAGGATGGGCGTGTCGTCGAAACGTTGGTGAAGGCCATCGGCGACCGCGAACCACCCGTGCGGCGTGCTGCTGCGATGGCTCTCGGGCGAGTGGGTGGCGACGCTGCTCCGGGCACGCTCATTAACGGCTTGCACGCGGACCACGATGGCGATCTGTTCCTGAAAGATGGCTACCTTCGCGCTCTCGAACGCCTTGGAAAGCCGGGCATCGACGCATTGCTTTCGCTGGCTGCGTCGGGCGACAAGGAACGCGATCAGGCCGTGGAAGCATTCCTCACGCTTCGCACGAAAGCCGCAGCGGAAGCGCTTCCGGAACTGCTCCTGCGACCAGACCTCACCATCCCGCAACGCGAATCGCTGATTCGTTCGTTCACGAACTATCAGTTCGATCCACCGATCTCGCTCGATCCGCTCGCCGATTTCCTGACACGGCGACCGAACGAGCCTGCCAGCGTTGTGCAGGCAGCGGTCGAAGTGTTCGCCGCGAACGGTCAGAACAACCCCAAGGCCGTGGCGTTTGTGCTCGCGCTTCTCACGAAGCCCGACGAAGCCACGCGATTGGTTGCAATCAAAGCGATCGAAGACACCCGCATGGCGTCTGCGGCTCCTGGTCTGCTCGAACTGCTCGGCGATGAGAAGAAGTCCGAGATGGAACGGATCGCCGCTGTGAAGGCTCTGCGAGTGCTCGGTGACAAACGTGCCGTCGATCCGATCAAGGCGTTGCTGACTGGCGAACACCCCTCCACCGTGAAGGCCGAGGCACTGCGTTCACTCGCGGCGCTCGACATCAACGTTGCTCGGGCCACAGCCGAGAAGTTGCTCGATCAACCCGACCCGACGCTGTTGAACGAGGCGGTCATCGTGCTGGCAACCACGAAGCCAGGCGCGAAGCTGATCGCCGAGCGCTTCATCGCGAAGAAGCTGCCGCGCGACTTCTTCCCGCAAGTGACCGAAGCACTCAAGAAGTTCAACGAGGATCCCGTCATCGTGAAACTTCAGACGGAAGTGCTTCGCGGCGGCTTGCTGCTGTCACTCGAACCCGGCCAGATCGAGAAGGTTCGCAAGCTCGTCGAGAAGGGCGACGCGAAGAAGGGTCGCGACCTGTACCTGAACACGAAGGTGCTGGCGTGTGCGACGTGTCACCGGCTCGAAGGCGTCGGCGGCAGCGTTGGCCCCGACCTCACTCGCGTCTGGGACACCATGACCATCGAGAAGATTCTGGAGTCGATCGTTGACCCGAGCAAGGAGATCAAGGAAGGCTTCCAGACGTATCGCCTCACGACGATCGACGATCAGGTTCACACGGGTCTGAAGATCAAGGAAGACGCGAAGGAAGTGCTGCTGCGAGACGCGAACGGTCGCGATATCCGCGTGGCGAAGCCTGACATCGGTTCGCTGGCACCGTCGAAGGTGTCGCTGATGCCAGATAACGTTGTGTCGCAACTCACGTATGAGCAGTTCATTGACCTGCTCGCGTTCCTGAAGAGTCGGAAGGAACAGGAGGCGTTGCGTGGGTTGGTGTTGGAGGCTGGCGTGGTTGGTGGGTTTGCGGCAGATATGAAGGCTGCGAAACCTGAAGTGAAAGCCGAAACAACCTGGAAGCAGATATTCGCTGACCCGAACGGCAAGCTCGACCTGTCGCCGATGCTTCCGAAAGCCGCCGACGCGGTATACCTTCGCGCTTATGTCTTCTCGGAGAAGAAGCAATCCGCGACGGGCACGCTTTCAACTGCGGGCGCAGCGAGGATGTGGCTGAACGATGTGGGCATCGTTGATCCGGTGCCGGCATCGTCGAACGGTCCCGCCGAGACGCCGTTCAATGCGGATCTCAAGCCGGGCTGGAATGTGTTGTTGGTGAAAGTAGCGAACGCGGGCAAGCCAGCGACGCTATCCCTTCGCTTGACCGGCGACGGTCTCCGCACGGCTGGTTCGCCAGCGGAGCTTCCCCCCGTCGTTGGCAGGGGGAAGTGAATCGTGTTTGGTGTTACGCGAAGATGGCCCTGTGGGTTGTCTTCGCTGAACACAAAACACTAAACACTCAACACCAAACGTTAGATGATGCCGCCATGGATTCGTTCTGGCGTCAGGTGGCTCGGCTGGTCGTTGAACCAGAACCGACGCCATTCGTTCTTGATCTGTCGGAGATCTTCCGACTGATACAGCAACTGCTGCATCCGTTCGTCCGGGTTGCTCGAATACTGATTCATGATGCAACCGGAATTCGCCGCCAAAGCGGAGGCAGCGAACAGCCCGAGAATAATTTTGCGGACCATGACGGCCTCCTTGCTTGAGCGGGAGCTCCCTTGCACTCGCCGTGAGCGATCCTGTTCCCCCACAGGACCGCCCACAAGCGAGGGCTGTACCCTTAATATCGGCACACCCCGCACGTCCCTTGAAACTGATCCAAATTTTCTGACCCGAATTTGCGGCGTGACTGACAGAAAAGCGAAAGGCTGTCGGCAAAAGCCGACAGCCTTTCGTGAGTTACGCCAATTTCAGCTCGCTTCAAGAAACGGTGCCCGTTGTTTCAGAAGTCGCTCCGACCCCCACAGGTTCCGGTTGCGGAGTCGTTGTTCCGTTCGTTTTGGCCTTCGCAATCAGCGTCGCATCGTTCAGTTCCACAATGGGCTTGCCATCGTGCGGTTGCTTGCCGTCGTGCGGCTTCCCGTCGTGCGTCTTGCTCTTCTTCTTGGTTTTCTTCTTCGGCTCGACTGGCTTGGCGAACTTACGCACCTTCTCTTCCATCGTCTTGCCTGGCTGGAAGGTGACGACATTCTTCGCCTCGACATCGACTCGGGCACCCGTCCGCGGATTGCGGGCTTTGCGGGGCTTGCGTTGCTTCACCTCGAAGACGCCGAAGTTGCGCAGTTCAATCCGCCCCTCTTTAACGAGGGTTGCGATGATCGCTTCAAACGTCCACTGGACGATTTCTTTCGTGGCGAGCTGGGTGAGGTTACCCTTAGCGATGAGTTCCTCATCGTTGGCTCGTTGGCAGATGTCCCGGACGATCTCTTTCTTGGTCACGAGAGGGGACCCTCGGTGGGAGTTGGCCCGGATTAGTTTGGTTGGGTTTCTGGCCTAAGTCTAGATGGGGCATGGATTCATGTCAAGTAAATAAGAATCGTTCACGGCTCGTGCCGACTGCGAAGGACCGCCAACACGACGGTCGCGATGGCCAACACTAGCCACAACACTTCCGGTGTGCGGGCAACCCAACGAATGAACTTTCCCGTCCGCTGACCGCGACGTTGGAGCAGTCGCCCTGTGCGAACCAGTTCGCGCAGGCGATCATGTTCGCGAATGAAGGCGAGTTCCGCACGTCGCCAATCCAACGACAATGCGCTCCGTTGTTCCGGCAGGAGTGTTCGAAATGTGGGCAACACGAAACGCTGCCGAACCATCATGAGTGCCAGCGTTCCGGAGCCGCCAGTGTTCGCGATAACGCTCTCCAGTTGATCGACTAGCAGTTGCAGTTCACCAACCGCTTCGAGCAGCGTCAGCACTGCAGCCGGGCGAGCGAGCGGTTCATCTGGATCGACCAGCACAGGCTTGAGTTTCCGCCATGCGGCAAGCATCCGTCGCATCGCGGCGAGGCGACCGAAGAGTTCGCGTCTTGTTCGAGGCTGCCAGTCAACAGCGGGAAGTGCAATCGGCTCCGCGACGATTGCGCGTTCTTCAATCGGCGAGGGTCTGGCTTGCGGCGTCACCGTGTTCGGCAGCATTCCGTAGGTGTCGGGGTTGAGATCCGGAGGCGGGCCAGCTTCAGGCGGCGCAAGTCCAGGTGCGAACGGAACAACCAGGACATCGTCAGCGGGTGGTTCAGGCTCTTCCGTTTGCAATTCGGCATCGTGAGCGGCGCGAGCAACGGGATCGGTCAGGCAGATCAAAGCCTGCGCGAGTCGATTCATTCCCTCGGTGACGAGTTCGGGGTGAAGTAACTGGTGCATCCGAAGGCGATCCATCCTGGCGAGAACAAACGTCTCGACTTCGGCGGGATCGCAGTGCCCAACTTCGAGGCTGAGGAGTGCGTAGTGATTAGGCGGCCACGGGCCGGGCGGCAAACCGAGCCACGACCGTAGCAACGCATAATCCACGCAATGAGCTCCGCATGTTGAAGACCTGGGGCAATCTTGGGTCTGAAACGCCACTCTGGCAAACCGGCTTGTTCGCGGAAGCCGGGCAGGTTATAAGCCCCTTCCCGAATGACCACGGACGGCCGAGGGGCAATGCGCAACTTCCTGCGAATCCTGAAATACTCCTGGCCCTACCGCTTCCGGTTGGTGGCCTCGATCTGTTGTGCGCTGATGGTCGCGGCTCTCTGGAGCCTGAACCTCTCCGCGATCTACCCCGTACTCAAGATTCTCAGTTCGGGCGAGAACCTTCAACAGTGGATCGACCACGAAATCGAGAGCTATCAGGGACAACTCGACGATAAAGCGCGGCTCAAGCGGCTCGACGAACTGCACTCCATCCTCAAAGAAATTGAGCAGAATCCGAACAAGCTGCAAACGGAAACCATCGAGCGAAAGTCGACCGAGGAACTCGCCAAACTCGAAGGCGAACGGAGCAACCTCGCGACTTGGGTGTATCGCTGTCAGTGGCTCAAGGCGAAAGTCATTCGCCATTTACCGGAGGACCGCTTCCAGACGTTCGTCTGGCTGCTGGTGGTGGTCATCGTTGGCCTCATGTTCAAAGGGGTCTTCGAGTTCTTGCACGAAACGCTCGTGGGCAGCGTCACAAATCACACGCTCTTCGATCTCCGAAACGGCTTCTTCCGTCGGGCGCTACATCAAGACGTTCGGCAACTCGCGCAGACTGGCACCGCCGAACTGATGGCCCGATTCACGAACGACACGGAACAGGTCGGCACGGGGCTGAAGGTTCTGTTTGGGAAACTCGTCGGCGAACCGCTCAAGGCAATCGGCTGCTTCGTCGCCGCGTGCTGCATCAACTGGCAGCTCACGCTTGTATTCGTGCTGGTCGTGCCGCTCACGATTGTTGCCGTGGTCCGCGTCAGCAAGTTGATGCGGAAGGCGGCCCGGAAAGTTCTCGAACGCATGTCGGCGATGTACAAGGTTGTCCGCGAAACCTTCGACGGCGCACGAGCCGTGAAGGGATTCACCCGCGAACCGTATCAACGCCGACGGTTCAAATCCGCAAGCCGGGAGTTTATGCGGAAGGCCATGCGGATGATCTACATCGACGCGGCAACGGGGCCGATCATCGAAGTGCTGGTCGTAACGGCTATCAGTCTGGCGCTCGCGGCAGGAACGTATCTGGTTGTGAGTGGCAACACGCACATCCTCGGTTTCCGCATGACGAATCAGCCGTTGGAGTTCGCCACGCTGCTGCAACTGTACGCATTCCTCGCGGCAACGGCCGACCCCGTTCGCCGGCTGACGAGCGTTTACACGAAGATTCAGGTTGGTGAAGCGGCCGCGAATCGCATCTTCGAGTTGTACGACCGTATGCCGGCTGTAACCGCCAACCCAGACGGCCCGCGACTGTTCGAGATGCGCAACGAGAAGGCGATCGCACGCGAAGCGGCTCGCCAAGAACTTCAGGAATCACTCGGCAGGCAGCCACGGTCGGAGGAACTTGCGGCGAAGCTCGGCACGCCACTGACACAACTCGACACCTACATCGAGTTCCGAAATGTGTGCTTCTCGTATGACCCCACGCAAGAGCGGCCGACGTTGGGAAACGTCAGCTTGACGGTGAAGGCCGGCGAAACGATTGCGATTGTCGGCGGCAACGGCTGCGGGAAGACGACGCTTCTCGGAATGCTGTTGCGCTTCTACGATCCCGATTCGGGTGCGGTCTTGATTGATGGCGTGAACTTGCGAGTGGCACATCTGCGTTCGCTGCGCAAGATGATCGGATTGGTCACGCAGGATACGCAATTCTTCGACGGCACAGTGTTCGAGAACATCGCGTTTGGGAAGCGTGGAGCGACTCGCGAAGAGGTGATGGAAGCCGCGAAGAAAGCACATGCTCACGACTTCATCGCGGCGAAACCCGAAGGCTACGACACGCCGATGGGCGAAGGCGGCGGGATCCAGTTGTCGGGCGGCGAGAAGCAGAAGATCGCCTTGGCTCGTGCGATTCTGCGCGACCCGAGCATCCTGATTCTGGACGAGTTCACGAGCCAGATCGACACGGCGAGCGAGACTGACATTCACACGGTGCTGAAGGAATTCGTGAAGGGTCGCACGGTGTTTCTGATTACCCACAAGTTGCACACCCTGGAGATCGCGAATCGCATCGTGGTGATGGACGCCGGGTTGGTCGTGGACATCGGCACGCACGCCGAACTGATCGCCCGCTGTTCGCTCTACCAGCGATTGTGCGATCCCACATCCGCCCGGAAGGCCGCGTGATGGCTACGGTTCTCGCTCCCCTTCCGCCGGAGTTGCCCAGCCCGCGGGCAGGCTCCGCGACTGGGCAGATCGCGGCTACGCAAATTCCGTGGCCGCGTCTCCTTGTCTCCGTGTCTCCTTATCTCCTTGTCTCGCTGCTCTTCTTCGCTCAACTCGGGCACCGCGATCTTTACAGCAGCCACGAAGCGCGTGCGGCACAGAACGCACAGCGGATGCTCGACACCGGCGAATGGGGACTTCCCGTTCTGTTCGACGGTCGCGCTGACCTTCAGAAGCCGCCCGCGTTTTACTGGGCCGCTGCTGCGGTCGGTTGGCTGAATGGCGGTGTCGTGAGCGAATGGGCTGTGCGGTTTCCGTCGGCGCTCGCGGGGCTGATTTGCGTGCTACTCGTGTCGGCGTTTCTGCGAATGGAAGGCAAACCGACAGCTGCGTTCGTGGCTGCAATCGGACTGGCGACAGCGAATCACTTCACGGGAATCAGTCGCACCGCTCGGATCGACGTGCCGCTGACGTGTGCGGTGTTGGTGTCGCTGTTGGCGTTCTATCGGGGTTGCACGAAGAAACCTAACCCCCCAACCCCCTTCCCTAAGAAGGAAGGGGGAGCAGGAGAGCAGACAGGTTTTAGCCCCTCTCCCCTTGGGGGAGGGGTTGGGGAGGGGTTCTCCTCCCTCGTGTGGCATCTCCTCTCGGCAATCGCGGCTGGAATCGCGGTCTTGCTGAAAGGCCCGGTCGCGCTTGCGTTGATCGGTCCCGCTGCGGTCGTTTGGCTGCTCATCGAACGCAGGCACACTGCCGTTCGGCTGCCGCTGATTTCCGCGTTGCTCGGTCCCGTGATCGTCGCAGCGGTGGCGATGCCGTGGTTCATGTGGGTGAACAGCACCACCGACGGCGAGTTCTTCCGCGTGTTCTTCTGGCACCACACCATCGCACGCTACACCGGTTCGTCGCCGTTGTTGGCCACGCATCCCGCGTGGTACTACATCCCACGATTCGCCGTCGATTTCCTGCCGTGGACGCCTGCGCTGCTCGGCCTTGGCGTGTGGGCGTTTCGCTCGGGCTACTGGCGACTCGATGCAGCATTCCGCTTCGGGCTGATCTCGTTCGTCGTGATGGTTACGGTGCTTTCCACGGCGAAGTTCAAGCGTGCGGATTACCTGCTGCCTGCGTTCCCGTTTGCTGCGATCGCTGTGGGTTGTGTTGCCGAGGGCTGGCTCGCAACGCGAATGCGTGCCCGCACTGTGAAGCTCGCGGAGTGGACATTCGGCGGAATCGTCGCGGCGATGTGCATTGCGTGGGTGGTGATGGCAGTGGTCGTGGAGCCGCGTGAACAGGCTCGCGAAGAGAAGCGACGGTTCGCGGAAATGATCCGTTCGCACGCGCCTGCACCGACGATGATTCTTCAGTTTCGCATGGAGTCACATCTTCTTTCCTACCATCTCGGTAGGCCGGTCCATACCTTTGTCGAGTGGGGGGAACTGAACGAGTTGCTGGCCGTGCCCGGTCCGCACTTCGTGGTCATGCCGCCGGAGTATGTCTATCCCGCGGGCGAAATCGCCACGAGCCGAAAGCTCGTCGTGATTGGCCGACTGGAAGAGTACACTGAAGGCAAGCCCGCTCGCCCCCTGGTATTCCTGCGGACCGCGGACTAAAGCAATAAACCCCTCCCCAACCCCTCCCCTAAGAGGAGAGGGGCTAAATCTTGCTCCCCCTTCCTTCTTAGGGAAGGGGGTTGGGGGGTTAGGTTCTTCAACATGAGCAAACCACTCGACGCCGTGACGGTCGTGATCCCGGTTCACAACGTGGCCGACCGCCTCGACAGAATCGCAGGCTGGCGACTCACGATGGAGAAGTCGTCTGGCCGTGGCTTCGAGATCATCGTTGTCGATGATGGCAGCACCGACGACACTTCCGGCCAGCTCGCCAAGAAAGAACCGCGTACACGCATCCTTCGCCACGACACGCGAAAGGGTTTCGGGGCGTGCCTGCGAACGGCGCTTCCAGAAGCCAAGCATCCGCTGTTCTTCTACACTGCTCTCGACTACCCATACACGCCGTCCGACGTCCGCCCGTTCTTCGATCGCATCGAATTGAAAGACGAGTTCCTCGGCAAGACAGCCGACCTCATCAGCGGGTGCCGAACAGGACTGCCGACGCCGCTGCTGCCGCAAGTGACGAACCTCGTCTGGCGATACTTCTGGCGAGTCTTTGCGGGGATGCCGATCCCGAACGCGTCGCCGTGGCACGGCTGGAGCGAGTTCTGGTATCGCACTCGCGTGAGCTGGATTTACGGCGTGCCACTGACCGACGTGAACAGTTGCTTCAAGCTGTTCCGCACCGCGTTCCTGCGACGCTTCCCGATACAATCCGATGGTGACTTCGTTCACACGGAACTCGTGGCGAAGGCGACGTTCCTCACGTCGATCATGGACGAAGTGCCGCTGACGCCGAAGCCCGATCCGGTGCCCGCGATTGGCAGCATTTCGGCCGATAGTCGGCGTGTGTTTCGCCATCCTCAATTCGCGATACCGACTCCGCAGACTCCGGTCGTAGAAACTCCGGTCTCGCCAACACCAGCACCAGTCCCTTTATCATGATGGCCGACCGACCACGCTTCCTGTTCGTCACGGGGAAGCTGGCCGAGCCGGCCCTGCGACGTGTGCTCGCCGACCTCGCGCCGCGTGCCGGCTTCGATGCCGATGTTGCCGTGCTGAACATCACAGTCGCGGCGCTCATGACGTCAAACTGGGTCGCTCGCCATCTGCCGCCCGACATTACCGCCGACCGTCTCATCTTGCCCGGGTTCTGTCGCGGCGACATCACCGAAGTGACTCACGTTTCAGGCGTCGCCAGCGAGTTGGGGCCGAAGGATCTCCGCGATCTGCCGGAATTCTTCGGCAAGAAGTCCGGCCCGCCGCCGGGCTACGGCACATTCGACATCGAAATTCTCGCCGAGATCAACCACGCTCCGTCGAAGTCGCACGACGCGATTCTTGCCGAGGCACGCCGCTACCGCGAAGGCGGTGCCGACCTCATCGACATCGGCTGCGATCCCGGAGGAACGTGGACTGGCGTCGGTGATGTCGTGCGGCTGTTGAAAGCGGATGGCTTCCGCGTCTCCATCGACAGCTTCAATCCGAACGAAGTGGAAGCGGCCCTCGAAGCGGGTGCCGAGTTGGTGCTGAGCGTCAACAGCACGAACGTCGAAGACGCTCGCCGCTGGCACGCGAAATTTCCCGCCGTCGAAGTCGTCGCAATCCCGGACACTCCGAACGATCTCGACTGCCTCTCTCGTACCGTGGAAGTGCTGCGAGACATAGGCGTCAAGTATCGGCTCGACCCGATCCTCGAACCGATTGGTTTCGGGTTCGCAGCGTCACTAGGTCGTTATCTCGAAACTCGCCGACGCTTCCCCGATGCCGAGATCATGATGGGCATCGGCAACCTCACAGAACTGACCGACGCCGACACCGCTGGGGTGAACGTGATCCTCGCGGGGTTCTGCCAGGAAATCGGCGTGCGAAGCGTGCTCACGACGCAGGTGATTAACTGGGCACGCTCGGCGGTTCGCGAATTCGATCTGGCGCGTCGGCTCGTCTATCACGCGATCAAGGAGAAGGTACTGCCGAAGCGACTGGAGCCGGGGTTGGTGCTGCTTCGCGATCCCAAGTTATCGGAAATGGGCGAGGAGGGTTTGCGTGAACTGGCATCTCGCGTCACGGATCGGAACTATCGCATCTTCGCGGAACGCGGCGAGGTTCACATCTTCAACGGCAGCGTTTACCTGCACGGCCCCGATCCGTTTGTGCTGTTCGCGGAGATGATCGCGTCCGATGCGAAGCTCGACGCCTCGCATGCGTTCTATCTCGGCTATGAGTGTGCGAAGGCAGTCACGGCGCTGACTCTGGGCAAGAACTACACGCAGGATCAGGCATTGCGATGGGGCTTCCTCACGATCCCGGAAACGAGCCACCGCGACAGTTGAGAGTGCTACGCCGCAAGCGGCTTTGGCGTGAATACGCGCTTCCCCTGCGACGTCTACCCTCGTACCCTATTTTCAGCGGCTTCCGAACTCATCACATTTCCCGAGGAACCCACCAATGCGTCTGCTATGTGCCGCTGCGGTGTCTCTTGCTCTCGGTCTGTTCGTCAGCTACGCAGGCGACGACAAACCCAATCGACCCGCGAAACTCACCGCCCTGAAGAAGAAGTACGACGACGAACTCAAGGAGTTCAAAGATCGGCTCAAGAAAGCAACCGACCCCGGCGAAGCGAAAGGCATCCAGGCTGAGATTCGCGAACTCGTCGCAATCACCGCCGAACGCGCTCTCGCCATCGCCAAGGAAGACCCCAAGGACGACACCGGATTCGCCGCTGCTGAGTTCATCGTGAAGGCCGCAGGCGCAAACAATGCCAACGGCATCAAGGAAGTCGATTCGGTCATTGAGTTGCTCGCTGAACACCACGCGGCCAATCCGAAAATGAAAGAGATGCTCGTTCCGGTGATGCGGGCCGGCCCCGCTGGCGACAAGCTCCTCCTCGCCGTCAGCGAGAAGTCCACGGACAAAGAGACCAAGGGTTTGGCGCTGTTCATCCGTGGTTTCAAAACCGCTCGCAATGCCGAGGAAGAAGACGACGACAAGGAACTAGCGGCAGGCATTGCCAAGGCCACCGAACTTCTCGAAAAGGCCGCGGCCGAAGCTCCCGACGCGAAGGTCGGCAACAGCGGTAAGACGGTCGGCGAGATGGCCAAGAAGGAGATCGCGGGGCTGAAGAGCATCGTCATCGTTGCGATCGGCAAGCCGGCTCCGGAAGTCGAGTCGGTCACGCTCGAAGGTAAGAAGGTCAAGCTCTCCGACTACAAGGGCAAGGTCGTGCTGCTGGACATCTGGGCGACGTGGTGCCCGCCATGCCGAAAGATGATTCCGCACGAACGCGACCTGGTGAAGAGCATGAAAGACAAGCCGTTCGTGCTCATCAGCGCGAGCGCAGACGACAAGAAGGAAACGCTTGAAAAGTTCATCGAGAAGGAACCAATGCCGTGGGTCCACTGGTGGGACGAAGGGGCCGAGAGCCCGGTTCTGAAGGCGTACCGCGTTCGTGCGTTCCCGAGTCTGTTCCTGATCGACCACAGCGGCATCGTCCGCGAGAAGTGGGTTGGTGATCCAGGTAGCGAGAAGATTGACAAGGCCGTTGAGGATCTGGTAAAGGAGGCCGTGAAAGCCAAGGGTTGAGCCCTGCCGATGCCCACTCACGCAAATGAGTGGGCATTTTCTTTTTCCCAATCACTGAGGTTCTTATGCGTTCGCTGCTTTCGGCTGCGCTGGCCGTGTGCCTGTGTAGTCTTGCTGGTGCTCTCGACGACAAGAAGGCCGACGAAAAACCAACTCCGGCCGAGCAGTTCAAGGCGGTTCAAAAGGAACTCCAGGAGACGGGATCGTCTCTGCAGAAGGAGTTCCAGGCTGCGAAAACGGACGAAGAAAAGAACGCGATTCGCGAGAAGTTCTTCGCATTGCGGCCGAAGTTCGCCGAGAAAGCGCTCGCCATCGCCCTGGCGGATCCCAAAGATCCCACTGCGTTCGAGGCAGCGTTGTTCGCTCTGAACATGGGTGGTGCCACCCCAGTTGCCGAGAAGGCTGCCGACCTGATCGGTGGCGCGTTCGCCGACAATCCCAAACTCAAGCCGTTGCTTTCTTCGCTGGGCGACACTGCCGGCGGACAGAAACTGCTGAAGATGATTTACGAGAAGACCGTCGACAAGGAGACCAAAGGCTCGACGCTGTATTACCTCGCGTCTGGGCTGCTGTCGGAAGCCGACTATCCGCGGAGTGGTCCGCCGATGCCCGCCGACAAGCAGACCGCAGCGTTCAAGGAAGCGGAGACCATGCTGAACCGGGCCGCAAAGGAATTCGGCGAAGTGGAGGTTTCCGGTCGTGGCGGTAGTAAGCAGGCCATCGCAAAGGCTGTGGAAGGGCAACTGTTCTTCCTGAACAACCTGACGGTGGGGAAGGTTCTGCCAGACTCGGTGGCCGAGACCCTCGACGGCAAGAAGGCCAAGATCAGCGATTACCGCGGCAAAGTGGTCGTGCTGGACATCTGGGCGACGTGGTGCCCACCGTGCCGAGCGATGATTCCGCACGAACGCGAACTGGTGAAGAACCTGAAGGATAAGCCGTTCGTGTTCATCAGTCTGAGCGCCGACGACAAGAAGGAAACGTTGACGGAGTTCATCGAGAAGGAGCCGATGCCGTGGATTCACTGGTGGAACGGCGGCGCAAAGGGCGGCCCGATCGCGGACTACAAGGTGCAGTTCTATCCGACCGTGTACGTGCTCGACGAAAAGGGAGTGATCCGTTTCAAGCACGTTCGCGAGAAGACGATGGACACCGCGATTGAATCGTTGCTCAAGGAACTGAAGCCGAAGAGCTGATGTGATTGCTGAGACTTTAGTACCAGGATTGCCGTTGTCTTTGCCCTGAAAGGGCAGGACAACATAGCCTGGGGCAAGCCGAAGGCGCCGCCCCAGGATCAGCCCAGCATCAATACTCCACCCTGAAAGGGTGGGACAATAAGCATTGGCCCCTGGGAACAGCAAACGTGCGTCGCACCCTTTTCAGGGTGCAATGGGTTCCTGTCGTTGTTCCCAGGGCTGCGACAGCAAAGCTGTCTTGCCCCGGGCTATGTTGTCCTGCCCTTTCAGGGCAAATGAATGAACCTTCCTCTTCACACCCTTCCGACTCTACTCAGGGACTCAAGCAGGACGTTCGGTTGATTCGGTTTGCTTCTTGCGTTTCGTCTCTTCGCGTGCCAACGACACGTCATCCACCGGTGGTACAAAATCGTCCGGTCGCATCATCCCCCTGATGCTTTCCAATGACTGGATTGGGTGTGGGTCCAAGTCGTAACGACGACGGATGATGCCCAAATCCACCGCGACACAGTGCCTCTGTCGGGCGTGTTCCCGTGCAACCACGATCGTGTCGCAGTAATGGACTGCTTCCTCGCAGCGGTTGCATATCCGAACTTTGTCGTCGCCTGTTGGCGTCATCTCCTCCCAACGTTGGTCGCACACGAACTCGAACAGCCGGTGAACGTCGGAGTTCGGGTCGGGGTTCTTTGGGTTCCGGGTGCAATTCTCTACCGCCAATCGACTGACTACCCCAAGCCAGTCGGGTGCGAGCTTCGCGGCCAACTTCTGAAGTTTCCGTTCTTCGCGGTCGGTCATGGTGTTGTCGAGCAATCGCACGGTGAGCCGCAAGAACTGCGACTTCGCTGAACTCGCGGGGTCGTCACGCTCGTCGAGCCAGTCGGCGTAGACGAGGCGGGCGGTTTCATCAGCGGGCACTTGGCGGATTGATGCGGCGAACAGCGTCGTTCTGATATGGTTTCTTCCGGACGATCGAGATGGTTCCGGACGGGGATTTGATTCTCGCGACAGCAGAATTGATGGCAACCGATTCCACAAAATAGCTTTACATACATTCTGATATAGTTTCTTCCGGACGAATGGAATGGTTCCGGAGCGGAAACGGTTGGTTCCGGATCTGAAACGGTTGTTTCCGGACGTGGGGTGGGGAAGTCGCCCGGAATCAAATTGCAACACACAGCACACTTGACTCTCCACAAACGTTGACTCCGCAAACCGGTGGCACACCCTGAATTTAGCATGTGCCGATCACGGCGTTGCATAACGACCGACATGAACACCGCAAGCAGCGAATTCGAAACGCCGCGAATCGTTCGCATGAAAAGCGCATCCAATCTCGAAAGTGCTGTTTCGTGCTTCACGATACAATAAGCGGGTTCACCGCCGTTACTCGAGTATGAAAACCACCATGCCCCGCGATCCTTACGAAGTCCTTGGCGTCTCAAAATCCGCGTCTGCGGACGAGATTCAGAAGGCGTATCGCAAACTCTCGAAGAAGCACCACCCGGACCGCAACCCCGGCGACAAGCAAGCCGACGCGGCGTACAAGGAAGTGCAGGAAGCCTACGAGGTCATCGGCGACGCCACGAAGAAAGCGAACTTCGATCAGTTCGGGTTCGCGGGGCCGCCGCAGGCAGGGTTCCCTGGAGGTGGCGGCTTTCCAGGCGGCTTCTCCGGAGGGTTTCCGGGCGGTGGTGGCGGTGGCCCAAACATCGACCCTGAGATGGCCGAGGAGCTATTCAAACGCTTCGTCGGTGGCGGTGGCGGAATGGGAGGCGAAGGCCCAGACCTGGGCGACCTCTTCGGCGGCGGTCGACGAAAGGGGAGAACTCGTGGCCGTCGGCAGCCAGCGGAACCGATCGAGGCCGAGGTGTCGGTACCGTTTGAAGTGGCGGCCAACGGCGGTTCTATCGGCATCCAGATCGGCGACGACGAGATCAACGTGAAGGTGCCTGCGGGCATGGAAGACGGCAAGAAACTTCGCGTGAAGGGCGACGATAGCCGCCCACGCGACGTGCTGCTGAAGGTGAAGATCGCGCCGCACGCGTACTTCCGCCGTGAGGGGAACGACATCATTCTCGATGTGCCGATCAGCTTGCCGGAGGCGGTGCTGGGCGGAAAAGTCGAAGTGCCGACCGTCGGTGGCGAACGCCTGGAAGTGAAGGTTCGGCCCGGAACGAGCAGCGGCGCGAGATTGCGGCTTCGCGGCAAGGGCATCAACGGCGGCGATCAGTATCTCGTGTTCAAGCTGTTGGTGCCGGCTGGTGAGGTGGATGAAGCGAGCCGCAAACTGATCGAGGAGTTCGCGAAACTGAATCCGCAGACGCCTCGAGCGAACATCGCGTGGGCGTAGGGTGTCTCTTCGGGGCTGGCGAGCCACGGGGTTTATCCCCGTGGTCTTTTCAAGTTCCAAGACCCACGGGGATAAACCCCGAGGCTCGCAAAGCAGTCGCTGAGAACTGCCATGACAACCGCAAGGCCATACACGTTTCCGCAATCGCATCGTCTCAAGACGCCGGCGGAGTTCGACCGTTGCTACAAGCGGAAGCGGTCGTCTTCCGACGATGTGCTAATCGTGTACGCCTGTGAAAACGGGTTGGCTCACGCTCGACTCGGCTGCTCGGTGTCGAAGAAGATCGGCAACGCCGTGGTCCGCAATCGCTACAAGCGGCTGTTCCGCGAAGCGTTCCGGTTGTCGCAGCACGAGTTGCCGATGGGCACCGACTTCATCATGATTCCGCGGCCCGGCGAGGAGCCGACGCAAGAAGTTGTGAAGGCGTCTCTCGTGAAGTTGGCACAGCATGCAGCCCGGAAACTCGGACCTAAACCTGCGTAGTATGCACTATCTCCGCTGGCTTTGGCGTGGTCCAGCGCTCGCCTTCGGCGGGTTGATGATTCTGTGTGTCCGTGGCTACCAGAAGTTCATCCGCCCGCTGCTTCCACCGATGTGCCGCTTCCAACCGGGGTGTAGCGAATACTTCATCCTCTCGGTGAAGAAGCACGGTCCCGTCTTTGGCTGCGCGAAGGGGGCGTGGCGAATCTGTCGCTGCAATCCGTGGACTCGCGGTGGCTGGGATCCGCCGTGATATTCCCTTCAATCGTCGCTGTCGAAAATCCCCGAACCGTCCGGCCGCGCTGGTGACGGACTCCAATGAAAGCAGCATGAGCGTTGCGTAACCAGCGTGGATGCTGACCGATCTTGCCAACTTCGCCCTCCATCTCGCCAGAAAGCCAATTCACCGCTGCACCCAAAGTCATATTCATCAATGGGCTATGTCGGATTTGAAATATTATTTGAGTATTGGTCCGTCATTTGCCAGATTGCCCAAATCCACAAATTGCGGAGCCGATATTCGATCGACTCCCTGAGCAACAACCAACCGCCCAGGATTCCCCACCCATGCAGTTCTCCGCTCTCACTCGACGTTTGATGGCCGCTGTGTTTGGGTTGAGTGTCCTCACAATCCTCCCGCTGACGGGAACCGTGAGCGCGAAACAACAACCGTTCCGGAATAACTTCGTTCCGTATGTACCTCCAGGGGCGCTCCGGCCGCTCCTCGCTCCGGGTGCCCTCGGGCAATTTGGTATCGGTGGTGCTGGCATCGCGGGGCAAGGCGGCCAGTTCCAAGGTGGCGGCCAGTTCCAGGGCGGCCAGATTCAGGGCTTCGGCGGCCAGATCCAGGGCGGTCAGATTCAGGGCGGCTTTGGCGGAGGTCAGTTCCAGGGCGGTTTCGGCGGTGGTCAGTTCCAGGGTGGTTTTGGCGGTGGACAATTTGGTGGTGGCGGCTTCGGAGGTCAGTTCCAGGGTGGCTTCGGTGGCGGGGGATTCCAGGGTGGTGGCGGCTTCCAAGGTGGTGGTGGCTTCCAGGGCGGTGGATTCCAGGGTGGTGGTGGCTTCCAGGGTGGCGGCGGCTTCGGTGGTGGACTTGGTGGTGGACTTGGCGGCGGAATTGGCGGCGGGCTTGGGGGAGGTAACTTCATCGTGGGTCCGTTCCCGCAGATCGGGCCAGGTTACCTTGGGATGGGTGGCGGTGCCCTTGGTGGCCAGCAAGGCGGCATCCAGGGCGGTGGCGGATTCCAGGGTGGCTTCGGCGGCGGCCAGATCCAGGGCGGGTTCGGCGGTGGTCAGTTCCAGGGCGGTTTCGGTGGCGGTGGATTCCAGGGTAACCGTGGTTTCGGCGGCGGCGGGTTCCAGGGCGGCTTCGGTGGTGGTGGATTCGGCGGAGGTGGCTTTGGTGGCGGTGGGTTCGGCGGAGGTGGTTTTGGTGGCGGTGGGTTCCAGGGTGGCTTCGGTGGCGGTGGCTTCCAGGGTGGCTTCGGTGGCGGCGGCTTCCAAGGGAACCGTGGCTTCGGTGGCGGTGGCTTCGGTGGGGGAAAGATCGGGTTCAGCGGCGAGTATGGCAACTGAGCCTGCCGATAACACAAGCGAACGACGGCCCGTGACTTGTTCACGGGCCGTTTTCTTTGCGCTGACCCGAACGCTACACTGAGGGCATGCGTTCGCTCTCGTTCACCAATCCCGAGTTCCTCTGGCTCACGCCTGTTGCGTTGCTCATTGTGTGGTCGTGGGCAACTCGCCGACGCACCGCAATCCGATTCAGTGATGTCTCGCTGTTCACGGGATCACGTGGAGGTCGAGCTTGGCGAGTTGTCTGGGGTGGAGCGATCCTTCGCGGGCTGGCTTGCCTCGCTCTTCTGCTGGCATGTGCAGGCCCGCGATTGCCCGACGAACGCACCAGACTGCCGGCCGACGCCATCGCTGTGATGATGGTGATGGACGTGAGCGACACGATGGGCGGCATGGTGAGTTGGTCTCCGGGCACACCCGAAATCACGCGGCTCGATGCTGCTCGCCGAGCATTCAAGTTGTTCGTTGTGGGCGGCGAAAGTCCCGATGGCTCGAAGTTTGAATCTCGCTCGTCGGATCAAATCGGCCTGATCGCACTCGCTTCCGTTCCACAGACCGTTTGCCCGCTGACCCTGAATCACTCCGTGCTTCTTAAAGAAGCCGACGACCTCACTGTGAAGGGCGGCGTCGATGCAGGCACGAACATCGGCGACGCAATCGCTGAGGCGTTGATCCGTCTTGAAGCCGCGAAGGGCGTGAAAACGAAGGTGCTGATTCTGCTGAGCGACGGGCAACACGTTCAGTCGAAGGAAGGCAATGATGCGGGTTTGTGGCCTCGACAAGCGGCACAGCTCGCGGCGAATCTCGGCTACAAAATCTACACCATCGACGCTGGCCCCGATCCCGATCCGAGTTCGCCCGCAGACGACGAACGGAGGCAAGGTCGCGAGACGCTGCGAGTCGTCGCGGAGATGACCGGCGGGCGAGCGTTCACCGCGACCGGCGGCCCCGCGATGCTCACGGCGTTTAAGGAGATCGACGCAACGCAGCGAGTGCCTGTGGAGACGTTCCAGTATCGTCGGTACTTCGAGTTCTACTGGTGGTGTGCCGCTGCTGCGGTCGTGTTCATCGCGTTGGCTCGCGTCCTCGACCGCACCCGCTGGCGTGTGGTTCCCGCTTAACCGAGCGCATCATGTTCCTCTTCGCCATGTCGTCGGGGCTTGCCGGGTTCGCGGCTGACGCTCGCGATTTCCTCGTGGCACTGCGTTTCGCGCGACCCGAACTACTCTGGCTGTTTCTGCTGTTTCCGGTGTTCGCATTGCTCGATCGCTGGGCTATCAGTCGCCAGCGATCGAGCAACGCGAAGATCGGTCGGCCCAGCGCGATTGCCGGCCAACTCACACAACCACCATCCCGGCAACGCTGGCTCAGGTTCGCACAGTCACTCGCGTGGACGCTGCTGATTCTTGGCGTCGCCGGGCCGCTGTGGGGCAAGAGCGACGAAACTGGCATCGCCGTCGGGCGTGATGTCGTGATTGTGATCGACCTGAGCCAGAGCATGATGGCCGACGACATGGCCGACCGTTCCGCCCCGAAACGCTGGGAAGCCGCCCGCAACGCTGCTCTCGACCTCATCGACGGAATGGCTCGGCGGGGTGGACACCGCGTTGGTGTTGTGGTGTTCGCGGCACGCACGAAGGTCGTGTGCCGACTGACGACGGATTACGATCACGCGCGGGCCATTGTCTCGGAGATCAACGGCGAGTTCCCACCCGTTGAGATTCGGCCGGCTGTGGGTGCGGAAGTGCTTTCAGGAACGCGAATCGGGGCCGCGTTAATCGCAGCGGTGCAGTCGCACGATAATCGCTTCCCCGGTCATCAAGACATCATTCTCATCTCCGATGGCGACGATCCCGGCGAAGACAAGGAGTGGATTCGCGGTGCAGACGCAGCCCGCGAGGCACGCATTCCGGTTCACGTTGTGGGTCTCGGCGACCCGGACAGCGGGAGTTTCATGACCGTCGGCGACGAGCCATTCGAGACGCGATTACAAGAGGCTCCGTTGAAGCAGATCGCGGCCGAGACACGCGGGCAATATATCGGTAGCCGAAAGGACGCACCCCGACTCGCCGAGTTCTTCCGCACGAGCATCGAACCGCTCCCGAGCCGCGATGTCAGCGATGAAAGCATCACGTTGCCGAAGCAACGTTATCTGTGGTGTCTCGTGCCGGCGTTGGCGTTGTTCTCGATTGTCTGGCTTCGCGGGAAATCGTGACGAAACCTTTCGCTGTCTGGCAGGGTAAGCACTGTATCGAACACCACTCGCGGTTCAGCCCATGTCCAGCGTCATTGCCCCTGACGAATCTCCGAGCACACCGGAAACTCCGGTGCCGCCTGAAGCCACGCCTGGCCTTCTTCGCCGAATGGTGAAGTTCGTCGGCTCCACGATCGAATGGCTGTTCGGCTTCGCGTCGCTGATGCTTGGGCTTGCCGTGTTGGGGTCGGTGCCGCTCGGGCAGTTCCTCGTTCTGGGGTATCTGCTCGAAGCAAGCGGACGTGTCGCACGCAGCGGTCGGTTGCGTGATGGTTTCATCGGTGTGCGGACAGCCGACCAACTTGGAGAAATCGCCGTCGGCTGCGTTCTGCTCTGGCTACCACTTTACGGCATGTCGATCTTCGCCGAGAACGCCGCGATCATCGACCCCACCGGCCCGGCCGCGAAGCAGTGGAAGTTCTTCCTCACAATCCTCGCAACGCTGTACGCACTGCATGTTCTGACTGCGTGCCTTCGTGGTGCGCGGTTCCGCGATTTCCTGCGACCGTTCAACGTGGTCTGGCTCGTTCGCCGTGCGTTTCGTGGCGGGCTGTACTCCGAAACTCGCGACCGCCTTTGGGACTTCGTGTTGTCGCTGCGGTTGCCGTACTACTTCTGGTTCGGCTTGCGTGGGTTCGTCGGCGCTTTCCTTTGGCTGGTGATTCCGCTCGCGTTTTTGGGACAAGGCCATCGCAACCCCGTCGCGGGAATCCTCGGCGGCGTGTTGCTCGCGATCGTCGTGCTGTATCTGCCGTTCTTGCAGGCTCGATTTGCTCGCGACAACCGACTGCGTGCGTATCGCGAACTCAGTCAGGTGCGTGCGGAGTATCGCCGGGCACCGCTGGCGTTCGCACTTGCGCTGGTGATTCATTTGCTGGCTGCGGTGCCGTTGTACTTGCTGAAGATCGAAGCCATTCCCCGCGACCTGATCTTCCTCGAAGGGGTCGTGTTCCTGGCGTTCATCTTCCCGGCTCGCTTGGTTGACGGGTGGGCGTACTCGCGACCCGCACGACGCGAGCAACCGCGACACTGGACATTCCGCTGGGCAGGCCGGTTGGTGGTGCTGCCTGCGATTGGTGCGTATGTGCTGGTTGTGTTTGCGTCGCAGCACATCGGCTGGCAGGGTATTTCGAGTCTGTACCAGCAGCACGCGTTCTTGCTGCCGGTACCGTTCGTGGACTGGAAGGGGAATTGAATGGTCGCTTGCGGCGAATGCCTCAGGCCAGTAACTTCTCGACAACGTGCCCGTGGACATCGGTGAGTCGGAAGTCGCGGCCCTGAGATCGGAACGTCAACTTCGTGTGGTCGAAGCCCAACAGACGCAAGATGGTTGCGTTCAGGTCGTGAACGTGAACCTTGTTCTCCGCGGTGTTGAAGCCCAGTTCATCCGACGATCCCAACACTAATCCAGGCTTCACGCCGCCGCCCGCCATCCAGATCGAGTAACAGTTCGGATGGTGATCGCGGCCGTCGTCGCCGCCCTGCACCATCGGCGTGCGACCGAACTCGCCGCCCCAGATTACGAGCGTGTCGTCGAGCAAGCCTCGCTGCTTCAGATCGCGAACGAGCGCCGCGGATGCTCGATCGGTCTTCCCGCATTCGGCTTTCAGTCCGTTCGTGAGACCGCCGTGATGGTCCCAGGCTTCGTGGAAGAGTTGCACGAAGCGCACGCCGCGTTCGATGAGCCGACGCGCCAGCACGCAGTTGCTCGCGAAGCTCGGCTCACCCGGCTTGGCCCCGTACATATCGAGCGTCTTCTTGCTCTCCTTCGACAGATCCATCAGTTCGGGCGCCGAAGTCTGCATCCGGCCGGCCATCTCGTAGGCGCTGATGCGAGCCGCAATTTCCGGATCGCCGACGACCCCGAGCCGCTTCTCGTTGAGCGCTTTGATGGCATCGAGCGAATCCTTCTGCATCTCGGCATCGACGCCAGCCGGGTTGCCGAGGAACAGCACCGGATCGCCCGCCGACCGGAACAGCGTGCCCGCGTGACTCGACGGCAAGAATCCGCTTCCCCAGCACGAGTTCCCGCCGCTCGGCCCCTTACTTCCACTGGAAAACACGACGAAACCGGGCAGTTCCTTCGACTCGCTGCCGAGGCCGTAAGTGACCCACGAACCGATGCTTGGCCGACCGAACTGCTGGTTGCCGGTCAGCGTCATGATCTGTGCGGGTGCGTGGTTGAACGCATCGGTGGTCATCGACTTCACGATTGCGATATCATCAACCACTTCGCCGAGGTGCGGCAACAGCACGCCGAGTTCGGTGCCGTTCTTGCCGACCTTCTTGAACGCGAACTTCGGCCCGAGGAGCTTCGAGTTCGGGTTGATGAACGCGGCCCGATAGTTCTTGAGCAACTCGGGCGGCGGCAGCGTGCCGTTGAACTTCGCGAGTTGCGGTTTGTTGTCGAACAGTTCGAGGTGGCTCGGTGCGCCGCCCATGAACAGGTAGATGACCCGCTTCGCTTTCGGTGCGTGATGCGGTTTTGGCAACGGTTCCGCACCGTCGGCGAGCAAACCATTCAGCGCGATGGCACCGAGCCCGACGCTGCAATCGCGCAGGAACCAGCGACGATTACGGAGTTGCTGCTGAGCGAACAGGTTGGAGAGCATATCAGGAAGCCTCGGTGTCAATTGTCAGAAATTCGCTCGGACCAATAACCGGGCGCACGACTTGTGTGAGCGACCGCGACGACGATAACTCGTGGTTCGGCAACCAAGTATACAAGTCGATAGGGAAGTCCGGAACGAGCAAGTAGTTCCGGACTTCCCAACCATCGGGAGCGTCCTCGGCCACTGGATACCGCTTGGGATCAGCGGCAATCGCATCAATTGCGGTCGTAAGAGCCTCGTTGAACCGAACCGCAACGTTCGGGTTGCGGTCGGCGTACCATTCAGTTGCTCTATTCGCCTCGGCATCAGCCTCGGCATGTAATGGGAGGCTCATACACCGTATTTCTCCGCCAGACGTTTCCGCATCCGTGCCAGACTTTCCTTCCCGTCCACCAGGACAGCCGTGCCATCGACGATTGATGTGACACGTCGCGCGATCTCATCACGCCACGCTGTTTTGACCTCTTCCAGGTTTTCATTGGGCGACGGCCCCAGGTGGTCAAGTGCGATCTCGACGAGACGGCCGAGGCTCTTGTGTGAGAGTTTCAGCACCCGTTCGATCAGTTCGGGTGTGAGTTCTGTTTCCGCTGGTTGTGGTGTTGTGGTCGGGGACATCTCACTTCTCCTTCAGTTCGCGGCCGAAGATGTTCATCAGTTCGACGCCTTCGCTCGGCAGGAAATCGAGACCCGCAAGTCCTTCCTCCGCACCTTCGACCACTGGCAGCTTCTCGCCGTTGATCCAAACCGTTGCCGTCTTCCCGTCGAACTGAACGCGTGCCCGGTTCCACGCTGACGCCTTGAGTCCCTTGACGTCCGTCGTGCGAGCTGACACAACCTTACTCGCGCGGTCATAGGTCTGAACCACGACCTCTCCCGAAGCATTGAGGATGAGACTCGATGAGCCGAGTGTTGCTTCGAGCTTGGATGCGATTGCCGTCTTCGCCGGGAACTTCCAGTCGAACTGAACGTCGCCGGTGACGTACCGTTTCTCGGTCTTCGCCGCGTCGTCTTTCTTCACCGCGACGAGTTTGCCGCCGGTGACCTTCCACGAATCCTTGTCGATCTTCCAGCCCTTCGCGTCGAGCGCATTGAACAGGCTCGTGTGGCCCGCCGACACATTCGCGATCTCTTCGGGCTTCGGGTTCGTACTCGGCAGTTCCTTGATCGTCAGGTTCTTGAAGTGGCACTCGGCCCCTTCGCTTTCCAGTGCGAGATAGCCTTTCCGCGGGTTACACTTGCTCACGCCCGACACTTCTTTGCCGTTCACTTCGAGCTTGATGCTGCCGTCGTTGGCCGTGACCTTGTAGTGGTTCCATTCGCCGCCGCCCTTGCAGCGTTCTTCGCTCGGCAGGCAACGCTCGTAGCCTTTCGGGTGCGGACGATCAGGCACGCACTTCGCACCCCAGATGCTGAACAGGTCGCCGTGGTTGGTGGCCCAGCCCACGTTCGGGTAGTTCACGAGAATCTGCACCTCGATGCCGCGGGTGTAGACGGTGCCCGTCGCCGGCAACGGATCGCCCCACACGAACAGGCCCGAGTTGCCGACTTCCTTCTTGTTGATGTGCATCCAGTCCATTTCGAGGACGAAGTTTTCGTATTGCTTGTCGGTGCGAAGGAAGCCCATCGGGTTGCCGGTGGTGATGATCTCGCCATCCTTCACGAAGAAGGTATCGGGGTGGGTGTTCACGAGCGCCCAACCAGTGAGATCCTTGCTGTTGAACAGCGGCTTGGAGCCGTCTGCGGTAGGCTTTTTGTCTTCGGCCGGGAGCATCGCGGCAACCGCGAACAGCGAACAGGCGAGCAGACTGCGGAGAACGAGCATTGGGAAACCTCGGTGGGGATCAAACGAGTTCGGTTAGCCGACCCTGCCAGGAATTCGGTCGATGGCGAGCGTGGATCACGGCAACGATGACGGCTTCATCTCGCCAGATGGCGTAAATGACACGGTACTCGAAGCGAGCGATGAAGTATTCGCGGTTCTCGGGTTCCTCGGGACCGTCCTCGGTTCGCGGGTACATCTGTGGCGTGGAACCCGATAAGTGAAACGGAGCGACGAAACGCGGCATCGAATGCGTCGCCCTTGCCGGTGTGAAGGTCGATCCAGCCCGTCGCATCGACGACGTCGTCAGAAGCCGCAGGAAGGATGCGCACGTTCATTTCTTCCGCACCTCATCGAGCCGCTCACGCATTCGTCGAAACACCTCTTCGGGTTCGAGCAGTTCGACTTTCCCGCTCATCATGTCTTCGTGCCGCGAGCGGATCAGTTCCTTATCTCGCTTCGCCGCTTCTCCCAGCGATGTGAAGCCCTTGCGAACGCTGTCGAGCAGCAGGTTCGCGAGATCGAGTTTGGTTTGCTCGGGCAACTTCAACAGCCGATTCACCAACTCAGTTGAAGCGTCTGCTGTCGCGGTTGCTGCCGTGCCGTTCGGGGTCGTTTCCGTGCTCATGACATCACTCCTTCGTGACGGTTTCGTCGAGATTCAACAGCACACGGGCCACGAGCGTGAACGCAGCCCAATCGTTCATCTTCAGTTCAGCCGGCAACTTCGCCTTCGGTTCCTTCTCGCCGGTCGCGACCTCAGCGGCATTGCCTTCGCCAGCCGCGAACCGCTTGCGATGCTTCTCCAACAACCCCGTCAGCACAGCCAACTCGTCGGCCGTCGGCTTGCGACTCACACACGCACGGAACGCGAAGGTCAAGCGGTCGGCATCCGTGGTGCCACCTTCGAGGATGGCTCGCTTGCCGAGCGCTCGCGCCGACTCCACAAACAGCGTTTCATTCAAGCCGGTGAGTGCTTGCAATGGCGTGTTCGATCGGGTTCGCTTCACGCACGATGCTTCGCCGATCGGCACGTCGAAAACCGTGAGCGCCGGATATGGCGTCGAACGCCGACGGAACGTGTACAGTGCGCGGCGGTAGCGTTCGTCGCCGGTTGCTTCGGTCCAGTCGAATGGGCCGTAACTCACCGGACGCTGGAACAAGAACTGTGGCGCAGGGGTGAACACGCTTGGCCCGCCGATCTTCGGGTTCAGCAACCCGCTCGTGCTCAGGGCAATGTCGCGAACCACTTCGCCGTCAGCACGGAAACGCGCTCCGCGAGCGAGCAGGCGGTTGTACGGGTCTTTGGCGAGAAGTTCCGGCGTGACCCGCGACGACTGGCGATACGTGGCTGATGTCACGATGAGACGGTGCAGGTGCTTGATCGACCAAGGCGTCGCTGCCAGACGAAGGGGAGCGCTCGGTTCCATGAACTCGACCGCGAGCCAATCCAACAATTCCGGATGACTCGGCTTCTCGCCCTGTGTGCCGAACTCTTCGGGTGTCGTCATCAAGCCGTTGCCGAAATACGACTGCCAGACGCGATTCACGAGTGCCCGTGCGGTTGTCGGCGAGCGCGTATCGACGATCCACTTTGCCAGCGTCAGGCGGCTTCCGTCGGCGTCCTTCGGAAGCTGATGCAGGAACGCGGGCACGCCAGCGTCCACCTTTTCCTTCGGCTTCAGGAAGTCGCCGCGCTTCAGAATGCGAGTCTCGCGGGGTTCGCCTCGCATTTGTGCGACCAGACTCGTGGAGCCTTCCGGCCACGCCTTCAATTGTGCTTCGATCTTGTCGTTCGTGTCCTTGAACTCGGAAACCGACAGGCGCCATGCATTGAAGACGCTTTCCGTCTGCCCCTTGGATCGTTTCTCGGCCGGGATCGCCAACGCAGCCCGCACATGAGCCGGAAACGAGTCTGCTTCGACCTTGCCGACCGCGTCGGTCACGCTCAGCCTAAAGCGGCCGAGGTTGTGGTTCATGAGGTCGTCGCTGTTCCAACCGCCGTGCAGTTGCTTCAGGTTGAACTGCAGCGTCGCGCCGTCGGGCAGTTCAAGCGGCGACTCAGGCACGAACACCGCATTCCGTGGCACATTCCGGCGACCGGGACCGGCGTCGATGCCCCAGGCAGTGTCGTCCTTGCCGTCGATGGCGAAGCGGATCGGCCCCGTGATGCGCTTCTTGCCGCTCTTGTCGTCATAGCGCTTTTCGAGTTCGCGTTCGGGTTGATCGAAGTCGGCCGTCGCGCTGACGAACTTCACTTTTACACGCTTGCCCGGCTCCTTCGCAGACTCGACTTCCACCATGAACTCGGTGAGTGCCGACGTGCCGATGGCCGAGCGACCGGGACCATTGCACGGCAAGTTCGGATCGTTCAGCAGTTCGATGCGAAACGCGGTGATTTGCTTCACGGGACTCGGGCCACGCATCAACGTGCTGAACTTCGTCGGGGCGTAACCCTGCGCGAGAATCGAGCCGTCCTTCTGCGGGATGTAGCGTTGCGAGTTGTCGCCCGCGTTCTCGACCGGCGCCGTTTTCCACTGCGGCGGCGGGGACAGTTTTGCCTCCCATTCCGCTATCCGCTTTTGCCAAGTGGGATTCGCTTCCATCAACTTCATCTCGATCTCGCGGACACGCTCTCGGATGCCGTTGATGGCCATTTGCTCGGCGGGCGTGTAAACGACTCGCTCGGATTCATGGTCGTTGTTCAGATACGCGAAGAGGCGGTAATACTCCTCCTGCGAGATCGGGTCGAACTTGTGGTCGTGGCACTGACAGCATGCGACGCTCAACCCGAGGAACGCCTTGCCGACGGCGTCCATGCGGTCGAACATCGCGTCCATTCGGAACTGTTCGGGATCGACGCCGCCTTCCTCGTTCAGCATCGACATGCGAAGGAAGCCCGTCGCCACGCTCTGATCTTGTGTTGCGTTTGGCAACTGATCGCCAGCGAGTTGTTCCGTCACGAACTGCGAATACGGCATGTCAGCGTTCAGCGACTTGATGACCCACTCGCGATACGCCCACACCTGCCGCGACATGTCTTTTTCGTAACCGTCGCTGTCCGCGAATCGGGCCGCATCGAGCCACCAACGCGCCCACCGTTCGCCGTGATGTGGTGACGCGAGCAGCTTCTCGACCAGCTTTTCGTAAGCGTCGGCGGCCTTGTCATTCACGAACTCATCGACTTCCTTCGGCGTGGGCGGCAACCCGATGAGATCGAGATACAGCCGGCGACAGAGCGTAATCTTGTCGGCTTCTGGCGATGCAGTGAGCTTCTCGCTTTCGAGTCGTTGCAGCACGAAAGCGTCGATGGGATTGCGAACCCAAGGAGTGGCTTTGGGAACAGCCGAACGCACGGGAGCCTTGAAAGCCCAGTGCTTCTTCGGGTCGGGTTCGTCGGCTCCGCGTAACGGTGTGGCGACAACAACGGCGAACAGTGAGCCGAGCGGCAGGAAATATCGCAGCATGGGGAGGCTCAAGGTTTTGAAGGCCAGCGGCTTGCCTGGGAGGGTGCAGTAGAACACAATGCTCGCGGTGGGATGCATTGTACCGGAACACCCAGCGCGGGTTCACGCCGGAAATGCCGCTAAAACCCGAGGTGCCGCATGACTCGCATCTGGTTCGCAATCGCAATCCTGTTCACCCTGTCTCTGTCGGCGAATGCCGCCGAGCCGACGGTCGTGAAACTCTGGCCCGGAAAAGCCCCCGGCGAAACCAAAGAACTCACGGAACGCTACATCGAGTCGAAGAAGGCCAACGATGTGAAACGGCTCACCGACGTGAGCGAGCCAACAATCGCGATCTACGCACCGCCGAAGGACAAGGCGAACGGTACTTCCGTCATCGTTGCCCCCGGTGGCGGCTACTCGATTCTCGCCATCGAACACGAAGGCACGCAGGTTTGCGAATGGCTGAACACGCTCGGCGTCACGGCTGTGCTGCTGAAGTATCGTGTGCCGAAGCGAGCCATGCAGATGCCCGAGAACCTCGCATCGCTGCAAGATGCTCAACGAGCGGTGTCGTTGGTGCGGAGCAAGGCGAGCGAACTCAATCTCGACCCGAACCGCGTTGGCTTCCTCGGGTTCTCGGCTGGCGGCAACCTCGCAGCGTGGACGCTCCTCACCAAGAAGCGGATGTACGACAAGGTTGATGACCTCGACGAGAAGTATTCGCACGAACCGAACTTCGGTGTGCTGGTCTATCCCGCGTACATCGTGGACAAGGCCGGCGCATTGAAGCCCGAGTTCGAGATCACGAAGAATTCGCCACCGATGTTCTTCGCTCACTCGTCGGATGACCCCGTCACGAGCGAAGCCAGCACGGCGCTCTACATGGCACTCAAGAAGAACGATGTGCCGTCGGAGTTGCACCTGTACGCGACCGGCGGCCACGGCTGGGGCATGAAGAAGGTTCCGCATCCGTGTGCGTCGTGGCCCGACCGCGCCGGCGACTGGCTGAAGACTCGCGGATTGCTCGAACGCGCGAAATCGAAGGAGTGAGCTGTTTCTGTATTCGCCGCTCGCGGTTTCGCAGGCTGTGGCCTGCGAAGCCGCAAGCGGCGAATACGAAGACCCACCAAAAGCGCGAGCGGAGGCCACTTGGCCTCCGCTCGCTTTGTTTGTTGTCGCGATCAGCGGTGAATTACATGAACAATCTCGCCGCGAAGAACGCACCGACCATCAGAGCGATAATCAGCGCGATCAATAACGCCTGATTCATGCCATTGGCACCACCGTTATCACCTCGACCACCACCACGAATCGAGTTTCGCGTCGGTTCTTCCTCGGCCCACGCACCGTCTTCCTCGTCTTCGACCGGCTCCAGCGGAGGTGCCTTCTGCCTCTGCGGAGGGGGTGGCGGGGAACTCGATCCTCGCGTCGGAACTCTCGGGGCGCCACGCGGGTTGTCCATTGGCGACGAACGTTGAGGCGGTCCGCCCGTGTTAATTGCTGCGTCGTCCTCTTCCTCCGCGACTGGCGGCAAGTGGAGCGTCGCTCGGCTCGGCCCACCCACGCTCGACCGCTGAGGCGGCGGAGGCGGAGGCGGTGGCGGCGCAGACCGCCCTGGCGCAGCTCCACCACGACTCGCAGCCGCAGCCGGGGCGGCTGGATTGCCGCGATTCCCCATCCCAGGCGCGGGCGCCGCGGGTGCCGGTTTCGTCGGAAGCCCTGGCATCTTCGGGTTGGAACCGCCTCCCGCCCGACCACTCGGCCGACCACCCAGCGCTGGCATTCCGCCACTCGTCGGCTCCATGATGCTTTCGGGACTCGCACAGTCCAAACCGCTGGTGAGTGTGTTCGCGGTGGACATCGTATCGACAAGGCTTTCACCCTCGTTCTCGACGAGCAGCGAGCCGATGCCGAAGTCGAGCATCCGAGCCTGATTGTCCGAGCCAATCATGATGTTCGACGGCTTCACAAGTCCGTGGAACAGGCTGTTCTGGTGGGCGTCGGTGAGCCCCTGCGCGATCTGAAGACCGTACAGCGCGGCGAGATTCGGCGGGAGTTTGCCGTTGTGCTGAACGATCGACTCAAGCGTCGAACCTTCGACGAGTGGCCACACGAGATAGTGCAAGCCACCAGCGGTGCCGACGTCCATGAACGGAACGACGGCTGGGTGCGTGAAGTTCGCGAACGAGCGAACTTGCCGACGAGCAAGTCGGACGTTCCACATACTTCGCCGCGGCAGCACCTTCACAGCGTAAAGGTTCGCGTCGTTCTTGGAGCTGGCCTTGTAGACCTGGCCCATGCTCCCGGACCCGATCGCATCGAGCAGCACATACGGCCCGAGGACAAGTCCGGCGGATTTGCTGTTGAGGACGCGCTCGGCCTGGAAGCCGGTCAGCGTTCCGTGGTTGACAAGGTATTCTGCAAGGGCTGGAGCCTCCGCCCGCGGGTTCTTCCGTAAAAATTCCCCGACAATCGTGTCGAGTTGTCCGCGGTCGATCAGGCCACTTCGGCGGAGGTCCCAAACGAACCACTCGCACGCGCCGAGGTCACCGGTCACCATGATCGGGGTCATCCTTCGGAAGAGTCGGGCGAGTGCGGAGCCGGCTTGTGTGGGGACCAAATCCGGACGCACGACCCGAACGGGTGTACTCTGGGCACGCAAAATTAGGACGGGATTTGAGCCTGTCAAACTTATGAGGGTCCGTTTTCAGGCCCAACCCAACCCGCTATCCTGTCCAACACGAACGACTTCTGTGGTTCTCTTGCGGCATCTGCACCGCACCCTCAAACCGCTTTCAGCAGGAATCGCGTCGATCGCTATTATAGGTTGGCATCATCCATCGTATTCCGGTTTGGGACGATGCCATCCAGAAATCGTAAACGCGAACCGCGGCTTTGTCGAGGAGTTGTTTCCGGAAGATGTTTGGTCTCATGCGACAAAGTTTCGAGAATCGGGGTTTCGCGTTCCCGGTCGAGCCACGGGGTTTATCCCCGTGGTCTTGTGCCCAGAACGAAACCCCACGGGGGTAAACCCCGTGGCTCGCCCGGAATCTCACCGCGTTCCCGCTAGACTAGTAAAAAGCAAACACCGTGACCCGGTATCCCTCTCAGGGTTCTGCAATGTCCCTCGACCCTTATATCTCGTGTCCGTGCGGCAGCGGGAAAAAGTTCAAGTGGTGCTGTGCCTCTTACTATCCCGAAGTCGAACGTGCTCTTGCGCTGGAGCAGCAGTCTCAGCACGAGGCCGCGCTGCTCGCCATGAAAGAGCTTACCAAAAAACACGCCGACAAACCGGCTGTCTGGGGATATTACGCCCAGTTCCTTTACAACTCGGGGCAGGGCGAACAGGCCGAGGAAGCCGTTTCCGAGGCGCTGAAGCTGAACCCGAACTTCGGCATGGCGCATTTCCTTCGTGCCCAGTTCCGCGAGAACGAAGGCGAAGTCATCGGGGCGCTGCTCCTGTATCGAAAGGCAGCTGAAGGTTACGACCCCGAGGCACACGACGCACTCACCAACGTCTACCTGAAAATTTACCAGCACGAAACGATGCTGAACCGCCCGGTGGCAGCCCGTGCCGCCATCGAACGAGCCGTTCACTTGCAGCCGGCGGTCGCGGATATTCGCGAACAATTCGAGGGCGAATTCGGCGACGAAAGCCCGCTGCCCGCTGCCGCTCGCAAGAAGTACGTTTTCCGTCCCACAGCGAAGCCCGTTTCCGCGGAACTCGCGACCGGCAAGTTCGGCGACGCTCGCAAGGCTTTCGAGCAACTCACGGCCCTCACTCCCGGCGACCCCAGCGCGTGGTTCAACCTCGGCGTCGTGCTGGCGTGGATCGGCGAGCAACCCAAGGCGGTCGAGGCATTGCAGAAGTGCATCGACCTGGAAACCGACGATCACCGTGCGGAAGAAGCTGGCGCACTGATCGAGGTTCTTCGCTGCGGTCATGGCATGGAAGCCGAGGCGGACAACCTCGCGCACGGCTTCATCATGCCGATTCGCGAGCCGAACGCCGTGATGCAAATGCTTCAGGCGTGGGGCAAGGGCGGAAAGCTCCGGGGCGTGCGCAGCGATCAGGAACGCGGCCTCATCATGGGCGTGATCGTTGAGGAATTGCCGTCGCTTCTCGCGGTCGGCGGTTCGACGCTGGCCCGTGTCGCAGCGAAGATGATCGTGGCTGGGGGCGCGATCCGCGTGTCGCACCCGAACCGGGAATCGTCCGCCAAGGTCGCGGACGAAGTTCGCACGACGCTGCAACTCGCGGTCGAGGCACCGCAGGAAACCACGACGCCGATCAGCCTTGGCGATGTGGCTCTGGAAGCTCTCGCTCAACCGCTCCAGACATCGGACCTGACGGCCACGGAGAACAAGCTCCGCGATCACGCCCGGAACTTCTTCGAGAACGTCTGGATTCACCGTCCGCTGAAGTCGCTGGCTGGCAACGGTCCGCTTGACGCGGTTGGCAGTTCGGTGCTTCGCAAGCGAGTGTTCGGCGTCGTGAAGTTCATGGAAGACTGCTTCAAGGCGGTCGAACCGCACAAGCAGGTCGGCGAGCAAGTGGTGCCGATCAACGTCTACGACTTCGATGCGTTGCGGCACAAACTCGGCCTCGAATACATCACCGCCGACCCGCCGAAGGTTGACGTGCCTGCGGAAGCGATCGCCGCACCGACTCCCGCAGCGGCGGCTCCAGTCGTCGCGAAGGAACAGCCACGCGCCCCAGAACCGAAGCCGGCCGCTCCCGCCAAGCGAGATATCTCGGCTTTGAACGCGGGCGAACTTGCTGGCTTGGATCTCGCGGCGTTGTCGGTTGAAGAACTGGAACAGGCCATGCGGGCTGCGGTGAAGCTCGACGCGAAGGAGCTGGCGGTTGCGTTCGCTCAGGCGGGCGTGCTGAAGCCGTTCGACGCGGCGAAGCCTGACCGTTATCCGATGTATGCGGTGGCGATCACGGGCGCATCGGTGGCCGGTGAACTGGCAAAGGCGGTCGAGTTGTCGGAACAGGGCGAGAAGTACGACGCGGAACACAACGGCGGCTCGCGTGGCATCGACTTCAGCCTGAAGCGAGCGCAGTTGTTCGTGAAGATGAAGGACGCGGACAAGGCCGTGATCGCGTTTGATTCGATCATCGCTCGCCACCCCGACGAGGGGAAGTTCTACACGGTGGCGGCTGAGGAAATGCTGCGTCTGAAGAGTGGCGCGAAGGCGTTGAGCTTCGCGGAGCGTGGCTTGGCGAAGGCGAAGGAGCAGAACAATCGCGACCTGGAGGGCCACTGCTCGGAGCTGATCGCCGCCGCCAAACGCTCGTAGTGACCACGCCCAGAAGCGTCCCGGTATTCGGAATCGCGATTGCTTGACATACTCAGGCGGTGAGGCGATGATTCGGAATACCGGGGTGCTATCGACGCAGTGTTGCTACTCCCCCATTCTTTTCAACCGGCATCGCGTCAGCCGTACAAGACGCACCGCAATGGGTGTTCGGATCAAGGTCGCAGAGCGCGAGACAATCGGGCAAGCACTGAGACGGTTCAAGTCACAGTTAGAACGCGAAGGCGTGGCTTGGGAACTGCGTCGACGAGGGTGCTTTGTCGATGCCACCGAGATACGCCGAGCCAAGCAGTTTCAAAAGAAGTTCAAAACTCGGAAGGCGGCACTCTTGGCCCGGATATCGGCGGGATTGAGTGGCCCGGCTTTGGATGCGGCGAGGACGGAGTTTTGGCGTCGGACAGGCAAGCCGTGAGTGAGGTCAATTCGATGGCACGCTTCCGCTCGATTGGGTTGTTGGCCGCACTCGCGGTCAGCTCAAGTTTGGTGACGCAGGTCCGGGCCGACGAACCGAAGCCGTTCCCTGGCAAGGTCAGCAAATGGAACGGGTTCGCCAAGCACGAGTTCAAGGTCAATGACAAGGATGCCATCGTCGTTGTGCCTGACAAAGCCCTGCCGGGGCGACCGTGGCTGTGGCGAGCGGAATTCTTCGGAGCGTTCGCGAATCAGGATGTCGAACTGGTTAAGAAGGGCTGGCACGTCGCGTACCTGAGCGTCCAAGAACTCTACGGGTCGCCCAAGGCCGTGGAGGAATGGGAGAAGTTCTACGATGTCCTCGTCAAAGAGTATGGCATGCACCCCAAGCCCGGCGTGATCGGGTTAAGTCGCGGCGGAATGTACACGCTGGCCTGGGCCACGGCGCACCCCGACAAGACGCTCGCCATCGACCTCGACAACGCATTCGTGAATCCCAAGGCCTTCCCCGGTCGCAAAGCCAAGGTGCCGTCGCCCGAATGGAACAACCTCATGCGCGCCTACGGCTTCAAGTCCGACGAGGACCTCGACGCCTACAAGGACTTCGCGGCCGATCACATGGAAGCGATGGCGAAGGCGAAAGTGCCGGTCCTCCTCGTCTACGGCGACGCCGACAAGGTAGTGCCGATCAAGGATAACTCCGAGATGATCTTCGACCGCTACAAAGCACTGGGCGGTCCCGCCACACGCATCGTGAAGCCAGGGGGCGATCATCACCCGCACGGCTTGCCCGACCCGAAGCCGGTCGTCGAGTTCTTCGAGAAGGCACTGGCAGACCAAAAGTGATACCGGGAATCGCATGAACACGGAACTGATCGTTGAGGCTGCTCGTCACACGCTCGCGGGAACGGCTCCATTCCCGGAGATCGTCGGGAAGTTGATCGCCGCGGGTGTGGAATACTACCACGTCGATTACGTCGGCCTGCGGATGAACTTCTACGGTCCCGGCGGCGACATGGCCGTGACTCCCCTCACTTTCGAGGGACTGCCGGCGGTCGGGGCTGACTTCGACACGGCGGCCTTGCGAGCTGCGATCGTGGACAGCCAACGGCACGGTCAGTCGTTCCGCGATTTCAGTCGCCGGGCGATGACTGCCGGGGTTCAGGGATACTTCGCCTTCCTCCGCGGCAAACGGGTCACTTACTGGGGGCGAGCTGGCGACCAACACACCGAATGGTTTCCTGGGGCCGCACCTGCCCAGTCGTGAGAGCAAACTCGCGAGTTCACTGCGCCCGAAGGATCGCCCCATGAGTTCCCTCGCCATCGCGTGCCTGATGTTTGTGTGCGTGCTCGGACGCAGCGCATCGAATTGTTTTGGGTGAAGGCTGGCATCGGTTCCCGTGACAATGGATAATGTCGCAGCCTGCCAAACCCTCCCTTCCCACTCCACGGTTCCCACTATGGCTGCCTCGCGAAGAATCAGCGCGTTCCTCGGTGTGTTCGCGCTCACGCTGCTGCCCGCACGCGTCACCGCCGACGTCAAACTACCTCCCGTGTTGAGCAGTCACATGGTGCTGCAACGGGAAACTGCCGTCCCCGTGTGGGGTACCGCTGCTCCTGAAGAGAAGGTCACGGTCAAGTTCCGCGACCAGGAGAAGACCACGACCGCCGGCAAAGACGGCAAGTGGTCGGTGAAGCTCGATTCGCTCAAAGCGGGCGGCCCGGACACGCTCACCGTCACGGGCAAGAACACCATCACGCTCGAAGACGTACTCGTCGGCGAAGTGTGGGTTGGGTCGGGTCAGTCGAACATGGACGGCACCGTCGGCGGCTACGTGAAGGGCGACGAAGTGCTGACAAAGCTGGCTGCTGGGTCGTACCCGAAGATTCGCCTCAGCAAGAGCGGCAGGGCGTGGCAAGAGACGAACGACAAAACCGTCAACAGTCACTCGGCATTGCTCTTTGCGTTCGGGGTGAATCTGCAGAAGGAACTCGACGTGCCGGTCGGGTTGATGGTCGGTGCGGTTGGTGGCACGCCATCGGGATACTGGCTCAGCGAGAAGGCGTACCGTGGGGATGAAGCGTGTCAGGCCGTGGTCAAGAAGTTCGCGGCGACCTACGACTTCGAGAAAGCCAAGACGGACTATGCCGACAAGTTGGTTGCGTGGGAGAAGGCCGTTGAGCAGGCGAAGAAGGACGGGAAGAACCCACCAGGGAAGCCGCAGGCACCCGTCGCTGCCGGCGAATCGGGAGGCAAGATCGGCAACCTGTACGAAGCGAACATCCGACCGATGCAGCCGTTCGCGATTCGCGGCGTGGTGTGGGATCAGGGCGAGAGCGGCACGGCGATCAACGGCGTCGATCAGTTCACGCTCATGGGAGCGCTCATCCGCAGTTGGCGTGCAGAATGGGGTCAAGACTTCCCGTTCATCTACATTCAGAAGGCGAGCGGCGGCGGCTGTGCGTGGGACAATGCCGACCCGGTGACAAGCAAGGGCGAGAAGTTCAGTCCGTTGCCGAAGACAGTGCCAGCGACTGGCGACGGGTTGTATCGCGAACTGCACATCCGCATCATGAACCATCCGAACACGTTCATGGCGATTAGCAGCGACCTCGGGCCAGGCATTCACCCGTCGAACAAGTCCGGTTACGGAGCACGCGCATCGCAGGTGGCACTCGGAGCGGTTTACGGGAAGAAGGTCGAGTACTACGGCCCGGTTTACAAGTCGCTCAAGATCGACGGCGACAAAGCGCGAGTGACGTTTGACCACGTTGGGAAGGGGCTTGCGTTCCGCCACGGCGACAAGCTGCAAGGCTTCGCGGTGGCCGGCGCTGATGGGATGTTCAAGTGGGCTGACGCGGAGATTGACGGTGATACGGTTGTCGTGTCGAACTCAGCGGTACCGAAGCCGGTCGCGGTTCGGTACGGCTTCGCGTCGAATCACACTTGGGCGAACCTGTTCAACAAGGACGGCTTGCCGGCGCTGCCGTTCCGCAGCGATCCCGAAGGGAAGTGACGCAGCTGTGACCGTTTTGAAGTTGCGATTGTGCGTCTGGGTTTTGGATTTAAGCCCCGGATGGGGCGATGGATGGTAGCCAGGGGTGAAGTGAGCGAAGCGAACGAAACCCCTGGTCCGCAGCGATCAGTGAAATGGAGCCCCGGATGGGGCGACGGATACAACGGGTTCTCTCGCATTGCCTCCGGACCAGGGGTTTGTGCCGCAGAGCCGGCGCTGCACCCCTGGCTACCATCCGACGCCCCATCCGGGGCTCAATCCAAGACAACGCAACTTCAAATTCAAACCGCGATGGCATTTCGCCAACACCACTCGAAGAGAAGTCGCCATTCGGTTGCCTGAACTCGCTTCGCGAGTTCCTCGTCAGCGTTGCCCGCGTCGCGGACCTTCTCGCAAAAGTCCACGAACGCTTCGGGTGTCGTGAAGGCATAACCGACTGACGCGGCACGTTCGCGAAGCTGATCGAAGACCGGATGCACACCAACGCGACGCCACCAGTATTTCGAGTTCGACGGGTCTGGCTCACGGCGATGCATGATCGCGTGCCAAAAGTTGCCCGTACTCTCTTCGTAGTCCTGGCTGATGCGGTGCGATTCGTCCAGAAAGTTGAACGCGAGCCACAACCCCGACCGACAGCAATTCGCCAGGTCGCGGTCGATGATGTGGCTTCCGAACGAGGCATCGTTCAGAGCGGTGAGTTCAGCACGGACTGATTCGTCGGGGGTGCCCGGTCCAAGAGGAGCGACCGGGAGTTTCGCCAGCAGTTCAGCAACCGCTGGCGGGAAATTGATTGGCTTGTTGTCGTTCATCGCTCGTCATCATACTCAGCGAGCGGCGTGCGGTGCAGGGGCAAGGTGCGGCAGCCAAACCAAGCCGTGACCGGTTTCGCTGTCGTGACCCTTCGCTCCCAGATCGCGTGCCCACCCCGTCATGTAAGAGCGAACCTTCGCCGCGTTCCACTCGGCGTTCCGCGAGTAGCACAGCACCGCTGCCGCTGCTGCTTGCGGAGTCGCACACGAGGTGCCGCTGAACGGACGCGACCGCATGTAGGTTGCGAACGGAATCGGAGCAACCACGTCCGGCTTCGGCTGCAACGAGTTCGGGCCGCACGCGCTGAACGAGGCACGCTTGAAACTTGTGTCCACTGCGCCGACGGTCACGACTTCGGGGCCGTCACCAGGGAACGGGATGCTGCCCGCGAGGCGAACTTCGCTCAGATACGCTGCCAGCGAGTTCAGGTGGAACTTACCGGGCTTGCCCTTGGTTTGCTTCACTCGCAAGGCATACGACTTGCCCGACCCCGACACCGGCGTGAACCGTGCCAACGATGCGGGCGGATCTTCTTGCTGACGATACGTGACGCCTTCAGCCGGCTTGCCCGTATCCGGGTCGATCACTTCGATTTCGTAGCGAGCATCGGGATTCGACCAGCACACTTCCAGCGAAACGCGGCCATCGTACCACGGCGAAATCGCGTTCGTCGTCAGCTTGTCGTTCCACTTGTGGTAGCCGTTGGCGGCTCCGTCGAAGGTGCCTGACCAGTGACGTTGAGCGGTGTTGCCTGCACACGAGAAGAACAGCGGATCGCCTGGGTGGGTGCCGTCGCCGAGCAGTTCGGAAAGTTTGCGGTGCGTCGGGCCGTGGCCTTCGCCGTCGCTCCAACTCGGCATCACAACCGAGCAGGTCATGACCTTCACACCCTGCTCGCGCCCCCACTTCACGGCGTCGAGGAATGTTTCGGGGCTATCGGTGTCCCAGTTGGCGAGCAAAATCTCGGCGTTCGGCGCGATGGCGTGAACCACTTCCGCGACCAGAATGCCGTGCTGGCTATCTTTGAATTCGAGGTTCGCGTCTTTACGGGCCGACCGTGCGGTCACCTTCGCGGGAAGCGACTTCCCAAGGAAATCGCGGTAGCCCCGGAAGCCCGTGTCGAGCACGAGAATCTTCACGTGTTGGCCATTGAACCCGGCTTCTTGCCAATCGGGAACGCCCAAGTAATCGAGGTGCACGGCGCGTTCTGCTGGCAAGTGCGAGTCGCGGTTGGTCGCCCATTCGGGAAGCGTCGCGTCGGCTGCGGAAGCGGGCGAGGCAGCGAACACAATCGCAAAACAGGAAAGGAAAATGTGTCGCATGACAAGAAGGTGGGGTGAGGATTGTCAGGCAGGGTGTTCTGGCAGGAGAATGGATGGTATCATCTGCGGTGTGGGTTCGTAAATAGTGTGGAATCGGATTTGCTAATTTTTCCGTGCCCACTGTGTCGGGTGCCGTTGACGCTGCCAGGATGGAGGGTTGATGTCGCGTACCCGTCTCACGGCTTTGACTGCTCTCGGGTTGCTCATTTTCTCGGTCGCGGTGTTCTTCACCCGCCGGGAAACGGGTGGCGTTGATGTTGGTCCGGCTGGCACCTCCATCTGGGAAGTCACGCTCACGGTTCGGGGCGAGTTTCCCGCCAAGAAGAACCCCAAGAAAGAAACCAAGCTGATTCAGTATGCGCCACCGGATTTCCGTCGGCAGCACGTTTCCGAACCATCGTGGAAGAGCGACGAGCTTTCGCGCCCGGAGGGTCGGTCTGCGGCAAAGAGTCCGAAGGAGCAGATACTCTGGAAGGCACGACCTGGCGCGACTCCCGAAAAAGGATACCGCCTGACATACACATTCCGTGTGGTTCTCGGCGCTCACGGCCCTTCGAGCGCGATGAATCGGCGAACGAAACTCCTTGATGCCGCGCCGAAAAAAGACAAGACAGGCAAGGAGGACAAGACACTCCGGCCGACAACGCGAATCCAAAGCACCCGTGCCGAGATCGCGAATCTCTCTGCGGAACTGGCGGGCGACAAATCCCCCGCAGACCAATACCGAGCGTTTCACGAGTACGTCTTTGCATTGCCGTTCCAGACCGGGGCTGGGCAAACAGCGATGGACTGCCTGCGAAACAAGGCTGGCGACGACAGCGGTAAAAGTCGCTTACTCGTCGCCCTATGTCGCAGTCGCGGCATTCCCGCTCGCGTGATGGTTGGCCTCGTGCTCAATCCGAACACGTCGCCGGTGTTTCACCACTGGGTTGAAGCCTGGGTGAAGACGCCAGAGTATCACTGGGTACCGGCGTGTCCGACCTTTGGGCAGTTCGGCCTCCAGAAGTGGCCGAACAACTACCTCGTCATGCGATTGGGCGACGGTTCGGTCGCGTTCGCTCCAGGTGGCACGCAAGTGACCGTGTTCGCCAAACCGCTTCCCGATCAACCGGCAAATCAGTCGCGGGTTCGGTCGTTCTGGCGAGCAGTGTCACTGAGCAACCTGCCGCCAGCCGAGCAACATCTGGCACGCTTCCTCGTGCTGCTGCCGCTTGCAACGGTGGTGGTGAGTGTCTTCCGGGTGCTGATCGGAACGCGAACTTTTGGCGTGTTTACACCCGCACTCCTCGGGTTGATCTTCCGCGACTTGCGGAATCTCCCCTGGGGCTTGGGCATCTTCACCGCCACAGTTATTGTAGGCTGGCTGTTTCGCAAAATGCTCGACCGCTACCACCTTTTGCTGATTCCGCGTGCGGCAGTCATGCTCACGCTGATCGTGATCTTCTTGCTGATGATGCTCGGTGTTGGCGCGCGAGCTGGCGTTCAGGTCACCGGCTACCTCGCGTTGTTTCCGATCATTATTCTGACACACATGGTCGAACGCTTCTGGACGCTTGAAACTGAAGACGGCGTTGCGTCGTCGTTTCGCACGCTGGTGGGCACGCTGTTGGTGTCGATTGTGGTGGCGGTGTCGCTCAGTCCGGATGCCGTTGGCCGCTGGGTGTTCCGCTACCCGGAGACGCTTGGCGTGGTGATCGCGTTGTTGATGCTGCTTGGCCGCTACACCGGCTACCGCATCACGGAACTGTATCGCTTCCAGGACGTGATCGAGTTCAAAGAGGAACACGCCAAGAAGACGGAGAGTGTGGAAGCGAACGGGAAGCCGAAAGAGGAAGCCGCGAAGAAAGACGAACCGGCAGCGACGAAAACGGTGTAGCGGCCGCCCCAACGGGGCGGCCCGTCGCCGCGTTGCGGCGACCGCGAAACGGCGGTCTTTTGCTTTGATTGGAGTTTCCGATGTCGTGGTGGTCGCGTTTGTCGTCGCTGCGAACGGCGGGAGTGCTCGGGATGAATGCCCGCAACACCGGGTGCATTCTCGACCACAACCCACGCAGCCGGTTCCCGTGCGTCGATAGCAAACGCATGATGCACGAGCTTTGCCGTAACATCGGAGTGCCAACGCCCGACCTGTACGCAGCGTTATTGAGTCACTCGGCGTTGCGACACTTGCCCAAACTGCTGGAGAATCGCACCGACTTCGTCGTGAAGCCGAACCGAGGAGCTGGCGGGCGCGGTATCATGGTCATCACCGGTCACACCGGAGCGAACTACATTCGCCACAACGGAACGACGGTCACGGCCGACGACCTTCGCCAACACGTTTCGGGCATTCTCTCCGGCCTGTTCTCGCTCGGCGGCAACGAAGACGAAGCGTTGATTCAACAGCGGGTGATCCCCGATCCTGTGCTTGAGCAGATCAGTTATCAGGGCACGGCCGACATCCGCGTGATCGTGTATCGCAATGAACCCGTGATGGCAATGCTTCGCTTACCAACGAAGGCCAGTGGCGGACGTGCGAATTTGCATCAGGGCGCGATCGGGGCGGGGGTAGACATTGCCACGGGACTGACACACCATGCCGTGCTGCGAGACCGCAAGGCCGAGATTCACCCGGACACCGGCAACAGCGTGATCGGCTTCAAGATACCGTACTGGCCCGACATTCTGGAGATGTCTCGCCGCGTCAGCAAGGCCGTTGGCATGGGCTACATCGGTGCCGACATCGTGCTCGACAAAACTCGTGGGCCGCTGTTGCTGGAAGCAAACGCACGGCCGGGGCTGGCGATCCAGATTTCGAATGCGCGAGGATTGCTGCCGGAGTTGCAGCGAGTCGATCAACTTCGCGGTCACATGGGTGCGCCGCAGTGATGTGCTGAATCACTCTCCCGAGCTTGTTGCTTTTTCACCCGGAGCGAGGGAACCGCGATGCGTTTCGCCTACGGTCTTCTGCTGATCCTCTTTACCGGGGTTGTGGTGAGTCTTGCGCCGGCGCAACCAACAGCCGTCGGACAACCCGCACCCCCCGCACGAGGCGGCAACGTGATCCTCGCTGGCGCGATGCCCGAGCAAGATCTTATCGCACTCAGTGTGGCGGTCGCTGCCGCACAGCCCGACGCTGACTTCGTACTCGACTCCAACCGTGCAGACGTCATCATCAAGCCGTTCCTGGATCGGCTGAAGCCCGCGTCCGTCACGCCCGTCGGCACCTTCCCGAAAGATCACAACGCGACGAAGCGCTGGGGCATCGCCGACCCCGTCTTGAAGCCGGTCGAAGCTGACCCGGTTGCGTTCGCGTGGTCGCTGTTCCCGAAGGCTGAGCGGGTCGTGGTCGCACCGCGATTTCCCACGAACGACCTGCTTCAAGCGGCCTGTCTCGCGGGCACGTTGAAAACGCCGCTGTTCGTGCTGCGTGAAGGCAACGACCCCACCGCAGGGCTGAAGGAACTGCTCTCGACCCGTGGCGTGAAAGACGTTCTCGCGGTTGGTTCTGCGGTGCCCGCGTGCAAGAAGCTCGATGGCCTGAAAATCACCGAGTTCGCGGATGCGGCTGCCGTGGTTCTGGCACATCACAAGGAACTCATGCGGCTCGGCAAGATCGACATGCTGGTTCTCACGAACCCGTCTGATCCGCAGAAACTACACAGCCTCGCTCCGTGGGTCGCGGTGAAACGGCGAGCGGCGTTGCTGCTCACCTGTCCCGATGGCAAAGACGCCGCGATGGTGGTCGCCGGCGCGATGAAGAACACCGACACAGCCCGCGCCGACGCGATGATTGTTGTTGCAGACCCGGTCAACATTCCGCAGGTGAAGCGAGAGAACCCCGCGAAGGGCAAAGACGAGCAGATCGACGTCGAGCCGTGGGTTCCCGAAGGTGAAGATCTCATCTCGCTCACTTCGGGGCGTCTCTTCCACGCTGACCGTTCACTTGTGACGCTGATGCTCGCGCGTCAGAAGTTGCTCGACCGCACGCCCGGTCCGCCGAAGATTCTCATTGCGAGCAATCCCGGCGACGGCCTTCCGCTGCTGGAAACTTTCTCGCGCAACACGGGCCGCGAGTTGGAGAACGCCGGCTGGAAAGTGACCGGCCGCTACGGCAAGACGAACCTTACCGCCAAGGAACTACGTGACTTGCTCCCTGAACAAGATGCGTTCCTGTGGGAAGGCCACTACCGCACGCTGATCGATACCTACGAATTCCCGAAGTGGACCGAACCGCTACGGCCGTCGGTGATCTTCTTGCAAAGCTGTCTCGCACTGAATGTGGACGAGGCCGCGTTGCTGTTCGATCGTGGTGCGGTGTCGGTGGTGGGCACGCCGAACCGCACTTACTCGGGTTCCGGCGGCGCACTGACGCTGGGCTTCTTCGACTCGATCGCTTACGACGGCCGCAGCACGGGCGCTTCAATGCGGCACGCGAAGAACTTCCTGGTGTGTTACGTCGAACTGAAAGCGAAGCGGCTCGGCGAGGCCGCGAAGCTCGGCGGCGCAAACCAACGTGCAGCATGGACGTTCACCATCTGGGGCGACCCAACCGTGAAGTTGCCGAAGCCTACGCCCGCAGCCGACGCACTGCCTGCGATGAAGTGCGAGATGGTGAAGACCACCATCACACTGACGCTGCCCGAGAAGAAATATCCCTCGACAGAAGTGCCACCATACAAGGCGGAGATGTGGCCCGGCGGTCGGCTTGCAGGACTCATTACGACCGACGTGGAAGACAAGTGGCTGTCGCCGTTGGGGTTCGCGGAAGTGAGCATGCCGAACGGTCCGGCGGATCAGGTGCCGCACTTGTCGTCGAAACTGCCTGGTAAGAACTGGGTCTTCCGCTGGGATGCTCGCCGTCGTGTGGGGTATCTATTGGTGATCCCCCGCGAGAAGGATGAGAAGAGCATCGAGTTCCGCGTGAAGTGGGAACCCGCTGCCGCATCGTGAACCAACCCAAGTTTAGCGGCAGCCCCAGCGGGGCTGCCGCGTGCGATCACATCGCCATCGTGACGGTCTTCACTTCCGTGTAAAGCTGCAACGCGTACTGTCCCAATTCGCGGCCCAAGCCCGACATCTTGAAGCCACCGAACGGTGCCCCTGCGTCGAACACGTCGAAGCAGTTCACCCACACCGTGCCCGCCCGCAAGCCGTTCGCTAACTTCAACGCCTTCTTCACGTCCTTCGTCCACACGGCTGCCGCCAACCCGTACATCGTCTTGTTGCCGCGAGCCAGCACTTCGTCCGCGTCCTTGAACTTCAAGATGCTCATCACCGGCCCGAAGATTTCCTCCTGTGCGATCTTCATCTCGTCCTTCACGTCGCAGAACACCGTCGGCTGCACATAGTAACCCTTGTCGCCAACGCGACCGCCACCCGCCAGCATCTTCGCACCGTCCTTCTGACCCGCAGCGATGTAGCCGAGCACGCGGTCCATCTGCTCCTGCGAAACCTGCGGTCCCTGCTCGTTCGACATATCAAACGGGTCGCCAACCTTGCGACCCTTCGCCTTGGCCGCGATCTTCGCAACGAACTCGTCGTACACCGATTCTTGCACGAACAGCCGACTACCCGCACAGCAGCACTGTCCTTGATTGAAGAACAACCCGAAGTATGCTCCTTCAACAGCGGCATCCAAATCCGCATCCGCGAACACGATGTTTGGCGACTTCCCGCCAAGCTCAAGGCTCACTCGCTTCAAGTTCGACTGCGCCGCCGCAGTCATCACGATCTTGCCCGTGCCCGTCTCGCCCGTGAACGCGATCTTGTCGACGTCCATGTGACCACTCAGCGCAGCGCCAGCAGTTGGGCCAAACCCAGGAACCACGTTAATCACGCCGTCCGGGAAGCCGACTTCCTGAGCAAGCTGTGCCACTCGCAACGCCGTCAGCGGCGTCTGTTCCGCCGGCTTCAGCACGACCGTATTGCCGCACGCGAGCGCCGGCCCCCACTTCCATGCCTGCATCAACAGCGGGAAATTCCACGGGATGATCTGCCCCACAACGCCAATCGGTTCGTGTCGCGTGTACGTGAAGTACGGCCCGTTGATGGGAATGGTCTGGCCGTAAATCTTGTCGGCCCAGCCTGCGTAATAGCGGTAACACTGCACCGATAACGGGATGTCCGCGGCAAGTGCGTCGGCGATCGGCTTGCCATTGTCGAGCGTTTCGAGCGCCGCCAGTTCCATCCGCTTGTCTTCGACCGCGTCGGCCAGCTTGTGCATCAATCGACTGCGTTCCGCTGGTGTCATCCGCGACCACGGGCCAGTCTCGAAAGCCGCCCTCGCGGCTTTCACAGCCAGGTCGATGTCGGCTTTGTCGCCCTCGGCCACGTTGCAGATCACGGAGCCATCGGTTGGGTTGAGCGTCTCGAATGTCTTGCCGCTGACGCTGTTCACCCATTTGCCGCCGATGAGCATCTTCTGATCCGGCACCGTCGGCTTGGCGTGTCGCGACTTCGGTGCGGGTGCGGTTGCTGTCGTCATGTGGAGAGACTCCGTTGGAGAATGGCGAGCGATGGGAACCTCGTCATTGTCCCTTGAAGAATCACGGAGTCAACCGCCGAGACGTTGCGCATAATATAGACAGGTGTTCACATTGGTTCCGGCCCACTTCCCCACCCCACGTCCGGAACCATCCATTTCAGACCCGGAACCATCGTTTCACGTCCGGAACCATCTCACTCGTCCGGAAGAAACTTAATCAGAATGAAGGGGCACATCATGAACGCAATCGTTTTCAATCCGCTGCCGATGGATCAACTTGCAGCCTCCGAGGCAACTCTCGCAGCAGAATGGCTATGGGATGGCTACCTCGCACGCGGAAACATCACCGTTCTGACCAGCATGTGGAAGTCTGGCAAAACGACCCTGATTGCGGGGTTGCTCCGTGCGCTCGCGAACGGGGGAACATTTCTCGGGCGTGCGTGTTCTGCGACGAGAGCGTTGATTGTCTCCGAAGAGTCGCCCACGCACTGGCTTGAACGCACGCAATGCATCCCCATTGGTCGGCACAGTCGGCTCATCTCGCGACCTTTCACGGGCCGGCCAACGCCCGAACAATGGGACGAACTCATTCGTCGTGCCGAGCAACTTCGCGAGTTCGATAATCTCGATCTGTTCGTGGTCGATCCGCTGGCGTCGTTTCTGCCAGGACGCAGCGAAAGCGACCCCTGCACGCTCCTCGAAATGCTTGAACCGCTTCGCAGGCTCGCCGAACGTGGAGTCGCGGTATTGGTGTTGCATCACCCTCGAAAGAAAGCCTCGGAGGAAGGGCACACCGCACGCGGCAGTGGAGCGTTGCTCGGCTTCGTGGATGTGATTTTGGAACTGCACCGATGCGGCAACCTGCCTTCGGATTCCAACCGGCGACGACTGGTGGGGTTGTCGCGACGACTGCAAACACCGGCTTCGCTGGTTTACGAGTGGGTGTTGAACACGCCGGAATTCAAGCTGGTGACCGATCCGCTGGCCGTTCGGTTTCGCGAGAACTGGGAGAGTGTGCGCGCGATGTTGGAATCGCGGAAGCAGGCCGTGACGCACAAGGAATTGTTGGCGGATTGGCCAGTGGATCGTGTTCCGCCGTCGGCGACTGTTCTGTACGAGTGGCTGGCGCGAGCTGCTGGTGAGGGGTTGGTCGAACGCCTGGGTAGCGGGACGAGGGACGAGCCGTTCCGGTTTCGCTTGCCGTCGAAGGGCGACCGTTTGGGCGAATTGCGGCCGCTGTGGTGAATCCCGATCCGCAGATCTGCGGTCGATCAAGTTTGCTTGCCAAAATCTTGCGTGAAGTACAGCCCTCCGGTGGCGTCGGCTACCACGCTCACGCCGATCTCGCTGAAGTTCGCATTCAGAATGTTCGCGCGATGCCCCGGCGAGTTCATCCAGCCTGTCATCACAGTGGCGGCGCTCGTGAAGCCGTAAGCGATGTTCTCGCCGTAAGAGAACGACGACGTCCAGGTGTCGTAACCCGCGAGATCGAGCCGATTCGGAATCTCCGGCCGTGCCGTGCCGTACAGCGTGTGCTGCATTGCCTCGGCACCGCCAAGCACGGGACTCAGTGCGGCCATGTCCTGCGTGTGTAAGCGGGCTGCGTAGTTCAACGCGTTGCTCACGGTCAACGCCGGCAGACCAACCTTCGCTCGTTCCACGTTCACCAACTGAATGATCTGCGTTTCGATGCTTGAGTTCGCTTGCACTCGAACCGGGCTACCTTCGTTCACCGTGTTCACGCCAGCACCGCCATCGACGATATCGGTGCCGCCACCACCCCAGATAATGTCGTTGTCCGCACCGCCGTAAAGCTTGTCGTCGCCACTGCTGCCGTAGAGTTTGTCGTTGCCGCCGTTGCCGTAGATAGTGTCGTCGCCGTCACCGCCGTAGAGGAACGCCCCGTAGCCGGAACCATCGCGAATCACGTCGTCGCCTTCCCCGGCGCTGACCACAATGCGATTGATTCCCGCGTTTGAGTATGATGTTCCATCAACGATGATTGTCGTGGCAGTGTGCCGCAACGTGATGGTATCGTTGCCATCTGTGCCCGTGACGGTGAGCGTCCCATTCACGATGTTGACCGTGGAGGGGCAGTCGCGGCCTTCGAGGAGATTGACGCCAAGGGCGATTTTTCTGGACACGGCAAGTTCTCACAGAGGCACAAGGCTAATTGACCCGGGAACTATAGATCACGCATTACCCGATCGCCGTTTGAAAAACAAGGCTCTCCGCGATTCCTGGCAGGGCCGTTTCATTCTGTGTGGTAGGTGGGGCACTCTGGCCCCACTCCAATCGCGATGCGGGGCAAGAGTGCCCCGCCCACAAACAGAATGAAACGGCCCTGGCCGCAAGCAGCGGAAGTGGCAACCTGTCGATTCCCGCAGTATCGGAGACCGCATGGCCACTAACGATCCTGACCAAACCACCGATCTTCCAAGAGCGGAAGCAAGTTTAGACTCGAACCAGACTACCGACTTGAGTCGAGCGGACACCGCAAGCCACGCGGAAGGGACAGGAACCCACATCCCGAACACGACATCGTATCCCACCGAATCGGCATCAAAATCCCCTGCCCTCCCGTCGATTCCCGGATACGAGATCGGCGGCGTCCTCGGCCGGGGTGGGATGGGAGTTGTGTACAAGGCTCTGCATATCGCCCTGAAACGAACCGTTGCGCTCAAGATGGTGTTGCCCGGTGGGCACGCTGGCCCTCGCGAACTGGCTCGGTTCCGCACCGAGGTTGAAGCGGCGGCGCGGTTGCTTCACCCGAACATTGTCCAGATCCACGAAGTCGGCGAAGCAGACGGGCACCCCTACTGCGCGCTGGAGTTTGTCGAGGGCAGCACTCTTGCGAACACCATTGCGAGTGGGCCCATGTCGGACCGTGCGGCGGCCCGGCTGTTGGAACTGCTGTCGCGAGCCATGCAACTGGCGCACAGCCGCAACGTCGTGCACCGCGATCTGAAACCAGCCAACATCCTTCTGATGGCCGACGGCACTCCCAAGATCGCGGACTTCGGCCTCGCCCGGCAAATGGACGACGACAGCGGCGAGACCCAGGAGGGCACGGTGATGGGCACGCCCTCGTACATGGCCCCGGAACAAGCGTTCGGTCGCGGCCATGAGGCCGGGCCGGCAGCGGACGTGTATGCCCTTGGCGCGATCCTCTACGACTGTCTGACCGGCCGCCCCCCCTTCAAGCCCCGTCGCGTATTCGACCGAGTGTGCCGTTGGATCTCGAAACAATCTGCCTGAAATGTCTGCGAAAGGAGCCCGAGAATCGGTATGCGTCGGCTGCTGAGTTGGCGGACGAACTGGGGCGATACCTCCGTCGCGAGCCTATCCAGGCGAGACCGGTGGGACGAGTGGAGCGTGGATGGCGATGGTGCCGCCGGAACCCGTGGGTCGCTGGGGCGTTGGCAGTTGCCGGGGGTGCGCTGGTGACAGCTACAGTCGTTTCCACCGCGTTCGGGCTGGATGCTCACGAAAAAGAGATAGCGGCGGTGAATGCCCGCAACGACCTCGCGAACAAGAACACCGAACTGGAAAAGAAACAGGCAGAGATTAACAAGCAGAACGCCGAACTGGAGCGGGGAAAGGACAAGTTGGAAGGGGCGCTCACGCTGGCATGGCTGAGTCCGCTGGCCGGGTCGCCCAGTCGGTTCTTGAGCGATGCGGAAGTTGATGCGTTCACCGCGCTCTCAACTCCCGACAACCAACACCTTGCGGAGCGGTTCGTGCGGGAATCGCTCAAGCCCCAGTGGAGGCGAAAGCTTGGGGTGCGAGGAGGGTTCGCCCTTCACGCCGTCGTTGGACTGAACGAGCGCAAGCGGCAGGATGTCGAACGGTTGCTGATGGGCGAACTCGGTCGACTCGACCCGTCAGACGAATCGCGGACCGATCTCGCATTGGCGGCAGCGGCGTTGGGAGGGTTGTCTCCTTCCGCGGCGAAAATGGCGGCGAGCGTCTTGCTTCAAGCTCTCGCCAGGGAGACCGATCCCAACACTCTCCAACACCTGGCGCACGGGGTGTCGGCACTGGCCCCGCGTCTGGAACCTCGGGATGGGGATCGCGTCTGTTCCGAGGTTGCCGCGACGCTTACGAAGACCCTGGAGAAAGCGCTGGCACAAGCCGCACTCGGATCGACCGACGCCGACGCCATCAAATTTCTGTCGGAGGGCCTGTCGGTCGTCGCGGGCCGCTTGGCCCCCGATCAGGCCGGGAAGGTCGCAGACATTCTCACCCAGGCCATGACCCGGACCAACCCGGTTGCTGTCTCCGATCTGTCGCGGGTTCTGGTCGTCGTGGCCGGTCGCCTGGACTCCAAGGGGTCCGTAAATGCAGCCGAGAGGTTAGCGAAAGCCTTGACGGGACAGGGCTTCTTTCCGCACCCCGCTACCTTGACGCACTGCCTGTCGGTGCTGGCCGCTCGTCTCGAACCCGAGGAAGTCGCGAAGCACGCCGCTGCGTTCATGCAGGCCATCGCGAAGACACCCGACGCTTTTGCTCAACAACCCGCGGCGCAAGGCTTGATGGCGATGGCTCCGCGTCTGGAACCCAAGCAAGCTACCGAGATCGCCGCCACGCTCACGAAGGCCATGAGCAACGACAACACCATCGCACTCCAAGATTTATCACGGGCGCTGTCGGCGGTGACGGCTCGCATGGAGGCCAAGGATGCCGTGACTGTGTACAAGCAACTTTTCGCCAAGACGACCGACGCCTTTGCCCTCAATCACCTGGCGCAAGGGATGGTGGCATTGGCACCGCGACTGGAGCCCAAGCAAGCCGCAGAAGTCGCGACGACGCTTACGAAGGCAATGGCCAACGAAGCCTTGAACCCTTTTGCCCTTCAGGAATTGGTGCCATCGCTCTTGGCGGTGGCGGCTCGACTGGAAGCCACGCAGGCCGCAGAGGCCATTGCAACGTTGATGCAAGCGACGAGCAAAACGAGAACCCTTGCACCTGATGATGCGATGCGGGGGGTGCCTGCCGCGGTGGCTCGTCTGGAACCCAAGGACGCTGCTCGCCTGACTTCAGATGTTGTCGCCAAACTCACGCAGGCGAGAACCCAGGACAGAAATACCTTCCGGTATCTCGCGTTGTGGGTGCCGGCGGTGGCAGGCCAGATGAACCCCAAACAAGCCAACGAGGCCGCGACCGCGCTGAACGAAGGTCTTGGTTTATTCGCGGACGATGTCACCGCGAGCCGGTCGCTGGCAGTTGGATTGGTGGCTGTGGCGGGTCGTCTGGACCCCAAGGAAGCGGCCCGCGTGTGTCGCGAAGCGGCCGCCACTCTGACGAAGTCCATGGCCGCTCCGCGAACGAACCATCCCGCGTTCGTCCCTTCTCAAGCTGTGTGCTTGGCGAAGGTGGCAAGTCGCATGGAACCGACAGAGGCTGCTCGTGTGTGTGCGGAGGCCGCCGCAATGTTGACGAAAGCAATCGCTGGGACGACCGACCTTGATGCCCTCCAGAATCGGGTACTCGGCCTCGCGGCGGTTGTCGCAGACGCGGAACCCAAGGGTGTATCAGAAGCAGCCGAAACGCTCATTCACGCGATGACCAGGGATTACAACTTGAAGTTCGCATCTGGGACTCCCGCAGAGTCCGACGGCGGAAGCATCTTGGCCCGTGGCTTGTCACTGATTCTGCTCCGATCTGGGCACGCGAATGTGGTCACGGAACCGCTCCCCGAGCAGGTGTTGGTCGAGTTGCTCAAGAGGCCACTCTGTGTCGGACCCGCACGCCGAGTGGTTCTCGATCAACTGGGAGATCGCCACGAACGGACATTCTCCGACCAGTGGGACTTCGTTCGCTTCGCCGAGCAGAAAAAGCTCGGTATCAATTTCGTAGATCCCATCCGCGCTTGATCGAAGCCCGAACTCAAGATGTTCGCAGCAGTGGGCCTTGCGGCGATCGCCTTCGCCGCGTCCTTCGCGTCCGCGACGATGAACAGGAAGTGCGCGTTTGCCGTCAACGACGACGCGACAAGAACGATCGCCGCACCCATGAAGCGGAACACGATTCGCCGAATTTCGGTGTCAGTCCTTCTTCACGGCGGGAACGACCTTCTCGCCCTTCTCGGCCAGTTTCACCAACTCGATCGTTGCGACGTTGCCACGCTCGACCCGAGACGCACCGCCGACGACCAACGCAGCCGTCGGCCCCATCGGAATCAGCCGCGCGACGACTCGCGGGTTTGCAATCTCGCCGACCTTCTCCCAGTCGGCTCCGTCCATCGTGAGCCGATACACGAGCCCCGACGAAGTGTTCACGACGACGCGACCGCCCACGGTTCCCGCTGCCGGCGAGAACGACATCGCCTGTGCTTTGCCTTCCACTGCGGGCAACGCCGGACCGGTCGTCCACTTCTTGGTTTCCACGTCGAAGATGTCCGTCGGTTTGCCATCGGCTCCAAGCCCACCGAGAACGTACACCTTGGAGCCAACGGCCGTGGCGGTGAGCGCTCGCCGCTTGAAGGGTTGCGGCACCGACTCCCACTTCGGCGACTTGGAACTGAGATCCATAATCTCGATGGTCTCGTGCCAGACGGCTTTCTCGTCCTTGCCTTTCATCTGCCAACCGCCGACGACCACGAGCTTATCGCCAACCACGACGACATCGTGCGACGACCGACCAGTCGGCAGCGGCGGCAGTTCTTCCCAGTTGTTGGTCTTCGGATCGAAGCGGGCGCAGTTGGCCAGCGAGTGATTGTCGGCGGGATCGCCGACCTTGTTCTTCGGCTGCATTCCGCCGACGCGGTAGACCTTGCCGCCGTGAGCGACGAGATTCATCCCCTGGGCAATCGGGCCGCCGGGGAGTTCTTCCCACTTCGTGCCACCGTCGAGTTTCAACCGGTGGAACGTGCCGAGCACGCACTCGGTGTCGTAGCTGTGCGTCTTCCCGGCATGGCCGCCGTAGATGTACAGATAGCCATCGCACTCGACGGCCCCGAGGCTTGAGACAGCCTTCGGCAGTGATGGGAACGCGGGTTTTGCGGCTGGCTCAGCGGCATTCGCTGAAACGGACACCAACAGAACCAGAACTGCGATGCGGGTCAGTTTGCTCGTCATGAGATTCACGATCCGGGGTTAAGGGTTCACGTATCCAACTCAGGACTTCACGGCAGGAAGTTCTTTCTTCTTGCCGGGATTCACAACGGTGCGAAGGAACTTCTCCCATTCGCGTTCATCCTTGAATTTGGGATCGCCATCCTTGAGGCGTTCGAGGTTCGGCACCTGATACTTCGCTTCCGCCGGAAGAGCCTTCCACTGCTCGATAGTGAGGGGTGCGGTCGCCGCGGGGTCGAGCCCAGTCGGCTTGTCACCACCACACCCCGCGAGCATCGCGACGGCAGTCACGGACGCAAAGAAGCTCATCAGTCGCATGGGAATACTCAGAGAAATCAGGTGTCGCCAATTGGTCAGTATGCCGGGATCACTTCGCCGCCCGCTCGTGTTGCAAGGTCGCCGTAGGCGACGGGATCAATGCCATCGCGAAGGAACTGAACCGAGCCATCAACCATCGCGAAGTTCGCACCGTTGGTGTGCTCGCTGCGGAATGCTCCATAGACGGTACTGGTGGTGTTGTGCTTGTTGAACGGGTTGAAGGTTGTGCCCCAAGCGTAGCCGATGTAGCCGTATGCCCACACGCCACCCATGCTCGTCGACGGCACCCCAGCGGGCTTGAAATCCGTCTCGCCCACCAAGAACGTGTTCGATGTTCCGTCTGTGATCGTCGTGAGTGTGTTGGGGGACTTGTTCACGGCTGTGGGGGTCACGGTGGGATCCTTCAATGGGATAATCGCTCCATCGAATGCGATCGTCGGTGAGCCGTAGGGGTGGATGGTCACGTCTTGGGTACCCGATGCGAAAAGATAGCTGCAATACGCCCGGTTCTCGGCTCCACCGAGCGGTCCAGTTGGTGGGGTCATCGTCGGGCAGGTGTACGTCGGGATCAGGTTCTTTTGCAAGCTGCTATTGGAGTACCCAAGTGTGGCTTCGGTGCTCGAATCATTACGCGGCAGTTTCGGGTTCCATCGCTTCGCAACGGCATCCTGCTCCAAGTATGGGAGGATGAGGATGAAGCCCGTAACGTAACTCGCAGTCGCCTCACCCGGCTGGTAGTCGAGAGTGCCGTAAGGGAGTTTCAGCACGGCGTCGTGGTAGCCGTGGGTGGCGAGGCCAATTTGTTTGAGGTTGTTCTGGCACTTCATGCGTGCCGCTGCTTCGCGGACCTTCTGAACGGCGGGCAACAACAGCCCAATCAGGATCGCGATTATCGCGATCACGACTAACAGTTCGATCAGTGTGAAGCCACGACGCCCGCGGCTTGTGGCCACACGGAAGACGGAGGAACTCATCGGATCTCCTTCGGAGGTTGAAGACTTCGAGGTATCAGAACACATCAGATTCACAGTCACTTCTTGGTGCGGCGCATTCGCCGCAGAATGTCGCCAGCGGCCGACGACGTCGGTCGGTCCGAAGGCTGGGCGTGTTCAATCGCTGCCATTGCTGGCGTTGGGAGTTCGGCAGCGATCGCTTCTTGTTCCTGGTCGGCTTCCTCGTCATCGTCGAGCAACAGTCGAGCGGCTTCGTCGTCGGTCATGCGATCGTCGCTCACAATGGTCTCGTCAGCGGCTTGCAGTTCGCCGTTCACGATGGTCTCGCTCGAACCCGTGACCACCATTGCCGCGACAACCGGTTCCTCGACATCGCGAATCGGTGAGTCGTTCAAAACGCGGAATCGCAGCGGCCCGACCCACACCTCGTCGCCATCTCGCAACTCGTAATCCGAGAGCAACCGGTCGCTGTTGATGAACGTGCCATTGGTGCTGCCGAAGTCCCGGATGAAGACTCGGCCATCGCGACTTTCAATCACGCAATGGACTTGGCTGACGGCGGTGCTCGCCGGTCGAAGGTGACACTTGGCCGCTCGCCCGATCAGGAACGGCGGTGTGACGGGAATCACTCGGCCCGCGTGAATGCCTTCGACGACGACGAGATGGAACTCGGGCGGATTCGTGTTCATGGGTTGACTCAGGGCGCGTACTTTCCACGGCTCCTCTGACGAGGAGTTTCAAAGGGGTCGAGGGTGATGAGAATGTCTCCCGGTGCGAATGCACCGTTGGCTGATCTGGGGATAGTGCGGCGTGCGATGTCGGTGTGAAACGACGGACGCGACGCAGTCGCAGTGGTCCCCGGCAACCGGGAGAACTCACCGACCGCGTCGCGTACGGATGGTTCGGCTGAAGAGGATCAGCCGGATGCCGACGGAAGCTAGCGGATGGTCTTGATGAGAATAAATCTCAACAAGGTATTCATACCCTATTTATCGGCTCTCTGGTGTCAACAGGAAAAACGCAAGAAATGGTGACTGGGGCAGGGCGGTTCCGTGTTTCGGATTGGGTTTGTGAAGCGCACCCCTCCCGGGCAGTCGGGGTTCGCCAAAACGCTGTGGTTCCAAGGGCGAACCCGAGTGCCAGCGAGGGGGATGGCGATTGCCCATCTCACACAATGGAACGTGTCCGAAATAACATCCCGCTCCGAAAGGTATGGCTTGGTGTTGACCTCCCCCCTTGTGGGGGAGGTCGCTCCGAGTCTTCGAGGAGCGGGTGGGGGGTGAAACCTCATAGCCATCAAGTTAAGGGAAATCGGTTCGCAATCATTGTGGTCCGCTCGCTCCGCGAGCGGTTTTGCCAAGACCGCTCGCGGAGCGAGCGGACCACTTTCAAAGACAACCTTCCTTCACTTGAGCGCTATGGGGTGAAACCTTTACAACTGTTGAGGCCTGCCCCCCACCG
>JAIOPV010000071.1 GCA_021413735.1 Planctomycetota bacterium
TGTGCCGAGCCGAATTGTTATCGCAGTCGTTCCCGAATTGTGACTGTAAGAATCTGGCTGCATAAACGGGCCGTTTACCGCGCTCTTGCGAATTCTGGAGGAAGGCCGCGCACGGGATCGGACGGCTGCGGCAAAACGGAGCCGAGCGCCCGCAGGACGTTCGACGCAGGCGGCTACTTCGGGGTAGTTGACGAGCGTTTGGTTCGCTGGGTCTGGTGCAGATGCAACCAGAGTTCGAGAAGTGCGTGTGGCGCACCGAATTGTCATCGCAGCCGTTGCCGAATTCCGGGTTTATGAATCTGGTGGCATAAACGAGCCGATTCCCGAATTGCTGAGAATTCTGGAGCAGTTCCGCGCACGGGATCGGACGGCTGCGGCAAAACGAAGCCGCGCCCCCAGGATGTCCGACGCAGCAGGTTACTTCGGGGCAGTTGTCGAGCGTTTGGTGCGTTGAATCTGGTACAGCCTCAACCAGCTTTCGAGAAGTGCGACGGCGTCCGCGAAGCTGTAGTCGAGCGACAGCAGCAGGTCGATGTTGTTGAGGCTCTTCCTGCATCCGAAGCAGTGAGCCAGGTTGTTCCGCGGGTTCACGGCAACGAGCATGTCGCCACACGTTGGTACAAGAACACGAACCGTCCGTCACGCACCTTCGACGGAGGGGCTTCCCGGCCCAACGCGGAGATCGTGACAGACATCGGCAGGTCGTTGCGAAGCCGACGCAGTAGATCCCAGATGCTTGATTCCAATCTGTTATCCACCCGCCCGAAGTTTAGAGGCGCCGCGACCATTCTGGGGCGGCTCGATGATCGTTCAGGATTGGAATGAGTTATTGTTCACTCGCAGCATCGGTTCGCTGATCAAACTTCCTGCCTCGCCTTCCCTACGCTGCTGAGCCCGGCCTACTTCTTTCGCTTCGGGGTTGGCTCATCATCCACTTCGGCCAGCAGCGCCCCCATCGTCGTGCCGAGTGCCTCGGCAACTTGTCTTGCCACGAGGATCGACGGCATCCGAACCCCGCGTTCCAGCATCGAAATGTAGGTGCGGTGAAGGCCAGGTGTCGCAGCAAGTGCCTCCTGCGACACCTGGGACGCCTCGCGTAATCGCCGAACCACGGCCCCGAATTGTTTCGCCAACGGATGCACGGCAGTCCCGCCAGTGGGAAATGCCGTACTCCATCCGACCCGTGACTAATCATCTACAGACCACTGTATATTAGACAGTTGTATCCAGTGCCTTTGGCGGGTAGATTACGTGGGCTTGCTTCTGCCCGATGGCACCATCGACGGTTTCGGTTCCCGGACCTCGCTTGGAAATCGGGTGATCCGAACCGGTCGAATCGGCCTGACGAGGGCGTTATGAGTGGCGACAAAGACCCTCCCACCGCGAATGAGCCGAAGGCGGGAGACCCACCCACGCCTCAAAAATGGTGGGAGCGGCCCTCTGTGCAGTTCGCCGGGATGGTCATCTTTTCAGCGGCGGCAGTCATAAACCAGGTTAAAACCAATCCCCCCGCGCCGCCTCCGCCGCCTCCGCCGCGGCAGGCAGGAAGCTCGGGGCGGCTTGTACCAAAGCCACAGCCGGTGGCGACCGCCGAGGCGAAGCGCCATCTCGATCTGGGGGAGGATCTCTACCGACGGCAGGAGTACGCCAGCGCGATCGAGGAGTTCACGATTGCAATTCGGGCGTACCCCGATTACGACGAGGCTTACTACCACCGCGGCCTCGCACATGGTGACTTCAAGCGTCTTGACGAGGCAATTACCGACTTCACCACGGCTGCGCGGCTCGCACCCCAGAAAACTGAGCCGTTCTACCGCCGCGGCCAAGTGTACGCCCACCTGGAACGGTTTGCCGAGGCCGTCGCCGACTACACCGAGGCAATTCGGCTCACACCCTCCAACCCCGAAGTCCGCGGTCGAATTTTGTACGACCGGGCACGGGCCCACTTCCTCAGCCGGTCATACCCGGCCGCGTCTGCGGATTGTACCGCGATGCTCCGGTTGATCCCGGGGGCCGCCGAGGCGTACCTGCTCCGGGGCCAGTCGACCGAGGCGACCGGAGACCCGAAGGCCGCGATCCCCGACTTCCGGGAGGCAAAACGGCTGGACCCGTCAATGTACCGAGCGGCCAGGACAGAGTGGCCGACGTTGCCAGAGAATCCATGACGGCTGCAAGTCGAAGCGTCCTTCCCCAGGCTCACCGGAGAAAATCAGTGGCTCCACAAAGCGTCCGACGGCGGGCAACCGCGAATATCGCTGTGTTCCTGGTTACCAGTCTCGGGGCTTTGATGCACTGCGGCTGCGTTGAGACCGAGAAACCACCATACTCCTCCGGTGACGTGGTGTTCGAGCCTGCTTTGTTGGGTGATTGGGTGTACCTCGATGGACAGGAGCGAGGCGGCCTCCCTCCCGTCCGCCGATCCCCTGGAAAGGCCACCCATCGGATTGAGCGGGCCGAGAACGGGTCGTACCGGAACCTTGCCCTGGGCGGGGAGAAGGAGGTCGTAGAGTTTACCGTCTTCAAGCTTGGCGATCGCTACTTCCTGGCCTCGAAAGCCGACAAGGGCCGGTTTCGAGTGAGTCGACTCACCATTTCGGGAGAGTTCCTGAAGATTTGGTGGCTCAACTTTGAGCGAGTTCTCGAAGCGCACCCTGAAGCGGTGAAGCACAAGGTCGATGATTTCACAACCGTGTTGACCGGGAGCACGGACGAGCTTCGAGTGTTCCTTTTGAAGTACGCAGACGAACCCGGTGTCTGGAACTGGAAGTACGAGTCCATGCAACGGGTGGACGGGCTGAAGGTCACTCCCGCCGGGTTGACCGGTCGGAAACAGCGGACGCTCGACTACTGGGCGGAAATGCGGCTCGCCCTCCAGGACTCGGCGCCATCCCACGGAACCACGCGAGACAATCTGTCGGCGTTTTGGGCGGCCGCCTCGTCCGAGATCGGCCTCCAGATCACGGATGGCGTTGACGCCGATGCCGTCGCCTGTGGGAAGTTGGCGACGGAACTGTGCGATGTTATGGCGAAGTACACTGGCAAACACCGACCGACCGCACCTCTTGCGTCCCTGGTGCGGGAGTCGACGGGCGGGGTTGCAGCGGAGCCTACCACGCTTCCTGCCGGTCGTGATGAGGTCCTAGCCCGAGTCCGCGAAGCCCTGGCAAAGTTGGAAATGATGCGGAAGAAGCTGTCGGACCGGTACAAGTGCGAATTTCTTCCAATCCGGTAGCGGGTGTGTCGTTACCGGGTCAATCTGGTGAAACCGCCGAACGGTTGAGTGCCGTGCGGACGAATTCGCGGTCAAAGAATGGCTCGGGTATTTGGGAGGCTGCTTCTCATCGGATACACGACCTCGGACGACATCTCTGAGTGCTAAAAAGAAGCGATCGTTGCGGCCCGCCACGTGGCGGACCGCAACAAGCCTCTCTCGTTCTGATCTTATGAGAGCAATCGTTCAGAGTTGGACGCTTCCTCCGATGCTCATCGACTCGGTGCCTTGGCTGGCACAGTGACCTCGATCGGTTTGTAGTTCCCGGACGGCATCCAGATCTTGATCGTCTCGCCAGGACTCAATTCCCAGCCGCCCAGTTCGACCCAACCCACCTCGAACGTTGCTTGCGGTTCCAGTGGCTTCAGCAACACTTTGCTGATCTCGCCGGCCTTCTTTCCGCCTTGGTTCGTGATGGTGAACGACAGATCCTTGAGCGGAACGGCTGACGTGTTCCGCATCTTGAGAACCATGCCCTTCCCCACGTCCGAAGTGCGGAAGCTGACGTCGACAGGAAGTTCGGGCTTGGGCGGGCTTCGATCCAGGAACAACGCTGCCCCGAGCGCCAGCGCCAAGTAAATCACGAACACAATCGCGCATCCCCAACTCGCGATCGTTGCGACAATTTCGGGAATCGTCCTCGAAGCGGGGACGGCGTTGGCAGTCGTCGAAGCCCGTCGAAAAGCGTTACTGTAGTGATACCGAATCTGACACAGATCCCAGCTATGAGCTGTCATCTGGTCGGCCCTGGGTGAGCGATCGCTGAACCAGGCTCGGGCACCCCTCACGCGGATGACCTTCACGATCGCGAAATACGTGAGGAAGAACCCTGCGGCCGCGACGAGCAGGCGAACGACCAGTCCGCCGCCGTCGATCCCGGAGACGCTCCAGTACGCGATGAAGCTGACCACGGCCCCGACGACGCCCAGAACAATCCCGGCGGCCTTCGAGTTGGCGTGGACCTTATCCATCTCGGACTCGGTGTACCGCGATGGCGAGGCTTCCGTCAGCGGGCAACCGCAGCCCCGACAGTTTTGCCACTCTCGGAACTGCCCGTACCCGGTACTCACGATGTTGAACACGCCGCACTTCTCGCATGACTCTCCTGTCCACCCATACTCCTTCTGCTCCCACTTCGGCTGACACTCGCCGCAGTGCGGGCAAGTCTCGGCCTCGTCGGAGATCACCACCTTGCACTTCGCACACGGAACCAGCTTTCGCTTCGCACCCGGCAGCGGTGGTGGAGGCGGGAAGAGACCAGGTACGCCCTGCGCCGGAACCCATTCGGTTTCACCGACCCGACACAGGAGTTCGGCGGGGCCAAGGTTCCCGGCCACGACCATCTCCCGAAGTTGCGTGAGGGTGAACGGCCCGAGCGCCGTTCCGTCCTTCGCGTGATACCACGTTGCCTCGGACATTGGTCACCCACGGTTCGGAGTTGATTTCCCATTTTGGGAAATTGTATTTCCTAATTTAGGTTGCCGCCATCGACCACCGGTGGCGGATGAAGAAGTCTCAACACACGAGCGAGTACAAGCGACTCACGGACGCACTGCGGCAGGCGCGCGAAATCGCGGGCCTGACTCAGGCCGATGTCGCCAAGAAACTGCGTGTGTACGCCAGCTTCGTCAGCAAGGTCGAGAGCGGTGAGCGTCGGATCGACGTGATCGAGTTGAAGCAATTCTGTCGTGCGTACGGCCTCGAACTCGTTGCGTTCTTGCGGTCAGCCGGGCTTGCCGAATGACCCGCTCACATCTTCCAGGGCCATACCAATCCGTCCGGTCGTTCACGTTTCATTCACGCCGACGTGCCACGGGGAGTTGAGAAGAACGCAGCAGCGGAATGGTGGCCCGTCTCCCGACGAGCTACCACTCCACTGCTGCCAGTTCTTGGGCGACCGAGACGATCAGGCCCGCCAGTCGTTTCGGAAGGCGGCAATCAGGCTGATGGCCGGTGCGGCCCAGACCGCAGTCACGGCCATCGTGCTCACCGACAGACCGAGCAGAACCGCGGCACCTACCGGGCCCAGCACGAAGCCGACGATCCCGGCAACGGCCCCGGTTAGTGTCGAGGTAATGATGGCGGTCCGGGAGTGAACGGCCGAGACGCCGATCAGTCGCACGATCGCCCACCCCAACGCGGCCCGTGCCGCAACGGGTGCGACCCGCTTC
>JAIOPV010000072.1 GCA_021413735.1 Planctomycetota bacterium
CGACGCGGGTATGTGGCGGGTTAATCGTTCTTCGCGCCGGCGGCGATCCACGCCTTCAGAATCGCGACCTGTGCTTCCGGCAACCCGTTCTTCGGAGGCATCAGTTTCGCGCCCTGCCCCAGCACCGACTTGACGAGTTTGCTCTTGTCGGCGTCGTTGGCCTTCACGGTCTTCATCACAGATTCATAAGAACTCACGTCCACGCCGCCCTTTTTCTTGCCCGCACCGTGGCAGCCCACGCAGGACGTTTTCAGAATCGGCATGACATCAGCCTTGAAGGTGGGTACCTTCTCATCGGCAGTGGTGCTTGGCTTGGATTCGTCTGGCGCGACCGGAGCCGGTCTCGCGTTCAGCCCACCAACTGAGCCGCATAATCCGACGATTCCCGCGAACACCAGAGCCAATCCGAGACGCGAACGCATTCTTGACCCTCCAAAAATTGTCACAATCCATATTCAGAACAGTGTACAGCCAGGATGACATTTGAGGGCCACAAGAACATCGTGGCTTGCACAGGAGTCACCGGGAAGAGAAGCAGTTTCCCACGTCGCCGAGGTTTGTTCAACGCCGCAGTGAAATCATCATCGCTTTTTCAGAATTCCGAATGGGGTCTCTGCGGGCTGGCACTGTTGATGTAACCCCGAACGAGCAGGCAAAGTTGCTCGAATGTTCGCGGAACTCGAACAATTTTCGCCGCAAGAATGCCCAGCCGGTTTGGGCACCTGAATTGCTCTGTCAGTGATACAACCGGAACAAGTCCGAAATCGTCTCTCAACTGCGCGATCGTTTCGCACCAGTGCCCGATGTTTGGGCAGACCCGGTCTGGATAGGGGCAGGAAACCTGTGGCTACCACCGTCAGCACTCCTGGATTGGCGCGAAGCCTCAACGGCAGTGCCGCAACTGTCGCAAAACTATTCGATAACTACAGCCCACACAGCACTGCCTGGGACGAACTTTTCACCCGCACCGGCGACCCGCACGAGCATTGTTCCAAGCTCGTCGAGCGGTTGGGCCGGTTGCTCGTGAATGAGTTCTCCGCAAAGCGAACGAGTGCCGACCTCGCGTTCGTCAATCAGGGGGTCACGTTCTCGGTCTACTCCGACCGCCGGGGAACCGAGAAGATCTTCCCGTTCGACCTGATTCCGCGAATGATACCGGCGAAGGAATGGGTCGACCTCGAAGCGGGCCTCGTGCAGCGTATCAAGGCGCTGAATATGTTCCTGCACGACGTCTACAACGAACAGCGCATCCTGAAAGAGAAGGTCATCCCCGAGGATTTGGTTCTCGGCTCGAAGGGGTTCCGGCCTGAGATGATTGGCTTCACGCCCCCCGGCGGTGTGTACATCCACATCTGCGGCACCGACCTGATCCGCGATGCCGACGGACAGTTCCTCGTTCTCGAAGACAACGGCCGCACGCCCAGCGGCGTCAGCTACGTGCTCGAAAACCGGGCAGTGATGAAGAAGGTGTTCCCGCAGTTGTTCGCCGACATCCGCGTGAAGCGAGTCGAGGACTACCCGCAACGGCTGCGAGAAGCGCTCAGTTCGGTTACGTGCAAGGGAGCGAACACGCCGCCGTGCGTGGTGGTGCTGTCGCCGGGCCAGTTCAACTCGGCGTATTTCGAACACAGTTTCCTCGCGAGGCACATGGGCGTCGAACTCGTGTTCGGCCCCGACCTGTTCGTTCAGGACGACGTGGTTTATCTGAAGACAACCCGCGGAGCGCAGAAGGTCGATGTGATCTACCGTCGGCTCGACGACGATTTCCTCGACCCCGAAGCGTTCCGCCCAGATAGCTTGCTCGGCGTTCCTGGCCTGTTCCGGGCCTACCGTGCGGGGAATGTGACGCTGGCGAATGCAGTGGGAACGGGCGTGGCCGACGACAAGGCGGTCTACCCGTACACCGAAGAGATGGTGAAGTTCTACCTCAGCGAAGAACCGATCCTCAAGAATGTGCCGACGTACATCTGCGCTCGCCCCGCCGACCTGAAGTACACGCTCGAACATCTCGAAGAGTTGGTCGTGAAGGCCGTGAACGAGTCGGGCGGCTACGGCATGTTGATGGGGCCGAGCAGCACCGCGACACAGCGAGCCGAGTTCGCGGCGAAGATTCGTGAGAACCCGCGAAACTACATCGCACAACCAGTGGTCACGCTGAGTACGTCACCGACGTGGACCGACGAAGGCACAGCACCGCGGCACGTTGACCTGCGCCCGTACATCATCAGCGGAAAGACGACCTGGGTGTTGCCCGGTGGCCTGACCCGCACAGCACTGACGAAGGGTTCGCTTGTAGTGAACTCCAGCCAGGGCGGCGGCAGCAAAGATACGTGGGTGGTGGACTGAGTGGGTTCAAAATCGGAACGCGGGTCCACAGTGTGAGCGTCGAGGCGTAAGCCCGACGGTGTTCTGTGCTTCCAGTGCCATCACCGTCGGGCTTACCCCTCGACGCTCACAGATTCCTGCGTCATCCGCGTTCCATTGCTTGGTATTACTCCGCTAAAGCCTGCGAGTGAATATGATTTCCCGCGTTGCGGAACAGTGCTTCTGGATGGCGCGTTACCTCGAACGGGTCGAGAACACTGCCCGCGTTCTGGAAGTGAATCGAACCCTCCTGCTCGACTTTCACGTTCCGGTCGAACAGCAGTGGAAGCCGCTCCTCATCATCTCCGGCATCCACGACTACAAAGAAGAACCCACCGCCGAGAACATCCAGGAATACATGACCTGGGAACGGGACGGCAACCCGTTCAGCATCGTCTCATCGCTGTTCTGGGCACGCGAAAACGCTCGCATCATTCGCGAAGTCATCTCCGGCGAGATGTGGGAACGCCTCAACTACTATCACCTGTGGATGCAAGGCAGCGCCGGCCGCGAAGCCTACGACAGCAACCGCCACGAGTTCTACGCTCAGGTGCGGCGCATCAACCAGCTCATTCACGGCATCGCCGACACCACCATGAGCCACGGCGAGGCGTGGGAGTTCTTCAAACTCGGAACGTACCTCGAACGGGCCTCGCAGACTGCGCGCGTCATGGATGTGAAGTACCACACCATGCTGCCGAAGATGGAGGATGTCGGCACCCCGGTTGATAACGCTCACTGGGTCGCGATCCTGATGAGCTGTTCGGGGTACGAACCGTTCCACAAGAAGCCGCAACTCGCCCCGATCGACCCGGCAACAGCCGTGGCCGAGTTCCTGATTTTCGACGAGCAATTCCCGCGTTCGATCCGTCGTTGCCTGTGGGAATGCGAGAGCGCCGCGACGGCCGCAGCGGGTAATCCGGTTGGGAGGGCTGCGACCTCTGCGGAGACTGCAATCGCGGAGTTGCTCGCATGGCTCGAAGGCCGAACGATACATACGATCGTGCGAGAAGGGCTTCACGAGTCGTTGACGCATGTGGTGGACACGGTCCACACAATTGGGGATGCGATCAACGCGACGTTCTTCGCTGCCGAGGTTTCACCGCAACGGAAAGCACCCGCCCAGGCCCAGGATGGCAAATCGCAAACGCAGACGCTCGGCGAAATGACCCAGACACAAAAGTAACCGCACAACAGCGATTTAACCGCGTTTAGCGGTTGCCCCGCCGGGGCAACCGGCGGACCCGTTGGGTCCGCTGCTAAACACTGAGGACTCACCATGGGCATCCGCGTCGCGCTGAACCACGTCACGAAATACACCTACGACCGACCCGTCACGCTGATGCCGCATGTCGTGCGGTTGCGGCCGGCCCCGCACACACGCACACCGATCCTCAGTTACTCGCTCAAGGTCGAACCGGCCGATCAGTTCCTCAACTGGGCTCAAGACCCGTTCAGCAACCACCTCGCACGCCTCGTCTTCACGAAGCCCGCGAACGAACTCAAGGTCACGGTCGATCTGCTCGTGGACCTCACCACGATCAACCCGTTCGACTTCTTCATTGAGGAATACGCCGAGAAATACCCGTTCAAGTACGACGCCGGGCTCGCGAAGGAACTCGTGCCGTATCTTGAGACGTTGCCGATCACGCCGCGAATGCAGGAGCTAATCAACAGCGCGTGGAAGTCCGACATTCCGATGAACGACTTCCTGGTGTCGCTGAACCAACTCGTCAACAAGGCAGTCGCGTATGTGATCCGCATGGAGCCCGGTGTCCAGACGCCAGATCAGACGCTCGAATGCGGTCGTGGGTCGTGTCGCGACTCCGCATGGCTGCTCGTGCAACTCTGCCGTAACCTCGGCCTCGCGGCCCGCTTCGTGTCGGGTTACCTGATTCAACTCGTTGCAGACGAGAAGCCCGTCGAAGGTCCGCAAGGCCCGACGGCAGACTTCACCGACCTCCACGCGTGGACCGAAGTGTACCTTCCCGGTGCCGGTTGGGTGGGCCTGGATCCAACGTCCGGCTTGCTCACTGCGGAAGGCCACATTCCGCTCGCTTGCACCCCCGACCCGCAATCGGCAGCGCCGGTCAGCGGCTCGTTCACATGGTCGAAGCGAGCAGATGTCGAAGACGACAAGGTGGAAGAAGGCTTCGACTTCAGCATGTCGGTGACGCGGCTCAACGAAGTGCCGCGAGTGACGAAGCCGTACACGCCGGAACAGTGGGCAGCGATCGACTCGCTTGGCAAACGCATCGACGTCGATTTGCGGGAGTGGGATGTCAGGCTCACGATGGGTGGCGAACCGACGTTCGTGAGCATCGACGACCGCGACGCCCCCGAGTGGAACATCGCGGCCCTCGGACCGAAGAAGCGGCGGCAGGGCGAGATTCTGCTGAAGCGACTCCGCGACAAGTTCGCCCCGCAGGGATTGCTGCACTTCGGTCAGGGCAAGTGGTATCCCGATGAGCAGCTTCCTCGCTGGGCGTTCGGCTGCTACTGGCGTAAGGACGGCGAACCGATCTGGCACGATCCAAAGTTGATTGGCGACGAAGCCACGCCTTACGGCTACGGCACGGAAGACTCGCAGCGTTTCATCAACACCCTCGCCAGCGTTCTCGGCGTTTCGACGAAGTACGTCATGCCGGGCTTCGAGGACGTGTGGTATTACATGTGGCGCGAGAAGCGGTTGCCGGCGAACGTCGATCCGCTGAAGAGCAAGCTCGACGACGAGATGGAACGCGACCGCATCGCCAAGGTGTTCAACTCGAAACTCGGCTCAACCGTGGGGCACATGCTGCCGTTGCGAAAAGCTTTCGGGCCGGGGTCGAAGTGGGAATCCAGTTCGTGGCACCTGCGGCAAGAGCATCTGTTCCTGATCCCCGGCGATAGCCCGATGGGCTTCCGGCTGCCGCTCGATTCAGTGCTGTGGGAAGACCCCGCGAACCGGCAGTTCATGGAGGAACGTGACCCATTCGCCCGCCGCGATTCGTTGCCGAGTTACACCAAGCTGCAGACCCGCGGCTACACTCCACCCGACAACCCGTTCGTTGGCCTCGAACCATCCAGAGGCGAGCGTGACTTCTTCGGCTTCTCGCAGAACGGCCACGGCCCGAAGCGAACGGCCCCTGGCTTCCGCAATGCTGGCGATACGCTCGCCGCAGACTCCGGGCCGATCGTGCGGACAGCGCTGTGCGTCGAACCACGCGACGGCAAGCTCTACGTGTTCGTGCCGCCGGCGCGATACCTGGAGGACTATCTCGAACTCGTCGCGGCAATCGAAACGACTGCTGCCGAGCTGAAGATTCCGGTGCTGATCGAAGGTTACCGACCGCCGGGCGATCACCGCATCCAGAACTTCTCGATCACCCCTGACCCTGGTGTGATCGAAGCGAACATGCACCCCGCCGACTCGTGGAACGAGTTGGTGAACATCACGACGACCCTGTATGAAGAGGCCCGACTGTCGCGGTTGACCGCCGAGAAGTTCATGATCGACGGTCGCCACACCGGCACCGGCGGCGGCAACCACATGGTTCTCGGTGGCCCGACGCCGGCTGACAGCCCGATGCTCCGCCGGCCGGACTTGCTCAAGAGCCTTGTGACATTCTGGGGCAACCACCCCTCGCTGTCGTATCTGTTCAGCGGGTTGTTCGTCGGGCCGACGAGCCAGCACCCGCGAATGGACGAAGCCCGCCACGACGCCCTGCGAGAAATCGAACTCGCGTTCGCACAGGTCGATCAGTCACGCGGCGAGCACGTTCCGGCGTGGCTCGTAGATCGCCTGTTCCGCCACTTGCTCGTGGATGTGACCGGCAACACGCACCGTGCCGAGTTCTGCATCGACAAGATGTACAACCCCGACTCCAGCGAAGGTCGCCGCGGATTGCTGGAACTGCGGTCGTTTGAGATGCCGCCGCACTCGCAGATGAGTTCAGTTCAGCAACTTTTCCTGCGGGCGCTCGTGTCATGGTTCTGGAAGAAGCCTTACGACCAGAAGCTCGTTCGTTGGGGCACCGCACTGCACGACAAGTTCATGCTGCCGCACTTCGTGGAGGACGACTTCCACGACGCACTTGCCGAGATTCGCAGTCGCGGCGGATACGCCATCGACCCGGCGTGGTTTGCGCCGCACGTCGCGTTCCGCTTCCCGTTCCTGGGGCAAGTCACGAATCGCGGCGTGAACATGGAACTGCGAACGGCGATTGAACCGTGGCACGTGCTCGGCGAGGAGAGCGGCGCCGGCGGCACGGCTCGCTATGTCGATTCGTCGGTGGAGCGAGTGCAGGTGAAGGTTCGCGGCCTGACCGACCCTCGGCACGTCATCACTTGCAACGGTCGCAGAGTGCCCTTGCATCCGACGGGCACGAATGGTGAGTATGTGGCCGGCGTGCGATATCGGGCCTGGCAACCGCCAAGCTGCCTGCATCCAACGATTCCGGTTCACGCGCCATTGGTGTTCGACGTACTCGATACGTGGAACGACCGCAGCATCGGTGGCTGCACTTACCACGTTTCGCACCCCGGCGGTCGCTCGCACGAGTTCCTTCCCGTGAATGCCCTCGAAGCCGAGAGCCGACGAGTTGCGAGGTTCTTCGCGTTCGGGCACACGCCGGGTTCGGTGACGATTCCGCCGACCGAATCGAATCCGGAATTCCCGTTCACGTTGGACCTTCGCAAGCCAGAACCGGCTCGACATTTGCAACCAGTGAACACCGCTGAACCTGTGGTGAGCCACGCACCGGTCGGCATGTTAGAATAATGAGATGAGCCGCTTGCGGCGTAGCGCTCTTATCAGCGCTACGCCGCAAGCGGCGAAAACAATGTTGGTTCCCGCCGAGATCTGGATTCGGATGTCGAGCAGCCTTTCCCAATCCCAGACGAACAACACACCGGCACCTCCGCCTGGGGGTCAACCGGCGTATCATTCACCGCTTCAAGGCTACGACGAAGCGGCAGACCCCTCCGGCGTACCGCGACCGCACTGGAAACCGTTCTTCGATTCGCTCGAAGAACTCAGCCCGGTCGAACTCACCCGCCGCTGGCGTGACGCCCAGCATCTCATTCGCGATAACGGCGTTACTTACAACGTCTACGGCGATCCCCGCGGTATCTCACGCCCCTGGCAGCTCGACCCGATTCCTCTGCTGATCGCACCGAAAGAAGCGAGCTTCCTCGAAGCGGGCCTCATTCAACGAGCGAAGCTCCTCGAACTCATCCTCACGGACCTCTACGGCCCGCAGCGACTCTTGCACTCGGGCTCGATCCCGGCGGAACTCGTCTTCCCGAATCCGGGCTTCCTCCGCCCCGCACACGGCGTGAAGGTTCCCGAAGGCCGTTACTTGCACCTGTATGCCGCAAACCTCGGCCGGGGAGCCAACGGCAACTGGCGGGTTCTGGGCGACCGCACGCAAGCGCCGTCCGGTGCGGGGTACGCTCTCGAAAATCGCATTGTGATGAACCGCACGCTGCCGGAGGCGTTCCGCGATTGTCAGGGCTATCGGCTCGCTCCGTTCTTCCAGGCCTTCCGCGACACGCTGCGTGCCATCGCTCCGCGGAATCGCGAAAACCCCCGCATCGTGCTGCTCACCCCCGGACCGTACAACGAGACGTATTTCGAACACGCATACCTCGCCCGCTACCTCGGCTACACGCTCGTCGAAGGCGGCGACCTCACCGTTCGCAACAACTGCGTCTTCCTGAAAGTGCTCGGCGGGTTGCAACAAGTCGATGTGATCTTCCGCAGGCTCGATGATGACTTCTGCGACCCGCTGGAACTGCGGCCGGATTCGTTCCTTGGCGTGCCCGGATTGATGCACGCCGTTCGCAGTGGCAACGTCGCGGTCGCAAACTCGCTCGGCACGGGCGTGCTGGAAACCCCGGCGTTCCTGGCGTACTTGCCGCAACTGTGCCGCGAACTGCTCGGCGAAGACCTGAAGCTCGAATCGGTGCCGACGTGGTGGTGCGGCAACCCCGACTCGCTGCGGTATGTCCTCGAACATCTCGGCAACATGGTCGTGAAGCCGGTTTTCCCCGCGTCGCGAATCGAGCCGGTGTTCCCGGCGGAACTGTCGTCTGAACAGCACTCGGCTTGGGTATCACGCCTCAAGGCTCGTCCCTGGGAGTTCGTCGCACAAAGCCGCCTCGACCTGTCCACGACGCCAGTTCTCGATGGCATCAAGCTCGTTCCCCGGAAGATGGTGCTGCGTGCATACCTTGCCGCACATCGGGACAGCTTCAAGGCAATGCCCGGCGGCCTGACCCGCGTGAGCGCCTCCGCCGACACGATGGTTGTGTCGATGCAACGCGGCGGTGGAAGCAAGGACACATGGGTCCTCGCGGATGGCCCCGTCGGCGACTTCAGTTTGTTGCCCGCGAACAGCCGGGTGCAACTGACGCGGGCCGGCGGCGACCTTCCCAGTCGCGCTGCCGACAACCTGTTCTGGCTCGGGCGATACGCGGAACGCGCCGAAGGCACGACTCGCTTGCTGCGTGGAATCGTGGTCAGGCTCGCGGAACGGAGTGGCTTCGCGGACGTGCCGGAACTGCCGGCGTTGTTCCGCACGATGAGGCTCACCTGCGAACCAAATTCGACAGCGACCGACGTTCCTCCGCAAACCGAAGCGAGCGTCTTCCGGGCGGTTTTCGACCCGACGCACACGGGCAGCCTCGCGACAGCAGTTCGGGCGTTGCGGCGAGTGGCGAGCATCGTCCGCGACCTGATTTCGATTGATATGTGGCGTGTGTTGAGCGGGTTGATCGACTTCCCGACCGATCCGATGTCTTATGGCGAAGACGGCCCCACCCCTGCGGATGTGCTCGACCTGCTGAACCGTACGGTCATCACGTTGTCGGCGTTCGGTGGCCTCGCAGTGGAAAGCATGACGCGAGCGGAAGGCTGGCGATTTCTCGACATGGGCCGAAAGCTGGAGCGAACGCTCCACATCATCGCGATGCTCAAGGGCACGATGGTTCACCCGACCAGCGACGAAGGCCCGATCCTCGACGCAGCTCTCGAAGTCGCAGACAGCGGCATGACCTATCGCCGTCGGTATCTGAGCAGCCTGCGTGCGGAGGCAGTGCTGGACTTGCTGGTGTTCGACGAGACGAATCCGCGTTCGCTGGCGTCGCAGTTGGCCGCACTCGAAGACGACGTGAACCACTTGCCGCGGCCGGCTCGCGGTGCGGGTCGCGCACCCGAACAACGGTTCGCACTGGCTGCGTTGAACGCGGTGCGATTGGCCGAACCGGAGCGATTGGCAGCGGTTCAAGATGGCGAACGCCCAGCGCTCGCGGAGTTGTTGGAGCACGTCGCGGGTTGGTTGCCGATACTGTCCGATGCGATCACGTTACAATACCTCAGTCACTTGCAGACGTCGCGGCACCTGGCGAGTCCGGAACCGATCCGCCGCACCGGAGCCGACAGCGGCGACCGCTTGTGAGCGTCGAGCCGTCAGGCCGACGGTTACCTCCGCGATTCAAGCAGCCCAGAACACCGTCGGGCTAACGCCTCGACGCTCACATGATCCGTTACCGCGTCACTCACGACACGACCTACGACTACAGCGAACTCGTGTCCCTGTGCCAGAACGTCGCGCACCTCGTTCCGCGTGAGTGTCCCTGGCAACACGCCGAAGAATCCGTCCTCAGCATCACCCCCGACCCGGCCGTGATCGAAGACCGCGTCGACTACTACGGCAACCCCGTCACCTACTTCACGATTCAGGAACAGCACCGCGAATTGACCGTGTGCGTCACGCATCGCGTCGATGTCTTCGCAGTCACTTCGCCGATCGCAAACACGACGCCACCGTGGGAAATTATCCGCGATCGGCTTCACTTCGACCGCAGCCCCGCATGGCTCGACGCCTTCCAGTACACGTTCGATTCGCGGTATGTCGCAGCCGATCCACAGTATGCGGGGTATGCGGCGCCAATGTTCACGCCGGGACGGCCCATCGTCGAGGCGGTCCTTGATCTCACGAAGCGAATTCACTCGGAGTTCATCTACGATCCGCGTGCCACGACCCTCACAACGCCCGTTGCGGAGGTCTTCGAGAAACGCCGTGGCGTGTGTCAGGACTTCGCCCACCTCATGCTGGCGTGTCTGCGGTCGCAAGGGTTGGCGGCTCGCTATGTCAGTGGGTATCTCTCGACACAGCCGCCACCTGGAAAGCCGCGGCTAGTCGGGGCAGACGCGACGCACGCTTGGGTGAGTGTGTTCTGTGGCGACGTGGGCTGGGTCGATTTCGATCCGACCAACAACCGCATTCCTGGCGACAGGCATTTGCTGATTGCGTGGGGTCGCGATTACGAAGACGTGAGCCCGCTGAAGGGCGTGATCCTCGGCGGCGGCAAGCACACCGTTCGTGTTTCCGTGGACGTGCGGCCCGAGGAAGTCGAGGCGGAATAGTGTGAGCGTCGCGGCGTAAGCCCGTGAGCGACCATCACGGCTACTCGTCCACATCACTTTCTTGTAATCCGGGCTGAACACCGGCAGCACGTCTTGACCCGGTGCGTGCGTGATTCGCGTCGTCTTGCCGGTTTCCAGATTCATCCAGAACAGATCGTAGTTCGGTCGCGCGAGTTCGTTCGAGTGGTCGGCGGCCGTGTAGATGATGTGCTTGCCGTCCTTGTACCAGAACGGTGCCCAGTACACCCACTTGTCATCCGTCGTGATCGCTTTCTCGCCCGTGCCGTCTACGTTGATGACGTGCAACTGAAGCCGATCTTTCTCCTTGCGGTCAGCACGGAAGATCACCTTCGTACCATCCGGACTCAGGAACGGTCCGCCGTTGTAGCACTTCGTGCCCTTCGTAATCTGCTTCGCATTCGTGCCATCGGCGTTCATGATGAACAGGTTCACGTCGCCCGCGTTGCCCGCCGAGTACACGATCTGCTTGCCGTCGGCTGAGTAGCTGCCTTCGGCTGTGTATACCTTCGCATCCGGAGTAAGGCACTTGATGTTCCCGCCGTCGAGATCGGCCTCATAAATCTTCATGTGCGGGTCGAAGTCCCACGAGTACCGCCGACGAACGCCCTTCTTCGCGTCTTCCACACGCTGCACGATCTCATCTTCTTGGAGCTTCTTTGTGTTGGGGTCGCCGTGACTGCTGGCGAAGATCACTCGCTTGCCGTTCGGGTGGAAGTACCCACAGGTCGTGCGACCGTTGCCAGGGCTGATTCGCGTGAACTTCTTCGTTTCGAGATCCATTACGAAGATTTGGTAGAACGGGTTACCGGTGCCCTTCTCCTCGGCCTGGAAGATGATCTTCTTGCCGTCTGGTGAAAAGTAGCCTTCGCCAGCACGGACGAAGCCATCGGTGACTTGCGTGATGTTCTTGAGGTAGGCTTCTTCGGCCTTCTTCCAGTCGTCGCCGGGCTGTGCGCCGAGCGCGAAGACCAGCGGAATCAGCAGTGCGTTCATGTGAACCCCTTGGGGGAAACTCGCGATTTGGCGCGAACCAATTCTCATGTATCGTATCAGTTCGGGAAAGCGTGTGTTGAGAGGCCAAGCATGCCATCCGAAGAAGTGAAGCCGTTGCCGTGTGGTCTGTGTGGACGCGGGTTCACACGAGCAGGACTAACCAAGCACCATTGCTTGCCGAAGTCGCGTGGCGGCACGACCGAGGACATCGAGCTGATTTGCTCGCAGTGCCACGGCATGGTTCACGCCACGTTTACGAATCGCACCCTTGAAGCGCTCTATCCGACGCTGACGGAGTTGAGACGTGCTCCGGAGTTGGAGGCGTTCATCAAGTGGGTTCGCAAGCAGCCGCCGACGAAGCGAACCCGGAACGAGCCACGCAAACGGAAGGTGTGACGCGTCACTTCACGCCGCTCTTCTCCCGAGCCGGGAGGAATTCGTCGCCTGGGTTCCACGTCGGCAAACGATCGGCGTTGGCAGCCTCGCGAGCCACATCAAGCGCGAAGCCGGCCAACACAACGAACCCTGAGAAGTCCCAGTTGGGTTGCACCTCGTCCTGGGGGGTGTGATACGCCTTGTCGTTGAACTCCTGCATCGCCTTGCGAGCAAAGTCCGCCGGCTTGCCCTTGATCTTCATGCCGCCACCAACCGAGAACGCCGGAATGCCTGCACGGGCCATCGAGAAATGATCGGAGCGATAGAAGACGCCGAGGTGCGACCGCTGATCGGGCTCGATCTCGAGTTTGTGCTTCTCGGCTGCGGCTTTGACGATCGGCCACGCGGTCGTTCGCTCCGCTCCCGTGACGACAATCGACTCTGGCACTCCGAGCGGCAGAATCATGTCGAAGTTGAGGTTCAGCGCTGTCTTGTCCAGCGGCACGAGCGGATTCTGTGCGTAATACTTCGACCCAAGCAACCCCTTCTCCTCTGCAGTGACGGCGAGGAACAACGCTGACCGCTTCGGCTTCGGTGACTGCGCTGACCACGCACGAGCAAGCTCGAGCAGCAGGGCGCAGCCGGTAGCGTTGTCCGCCGCGCCGTTGTAGATCGTGTCGCCGGCGACGCCCCGACCGACACCGAGATGATCCCAGTGTGCCGTGAAGATGACCGCTTCCGATTTCAGTTTGGGGTCGCTGCCTTCGACCATTCCCACGACGTTATTGCTCACGATTCTTTTAACTTCGGTGGAGATGTTTCCCTTCAAGTTGACGCCGAGCGAGAACGCCTTGAACCCCTTCGTATCGGCGGCTTTGAGCGCCTCGTCCACCGTGCGGCCACTGAGACCGAGGAGCTTTTCGCCCGCCTTGCGTGAGAGCCAACCCGCGAAGGCGAGTGCCGGCTCGGCGGGATCACGCTTGAGTTGAGCGCCATCGAGCGGTCGCACGACGGAGTACGGATAGCCCGCGGTTTCGTTCGTATGGATGATGAAGCACGCCTTCGCTCCGCGTCGCGTGGCTTCCTCGAATTTGAACGTCCAGCGGCCGTAATAGGTGAGCGCTTTGCCGCCGAAGAACTTTGGATCCTCCGAGGGCGGTTCGTTCGTGAAGAGCACGACGACCTTGCCCTTCACGTCGATGCCCTTGTAATCGTCCCACTCGAACTCGGGGGCGGTGATGCCGTGCCCGACGAAGATGGCCTCGGCGTCGAACTGTTCGAGATTCGTCTGCGTGCGGCTCATGCCGGAGAACTCTTCGTCGCAGGGAATGTCAAGCGTCTCCTTGCCTTTGATCGCCTCAAGCGTGGATTTCGGACTCGTGACAACGCGGACGAGCGGAACAGGTTGAAGGTACGTGTCGCTCGCGCCGACAGGCTTGAGGCCGGCCTTCTTGAATTCGCCAGCGAGGTAGTCGGTGGTGAGTTCTTCGCCACGTGTGCCAGGGCCGCGACCTTCGAGCCGGTCGCTCGCGAGGTACGTGACGTCGGCCTTGATCCGTTCCGCGGAAATCGCAAGAGGCTTGTCGGCGGCTTTCACCAGTGGCAAAGCGACAAGTAGTGAAGTGCAGACGATCGACAGCAATCGGTAGATCACGGGAGTGTCCTCATCGCGTGCGTGCGGCAGGAGCGGAGAGGTCGTTCACGAATCCATTATGCGGAAATCGAGAACGACAGGCTCACGCTGATGGTTCGCAACAACGATCACGGCGTTCCGAGGAGGCGAACCAATTCCGCGACCGAGTGAGCGCCGACCTTCTTCATCAACCGGGCACGCCGATCTTCGACCGCTCGAACGCTCAGTTGCAGTTCTTCCGCCATCGCACGGTTCGTCTTGCCGGCCGCGATCATATCCAGAACTTCACGTTCTTTCGGCGTGAGCGCCGCGAGGCGAGCGTCGATATCGGCGGCCTTGTTCCGGGTTTCGCGTTCCGTGCGATCCTTCTCCACTGCTCGCCGCAGATGAGCGAGAAGTTCGTCGAGTCGGAACGGCTTTTCAAGAAGCGTGACCGCCCCAAGTGTCATCGCCTCGACAGCGATTCGCACGTCCGCGTGACCGCTAATCATCACGATGGGGATTGCGACGCCATCGTCGGCGAGTTTGCGCTGCAACTCGAGGCCGGTCATTCCTGGCATCTTGATGTCGAGGACGAGGCAACCCGGTTGCGTGTCGTAGGCGGTGAGAAACTCCGCAGCCGAGGCGAATCCGCGAACCGGATGCCCCAGCAGTGCGCCGGCGCTGGTCAAGGCGCGACGCACCGCCTCGTCATCATCCACAACAAAGATCGTTGGTTCCAGGCTCATGGATTCTCCTTCCGAGCAACCGGCAGCGTAAACGAGAAGACCGCCCCATCGGCCACCGAGACCGCACGCATGGTGCCGCCATGCGCCTCGATGATTGATCGACTGATCGCTAAACCCATGCCCATGCCGGAGGGTTTCGTCGTGTAGAATCGCTCAAACACCCGCTCCGGATTTTTGATGCCGATGCCGGTATCTCGCACGGTCACAATCAAGACATCCCGCCCATCAACAGTATCAATCGTGATCGTTCGCGGTCCGTCGCCACGTTCGACAATCGCTTCAATCGCATTCTGAATCAGGTTGAACAATACCTGCTCGATCTGCACGCGGTCGCCGAATGTCGGGCCAACCGGGTCGTTCGCGAGATGCAGTTCGACCACCACTCCCGAGCGATGAGCGTGCCAGTCGAGCAACCGGGCGACCGTGCGAACAGCTTCATTTAAGTCGATCGGATCGCATCCGGGGTCGGTTCGTCGTGCCATTCGCCGAATGCTGCGAACGATCTCCGCCGCACGCGAGGACTGCTCGGTGATCTCGGACAACGCTCCGGCCAACTCCTGGCGAACGGGCGTTCCGGGCTCGGCAAGTCTGGCCGCGATGTCGGCTTGCAGGCACACGGCGGCAAGTGGTTGGTTTAGCTCGTGAGCCAACCCCGCAGCGAGTTGCCCCAACAACGAGAGCCGACCCATGTGTGCGAGATCGGCCTGATGTTCCGCAACTCGCTCCTCGGCTCGCGCACGCTCTGCCGTCGCTTGCCTTCGGAGCATTCCCAACAGTAGCGTCATGCTGATGGCGAACAACGCCAGACAGCGGTTCACGATGACTTTCCACATCTCCGTGGAGCCGCGTTCGGGGACGAGTTCCATCTTCGCGATGGTCAGCACACCGCACAGACCCGCCACGGCTGGCCCAAACCACCCAGGTCGCGCCGAAAGCGCCAGCAGCACCGCGAATGTGTACGGCACCGCACTCGCCACACCAAGCGGGAGGCTCAAATCCACGAGAAAAACGACCAGCACAAGCGCAAGCGACAGGCCCAACGGGTGTGCTGCGAGCAACCGCCGGATCACGTCGCACCTGCTTCAAAAGTGCGCTGAGCTTGGGCAGACTTTACGGGTCGTTGCCCTGTCCGTGGGCGTTCGCTCAAGGTGTGTGCAAGACCACGAAACGGGAATTTTGAGGCGATATTTCGCTGAATTTCAGCGTGGTTTACCACGTATTGCTCCATGTAGTGCGTGGTGATTCACGGGTCTGGCACATCAAATGCAATCGTCGTGCCCCAGACAAAGCGAGAAACGCAACGTAGACCCCCTCCTGCGGGCGCTGGCTCTCTCCAGCCCCGCAGTTGGGCGGCGTATTGCCCGGAGGGCCGCTTCGTGGGTCGATTCGCGTCAACAGGAACGGTTTATCTGGTCGGAGCCGGCCCAGGCGCGACAGACCTCATCACGGTTCGCGGCTTGCGAATTCTGCAATCGGCAACCGTTGTTCTCCACGATGCCCTCATTGCCCCTGAGTTGCTGCTCGAAGCTGCTCCGGATGCGGAAGTCGTCTCGGTTGGCAAACGCGGTTACTGCATCGGTTCGACCCGCCAGGAACACATTAACGAAGCGATGGTTCGCTATGCCCGGATGGGCAAGTCGGTCTGTCGGCTGAAGTGCGGCGACCCGTGCGTCTTCGGTCGCGGCGGCGAAGAAGCCGAGATGCTCACGCACTTTGGCGTGCCGTTCCAGATTGTGCCCGGCGTGACTTCAGCCGTCGGGGTTTGTGCCGCTGCGGGAATCCCGCTCACGCACCGCGACGCTGGCCAAGCTGTCGTACTGGTCACCGGCCATCACGACCCGGACTCACGCGATTGCACCCTCGACTGGGATGCGCTCGCTCGCATGCCTGGGGTAGTGTTCTACATGGCCGTGCGGCACATCGCAAAGATCGCGGCTCGCCTCAGTGACAGCGGGATGTCACTGGACACGCCCGCTGCTGTCATCGAGTCGGGAACACTGATTCGTCAGCGAGTTCATGTTTCAACGCTCAGCGAAATCGGCAACGTCGCGGAACGTGCGGCTGTCGTTGGTCCGGCGGTGTTCGTGGTCGGCGAGGTTGTCCGCTTCCGTGAAAAACTGCTCGCGATTGCTGAGAGCCGGCAGTCGACATCTTACGCATCAACTCGTCGTTCCGAAGAAGGAGTATCGGTATGATCCGCGCTCTGCACCCCGTGAAGCCGAAGCTCGTTGTGATCGGGAACGGCATGGCCGGAGCGCGTCTGCTCGAAGACGTGTTGGCCCTCGATTCCGAACTCTTCGACATCACCGTTTTCGGCGATGAGCCTTACGGCAACTACAACCGCATCCTGCTGTCGAACGTGCTGAACGGTTCACAGGACGCAAAGGAAATTTTCCTCAACTCGCTTGAGTGGTACAAGGAAAACGACATCACGCTGCACGCCGGGCAGCGTGTGACGAAGGTGGACCGCGAAGCGAAGACCGTTCACGCGGGCGAACTCACGGTTCCCTACGACTACCTCGTGTTCGCGACGGGCAGCAAGCCGTTCGTGCCGCCGGTGCCGGGAACATCGCTGCATGGCGTGTTCGTGTTCCGCACTCTCGACGATTGCCGCAACATCGCCAACTACGCCAAGGGCTGCAAGAACGCGGTCGTGATCGGTGGCGGTCTGCTTGGTCTCGAAGCCGCCAAAGGATTGATGACACATAACGTCGGCGTCACGGTGATCGAGATGGCTCCGTGGCTGATGTCGGTGCAACTCGACGAAGCCGGCGGAAAGGTGCTCGGGCAGACCATCGAGAAGATGGGCATCACCGCGAAGACCGGCGCAAGCACGAAGGAGTTCATCGGCCACACGCAGGTCACGGGCGTTCGCTTCGCGGACGGCAGCGAGATTCCCGCCGACATGGTTGTAGTCTCCGCTGGGATTCGACCCAACACCGACCTCGCGAAAGAATCGGGGCTGAAGTGCGATCGGGCGCTCGTGGTCGATGACCAACTTCGCACGAACGACCCCGCCGTGTTCGGCGTCGGCGAATGTGTTCAGCACAACGGCATGATTTACGGTCTCGTCGCCCCGTTGTGGGAACAGACGAAGGTGCTCGCGAAAGTGCTGACCGGGGTTGATACCGTGGCCGCGTACACAGGCTCGAAGATCGCCACGAAGCTGAAGGTGATGGGCGTCGAACTGGCGAGCATGGGCCGCATTTCGGACCTGCAATCGACTGACGAAGTAGTGCAGTTCAGCGAACCGTCACGCCGCGTTTACTGGAAGGCGATCATTCGCGATGGCAAGGTAAACGCCGCGTGTCTGCTCGGCGACCTGGGGCCAGCCGACGACCTCATGCGAATGTTCCACGCGGGCACGTCAGCCCCGGAACGTCGCCTCGAACTGTTCTTCTCAGCGAACACCGAGAAGAAAGAAACCTCGCTTGCGGACCTGCCAGACTCGCACCAGATTTGCGACTGCAACGGTGTCTGCAAGGGCACGATCGTGAAGGCGATCAACGCCGGAAAGTGTACGCTTCCGGCTGTGGGCAAGGCAACGCGAGCGGGCACTGGCTGCGGTTCCTGCAAGAAGCTCATCAAGGGGTTGATCGAGGCGGTGGCTGGCGGAGTGAAGGCCGACCCGAGCGAAGGCTGGTATGTGCCCGCGGTGCCGATGGACAAGCCAACGCTCGTCTTCGAGGTGAAGGCACGCGGGTTGAAGAGCGTGTCGGCGGTGCTGGCTGAACTTGGCACCTCCGAAGACGAAAAGAGCAAGGCCGGGTTGGCGTCGATGCTGAAGGGGCTTTGGGGCAGCGAGTACATCGACGAACGCGATGCTCGTTTCGTGAACGATCGCGTTCACGCCAACATCCAGAAAGACGGCACGTTCTCGGTGGTGCCGCGAGCATACGGTGGTGTCACCACGGCCGACGAACTCATCCGCATTGGCGAGGTCGCGAAGAAGTACAACGTGCCGATGGTGAAGTACACCGGCGGTCAGCGAATCGACCTGCTCGGCATCAAGAAGGAAGACCTGCCGGGTGTGTGGCGCGATCTCGGAATGCCGAGCGGTTACGCCTACACGAAGGCACTTCGCACCGTGAAGACCTGCGTCGGCAGCGAATTCTGTCGCTACGGCACGAACGACAGCACCAGCCTCGGCATCGCACTGGAGAAGCGATATCAGGGGTTTGAGTTCCCGGCGAAGGTGAAACTCGGCGTCAGCGGTTGCCCGCGGAACTGTGCTGAGAGCACCGTGAAGGATGTCGGCGTCGTCGCGACGGAAGGCGGCGAGTGGGAAGTGTCGATCGGTGGTGCGGCCGGGGCACACGTTCGCAAGTCGGATGTGCTGTGCCGCGTGAAAACGCAAGCCGAGGCGATCAAGGTCATCGGCCGCTTCCTGATCTACTACCGTGACAACGCCAAGTGGCTGGAACGCACTTACGACTTCGTGCCGCGAATCGGCCTCGAAGCCATCCGTTCTATCATCGTCGAGGACTCGCTCGGTATCGGTGGAGACCTCGATTACGAAGTCGAGAAGACCGCTGCCGCCTATGTCGATCCGTGGCTCGAACGCGATTACCCGGTCTACGCCGGACAGTTCGACGATGCACGGCGAATCTCCCTGCCCGTTTTAACCTGACCCGCAGAGCCGCTTGCGGCTTCGCAAGCCTCATTCACCTACTGCGAAGCCGCAAGCGGCTCCGCGTTGAGGAGACTCCGCGCCATGAGCCAAACAATCGCACCGCCGCCGCGATTCACGACGATCTGTGAAATGCACGAGTTGCCAATCGGTCTTGGCCGGTCGTTCCGAATCGGCGAGCAGTCCGTGGCCGTGTTCCGAACGCGAACTGGCAAGGTGTTCGCAGTCGCCAACGAGTGTCCGCACAAGGGCGGTCCGCTTGCCGACGGAATGCTCGCGGGCGAACAGGTCGTGTGCCCACTGCACACGTTCCGCTTCGATTCGACTTCGGGCGAATGCGATCAGCCGGGTGTGTGTGCCGTGGCGACGTTCCCCGTCGAGGTCGTCGACGGATTCGTTCGCATCGGAATCACCGCATAGCCACGAGCCGTCCGAGGTTTCTGTGTCATTTGCACTCCCACAACTCGATGCTCCGCCAACGACCACGAGTACGCGGACGCACTGCCCGTACTGTGCGTTTCAGTGCGGCACGGTGCTGACCGGTGACAACGCATTGTCACTGAAGATCGAGGGCGACGCTGAGTTTCCCGTGAACGCCGGTCGGTTGTGCGTGAAAGGCTGGTCCGCGGCGGAACTGCTCGGGCATCCGGATCGCTTGTTGAAGCCGCTCGTTCGCGGTGCGTTCGGCGAGTTGCTTCCCGCGAGTTGGCCTGTGGCACTCGATCGAATCGCAGATGCGTTTCGACGGATTCAGGCGGAACACGGCCTCGACGCGGTTGGGCTGTTCGGCTCCGGAGCGCTCACCAACGAGAAGGCGTATCTCCTGGGCAAGTTCGCCCGCGTCACGCTTCGCACGCCGCACATGGATTACAACGGCCGCTATTGCATGTCGAGCGCTGCGGGAGCGGGGAACAAGGCGTTCGGCATCGACCGCGGCCTACCGTTCCCAGTCAGTGACATCGCGTTGTCACGCACGCTGTTCGTCGTCGGCTCGAATCCGTTCGACACGCTTCCGCCAATCGCTCAGTGGTTCGAGAAGCAGCGAACGAACGGCGGTCGGCTCATCGTTGCCGATCCGCGACGCACGCCCACGGCTCGCAGTGCCGACCTGCATTTGCAGCTTACCCCTGGCTCCGATCTTGCTTTGGCGAATGGTCTGCTGTTCATCGCGATCGAGGAAAAACTGGTTGACGCCGAGTTCATCTCCTCCCGAACGAACGGCTTCGATGCGGTTCGCCGCACGGTGTTGCAGTACTACCCGGCTCGCGTCGAGCAGATGACTGGCGTATCTGAATCGGCACTTCGGCAGACGGTTCGCTGGCTCGCAGAGTCTGGGCCGTCGATGATCCTGACCGGTCGCGGTCCCGAGCAGCAGAGCAAGGGCGTCGATTCGGTTCTCGGGTTCATCAACCTCACGCTCGCACTTGGGCTGCCTGGCAAACCCGGTGCTGGTTTCGGCACACTCACTGGCCAGGGCAACGGGCAAGGCGGACGCGAACACGGCCAGAAGGCCGACCAACTCCCGGGCTATCGGCTCATCGAAGTGGACGCTCACCGCGAACACGTCGCTCGTGTGTGGGGCGTCGATCCCGCGAGCTTGCCTCGTAAGGGTCGCAGTGCTTACGAACTGCTCGACTCATGCGGGCAACCCAACGGCATTCGCGGATTGCTCGTCATGGGCTCGAATGTCGCGGTGGCGTCGCCGCACAGTGGAAGCGTCATCGAACGCTTGAAATCCCTGGACTTTCTGGCGGTGTGCGATTCGTTTGCAAACGAGACAGCTGAACTCGCCGATGTGGTGTTGCCAGTGAAGCAGTGGGCCGAGGAAGACGGCACCATGACGAACCTCGAAGGCCGCGTGATTCGGCGACGCAAGGCGATGGCGTCGCCGCCAGGAGTGAAGTCCGATCTCGACATCATCCGCGAACTTGCGAACCGTCTTGGACACGCGGAGAAGTTCACGTTTGCTTCGACCGAGGCGGTGTTCGACGAACTCAGGCTCGCGACGGCTGGCGGCACCGCTGACTACGCCGGCATCAGCTACGACCGCATCGATCGCGAAGACGGCGTGTTCTGGCCGTGCCCATCCGAGGATCACCCTGGCACCCCGAGACTGTTCGGGGAGCGATTCCACCACGCTGATGGCAAAGCGAAGTTTCACGTGATCGAACACCGGCCCGCAGGCGAAGAACCAGACGCCGAGTTCCCGCTGTACTTCACCACGGGCCGCTACCAGGAGCATTACAACTCGGGGGCACAGACTCGCCGTGTGGCCAAGCTCAGCGGTGCAAAGCCCATCCCGCGATTGCAACTCCACCCCGAACTTGCCACGTTGCTCGGCATCGAGAATGACTGGTTCGTCACGGTCGAGAGCCGTCGTGGCCGGGTCGAGTTCAAGGTGGAAGTGAGCATCGGCATTCGCCCAGATACGTTGTTCGCGCCATTCCATTGGGGCGGCCGACATGCCGCCAACCTGCTCACGAATCCGGCACTCGATCCCACGAGCCGGATGCCCGAGTTCAAGCTCGCAGCTGTGCGAGTGGTGGCGGTGCGGGAACCCGACTTCTCCGCACCGGAGGTCAGCGCGTGATGCGTAAGAAGCTCGCGATCATCGGCAACGGAATGGCCACCGGGCGACTCCTCGACGAGTTGATTCGCCGTGATGCGTTGTCGCAGTTTGAGATCACGGTGTTCGGTGAGGAAGCGCACGGGTGCTACAACCGCATCCTCCTGAACCGGGTGCTGCTCGGCGGTGCGGTCGATGACATCACGCTGAAAACCGCTGCGTGGTACGCCGAGAACGGCATCAAGCTCCGCACGGGCGCTGTTGTGAATCGGTTGTCGCACGCCGCACATCGACTGTGGACCGCCGACGGGCAAGAGCATTACTTCGACACCGCAGTGTTCGCCACGGGCAGCATTCCCCGGCTTCCGCCAATCGAAGGCGTGAAGACTCCAGACGGCAAGTGGAAGGATGGCGTTGCGGTTTACCGCACGGCTGCCGATTGCGAACGCATGCGATCTTTCGCGAAGTCCGGGCGGCCCGCTGTCGTCGTGGGTGGTGGATTGCTTGGTCTGGAAGCCGCGAAGGGCCTCGCCGATCTCGGCATGTCGGTCACGCTGTTGCACCTGTTCGACACGCTCATGAATCGGCAGGTGGACAAGATCGGAGCGGTCATGCTTCGACGTGCCATCGAGCGGCTCGGGATCACGGTTCGCACGGGAGCGAACACGAAGGCTGTGCTGGGTGCGAAGCGTGCCGAGGCTGTGCTGCTCGGTGGTGACGAACGAGTCTCTGCCGATCTCGTGGTGTTCGCGAGTGGCGTGAAGCCCCGCATCGACCTCGCACAGCAATCCGATGTGCCAACGAACGCGGGCATTCTGGTTGATGATCGCCTTCAAACGGTGCTGCCTGGGTTGTACGCGGTCGGCGAATGTGCCGAACACAACCGACAGACTTACGGAACTGTCCAACCCGTTTACGAGCAGTGTACCGTCCTCGCCGACGTGCTGACCGGAGCAAATCCAAACGCCCGATATCGCGGCTCGAAAGTGTACACGCGGCTGAAGGTTGTCGGCATCGAAGTCGCCAGCATGGGCGATATCGACGCGAAGGATGCCGACGACGAAGTCGTGCAGGTGATCGAAGAGAAACGCGGCGTGTACCGCAAGCTCATCATCCGCAACGACCGCCTCGCGGGTGCTGTGCTCGTGGGTGATGCTTCTGCCGCTGCTGGTCTCGCTCGGCGCTTCGAGCGTGGCGACTCACTGCCCGCGAATCGTCTCGACCTGTTCGCCTCAACGGATCGTGCAGCCGAACCTGTTGGCGGTGCGGTGTGCAATTGCCATCAGGTGAACGAGCCAACGATTCTCTCCGCGGTTCGCAGTGGCTGTCGAACTCTCCAGGATTTGGCTGCTCGCACGGGTGCGGGCACGGGTTGCGGCGGATGTCGAGGTCAACTCGCATCGCTGCTGTTGAAAGCCGGCAAACAACCGGCGACTGTCTCGAATTAGGCGAAATGACACTGAGGTAACCATGAACCCTTCGATCGAAGACGAACCCAGTGGTCCCCGGCAGCGTGTGCTGTGGCTGTCCACGTTCGCGTTCACGTTGCTGTTCGCCGTGTGGCTGATGCTCGGCGTGCTTGGTCTGAAGATCCGCACCGAGTTGCAACTCACCGCGTCTCAGTTCGACTGGTTGCTCGCAACCGCCATTCTTGCCGGTTCCCTTCCCAGACTGAACTTCGGCATCTGGGCCGACAAGTACGGCGGTCGGCGAGTCATGACGTTCACGCTGCTGCTCACCGCACTGCCGACATTCTGGGTCAGTCAGGTCACCGGCTACGAAGAACTGCTCATGTGTGCCGCGTTGTTCGGACTCGCGGGCAACGCCTTCACGGTTGGCATCGCGTGGAACTCGGCATGGTTCCCGAATCGCTCGAAGGGCACCGCACTCGGCGTCTTTGGAGCAGGCAACGTCGGCGCTTCGGTCACGAAGTTCCTCGCGCCGGCTCTGTTGGCCACGATCCCGGCGGCTGGTTTCTTCGGTGGCGCAATCCCCGGCGGCTGGCGATTCGTGCCGATCGTGTACTCGGTGTTGCTCGTTCTGATGGCCGCTGCGGTGTGGTTCGGAACGCCTGCTGTTGATCGCTGTCCTGGCCGTGGTCGCTCGATGCGTGAAGTGTTTGCTCCACTGAAGCACGTTCGCGCCTGGCGGCTCAGTCTCTATTACGTCGTCGTGTTCGGTGCGTATGTCGCGCTCGCGTCGTACCTGCCGAAGTATTACGTCGATGTGTACGGCTTGCCGATCGCCACTGCGGGTTATCTCACGGCGTTGTTCATCTTCCCGGCGAGCCTCCTGCGACCGCTCGGCGGCTGGCTCTCCGACATCTATGGCCCACGCCGTGTGACGTACACCGTGTTCATCGTGATGTCTGCGGCGTTGTCGCTGCTCTCGATCCCAGCGTCGACACTCGACCTCGGTGTGTGGGGCTTCACCGCGTTGATGTTCGTGGTCGGCTGTGGAATGGGCGTCGGCAAAGCGTCCGTGTTCAAGTACATCCCGGATTACTTCCCGCGTGATGTCGGAGCGGTCGGCGGGTTGGTCGGAATGCTCGGCGCTCTTGGTGGGTTCGTGCTGCCGCCTGTGTTCGGGCTGCTCGGACGGTTGAGCGGGTCGCCGCAAGTCGCGTTCGTGGCGATGCTCGTGCTGACGCTGGTGAGCCTTGGCTGGCTGCACGGTGTTGTGCTGCGAATCAAGGCGACGCAGCGAGCGACGCAGGTTCCGGAAAGCTCGACGGAGAAGGTGCCGGTCACGGCGTCGTGATGTGAGTTGCGTGGTACACTATGGGGGTTGGTTCGTTCTCAGCCCCCAGGTGGTTCCATGCCTTTGCCGCTCGAAGGGCGAGTGATTGCACTCGCCGAAACCAGACAACTCGAAGACCTCGCGGCCATGCTCGCCAAGGAAGGCGCGACCCCGGTTCGTGTGCCGTTGGTCGCCATCCTCGACACCGAAGACTCCGCTCCGGTCGTTGCGTGGCTGCGTGATCTGCTCGCCGGTCGGTTTGCAACTCTCGTGTTCATGACCGGCGAAGGCATACGCAGATTGCTCACGGCGGCAGAAGCAGCAGGCATTCGCGATGAAGTTGTCGCTGCGTTCGGCAAGGTGAAGACCATCACTCGCGGGCCGAAGCCTGGGCAAGCGCTCAAGGCGATCGGGCTTACGCCAACGGTTGTCGCGGACGCTCCCACAACTGCGGGACTCATCTCCACGCTTTCACGGCAAACGCTCACGGGGCAAACCGTCGGCGTGCAATTCCACGGTCACGATAATCCTCCGCTGATTGAAGCCATCGAACGCGGCGGCGCGACTGGGGTTCCCGTTCGTCCATATCGTTACGCACCCGCAGCGGACGCCGATGGTGTTGCCGATCTCATCGCGAAGATGGCAGCGGGCACGGTCGATGCGTTGGTCATCACCAGCTCGCCGCAAGTGGATCGACTCTTCGAGGTGGCCACCGAACGCAATCTCGCCGATGCCCTTCGCACCGGTCTGGAGAAGACGGCAATCGCGGCGGTGGGGCCGATCGCGGCCGATGCGTTGCGAGAACGCGGTGCCCGCGTGGACATCTGCCCGGAGCAGGGTTGGGTGATGAAGAAGCTCGTGCAGGTGATCGCTCGCGAACTCGACGCCAAGAAGCCCCGGTGATCGCATGTCAGAAGAAGCCGCGTTCCTCAAAGCGTTGAAGGCGAACCCCGCCGACGATACCGTACGCCTCGTTTACGCCGACTGGCTCGACGAGCACAACGAACCCGCGAAGGCTGAATACCTGCGGTTGGTGGCAGTGCTGACGCACACCTGCGAGGAGTCCACGCGGGAACGCCCCGAGGTCGGCCGCCTGCTCTCGCTCACCGAGTTGCTGCCGCAGGAGTGGCGACAGGAATCGGCCTCGCGTTTCATGCTGGTCTTCTACTCGCACGGAGACATGACGCAAAAGATCCCGGTGGTCAAGCTCATCAGGGAGATCACGGGAGTGGGTCTTGCCGAGGCGAAGAAACTGGTCGAGGAACCGCCGAGTAAGTTGCTTACGTGTGTCCCGTTCGAGTATGCGCTCCCTTGTCGCGAACGGTTCGAGCAGATTCCGGGTGCGGTCGTCCGAATTCACCCGACGGATGTGAAGCAGTTACCGTTCTCTGTGGCCTTCGCGATCGTCGCGTCACGCATGGTTTGGGGCAATCGACCCGACCGGGAATACGCAGCCCTGGAGAGCATCACCATGTTCGCAAGGTTTCTTCACCATGCGATGGGGATTCCGGAAGAAGCTGCGCGAAAGTTGGCTGCGCAGGATCATGTGACCATTGCCGAGAATCTGGAGTTGGCAACGGCCCGCGCTCGCGTTGAGGAACTCAGACGCTTCAAACCGCTTCACGATGAGATGTACGGCTGGTCGATTTTTATTGCCACGCGGGCCATGGGTATTGAACCCGTGGCCAACAAGTAATTCGTTCGGTACCCCATGTCAGAAGAAGCGGCGTTCCTCGAAGCGTTGAAGGCGAACCCCGCCGACGATACCGCACGTCTCGTTTACGCCGACTGGCTCGACGAACACGGCGAACCCGCGAAGGCCGAATACCTGCGGTTGGTCGCGACGCTTGCCCAAGCTGAGCAGGATTACGCACGTGAACAACCGGAAGTGGCAAGGCTGCTCGCGTTGGCCGAACAATTATCGCCAGAGTGGCGCGGTGACGCGGGAAGCCGGTTCAAGCTCATCCTTTATGCTTGCCTCAATGTGGCGAAGAAAGTCGCACTAATTAAAGCGATCCGATCCGTGCGCTGGATGCCACTTGTAGAAGTGAGAGATATCGTTGAACTCGCGCCCAAGTCAGTATTCGAGTGCGTCCCATTCGAGCAGGCGTTTCTCGGTCGCGATCCCATCCGTGAGGCGGATGGGGCTGTTTACGTTCACCCGTGCGAGCGCGACGATATTCCCGTTGGCATCCGATACAACCTGTTAGGGAAACGCTGGGTCCGATTTCCGTACAAGCCACCGGCAACGGAGGATGGGGAATTACTCACGGCCTCTATCCAAACAGCTTTGGAGATATCCGCAGAGCAGGCGGCCAAACTTGTCGGCGGCGAAGAGGTTCTCCTCGCGGAGCGATTGGAGTTGGCCGTCGGCCAAACTCGGAAAACAGACTTTTATGAGGCGCTCGGCCGGTGCTTCACTCGTCCCTCTGGCTCATACCCGGAACAGGGAATTACCCTTCATCTGACGGCAATTCGGGTGTTACCCGAGGCAGAATAGAGACTCACTCATGTTCATCTTTGAGAAAGCGCCGTTCCCGTCGTGTCATGCGTCCACGGTCGTCGAGCACGACGCGGGTAAACTCATGGCGGCGTGGTTCGGCGGCAAAGCCGAAGGCGCCAAGGACGTCCAAATTTGGAGCAGTTCCTTCGACGGCAAAACGTGGTCCGAGCCCGTCGTGCTCGGCACCGAACCCGGTCAGCCGTGCTGGAACCCCGTGTTCTTCAAGACCGCGAAAGGTACGCTCCATCTCTGGTACAAGGCTGGCCCCAAACCCGACAACTGGACCGGCTTCGTTCGCACGTCCACCGATAGTGGCAAAACGTGGTCGAAGCCCGAAATGATGCCCGCTGGTTTCTGGGGTCCGGTGCGGGCGAAGCCGATTCAACTCGCGAACGGCACCATCCTTGCAGGTACATCCGTGGAGAGCTACCGGAACTGGACTCCATTCGTGGACCGTTCCACCGATGACGGCAAAACCTGGAAGCGGTCCAATGCCTTCAATGTGCCCGAGAAGCCCAACCAGATTCAGCCGACGCTCTTCGAAGGCAAGGACGGTGTCATCGTCGCGCTGATGCGGTCTGGCAACCCGATGCGGGTGTGTCGCTCCGAATCGAAGGACGGCGGCGAAACGTTCTCCGCTGCCGAAGAGACAGAACTCGGCAACCCGAACGCTGGCATTGATGCCGTGCGGACCAAGGATGGCGACGTTTTCCTGATCTACAACCCAAGCCCGCTGCTGCGAACGCCGATCAGTCTCGCTCGCTCCACCGACGACGGCAAGACCTGGAAGAAGGTCGTCGATCTCGAAACGGAACCCGGCGAGTTCTCGTATCCCGCGATGATTCTGGCGAGCAGCGGCAACCTGGAGATTACCTACACATGGAAGCGCTCGCACATCAAGCACGCGACAATCGACCCGAAGAAATTCCGGTCATAGACCCGATCGTAAAGCCTGCGGACACGCCCGAAATGGCCGTCGTTCGCATGCTGGCGAAATGGCTCGACGAAGCGTTCACCATTCCCGGCACGAACCGCAAGATCGGCCTCGACCCGATTCTCGGACTGATCCCCGGCATCGGCGACCTCGGCTCGGCCGCGATCGGTGGCTACATTCTGCTCGTAGCATCGAAGATGGGTGTGCCGGCTGTGGTGCTGTGGCGCATGCTGCTGAATCTCTCCATCGACACCGTGGTTGGCATGGTTCCGTTCGTCGGCGATGCGTTCGACGTGGCGTTCAAAGCGAACTCGATGAACGCGAAATTGCTGACGCAAGCGCTGGCCGAGCCGAAGCAGACGCGGCGAGCGAGTTGGGGTGTGTTGCTGACGGTCGGGTTGGGGTTCCTCGCGATCACGGCTGCGGGCGTTGCGGGTGCCGTGTATCTGGTGCGATTGATGACCGGTTGAAGATACCGCTTGCGGCGTAGCGAGAGTGCGCTACGCCGCAAGCGGCAAGATTCATACACTATTCGTTGGTTTTGGAGCGGTGTTACCCACCTGTAACCGCCCCCTGTCTTCCGAACTGGTCGCACGCGTTGCGTGACCTGTCGGCAGCGATCTCCCACCACCATGAGCGATCCGTCGCCCCAACCGGCGGCCCCGGCGAAACCTCACCATCATCAGTCGTTCTGGCTGTGGGTGATGTGCCTGACCGGGGTCGATTACTTTTCTACCCTCGGCTACCAGCCGTCCATCGCCTACGAAAACGCCGGCCTTCTCGCGCCGCTCGCGACCCTCGTACTCGTCATGGTGACGCTCTTCGGAGCGCTGCCGATCTATTGGTACGTCTGCGATCGTTCGCACACCGGGCAAGGTTCCATCGGAATGCTTGCCCGTCTCGTTTCCGGCTGGCCCGGAAAGATCCTCATCCTCACACTGCTCGGCTTCGCGGCCACCGACTTCGTCATCACCAAGACGCTTTCAGCGGCCGACGCTGGCGTTCACATGATTACGAATCCGAACTGGCCGGCAGACGTGACCGACGACGCCGTCAAGACCCGCCAGACAATCTACATCACGTCGTTCCTGCTGGTGCTGCTCGGTGCGTCGTTCATGCGGGGGTTCCGTGAAGTGATCGGCCTGGCAGTGGTGATCGTGGCCATCTACATGACGCTCAGCGCGATTGTCATCGGAGCCGGGATCGTTCATCTTGTCGAACACCCGGAACAGTTCCAGACGTTCCTCACTCGCGTCGAGGCCGGCGACTGGTACATCAGGGAATCCGAGCGGCCGATTTCAGGAACGGGGTTCTTCACGATTCTCGCAATCAGCCTCATCATCTTCCCGAAGCTGGCGCTCGGCCTGTCGGGGTTCGAGACCGGTGTCGCGGTGATGCCATTGGTGAAGGGCAAGGCCGACGATGATCCCAAGGAACCACGTGGCCGCATCGCGAATACTCGCAAGTTGCTCGTGACGGCCGCAGTGGTCATGTCCGTGTATCTGATCGGCTCGTCGGTGGTTGTCGCGTGCATCGTTCCACCCGAACATTTGACCAGGGTGGACGCAGCCGGCGTTGAGAAGCCCGGTGTCGCCGATACGGATTTGAAGGCGAAGGATCGAGCCTTGGCGTATCTCGCGCACGGCGAGAACCCCGGCCCCGACGGACAGCCGGCTCCGTTGCTGCCGTTCTTCGGAGCGACCTTCGGCACCATCTACGACATCAGCACCATCATCATCCTCTGGTTCGCCGGAGCAAGCGCGATGGCGGGGTTGCTGAATCTCGTTCCGCAGTATCTGCCGCAATACGGCATGGCTCCGGAATGGACACGAGCAACGCGGCCGCTCGTGCTGTTGTTCACGGTCATCAACCTCGTGGTCACGGTGATATTCAAGGCGAGCGTCGAGGCACAGGGAGCCGCATATGCCACTGGTGTGCTTGTGCTGATGACCAGTGCCGGCGTCGCCTCCGTCATCGACATTTGGCACCGTCGCGAGGGACACTGGACGAAGCGAATCGCCTGGCCGTTCTTGTTCATCACGATTGTGTTCATCTACACAACCATCGCGAACGTCTACGAGAAGCCGGACGGCATCAAGATCGCTGCGTTCTTCATCTTCGCGATCCTCGGCACGTCGTTCTGGTCGCGGTGGGCACGAAGTCGTGAGCTGCGCTTCAAGGGCTTCAAGTTGCCGGACACGGGAACGCAACTGATGTGGGACACGATCCGCGATCTGGACCTGACGATTCTCGTGCCGCACCGGCCGGGGCGTCGAAGTCTGGCGAGCAAGGAAGCGCAGGTTCGCCGCGAACACCGAATTCCGCGTGACCTGATGATCGTGTTTGTCGAGGTGGAAGTGGTTGACGCGAGCGACTTCGAGAACGAGCCGATCATGCGGATTCAGGAGGAAGAGGGCCGCTACGTGATGAAGATTACCGGGGCGGCGTCGATTTCTCACACGCTCGCGGCGGTGGCTCTGGAGATGGCGAAGGTCGGTCGCCCGCCCGAAATCCACTTCGGATGGACGGACGAATCGCCCGTCAGCGGCACGCTCGGCTTCTTGCTGTTTGGCGAAGGGAATGTGCCGTGGATGGTCCGCGAGTTGATCCGTCGTGCCGAGCCAGAGGAGAGCAAACGCCCGCTCATCATCATCGCGGGCGCTGCATGATTCGCGTCACACGCGGCGGAACTGCTTGTCGAGTTCGTGTCGGCTGAACAGCAGCGATGTCGGCCGCCCGTGCGGGCAGTGGTGCGAATCTTCGGCGAGTTGCCGTAGGTGCAGCAGGTGGGCGATCTCCTCTGGCGTGAGACGGTCGCCAGCCTTCACCGCGGCCTTGCAAGCCATCGTCGCCATCAGCAAGTGCAGCATCGCGTCGCGGGTCGGCGGCCGTTCCTTCGTCAGCAGGTGATCGACGACGCCCTGGAAAATCTCGTGCGGCGGCTTGCGGCTCAACAGCGTCGGATAGCTCGAAAGCAGCACCGTGTTCCCGCCGAAGTCGGACACTTCCAACCCCAACTCCTTGAGCGCATCCGCAGCTTCGAGAACGAGTGCGGCTTGTTCCGCGGGCAGGTCGATCGGTTCCGGGATGAGCAGGCGTTGCACTTCGAGTTGCCCGGCTCGGATGCGTCGGCGAAGTTGCTCGAACAGGATGCGTTCGTGCAGCGCGTGCTGGTCGATGACGAGCATTCCCTCGGCGGTTTCGAGGACGAGATACGTGTCTTGAATCTGCATCGCGGTGCCCGGCGCGAGCGACGGCAATGCGGGCGGCGCGGGTTCTGGCGAAGAAGACCCCTCCCCAACCTCTCCCCCAAGGGGAGAGGGGCTTAAAACGTTGGCTGTTGGAGGAGGCGCGGCTTGTGTTCGAATCTCATTACTTTGTCCGGCTCCCCCTTCCTTCTTAGGGAGGGGGGTTGGGGGGTTAGGTTCTTCAGACACAACCGGAGGACTCACGTCCCCCGCTCGCCTAAATTCCTGATTCGATATCGCTGTGCCGCGATCCATCTCCCACGGCGCAACCGTGCGGTTCGCCAACTCCTGACGCGGCGAGTGCGTCATCCCGATCACGGGCTGTTGCGGCCCCAGATCGGCCTCGCGAGTCGGTTGCGTGAACAGCCCCGGCGCCAGCGGATCACGACTGCGAATCACTGGCTCCGGCTCTTCAAAGCCGATTGGCTCCCCCTGCGGTGCGGTCAGGTGCGGAACCAGATTCTCCTTCAGAAGACGCGTCTTCACCGCGGCCCGCACCATCGTGTAGATGTGCGAGTTTTCCTGAAACCGCACCTCCGATTTCGTCGGATGCACGTTCACATCGACCTTGTCCGGCGGGATCGTCAGGAACACAAACCCGATGGAGTATCGCCCCGACATGAGCAGGCCGCGAAACGCTTCCTGCATTGCGTGGGCGACGCTGCGGTCACGGAACCAGCGACCGTTCACGAACAGATATTGCAGCTTCGCGTTGCCACGGTCGCATTTCGGATCAGCGATGAAACCCGTGACTCGCGTGGCTCCCGGCCCGGAGTCGATCTCGTAAAGCGAGTCGCGGATTTCGCCGCCGAAGAACAACGCAATGCGATCGAGCAAGCCCGCCGAACCGGGGATGTCGTAGACGAGTTTGCCGTTGTGCCGAAGCGTGATGTGCAGCGCCGGATTCGCCAGCGCCAACCGCGTGACCGCCTCGCAGACGTGTCCGAGTTCCGTCGCGATGCTCTTGAGGAACTTCTTGCGAACCGGCACGTTGAAGAACAGATGTCGCACTTCGAGCCGCGTGCCCGGACTGCCATTCCACGGCCGCACCGGCGAGAGGTCGCCGCCGTCGCACTTGATCTCGGCTCCAACGGCTTGGTCGTGCGTCCGCGATTGCAGCGTGACCTTTCCCACGCCCGCGACCGATGCGAGAGCTTCACCGCGAAAGCCCATTGTGCCGATGGCGAACAGATCGTCGGCGTTCTTCAGCTTACTCGTGGCGTGCTGTGCGAATGCGAGCCCCAGATCTTCGGGCGTGATGCCGCAACCGTCATCGACGACGCGGATGAGTTCGGTGCCGCCCGCGTCGAGGTCGATGTCGATGCGGGTGGCTCCGGCGTCCACGGAGTTTTCGAGCAGTTCCTTCACGACCGACGCGGGACGCTCGATGACCTCGCCCGCGGCAATCTTCGTGACGACATCAGGAGGCAGTTGTTGAATACGTGGCATGAAGGATAGTATCGCGACTCCGCCGCCCGCACGGAATCCCAGTTGAGAAGACTGAAAACAGAGCCACGGATGAACACAGATGAAACACAGATAAGACCAAGGCTGGAAGAAAATCGCCGCACGATTGAAACCCGATCAAGACACGATCAAAACGAAAGGCAGAGCGGCATTATGTTGAAACCCTGAGTTGTTTGCGTTTTGGGCTTCTGTCTTTCCAACACTGAATTCTCTTGGTTTTGTCTGAATCGTGTCTTTATCGTTCTTGATCGTGCGGCTAATTGTGTCTCGGTTTTATCCGTGTTTCATCTGTGTTCATCCGTGGCTACTCTTTCTGCTCTTTCTTGTCGGCTTCCTTTTTCCACTCCTGAATCTTACGGTACAGGGTGCGTTCCGCGATACCGAGCAGCTTCGCCGCCTCCTCGCGGTTGCCGTTCGTCATCTCCAACGCCTTCTCGGTGTAATACCGCTCCACTTCCTCCAGTGGTCGCCCGATGAAGTGATCCACTCCCACAGCCGTTGTGCTGCCACCGGGTAAGCCGTGCGGTCGAACCCCCGCGTCTTCCGGCAAATCGTCGAACGTCAACTCACCATCGAGGTCCAGCACCAACATGCTGTCGAGCAGGTTCTTCAACTCGCGGACGTTACCTGGCCAGTCGTAGTTCTCGAACGCCTTCCAAACTGCCGCCGCGACCTTCGGCACAGGCTTCCCATGCTTCTTCGCAAGCTCTTTCAAGAAGTGCGAGCCCAACGGCGGCACGTCTTCCCGTCGCTCGCGTAACGACGGCAACCGGATCGTTCCCACCTTCAGGCGGTAGTACAGGTCTTGGCGGAAACGGCCTGCTTCCACTTCCTTCTGAATGTCCTTGTTCGTGGCGGCAATCACTCGCACGTCGACCGTTACCGGCGTGTTCGCGCCGATCCGCACGATCTCGCCATTCTCCAGCACGCGAAGCAGTTTCGCTTGCAGTGACAACGGCATGTCACCGATTTCATCGAGGAACAGCGTGCCGCCGTGAGCGTACTCGAACCGACCTTTCCGCTGGCCCTTTGCCCCGGTGTACGAGCCGTCTTCGTGGCCAAACATTTCGTCGTCGAGCAGGTTCTCGTTCAGTGCGGCGCAGTTCATCGCCACGAACGGCTTGTTCCGTCGCGGGCTGTTCGTGTGAAGTGCCTTCGCGACGAGTTCCTTACCGGTGCCGTTTTCGCCGAGAACCAGCACAGATGCCGTCGTCGGAGCGTATGCCCGCAGAAGTTGCAGCACCCGTTGCATCTTCGGGCCGTTGCCGACAACCCCCTCGAAGCCGAACTTCTCATCGAGTTGTCGCCGAAGATCGCGAAGGGTCTGCACTCGCTCGGCAGACTTATCGACCACCGCCCGCAATTCCGCAATGTCGATGGGCTTTTGGAGGTAGTGCGATGCGCCGAGTTTCATCGCCTCGACGGCGGTTTTCACATCCGCGAACCCCGTGATGACGAACACTTCCGCATCGGGCAGAAGTTGCCGACAGCGTCTCACGACTTCGAGGCCGCCAATATCCGCCATGCGCAAATCGGTCAGCACGACATCGAATTCGCCCTGCTCCAGTCTCGCGATGCCAGCCTTCCCGGTGGTGCAGACAGTGCAATCATGGCCGCGACGCTCAAGGCTCTCGCCGATGGTTTCGGCGAGGGCCTTGTCGTCGTCGATGATGAGAACGCGGATCGGTTCCGGCAACACGGACATGATGAACCTCTCAGGGGGACGTTATCTAATGTACCGGATGCATGTGAAGCGGTCGCCCCGACGGGGCGACGCGCACGGATGTTGCCCCATTGGGGCGACCACGTGGGGCGACCGCAGCGCGGCTTCACGGGTTTTTCTCCACTTGTCGTCTGGTCGGAGGCTGCTAGATTGCGTAAATCACTAAGCTGTGCGTGAAACTGACGTCGTTTCGTAACTGATGGTAGGAGTGCGACGCGGCGATTTAGCGGATTAGCGGAGATGGGAAGATGATCACGAAGGAGCGGAAGACCGAGTTGATTACGCAGTTCCGTCGGGGTGCCACCGATAGTGGTTCGCCCGAGGTGCAGATCGCACTGCTCACAGCTCGTATCAACGAGCTGACCGAGCACATGCGGACTCACAAGAAGGACTTTTCCAGTCGTCGTGGGCTGCTGAAACTCGTCAGCTCGCGGTCGGATCTGTTGAAGTACCTCCGGGAAACCGACCGGGAACGTTACCTGGCGGTTATTGGCAAACTCGGGTTGCGGAAATAACTCTGTAAGTCGGGTCGTGCGTCTGTGGTCGGCTCCATCATCTTCCAACGCCGCGGTATTCGAGAGTGGTTCTCGGGTGCCGCTCTGCTATTTGGCCAGCGTGTTGGCGAGCGGTGGGCCATTGCCCACGGTTCTTTCACTTCTGAACAGTGGGCTAACGCCCGCTGCGCCAACTCAACATCCTGCCGACACAACAAGAGAGGGTCACATCCGTGGCGGTCAATCCAGCCCGCGTCGAATGTCCGTTCGGTAACGGTACACTAATTCTCGAAACCGGCAAACTCGCGAAACAGGCCCACGGGTCTGTCCTCGTTCGCTATGGCGACACTGTCGTTCTCGTCGCTGCCGTGTCTGGTGGAGTCATCCCAGGCCGCGACTTCTTCCCACTCCAGGTCGAGTACCGCGAGCGAACCTACGCAGCCGGCAAGTTCCCCGGCGGCTTCATCAAGCGCGAGACACGCCCGAGCACGAAAGAAACGCTCACGTCCCGCATGATCGACCGCCCGGCACGTCCGCTCTTCCCCGTCGATTTCTTCAACGAAGTGCAGATTCACGCAACCGTCATCTCCTCCGATCGGGAGAACGATCCCGACATGCTGGCGATGATCGGGGCCAGCGCCGCCCTGCACATCTCGGACATCCCATTCCTGAAGCCGTTCGGCGCGGTTCGCATGGGTCGCGTCAACGGGCAACTGATTACGCTGCCGACCGCGACGCAGATGGAAGAAAGCGATCTCGATTTGATCGTCGCCAGCACCCGCGACGCGGTTTGCATGATCGAAGGATTCGCTCGCGAAATGCCGGAGCAGGAAGCCGGCGACGCGATCATCGAAGCGCACAAACAGTGTGCCATCGCCATCGACGCCATCGAACGGCTTCGCACGGAAGCTGGCTTGGGGCCGAAGGTTCTGCCTCCCGCGAAGCCTGCGGACCCGCTCGCGGCGGAACTGTACTCGAAGTACGGAGCCGAGTTCAAATCGCTGTATCTGACGGTCGGAAAGCACGCCCGCAACACGGCTCTCGACACGTTCAAGGACAAGATCAAGGCTCAGTACGTTCCCGAAGGATCGACCGACTCGAAGTACACGGCGCCGCAGGTCAGCGCTGCGATCAGCGCATTGCGTGAGCGAGTTTTCCGTGAGATCACTCTGAGCGGCAGCCGAATCGACGGTCGCGGCCCGAAGGATCTGCGGAACATCTCGTGCGAAGTGGGCGTGCTGCCGCGAACGCACGGAACATCTGTGTTCCAGCGTGGCGAAACGCAAGCCTTGGTTGTCACCACGCTCGGCACGATTGCCGACGAGCAGAAGGTGGACGGCCTCGGCGACGAGTTCTCGAAGAAGTTCATGCTCGACTACAACTTCCCGCCATACTCGGTGGGCGAGTGCAAGCCGATTCGGGCTCCGGGCCGGCGTGAGATCGGGCACGGTATGTTAGCTGAACGTTCGCTGAAGGCTGTGATTCCGCCGGCGACGCGATTCCCGTACACGATTCGCCTCGTGTCCGAGATTCTGGAGTCGAATGGTTCGTCGAGCATGGCGTCGGTTTGCGGCGGAACGCTGTCGCTGATGGATGCGGGTGTGCCGATCAAGCGACCGGTCGCGGGCATCTCGGTCGGGCTGGTTTCCGAGGGCGACAAGTACACGCTCATCACAGACATTCAGGGCGACGAAGACCATTACGGCGACATGGACTTCAAGGTGGCCGGCACCCAGAAGGGCGTGACGGGCATCCAGCTCGACATCAAACTCGATGGCGTCTCCGAGGCGATCATCCGCGGGGCGTTGGAACAGGCACGCGAAGGCCGGTTGCAGATCCTCAAGACGATGCTCGCCACGCTGCCGGCTCCTCGCAAGGAGATCAGCGGGTTCGCACCGCGCATGGTGACGACGAAGATCAGCCCCGAGAAGATCGGGTTGCTCATCGGGCCGGGCGGCAAGAATATCCGCGCTCTGCAAGAAGAGACTGGCGCGAAGATCGAGGTCGAGGACGACGGCACCGTGTCGATCGCCGGGTTGCACGCCGAGGGCGTCGAAGAAGCGAAGCGTCGGGTCGAGGCACTGTGTGCCGAGATCAAGGTTGGTGCGGTGTACGAAGGCAAGATCATGACGCTCAAGGAATTCGGGGCGTTCGTCGAGATCGCGCCGGGACGAGACGGTCTCTGTCACATCTCGGAACTCGATAACGGCTTCGTGGGTCACCCGTCCGATGTGGTGCAGGTTGGCCAGCAAGTGACGGTGAAGGTGATCGCGATTGACGATCAGGGCCGTGTGAAGTTGTCACGCAAGGCGATGTTGCCGCCGGTCGAAGGTGGCGCGGAAGGTGGTGGCGAACAACCACCGCGTCCGCCGCGTGAGGATCGTGGCGACCGTGGCGGTGGTGATCGTGGCGACCGAGGCGGTGACCGCGGTGGCGACCGTGGCGGCGGCGGTCGTGGTGGTCATCGTGGCGGCGGCGGTGGCGGTCGTGGCCCACGCCGAGATTGAGTTGGTTCTGTGAGCGTCGCGGCGTCAGCCCGACGGTGCCACGCAAACTACAGCAATTGTGTTTGCGATCGTACCGTCGGGCTGACGCCGCGACGCTCACAACATTTCATCTGCTATACTGTTCACATCGAGATCTCCGACTGAGGTTGAGGAAATGGCAGGTCACAGTCACTACAAGAACATGGCCCGTCACAAGGCCATTGTTGACGCCAAACGCGGCAAAGTGTTCAGCAAGTTGAGCCGTTACATCATCATCGCGGCGCGAGCTGGCGGCGGCGACCCCGACACGAACCTCAAGCTCCGTTACGCTATCGACAAAGCTCGTTCGGTTTCGATGCCGAAAGATAACATCGAGCGAGCCATCAAACGCGGCACCGGCGATCTCGAAGGTGCCAACTTCGACGAGATCATGTACGAAGGCTACGGCCCCGGAAGCTGTGCCGTGTTGGTCGAAGTGATGACCGACAACCGCAACCGCACCAACGGCGAAATCCGACAGATCTTCACGAAGGCCGGCACCGAACCGGGCAAGCCCGGCTGCGTCGCATACATGTTCGACCGGAAGGGCTTCTTCGCCATCGACGCCACGAAGTACCCCGACGAAGACGCGCTCCTGACGCTGGCTCTCGATGCCGGTGCCGAGGATCAGACGCGCGAAGGCGACATGTTCGAGATCACATGCGAGCCGTCGAACTTCTCCGCCGTGATGGAGGCGTTGAAGAAAGCGAACATCGAACCAGCCGAAGCGGAGGTGAAGTATCTCGCCAAGGCCCAGAAGGAGATCGACGTTGAAGCCGGGAAGAAACTGATTCGGTTCATCGATGCACTCGACGATCACGACGACGTGCAGAACGTCTACACCGACGCGATCCTGACCGCCGAGATGGGCGAGGAATAAGTGGAAGTGAAGGGGTTGTTGTCTTCGCCGCTTGCGGCGTAGCGCACATTTGCCACGTCGCAAGCGGCGAAGACAACAACCCCTCAGAAAGTTATTCCATTCACAGCCGCCATCATGTCCGATTCCCCGTGGGTTGCACTGCGTCAGGCTCAGGAGGCGGTGAACAATCATCGCCCCGAGGATGCGCACCGACTCATCGAACCCCTCATCGCGGAAGGCTACCGCAAAGCCGTGCGACTCGCTCGCGCCGTCGTGACGGCTTACGTCGCACGAGCCATGAAATCGCTCGACCAGCACAACGCCGACGCGGCCTGGCGTGATCTTCTCGATGCCGAATCGCTGAACACCGGAGAGGCTGCGGTTGCCAGTTTGCGTCAATCTCTCTCTCGCCTCGGACTCGTGAAAGCACAAGCGGCGCTCGAAGCCGGCGACCCACTTCGCACGGTTGCCGTGGTTGGTCGGTTGCGTGATCGCGGCGTTCGACACCCCGACCTCGCTCAGTACGAAGCTGTCGCACAAGATTGGGGATTGGCAGCCGAACTCGCGGATCGCGGCGAATTCCTGCGTGCAGCGGCACTGCTCGACAAACTGGAACCGAAGTTGCCGTGCCCACCGACGGGGTTCGCTGCGTTTCGAGCAGATGTCGAGGATCGACACGCACGGTTCCGGGCTGCCGTCGGAAAGCTCTACGACGCGGCCGAGGCGAAACAATGGCGGGACGCACTCGACGCCGCTGAAGAGGTGCTGACCGTCGCGCCGGATCATCGCGAAGCGAAGGCGATTCGCGGCAAGGCGTGGCTGGCAGCGTTTCCCAACGATAACGCAAGCCCCGACGACAGCGGACGTGTCGAGATCGAACACGTTCGCCGCGACTCTCCCACTCTGCCGTATAAAATCAGCAACCTGCACCCTTCACTCTCACAGTCTCAATCACCGCCTTCCCCTGCTCCGGCAGCGTTGCCGAAGCGGTTCCTGCTCTGGGTGGATGGCGTCGGCGGCTACCTCGTTTGCCTCTCGAATCGTGTCACTTTCGGACAGGCAACCGGAGACGGACCAGTCGATGTGCCTCTGTTCGCGGATGTGTCGCGATTGCACGCCGAACTGACTCGCGATGGCGAAGGGTACGTCTTCGAGAGCGCCAAAGGCGTGCTCGTGAACGGCAAAGGTTCGACTCGTTCGGTTCTCGCGGCGGGCGATCGCGTCACACTTGGATCGACGTGTCAGTTCCTCTTCCACCGACCCGTGAGCGTCAGCGGCACCGCGAGGCTGGAACTCACCAGCGGGCATCGCTTGCCGGTCGCGGTCGATGGCGTTCTCTTGATGGCGAACGAAGTGATGCTCGGGCCGGGGCCGAACGTTCACATCGTTCTGCCCGATTTGCAGGCTCCCGTCATCATCTACCGCTCGAAAGACGGCCTCGGCGTTCGCGTGCCGGGTAGCCCGTTCCGCATTGACGACCGACCGTGCAATGACCGCGCAGTTTTGCCTTTGCCTGCGGTTGTCACCGCCGACGCATTCACTTTTGCAGTCGAACCCGTCACAGGAAGACTCTGACAGAAACTCGGAACGCCGAGTGCGGAATGAAGCCACGAGAACCCAAGGTTGGCTCTCGATCTTCATTCCGCACTCGGCGTTCCGAGTTCTGCGTTCGGCTCATTCCTTCAGCAAGCAGGAAGTGGCGTAGCGTTCCAGGGCGTTCTCGACCGCTGGACCCAGCGCCGCTCGGAGAGCAGTCGGATCGGTCACACGTTGCCCATCCTTGTTCACCTGAAGTTCTCCCACAACGGACAACTGCACGAGCTTGTCGAGGATCATGTCGCGATCGCGGGTGCCGTCGAGCATCGGGATCACCCGCTTGTCGAGATCGTTCGTCCGGAAAAACTCGTGTCGGCGGGTCGCGACTCCGGTTTGCCCCAATTCGATGCGGGCCCGAGCGACACCCAGAACGATCGGACGCTCCTTCGCGGACACCTGCGGAATCGGCGTCGAGTGGAACTCGATCAGATTCGACGAGAGATAGGTATTCAGCAAGGCGACGGCGAGTTGTTGACCGTCGTCCGATTTCATGTCGAGCAATTCCAGAATCGCTTTATCGAGATCCGCAAACGACATGGTTCCGGGCCACTTCTGCCCGAGAATCCGCATCGCCGCTTTGAGGATCGGGTTAGTCGTCGTGAGCGTCATCCCGGTGGTCGTCGTGTACTGCGCCGCGACCGTGTTCGACTTCACATCGACACCTTCGTCATTGGGACGCCTCGGCAAAGTGATGTGAAGTTTCCGAATCGCTTCCGGACGAATCGCCCAGTTCGGATTCATCGCGGGACGGACAAGCAGCGTCTCGCGGAACGTCCGGTTCCGAACGAAGTCGAGATACTGCTCGATCTGGATCTGGTCCGTTGCAATCGCGGCGATGGCTTTGCGCACATCCGGGGAGAAGTTCATCGTCACCATCGTTGGCAAGCGTGCCTCGCCGAGATAGCGAACGTTGTGCTTGTGAGCCATCTCGATGAACTGATGGAAGTAAACCGGATCGTTCACTTCCTCCAGGTGGTCGTGATAGAGGTAATTGTCGGACTGATGGCGCAGCCCTTCGAGTTCCTGTCGGAGCAGGGTGCCGTAAGGGCCGGTATCGTCCTTCGCGGATTGCGCCAGGAAATCGAGCAGAGCGCGTGCCTGTTCGACTTTCTGAATTGCCGTGTCGAACCGTCCCGAGTGGAACCGCATCATATCGCGAATCATGCCGCGCATGTGCCAGCCTGGGTACGTGTTGTACGACACGTACGCCACGCCGGTCGGGTTCAAATTCGCGGAGCAAATCGCCAGAATCTTCTGCCGAACCGGGTCCGGAACCCACGAGAACACGCCGTGGCAGATGATGTAGTCGAAGGTGCCATAGCTCTCGTCAATGTCCAGAATGCTCGCGTGGCGGAGCTTGATATTTTTCAAGCCCGCGTTCTGAATCACCTGTTCGCCTTCCGCAACTTGTCGCGCCGAAAGATCGACCCCGACGAACTCGCTCTCTGGGTACAGTTCGGCGAGAGGGGTGATGTTGCCGCCCGCGGCGCACCCGAGTTCGAGAACCCGGCACTTCTCGACCGGAGCTGGCGTCAGCCCGAACAGAGTGGCGACGGTGGCCAGTCGCGAGGGGTGCGTTTGTGAGAATGGATTGCTGTCGTAGGGGAGTTCGTCGTAGGTGTTGGTCACCGACCTCGCGGCGGAAACGATTGAGGCCGGCATGGGTGCGGCGAGTCGTGGGCCTTGGGGCACTGCGGGTTGCGGTGCGGGTTGCGGTGCTGCTTGTGGCGCTGGTGGTGTTGCGTCCGGCATTGGCAGGATTCCTGGGTTCTTGGTGGTCGATGAAAATGTATTGATGCGAACCGCAGCCGGAATGGCCACGGTTTTTCGATCATACCGAATCGTGTTGAATTGTCTTTTGGTTTTGCCCTCTCCCCTTAGCGGGAGAGGGTGGCCGCGCTTCGCGGCCGGGTGAGGGGTTGAGCCTCAACACCTCACCCAGCCTTCCCCCCTCACCCGCTCGCAAAGCCTCGCTGCCCTCTCCCGCAAGGGGAGAGCGCAAAACCAAAACGCACCGATGCCATCCCTCACGCTTTGGTTTCACATGTTCGTGCCGCCCGTGACCCGGGCGGGTTTCCGCAGGTGATACTGATCGAGACGGGTTTGGTAATCCGCTTCCTTTTCGAGATCGCCGTCGAGCAATTCCATCGCCTTTTCTTGCCATTTCACGGCATCATCGAATTCCCCACACTCGGCATACGCAGCGGCGAGAGTGTCGAGGAAACCCGCTTCGCTCCACTCGGTCAGTTCGCAAGCCCGTGTCGCACACTCACGCGCTCGCTGACCGTTTCGCACGTCCGGATCTGGGCACGTGCTCCACACCCACGCGAGTTGGTTGAATGTCCCCGCGTGTCGCGGATCGCGTTTGAGAGCTTCCATGTGATCCCGCACTGCGCCGCCGTAGTTCTGGCGTGCGTAGTGCAACCCGGCCCGATAGTTGTATGGCATCACCGACGACGGAGCGAGTTTGATCGCTTCGTTGAAGTCGGCAAGCGCACCTTCGAAGTTCCCGAGCGATTTTCGGGCCGTGCCGCGAAGTTCGTACGCCTTCACGAGACCGGGCATCAGCGTGAGTACACGGTCGCAGTCCGCAATCACTGCGGGGAAGTCCTTCCGCACGAAGTGGCAGTGTGCCCGACCGAGCAGCGCGAACGGATGATCTGGCTTGATCGCGAGCGCTGCGGTGTAGGCCTCGGCTGCGCCCACGTGGTCGCCATCTTGCTGGCGGATGGTGCCGCGTGTGAAGTGAGCCTCGGCGTTTCCCGGATCGGCCACGATGACAGCCGACACGTCGGCTTCCGCTTTCGTGAAGTCTTCGCAATCGAGATGCAGTTGTGCCCGCCAGAGCAGATAACGCGGAAGATTCTCGGGGTCGTTGGCGATGGCTGTGGCGTAGTCGCGGAGAGCGCTTTCGGTGTCGCCACGCTCGGCGTGCGCGCGACCGCGAAGGCCATACATGGGGGCGCGGCCTGGGTCGATCTTCAGGACGCGGTCGCAGTCGGCGATGGCGAGGTCGAACGATTTCTGTGCGTAGAGTTCGGCAGCGCGATCCGCGTAGGATTGAGGATCGTCGGGCTTCAGTCGAATGGCGTGATCGAGGTCGTTGAGCGCGCGGACACGGTCGGCGAGTTCGAGGTACGCATAGGCGCGAAAGCGGTATGCGAGTGCGACGTCGGGCCGGAGGTTGATGGCTCGCGAAAAGCACTCGATGGCTTCGCGCCACTCGCCAGCGTTGAACGCCTTGTGGCCGCGAGTGAACAGGTCTTGTGCGTCTTCGGTTTTCCGGTCGCGGGGCATAGCAATTCGGGTGTCGGGTTCTGGGCAACGACTCCATCACCGGTCAACTGGTTATCTTACTGGATACTCGACAAACTCGACACCCGTTCTCGCCGGTTATCGCGGAGGAAGGGTGTGCCGTTTGATTCCGGAGTGTGTTCGTAAGTGCTGTGTCGCATGAATTGGAGAGCAGAATCGCAAGGTATATGGTTGTCGTGTGATGCGGCGAACAGCGTCATTCTGATAGAGTTTCTTCCGGACGAGAGTGGATGGTTCCGGGTCTGAAATGGTTGTTTCCGGACGTGGGGTAGGGAAGTCGCCCGGAATCAAATACCCACACACATCGCGTTTGACTCTCGTGAAGTGTTGACTCTGGAATCCGGTGACACACCCGTCCCTAAAGGCCATACGCTTCGCGCTCGAAGCGGTTGTCGAAGTAGAAGTGCCCGCCGCGTCGCCACGCCAGGAAACTCGACAGGAAATACGCCGGGATCATGAACGGCCCCCACCGTTCGTACTGCCGAACGTGAACGTGCTCGTGATCGCGCGAGAGATCGAGGCAATCGCGATCCTGCCCCAGAATGGAGTGCCCCAAGCAAAGCGCCGCTGCCTTCACGAACAGGCAATGCACCAGGAAGTATCGCGTGACCCCGCCGTAAACTTCGATGACGCCACGTTCAAAGCGGACGCCCCCGCCCGAGAGCAACGCGGGCAGCACGAACAGCAACCCGAGCGACGTGTTCGGCAACACCCACAGATACGCAATTGGTCGCAGGAGTTGGGAAGCGGTCACGCTTTCACCTCGGGTTCATCGGGCGGCTCACCGAAGCACGGATAGAGCCCGTATGCCACCTTCTCGAAGCGATTCTCCAGATACGGATTCCGTCCGGCTCGCCAGCACAGGAAGCTCGAAAGGCCATACATCGGCAGGAACAGCGGCCCCCACAACATGTACTGCCCAACGTGAACGTGTTCGTGGTTGCGGGTGAAGTTCAACATCTTTCGATCCCGAGCCACGATGACGTGCCCGAGGGTCATAGCTCCGCACCCGCCGGCGATGTTACGCAGAAACCACGCGGCGAATCCGCCGTACAGTTCCATCGCGCCCCACTGAAACCGTGCTTTGCCGCCCGACAGCAGGACGAGCGGCATCATCGCGATTCCGAGCACGCTGTTCGGCGAAGCCCAGAGATAGCCCAGCGGATAGCCGACATATCGGATCACGGCTTGACCTTCGCGTCGTAGTTTCGTTCGACCAGCCCGACGCCCTTCAGGATATCGTGCGGTTGGCCGAGGTAGTTATCGACGATCATGTTGTCGCGACCGTCTCGCGTTCGCAACGAGATGGATTTCGCATCGGGTCGATCGTCGCGAATCAGACAGTCGCTCACACGGGATTTCGTCACATCGGTCAGCAACATACCGACATCGTTGCAGTCCAAAATCGTTAGCCCCGTGACATTAAATCGCGAGCAGCGTTCGAGCGTGAGACCCGCCGGCGCCGCTCGCGTGCCGCTGACCGTGAAGCCCGAGAGCGTGCAGTCCTGGCAATCGCGGAACATCAGTGCGTTCGTGGTTTCCGGTTTCTCTTCGGCGGCGTAACGCGGGTTGCGGTCGAAGTTGTTCGCACCAACGGTGACCGCCGTCGAGTTCTCGGCGAGCAGGTTCCACTCGTAGGCCGTCCAACAGGTATTCCCGGTGATGACGACCCCGCGAGCGTGCTGCAAGTGAATGTTCACCATCACGTCGCTGATGATGTTCCCGCTGATGGTGACGTGCCCGTCACGCATCTCGGTAGTGTCTTTGATGGCTCGGGCGCTCGGTCCCTTGATGCGAATGTTCGCGCCGCCCGGAGCCTTGTGGTTGTGCTGAATCGTGTTGCCCGTGATGGCCACTTCTGCGTTCGAGCCGCCGGTGCTTTCGACGAGAATGTTCGCGGTCGGCGGTCGCTTCTCGCCCTGATTGCTCTCAATGTCGCAACCCGTGATCTGAAGGTTCCGCACTTCGCCAGCCTTCACGACGATGCCGCCGTCGTCGCAGTAACTCACATGGCAGCCGATCACGTTGATCTGATGCAGGTTGATGGCGTCCATGAAGATGCCGACGCCGCGATTCTCGTAGATGTGCGAGTCGGCAATGATGACGTTGCGGTTGCGAGTCGTGAGGTGAACCCCGTGGCGACACTTGCGAATCAACATCCGGGTTATCGTGAGCTGCATCGTGCCGGTGGCTTCGACGCCGTCAGCGTTTTCGTGGTCGCCGACGATTTCGACGCTCTCGATGCTGGGCATGCGTTCCTTGGCCCACACAGCCTCCTTGACATTCTTGGGGTCTGCGTTGCTGGTGTGCGTGCCGATGAACTTGAACGCGGGCCCTTCGCCCGCCATCACGACGCGGACAGCTCCTTCACCACGGATCGCGGTGAACCCGGTCTTGGCGAGGTCGATCACGATGGTCTTGGTGATGCGGTACGTGCCGGGCGGGAACGACACAACTCCTGCACCGACATCAACCGCGTCTTGAATCGCGATCGAGTCGTCGTTGGTGCCGTTGCCTTTCGCACCGCGTTCGCGAACGTTCCCGGTGGGGGCTTTCACGATGTCGGGTGGTGCGGTGCGAGCCGTGAGGCTCAGCGTTCCAGCGACAGCGAGGCAAAGCAGCACGAGTGGCAGCACAAGACGACGAGACATTGCAGCGCTCCAGGCGAAAGAAGTTGCCAGAGCGTACCAGACAGAACGCCGAGAGGGAACGGTTGAACCAATGGTCAACCACCGGCTTCTGGGAAAAGCCGTAGTTCAGCGAGAAGAATGCGGATTTCCACCATACTGACATCGTTAATTTGCAGACCATCAATGGTTGCCCGACCGACCGGCGTTCGACCGATCAATTCGCCAGGGCGTTCCGCCGACCACTCAAAATGTTCAGCCCAGAAATCCTGCCGCGGATTGAAAAACGCTGTGGTCGCTCCGGTGTCCGGATCAATTCCTTCTTCGCCGGTCCACTTGTGTGCGTTGCAGTGCGGGCAAGCGAGAGCCAGATTGCCAAGGTCCGTTGTCCCGCCACGACTGCGAGGGATGATGTGGTCAATTGGAAATGTGGCCACCTGCCCACGAGTAGGCAGGTGGCAGTACTCGCAGCGGTGAGCAGCTCGCTGAGCAACCTCGGCCCGCCTGATTTCGGAGAAAGCACTCACGCTTGCGTTGTGAGTTCAGGATACACGGCCGCGAGTCGGCTTAACGCAACTTGTGCCGCCAACTTCTCAGCGGAACGTGCTTGCGTGAAGGCAACCCAAGCCAGCAATTCGGCACGTTCATCGGCAGTGAGAGTTTCTTTCCGCTCACCGAGTTCCAGCACACGGCGATCAAGTTCCGACGGCAGTTCGTATTCGGCGACGCGACGCAGTGCCGCAACAGACGATGACAACGCCGCTTGCCAGGCCGGTTCCGGTGGAGCAGTCGCAGACATTGGTTCCTCCTCAGTTCAAATCCCAGAGTTCGTCGTTGGTGCCGAGGTCGAAGAGATCTTCTTGATCGCGCAACGCGAGGATCGCGGCAGAGTCGCCCGGCGGTGGGGCGTTGCGAGTCTTGTCAGTCCGCGATTCGACATGCCCATCCACGAACACCACGTTCGCGATTCCTCCAAAGAAGCGGTAATGTACCGTCGGATACTGGCGACTTGGCGGCTCGGAACCGCCAACCTCCACCAACCCTGGCCCGCCGGTCAACGGCGAGTTCGTGCTGGTGCCCGCCGCCGTGACGAAACAGATCGTCTGACTCGTACTGTTGACCTGTTCGATGCGAACCTTGTCCCAGGCTTCGCCGCCGGGAATGGATCGCACCGGCGACAGGTAACGGTAGTTGTAGCCGTAGCCGCCGGTGCCCGCGTCGTAGGTCACATACACCTTGCCCGGTGCCTTCGCAGGCGTCCGCAACGCTGACTGATTGTTCTCCAAGTACGGCATCAGATGCCCCTGCTTGAAGTCGATCAGCTTGTCGGAACTGTCGCACAGCCCGAACCACCAGCGATACGCACCGTTCTCCCAGGTGCGAACCGGCGGCAGCACGTTGTTGTTCGTCGAGGCGTAATTCTGAACGGCGATTCCGAGTTGCTTCAGGTTGTTCTGGTCGATTGCCCGGCTCGCGACTGCTCGCACTTTCTGAACGGCCGGCAGCAACAGCCCAACCAGGACAGCGATGATCGCCAGCACGACGAGGAGTTCGATGAGCGTGAAGCCCCACCGGGTCGAACCGCCTTCGGTTCGACTGGCGAGGCGGACGCGGTGATGGAGAGAAGACACGTTCCGTCCCTCGTGGCAGGCACTCCATCATGGCTTGGGGGTGGCGGGCTGGCAATCTCTCAACGGCAGAAATGGGGTCTTGGTCAGTGCCGCAAGCGGCGCAGACTGGTTCACGAACTGCGGGCGTCAGCAGAGCGTTCACCGGTAATGAGGCGCGCCGCACGGTTACGGGTCACGTAATTCCAGAACCACTGGAACAGCACCAACACGCGGTTCTCGAAGCGTGCGAGGTACATCACGTGGATGAAGAGCCAACCTAACCACGCGATGTAGCCGCTGAAACGGAAGCCCATGCTCTCGCCAACTGCCTGCGCTCGCCCGATCGTCGCCATCGCGCCCTTGTCCCAATACTTGAAGTGCCCCGTCGGGCTTTCTCCTTTCACTCGCCGCACAATCGCCGCTGCCACGTACTGACCCTGTTGCATCGCCACCGGAGCCAACCCCGGCAACGGCTTCCCATCCGGTCCTTTGAACGATGCCAAATCACCCACCACATACACATTGGGATGGCTACCGACGGTGCAGTCGGCATTCACGGGAACGCGGCCCGCACGGTCGGTTTCGACTCCAGCCGCAGTCGCAAGAATCTTCCCCAGCGGGCTACCTTTCACGCCCGCACCCCACACGACATTCGCCGTGTCAATTCGGTACGCTTCTCCCTTGCCGCCGTCTGGCTTCACCATCACATGATCGGCCGTGATCTCGATCACGTGGCAATCAAGTTTCACCTCAATGCCCATGTTGTTAAGGCTCTTCAACGCCTTCGCACTCAGCGATTCGTGAAACGCACCCAGAACTCTGCCCTGCCCTTCAACGATGATGACCTTGCACGCCGCCGGGTCGATGGCGCGGAAGTCGTATCGCATTGTGTGCAGAGCCAGCTCGCGAATCGCGCCAGCCATTTCAACGCCCGTCGGTCCACCACCAACCACCACGAACGTGAGAAGCCTCGCTCGCTCGGCTGCGTCGTTCGACCGCTCGGCTTTCTCGAATGCCGAGAGAACACGTCGGCGAATCTCGGTCGCGTCCTCGATGGTCTTCAACCCCGGGGCGAACTGCTCCCATTGGTCGTGGCCGAAGTAATGGTGCGTTGAGCCTGTCGCCACGATCAGCGAATCGAACGGAATGTCGGTCCCATCCTTGAGCTTGACTTGCTTCGCGGCGAGGTCGAAGCCGTTCACTTCACCGAGGAGAACGCGGGTATTCCGCTGCTTCCGCAGAATGCCACGCAGTGGGGATGCGATGTTCGCCGGAGACAATCCACCGGTCGCGACTTGATACAGCAACGGTTGAAACAGGTGGAAGTTTCGGCGGTCGATCATCGTGACATCGACGGGTTGCTTGTTCAACCCCTGAGCCGCGAGCAAGCCGCCGAACCCGCCGCCGATGATGACAACCTTGTGCTTCGCCACGCCGTCTGACATCGCTGGTGTCCTCGAATGATTGGAGAGGGTGGCGATAATGATATGGACCCATCAGCGGCTCTGTAACGAGCGAATGCGAGCAATCGCTTCGGGGTCATGTGTGATGTCGAAGACCTGCACGCACCCACCCACCACAATCGGCTTTCGGCTTCGCAACCAGCGATACGTTTCAGGATCGTCGAGGAACAAGCCGAGCATGTGGTTCGTGCTGACCGCGACAACATGACGCGGAGCGTTCGCGGGAATCGTCTCGCTGCCTGCCGCGTCGAGTTGGCCGTAGCCGGGGAGCCGTTGAAAGCGGATGCCGTGCGATTCGGGGCGGTCGGTGCCGAAGTAGCTCAGATAGACCACCTCGACACCGTTGGTGTCCATCCATTGCTTGAGCGCCGGCAGTCCCTGTCCCCAGTCGAGATTCGAGTCGGCGAGATACTTCTCGTTTTCTGAGCCAGCGAGTTCGTTGAAGTACGAGATTTCGTGCGGGTTCGCTCGCTGTGCCGCAACCACACACCATCCGAGGCACGCCGCGAGGACCACGCCGCGAGCAATCCGCCAACGGCCCGGCATCGCAAGTCCGGCCGCGAGCAGATACAGGAACGGCACGCACGGCAACACGGCTCGCACGCCAACGTTCACGCGGGAATACGACGCGAGCAGCAAGAACACCAACGGCGGCACGACGAGGAACACCGTGCGACGTGGGCAAGCAAGCGGCGAGCGGATGCAGGCTATTCCCGCTGCGATGAGCAATCCTAGCGGCAGCTTCAACACCAGCGCCACGAGGAAATAGTGGAACCAGCCAGTGCGCGAGATGTCGCCATTGAGGTAGGCCATGCCGTCGCCGTGACTGTCTCGCGTGAGCTGGAATTTCAAGCCCTTCGCCCACTCCGGGAACTCGATGAACGCATACATCGTGGCCAGCGTCACAACGCCAATCACGCCCACTCGCAGAGCCAGTTCGAGCGCCGGACGGTAGCCGCGTTCCGCCTTGCCGGGCAGTGCAAGCGTTTCTCCACGCCACACGAAGATCGCTCCCGCAACTGCCAAACCCACGACAAGTCCGAGAGCCGAGAACTTCGCCCCGAGCATCAGGCCGAAGCTGATTCCAAGCGCGATGAGCAATCCCCGCGATGGAGCAGCGGCATATTCCCAGAACAGATAACACGTCAGTAGCCCGAAGAGAGCGACGCCCATGTCGGTGCTGAGTACGCACGAGAGGGCGAGAAGCGTTGGGTCGGCTGCTGCGAACGCACATCCCGCGACGCCCGCAAGCGGCGAACCCCAGACGCGATACGCGACCCACCCGACGAGCAACACCAGCCCGCATCCGAGGAACAGGTTCACATGGCGAGCCGGGCCAAGCAGCGAACTCGCTGGCAACCCGGAATGGTAAAGAAGGGCGTCGGCAATTTGCCAGTGATTGTTCTCGGCTGCGATAGCGACATCACGCGGGTATGGTGGCCCGTTGCTCAACACCAGCGGCAGCGACCACAGCAGTTTCAGCAATGGCGGGTCTTCGGCGTTCAGAGCGAAGGAGCCGGTTGCCCAGTACGAATATCCGGCGGCCAGGTGAACGCCTTCGTCGAAGGTTGGCCCATTCGCGGCGATGAACGCAATGCCACGCCACCAGAACCAACCGACCAGCACCGCACTCGCGAGAACCGCAAAGGTGACAGAAGCACGGCGAGATGTCATGGGCGAGCACCTGAGCCGAGATGTCCCCAGTCGCCGACCGCGAGGATTCGGTGAATCTCATCAGTGTGGAAACCCAGTGCCATTGGTCGGGTCACGTTGGGAAGCACCGCGACGTCGTACAGTTCCAGGATCGTCTTCTCGAAGCGAATCCAGTGGTTAATGTCGCCGGTCTTGAGGTCGATGACGAACAACCCACAGCGAGGTTCGGCGTTGCGGCGTTTCAGTTCGTCCTCAAGCGCCAGACCGGCAAAGGTGCGTTCGTGGCGAGGCATTGACGTGCCGACAATCGCCCAGTCGCCGCTGAACGCCAGACCACGGAGATAGCCAGGGCAGAAGGTCAACGATTCAAAACGCCCCGTCGCGCGATCAATCCAACCGAGGCGACCAGTCCCCGAATCCAGCACCCACAACTTCCCCTGATGCACCCGCGGGGAATGCGGCATCGACAATCCCGTTGCCACCACGCTGTTATCGGTCACATCCATCACAATGCCGCCGTCGCGTCGGTGGTCACGCCAGCCATCGACGATATCGCTTCGGCTGGACATCGTCACATATCGCGCCTTCCCATCTTGCAACGCGAGTCCGTTCAAATGGCAGCGGTCTTCGGGAGCCAGTTTGCTCTGGAACGGTGGCTGCCACAGCGGCTTGAAACTGTACCGATCATCGAGGGTGGCAAGGCAACCGAACTTCGTGTTGACGAACACCACGCGGCTGTCGGCTTCCACAACCACATCATGAACATCGAGGTCGCCGGTGGTGGAGCCGACCTTGGGAACGTACAGGCGGTCGTAGCCCTGGTACGTCTCGCCGGGCCGCAGCATGTTCTCGAAATGCCACAACTGATACAGGGAGGACATCCACAGACTTTGGCCGTTGGCGTACAAGCCCATGCAGCGGTTGAAGGATCGCTCGAAGGTGGAGGTTTGCCCGGTGGCATTGCGGCCGAAGAGGAAGAGCTTGCCCGCCTGATAGGTGGTACACGCGAGGCTGACCCGTTGCTCGGTCAACCAGCCGACCAGGTTGCGGGAGCTGGTGACTTCCAACCAGGGTTCGTTTGGTGCGTCAGGCATCGAGCGAATCGGCGTGGGAGTTGATGGTGCGGGGATGATACTCGACGAAACACACGAAGCAAGTCGGATGGATCCATTTCCGCTTCCGTCGGCGGAGTGCGTTGAAGTGACCGGGTATAACGGATTGATCGAGCGGCGTATGCGAATTTCCTGCCAAGCCCTCAGATTTCTCGCGGTTGCCGCAAGAATTTTCTTGCACCGACCGATGCACTTCGCACAGTGAGTGATAACACACCGAAGCGTTGTGCCACGAAATCTGCGTTTGCCACGATTTCGCCAGCCGCGAGCCACACACCAGCCCCAGGAGATGCCAATGCTTCATAATTGGTGGCACCAAGCCGTCCGTCACCTGTTCCGAAATACAAACACATCCAAACGCAGACGCATTGTCCCTTCGTGGAAGCACCAACCGAGTATCGAATACCTGGAAACACGCGATGTTCCCGCCTTCGCGGCAGCGAATAACTTCCCGATTAGTGGGGCCCCTTATGCGGTTGCCACCGGCGACGTGAATGGTGATGGCAAACTCGATCTTGTGGTTGGGGCTGGCGGCTTCGCGAGTGTGTTACTCGGCAACGGCAACGGCACACTCCAGCCGGAGCAATTTCTCCCCGTCGTTGGGATCCCCAACTTTCAGTCGATCGCGTTAAACGACATCAATGGTGATGGTAAACTCGACTTCATTGGCGTTGATTTCGGCGGCGCGAACGTGAGCGTGTTGTTGGGTAACGGTAACGGAACGTTTCTAGCTGCACCAAATGTTACCCCCGGTGGGAAGGTCTTTGCAGTCGCGGTGGGCGATTTGAATGGCGATGGTAAACTCGACCTGGCCGTGACAAACAAACCTGCCGAGGGCACCCCCAAGGTAATCGTGCTCTTGGGAAATGGAGATGGCTCCTTCCAACTCCCGCGGCCATTCGATGTTGGAAATCAACCATATTCAGTCGCTGTGGGCGATGTAAATGGGGATAGTAAGCTCGATCTCGTTGTCGCTAACTACGGCAGCAACAACGTGAGCGTGTTGTTGGGCAATGGTGATGGCACGTTCCCAACCATACTAAACCTCCCCGCCGGCAATAGTCCTCATTCTGTTGCTTTGGGTGATGTGAATGGCGACGGTAAACCCGATCTTGCTGTCGCCAATTCCACCACCAACAATGTGAGCATCCTGCTGGGCAACGGGAATGGGACATTCCAGGGCCCACAACCCTTTGCCGTCGGAGCGAAGCCTATTGCGGTTGTGGTGAAGGACTTCAACTTTGATGGTAAACTCGACCTCGCAGTGACCAATAACCTTGGCAATACCGTGAGCGTCCTATCGGGGAAAGGCGACGGGACATTCCTGGCCCCACAAACCCTCATCTCAGGAGCGAATCCTTTTGGGATCGCAGTGGGCGATTTCAACAACGACACGGCTCCCGACCTCGTCACCGCCAACACAGTCGGCAGTGTGAGCGTGTTCCTCAATCTGGATCGCCCGGCGGTCGTCGGAGGCACACAAGGCAAAGTCGCAAGTGTGACCTCAACCACAGCGACCGGGAAGTACAAAGCGGGTGCCAAGATCGACGTGACTGTGAACTTCGACCAGACTGTGTCGCTCGCGAACGGCAACCTCATCGTGAACCTCAACGACGGCGCAACGGTCACCATCTCGCCGTTCAGCAACGCCAAAAGTGCGACCGGAACCTACACCGTCGCTGCGGGGCAAAACACTCAATCGCTCGATTCGCTCAGTTTGAGTCTGAGTGGCGGCACGCTTCGCGACCCTGGTGGGAACAACGTTCTCCTGGCAATTCCCCCAAGCCATTCACTCGCGAACTCGGTCAACCTGACGATCGATACCACACCTCCGACCGTGAGCATTGGAACGCCGTCGGCACTCGCCGCCACGACGGGACCAATCACGTACACAATCGTTTACACGGATACCAACTTCAATACGAACACGCTCACGGCGGCCGACATCACGCTGAACAAGACCGGGACCGCCAACGGCACCGTCACAGTGAGCGGCGGTTCGGGATTGGCGAAAACCGTGACCATTAGCAACATCACCGGCAGCGGCACGCTGGGCATCTCGCTCGCAGCAGGCACCGCCAGCGACACCGCGGGCAACCTCGCTCCTGCTGCCGGCCCGAGCGCGACGTTCAACGTCGTGAACATCACGCCACCAGCGACAACGGCGGCGTTTGCTGTGGGCGGCTCGAACGGAACGGTCCGCCTCCTGAGCAATACTGGTTCGCTCATCACAACTGTGACGCCGATCGCGGGATACACGGGTCTCGTCTCCGTTGCGCTCGGCAACTTCAACAGCGACACGGTTCCCGATCTCGCGGTGGCTTCAGCGAGCCCATCAGGGGAGTCGGGCCTGACAACAACTCAGGCGGGGAAGGTCTTCGTGTACGACGGAGCCGCACTCGCCAAGGGAACGTTGACCCTGATTCGCACCTTCACACCGTTTGCGAGCAGTTCCAGTTCGACAAATGCTTACACCAACGGGTTGAACATCGCGGCAGGCGACGTGGACGGCGACACTCACGACGATCTGATCGCGGGCACTCGTGGCGGCAATGGCACAACTTCAGGCCAGATTGAGACTGGTCGGTTGGTGGTGATTGATGGCACGTCCGCCGCTGGCGTGAACACCATCATCGGCGGCATCCGGACGCCGTTCGGTGCGGGCTATCAGAAGGGCGTGATTGTCGCGGCTGGCAACGTCGATGGACTCGGCGGCGACGAGGTCGCTGTGACTCGCGGCGGTCCTGTGGCGAGCACCGACCCCGCTGTTCAGACAATCAAGGTGAAGGTGTTTCAACTCCAAGGAACCGCACTGACCGAACTGCCCCTCGCGGCAGATGGCTCGACGGCGTTTGCACCGTTCGCGGAGTTGACCGGAGCCGCGAAGGGCATCAACCGCGATGCTCGTGTGGCATTCGTGGATAACGACGGAGATGGCAAGGCTGAGTTGGTGTTCTCCGCGCTCGATCCGTTGACCAGCCCGACAAACCAACAGGTTCGCTTGGGCGTGTACTCGATCAACGTCGCAGCGACGTCAGACGCCGCGACAATTCAAAGCACGGGTCCGGATGCTGGAACGTATCTGACTGGTGCCGCGGTAAAGGATCACGCCATCACGCACGTCGCCGGAACGGGCACTCAGCAGAACCTGGCGCTAATCACCGAGAGCGCATCGTCGGGGGTTGCGTATCTGGCACCGCTAACCGGAACTGGGCAAGCTGGAGGCTTCTCGCTGAACGTCCTCCACGGCGGTGTCACCATCGACGGAATCTGATGTTCTGTCATCGCGGTCAACCGTCACTGGCGAGCCTGGAACGATCCAGGCTCGCCAGTTCAGTTCACAGACCAAGCTGGAAACTGAAGCCCTGGGGTGTTCCCGGAGTGTTGTTGACAATCAGCCTGCCGACTTTGTCCAGTCCGTCCCAACTCCGTGAAATACATATTCCCGTCGGACCCCAGATTAATGCGGTGGAAGATGGTTTTGGTGCTGGGCACCTGATACCGCGTCACCTCCACGTTCGACAAATCACCCGCCGGGGCGTGCAGAATGGAACTGCTCAGTTTGACAATGAAATCCGGCCCCGCCGGGATGGGGTTGTTCTGATCCACGTAGCTTTGCGTGTAGAGGTTCCCCGCCTCGTCGAAGGCGATCCCAGCGAGGATGGAGTTGCTCTGCGTTTTGGGCACCGGGTACTCCGTAATCACGCCGTTCACGCTGATCTTCGCGACCTTGTGACTCGCTTCTTCAGAGAACCACAGGAACTGCCGACCGAGCGGATCCGGGATAATCACGATCGGGCGACTGTTGAACGAGGGAATCGCGAACTCCGTCACGACGCCGCTCGGGGTAACGCGGAAAATCTTGTTCCCAACGAGTTCCGTGCCCCACATGTTGCCGTCCGGACCTGCCGACATGTAAATGGGCACTGAGCCGACCGTCGGAAGTTGGTAGGTATTGATCGACCCATCGGGATTGATCTTGCCGACCGTTCCGGTTGCCTTGCCGGTAAACCAGATCGTCTTGCCATCCGCATCGAGAGCGATGTCGTGCGGCGACGGATTGATTGGGTCTGGCGCACCCTGTACGTTCAGGTGGACGTCGATCATCCGCAGAACGCCACCGGTGTTCGGGTCGATCTCGGCGATCTTCCCCAGGAACTCAAGCGAGACGAAGAACCGGCCCTGCGAATCGAACAACATGCCGTGCGGCCCGCTGCCGAGCGGTAACGGGAACTCGGTCCGGATGTTGGTTTTCGAGTTAAAGCGAACGAGGGAGTCGTGGAGTTGGCCCGTGATCCAGTACCGGATCGGCTTCGCGGGATCGTTGATGATCTCGTGCGTGGACGGGTTGCCGTGATCGTAAGTGATCGGATACTCGGTCACGAGTGGACTGGAGAGAGAAATCCCCGCGAGAGTCGAGAGGTTTGTCACGTTCTCGGTCGATGCGAGAAAGCTCACTTCCACATCACGAATCGTGACTCCCGGTTGACTCCAGTACGCGAGGTTGCTCTGCACGCCAGCGGGGTCGGCAGGTCGTCCGAGGATCGCCGCATACAGGCCCGTTATCCGCTCGCGGTGAAACTCGTTCGTCGAGAGCAACACATTCACGAGGGCCGCTCGGGAAGCGCCGGCGTTCAACGCGGCCACTGAGGCGTTCAAACCCGTCGGGTCCGGCGCTCGATGAAGGAGAACGTTGTAGAGTGCCGTGACATAATCCGGACTGGTGATGTGCTTCGCCGTGAACTCGGCCGACGTGAGGAAGCTCGTCATCACGGTGGCTTCTGGCGTCCCGTGGAGCATGGCTTGCACCCAGCCATTCGCTTCCGCGGCGGCGGGAGTGCGACCGAGGTACGTCTGGTAGTAGCTGCTGACTTCCGTGCCGTGAAATTCAGCGGTATCCCAGAAGTTGTTCACAATCCGTTGGACCGGAACGCCGGACTCCAACTGATGGGAGTAGGTCGCAAGCCCGACTGCGTCCGGTTCGCGGTGAAGCATCTGACGATAAAGCCCGGTCACGATGTTATCCGCGACTTGCGGAGTGAACGCGGCCGGCATACAGCGACTCTCCAACCTCTCGACGGAGAGAGTTGGTGCGAATTTGGTCTTGGACATGGAGCTGTTCCAAACTTCAGGAAACTGGACAACAGAAGCATTAATTTACCGCATCATCCAGTTTGACTTCTGAACCGGTCAAGCGATTTACTTGCCTGCGGCGGAATTTTTCGAACGTCCGAGTGCCGGTTCTGCGGACGGACGGGATTCTGAGATGTGGAGACGCCCGTGAAGCCATTCTCTCGCACCTCAAGTGTCGCCCGGACCGCGTGGGTCACGGTCGCCTTGCTCTGGCCGGTCGCGCTGCTGAACTACCTCGATCGACAGATGCTCGCCGCAATGAAGTTCTCCGTAATGGAGGATATCCCAGACATCGCGTTGGATGCGAACTGGGGCTACATGCTCGGCCAGTTCAAATGGGTGTACGCCATCCTCAGCCCAGTCGGTGGATACATCGCGGATCGCTTCAGTCGTCGCTACACCATCTGCACGAGTCTGTTCGTCTGGTCGGCCGTGACATGGGCTACCGGGCACGTCACGACCTACGAAGGGTTGCTCTGGACTCGCACGTTAATGGGGATCAGCGAGGCGTTCTACATTCCCGCGGCGCTCGCGCTGATCGCAGACTATCACCTCGGTAATACCCGTTCCCGTGCAGTTGGCGTTCATCAGGTCGCCATCTACTGCGGGGTGATTGCAGGCGGCTTCGGCGGCTACATCGCGGATGCTCCCGATCTGGGCTGGCGAGTCGCGTTCGATGTCACGGGCCTCGTCGGCATCCTTTACGCCGTGCCGCTGCTCCTGCTGTTGAGGGATGCACCGCGACCACCGGCAACGGCCGAAACCGTCGCCGCGAAACCCTCGCCAGGATCCGCCGCGTGGGAACTGCTCGTGAATGGTTCGTTTGTCCTGTTGGTTCTGTACTTCACACTGCCGGCGCTGGCTGGGTGGGTGGTGCGGGACTGGATGCCAGCGATTCTCAAGGGACAGTTCGGTATCGGTCAGGGGAAAGCTGGCGTGTCGGCGACGCTGTTCGTGAACGTCGCGGCTCTGGGCGGTGCGTTGCTCGGCGGCTGGTGTGCTGACCGGGCCATGCGCCGGACCATGCGAGGGCGGCTCTACGTCAGTGCAGTTGGAATGGCGCTAATCATTCCGGCACTCTTCGGTGTCGGGAATGCGGTTTCTCTTGGCGTTGCGGTGGGGTTTCTGGTGCTGTTCGGTATCGGGTGGGGGTTCTTCGATTGCAACAACATGCCGATCCTGTCTCAGATTGTTCGGCCTGAACTGCGTGCCACGGCCTACGGCGTCATGAACTTGGTAAGCATCGGTTGCGGTGGCTTCGCAGATTGGGGCTTCGGTCTGATGCGCGATCGGCAAGTGCCGTTGAACGTGATCTTCGGGACGTTCGCCTGCACGGCTCTGGTCTCTGTCGCCCTTGTGCTGCTGATCCGCCCGAAGCCGCACCTCTCGGTTCAGGATTCACTGCGATGAAGGCAAACTTTGTCTGAGCCCGAGCGCCAAGCGAGGTGCGGGCTTGGTCCCTCGCATGGTGCGAGGGACCAGACTTATTGATTGTGTTGAGCGAAAGCGGACTGCAACCAAGATGTGATGCACGAGCGCAAATGTGACACGTTTAGCGGCATTCCCATCGGGGCTGCCGTCGCCGCAACGCGGCGACCGCCAAACGAGTTCCAACACCATTACACCTTCCCCAACAGTTCTGCGAGAATGTTGCTCTGCGGGTAGCTGTGTCCCAAATGCTGGCGGAATCCCTCCGCGAACGCCACCCCCGACGCCTTCCCCTGCGTCGCGCCCCACTCCTTCATCGACTCCACCAAATTATCGACGCCGTGGTGCTTGCGAAGCCATGCTCGCTGGCTCTCGTGACAGTCCAGCATCCGGGACTTGTCGGCGATTACGCTGCTGATGTCGATCCGGAACGCAGGCACAATCGGTTGCCCGAACGCATCCTTCCCTTCCAACGGGTCGCAGTAGAACAAGTGCGGAATGTGTTCGAGCGGTGGGTGAATGTGTCGGCCATGCAGGAAGTTCTGAATCGGTGCGGCGAACGTGGCAGCGCGAACGAGCTTGCTGGTCTGCTCGTGGTCAAGGTGGTAGTCGTCGGGGCTGTGCGTGAACACGACATCCGCACGGACTGCGTTCAGCAACCTGACGACCTTCTCCAGCGCTGACTCGTTGTAGATCACTCGCAGGTCGCGTTCCTCGACGCAATGATACGTCGCCTTAATCGCGTTAGCCGCCGCCTTCCCTTCACCGCGACGAATGCGTGCGATGTCGTCGGGGGAATGTTCGGCCGATCCGCAATCGCCGGGGGTCATGCTGGCGACGTGAATCGACCAGCCGTGCTCTTTCTGAAGCCGGATCAGGGTGCCGGCGCAGAGGAACTCCGCGTCGTCTGGGTGGGCCAGAATGGCAATGGCAATCTTGGGCATGGGAGATTCCCAAATGAGCAGAAACCCGGCGTAAACGCCGGGCTAAGTATGTTAGCAATTACGATGGCCAACTGCTGTCAGTGGGTACCCGGTCCTTCAGGTTGCGGTGTCGGAGGCGCGACAAGCGGTTTCCGCTGAACGCCCTGTTGAACGCGAACAGATTCCTTCACGCTCTCGCGCACCCAGGGTGTCCCACGGCGTTCGTCCGTCACCCCGTCGCCCTCGCCGATCGGCTTGGCAAACGGCGAGACCACCCTCTCAGCGATGTACCACTTGAACTCTTCCTGCACGTCACGGATATCGGTGGCGAACCGGCCAGCACCCGCGAACGGGAAGCGAAGCGTCGCGAACGCCATCGACACGTTCCGACCCATCTCAGCCGCTTTCGTCCGAACGGTCGTGTCGTCCTGCACGAGCATCCGAAGATACGCCAGCTCATAAGCAAACGTCTCTTCCTCGGTCTTGTCTGTCCCGCCGGGTCGGTGAAACTCCTTGTCACCCGCCAGCGCTTGCTTCCAGAGTTCAAGACCTTCGCGGTAGAGTGCAATCGCGCCGCGCGGCCCAAGTTTGTTGCCAAGTCGGCGTGCTTGCTCAGCCTGCCACAGCGCCTTGCGGGCAAGCACTGTGATAGGCCGACCAGCTTGATCCATCCGCGACTCGCCGAGCGAATTCGCCAGGAAGTACGGGAAGTTCGTGACCTGGCGATTCTGTGCGTAGTAGAACACCGCACTCTTTGCCTGCTCCCACCGAGTCATGACCTCCGGCGAGGCGCTGTCCGCTGGCTTTCGAGCGGCCTCCGCTTGATAAGAGTCGAGGCGTGTTGGTTCGATCACCAACCCGTAGCGCTCACCGTGAACGGTCCACATCGTGGCAGCTTCTCGCCACTGCTCCAACGACCACGGGCGTTGCCGACCAACCACAACATCCAGTGGCCGCGTCGGGCGAGCGGGATCGTCCGGGAACCACCAGTTCGCGGGCGTGTCGGTTGGGTCGTCGATTCGCCAGCCTTCGTCGTCAAACCAACCTTCTTTCTGCTCCATCTCGGCCTGATAGCTCTGTGCTCGCGGTGCTCCCTGACAGAAGATGATGAGCATCGGCTGACGAGGGACACGGAACCGCACTGCGTCGTATTCGCCGGGTTGTGGGGCACCGGCTGGCATCGGCTTGTGGTTCGCATCGAGCGGCGGCCACGTATCTGGCAACGGCACCAGACTGTAGGCGTACCACGCACGAGCGGTCTTGAAGGCGCTGAAGTCGTCCCCGGTTTCGGATGTGGGACTCTTCTCGTTCTCGCTGAACTTCGGCGGCAGAACCGGGAACTGCTTGTCAGCGGTGTTCAGCTCTTTCTTGAACTTGTACCGGCTTTGCACTTCCTTGTTTTCTCGCAGAAACTGGATGATATCCTTCGGTTGGGGACACTTCAGCGATTCTTGAATCCGTTTGGATGTCGCGTCGTCGCCGCCTGTGCCTCGTTCCCCACGGAGCCGGCGAACGAGATGCGGATACTTCTCGCAGAACTCGCGGAACTTCTTCTGGTTGATGACCCGTTCGCCGCGCGAATCGAGTTCTTCCAGTTCGTCTGGATTGCGTTCGTCTGGCGAGATGCACGACAACTGGAACAGACATCGCAGCACTTCGACGTTGTCGGACACACCGAATTTGTTCTGGTAGTAGAAGGCGATCTGATATCGCATATCTGGGGAGCCGAGCCGCCGTTCGACGCCGTTGGCATCGCGTTCGATGCGCCCTTGTCGGCGTTCGCCTTCGGCCAGCAGTTCGATGCCGCTGGCGATGTAGTAGTACATGTCGCCGCTGCCCTGCATCTCGACCGACACGTTGTACGTGATGTTCCAACTCTGGAAGATCCAAGGCGTGATGAAGTGCGGTTGCAACTGCGTGACCTGCCGAATCAGGCCATCCATTTCGTGGAAGTCGTTGCGTTTTTGCGCTTCGATGGCCGAACTCCACAAGTACGCGACGACCAACCCACGACTGCCAACGAGCGCGAGTCGGAACGCCGAGCCTTCGAGTTCCTGTTCGCCCTCTTCCAGTTCTCGCAGATCGAGAGCGAGCGCCTGATTCAAGATCGTTCGCGACTGCACTCTTTGTGCGGTCCTGTGGAGCGGCGACGCAGAAATCGCTCGGGCAGAACTGAGCGGAATCGGGATGGTTCCGCGCCAGAACATGCTGAGGGTGAATAGCCCCAGAATGGCCACGAAGTACATCCCCTTCCGACGGAAGGAAGCTCGTTGAAGTGGATTCATGGGTACTCGACCAGTTTCGATTGGTGAAGCGGTCGCCCCTTTCGTGACTGAGAACTCGGCCTGCCGCGTTCTCAGTCATTTGGAGGCAGCACGTCGCCCCAGCGGGACGACCGCTACGCAGCCACCTCTCGTAGTTTTATCATGTAGTACGCGAAGATACCCCACGGAAGCAGATAGCCGGCCGCCATCAAGAGATTCACCACGAGGTATTGCGAGTCGATGTTGAACCCTTCCGCGAGGAAGTTTCGCCAGTTGAACGCGTTCAAGTCTGGGATTCCCTTCGAGACCCGTCGAAAGCCCCACGACACCACCTTGTCGGCAGAGATTAACGCCTTGCCGCCGGCCGTTTCGCTCGATGGAGCCGTCGGCTGTTCGGCTTTCATGAGTCGCGACATACTCTCGAACGGCCCGCCGCCGATGGTCCGGTTCGCCGCGAGTTCTCCGATGAAATCTGTGAAGAAACCCGCACAGAAAATCACCGAGACGACGAGCAGGCTCAGGACGCTGCTCAGGTAAGTGCTGAACGCAACCGCGAGGCCAATCAGGATGGCCAACCAGCACCACAGCCCCACCATTCGCTTGACGTAGTTGATCTCGAACGGCTGTTGGTATTCGAGGAGGTACAGGTCGGGTTCGGCCATGCCGAGCAGTTGCCCGGCGGTTTCGCACTTCACATACACGGCCATCCGCGGAGCAGGCACGTCTTGCTCGGTATCGGGGTCACGCACTTTTCCAGGTTCGCCTTTCAGAGCGTTCCGGAACAAGCCAGCGGGAATCTCCAGGCCCGTCACCTGGTAGTCGAACACTTCCTTACTGCCGAACTCGAAGCAACCGAACTCCTCGGCGAGCTTGTTCACTTCAACCCACGCCGGGGTGCCGGGTCGCGCGCCCTCGATATTCACTCGCTTCGCGATTTCCTTCTTCTTCTCCTGATATGCCTTCTCACGATCCTGATCGACCCAAGGCCAGGGGCCGGCACCGGTCGGTTGCTTCTGTTTGGCGTTGTGAGTGACGAACCGGAAGCTGACGAAGACGCCCTTGTTTTGTTCGCCCTTCGTGAGCTTGAAGATGTCGAACGTGAACTCGACCGGAACGCGATCGTCCTGTGCGTTCGCCATCCCGGAGGGGATCTTGTAGAAGTTCCAGATGGCTCGCTGCATCGCGTTTTCGCCACCGGGAATGTACTTCCAGTAGTCGAACTCGCGGCCGACGTTTGTGCCCTTGAACTCCGTCTTGTCGGCGCGATACTTGGCCTCGACGCTCCGGAAATCGAGCTTCCCGCGCACGGGCACCCGAGCCTTGTACGTCTCTTCCTTCGCCTTGTCGGATAGCGACGTATTCGCGATGAGAACCAAACTCACGCCCGTGAGACCAATCAGCACGAGACTCATGAGCGACAAGTAACCGACGAACCGACCGAGCACGATCTCGAACTTCTCGACCGGCTTCGACACGATCGTGTAGATGTTCAGGTTCTTGATGTCGTTCGGGATGCCATAGAACGACGCGAGCAGAATCGCCGGGATCAGAGTCAACAGCGTCAGACCCAAATCCATGCGGCTCACCGTGGACCGCAATTCGTCGGATGGCTTGATGACTCGGAACCACTGCGCCGGCACCAGCACCGGCAGGAAGACCAGCAAGAACACCCAGAGCAGTTGACTCCGAATCGCTTCCTTGAAGCTGAGCTTTGCAATCGCCCAGACCGGTCCTTCAGCCTCGAACAACATGAGGGTCAGCATTGCGAGGATGAAGACCGTGAACGCGACGATGCACACCCCGCTATAGATGCCGAACAGTCGATTGCTGCCGAAGGCGTAGATCACCACTCCGAGCACAGCGTAGGTCGCCAGGAAGATTCCCAGCCCGGTAAGTCGGCGAGGGGTGAGCAAGTCGGTCGTGTAAGAGCGAACCGACTGACCGAATCGCCGAATCCCGGCGGTGCCGATCGTGAGATTTCGTCGTCGAATCTTGGCCATATCTCGCGCGAACGGCTCACCGATTCCGAGCAGCGCGAATGTCCCGGCGATCATCAACAGCAGCGGGATGAGTTGCGTCTGGAACTCGGGTGGTGGGGAAATGATGGGCATTCCCGGCGAGGGCGGCGGCAACGGTGGCGGAGCGAGCGGGAACCCCAGGAGTGCGACCTTGTTCGCGTAGAACTGGAGGGCATACAACCCGCCGACGCCCGCGTAGCACAGCAGAGCGAGAGCCGCGCACACCACCATGAAGAACGAGACGGGCACCCGAATCTTTTCGGACTGCGACTTATCAGTTGGCGTGGTCATGGCGTACATCAAGTACACCATGAGGCCGATCATGGCGAAGCCCCCGGCGTCTTGGAGCCAGGACTGCGCAAGACCACCGATATGGGCGTACCCGAGGGGATCGCCGCGATCAAGGTGTAGGATGCCGAACAGCGCCGACGACATCACGGGTGCAACCTCTATCTGTTGAATCGCACGAAAATTCTTGGCGAGTGGGGGACGTCAGTCCCCTGATCCTTCTCAATCGCAATCTGGGGACTGACGTCCCCCGCTCGCCAAAACCGGGATCACTGCTGTTGCTGCTGCTGTCCTGCGGGGGCGGCTTCCGTCGGTGGCAGATACCGCCGACCGGGGCGAGCCTTCGACTCTTCCACGATCTTGAGGAACAACTCCTCCAGCGTGGTCGTCGGGTGGCCGATGGTTTCGAGTTCGCCGCCGTGCTTCTTGAACACCGCCGCGAGATCGGCCTTCAGTTCCGGCGATTCCTTCACCTTGTTCGCTCGCACTTCGAGCCGCACCGCGTCTTCGAGCAGCGTCGAAACCTTGCCGAGTGTCTGAAGGTCGCCGTTGTAAAGGATCGCGATTCGGTCGCAAACGTCCTGCACGTCGTCAAGACGGTGCGAACACATCAGGACCGTTTTGCCCTTCTTCCGCAGGTCGAGGATGAGGTCTTTCATCCAGCGAGTGCCGAGCGGGTCGAGACCGCTGGTGGGTTCGTCGAGAATGACCAGTTCCGGGTCGTTAATGAGCGCCTGAGCCAGACCGATACGCTGCCGCATACCCTTGGAGTATTCTTTCAGGATGCGTTTCTTGTCGGCCGACAACCCGACCACGTCGATCAACTCGGCGGCACGCTTTCGGCGAGTATCGGGGTCGATGTTGAAGAGTCGCCCGTAGAAATCGAGCGTTTCCTCGGCGTTCAGGAAGCGGTACAGGTACGATTCTTCCGGCAAGTAGCCGATTCGCTCGTTCTTCTCGACCTTCGCGGCGGGTTCGCCGAATACGAACGCATCACCGCCGGTCGGGAACAGCAATCCGAGGAGGAGCTTGATCGTGGTCGTTTTGCCGGAGCCGTTGGGCCCGAGCAGACCGAAGATCTCGCCCTTGTGAATGGTGAGGTCGAGCGCGTTGAGCGCGGTTTTCTTCTTCCGGCCCCAGAAGTCCCGGTAAACCTTGGTGAGACTTTGGGTTTTGACGACGACATCAGACTCGGCCATGCGGCCTCCGGAACCCCTGTGGGGTGCGGCTGTGATCATTTGGAGTGAATGAGAACTCGGCAGGCCGCCTTCTCATTCAACGGAACCGACATCCTGTGCTACGCACCGCCCGCTTGGACGGTTCGCGGGATACTGTAGGAACCATTCGCTGTCGCGGCACCAAGAGGGGAAGCGGGAAAGACAGAAGAAAATCGGGCAGGGGCACGGGCACGGACGAAAAAAGACGACGCAGAGAAGCAGGAAAGCCCCCTTCATTTACGTGTTGTGCTGCCCTGTTTTCCCGTTTCCCGTCTTGTTTTTTGTCCGTGCCCGTGCCCGTGCCCGAAATTCGCTGTTTGTCTTCGCGTGCTCCCGCGAAACGGGTTCGTGTCCAAACTGGTACAATCCTTACCAGAACACTCCGCGAATGAAAGGAAACTCAATGAGATGGCATATTGCCCTGGCGTTGTGCCTGGGGCTGGCACCGTGTGCGTTGGCAGCCGACGACAAGCCCGCCGCGAAGTACGAAATCCCTTATCGCCTCACAGATACCAAGCACGTCCTCGTCAGGGCCAAGATCAACGGCAAAGGGCCGTTCAACCTGATCCTCGACACGGGTGCCCCGGCGGTGTTCGTCACCAAGGCGGTTGCCAAGAAGTCTGGCGTCGATCTTGACGACAAGGGTTGGGGCACGTTCGCTGCGTTCGAGGTGGAAGGCGGGCTGAAGATCGAGAAGGTGAAAACTCGCGTCGAAGATCTCGTGCAGATCGAAGGCATGAACAGCATGGGGCTGGCGGGCGTCGAGTTGCACGGCGTCATCGGCTACAACGTGCTGGCGAAGTTCAAGATTGAGTACGACTTCACGGCCGACAAACTCGCGTTCGTGGAGTTGAAGGGATTCGAGCCACCCCCACCCGAGAAGATTGAAGCGAAAGGCACCGACGACATCCAGAGCATGGGCCCGCTCGTGAAGATGCTCGCGGCACTGTCGGGCATCAAGCCGAACTTCGAGATCGTTCCGCGAGGGTTCGTCGGCATCGAATTCGACGACACGAAGGCGGGCGTGGTCGTCAAGAAAGTGCTGCCGGGTAGCCCCGCTGAGAAAGCTGGCTTCAAGACTGGCGACATCATCGAAGCAGTGAAAGCGACGAACGTGGAGGCTGGCAAGGATCTGGTGAAGGCTCTGGCGAAGGCTGGCGTTGGGACGAAGCATCGCATCACGGTCAAGCGTGGCGACAAGACCGAAGAACTGAGCGTCGAACTCGGAAAGGGGCTGTGACCATGAACGCGATCTCCAAATTCCTGCTGCTCGCCGGCTTCGCACTGCTTCCCACGCTGACGGTTGCCGAGGAGAAGCCCGCGAAGACGGCCGAGGAAGCGAAGAAGCTCGACGAGAAGCCAATTACGGTGCCGTTCGAGTTGCTGAAGTCGCGGCACATGGCTGTGATGGTGAAGATTAACGGCAAGGGGCCGTACAAGCTGATCTTCGACACGGGAGCGCCGACGAACCTGATCAACAATCGGCTGGCGAAGGACGCTGGCGTGATGAAGAAGGACGAGAAGGGCGGCATGATGTTCGGCCTTGGCGGCGCGAAGACGATGGACACGCTGCAAATCGGCGACGTGAAGTTGGAGAAGGTGCCGGTGATGGTGATGGATCACCCGACGGTCACGGCGATCTCGAACGCCCTCGGGCCGATCGACGGCATCATCGGCTTCCCGTTCTTCGCGAAGTACAAGACGACCGTGGACTATCAGAAGAAGGAACTGACGTTCACGCCGAACGGCTACGTTCCCGGCGACGCGATGCAGGGCTTGATGGACAAGCTGATGAAGGGGTCGAAGGGCAAGCCCGAGCCTGGCGTGGCGGCTCCCGCCGGCGTGTGGGGTTTCACCGTGGACAAGGCGACTAACGACGATGACGCCGGTGTGGTCGTCAAGGAAGTGTTTGCGGGTTCGGCAGCTTTCGACGGGGGCCTTCGAGCAAACGACCGCTTGTTGACGCTGGATGGTCGCTGGACGGATTCGATCGCGGACACGTTCACGGCGGCGAGTCTGGTGAAGGCGGGTCGTGCGGCGGAAGTTGTGGTCAAGCGTGACGGCAAGGAAGTGAAGCTGACCATCAAGCCCGCGAAGGGGCTGTGAGTTAAGCAGAAGACCTCCGGAAAACCGGAGGTCTTCGTGTTCTGGAAACCTCGAAGTCAAGTAATCTGGCGGTTTCTCATTGGTTCCGGGTCACTTCCCCACCCCACACCCGGAACCATCCATTTCAGGCCCGGAACCATTTCACTCGTCCGGAAGAAACTACGTCAGAGTGATGTGGGATTGGCAGCATTTCAATACCAGATAAACACTTGCGATGATCCGATCTATTCCTTGCCCAAGATCAGATCGACGACCCAACAGCCGCGCGCGTGAATGCCTTTCGGATCACGGCAGTGGTTCAGGATGTCGTCGTTTTCGCAGCCGGCATCTTGGAGGGCATCGGCGAGAATGGGCATTCGGTCGAAAGCGCGATCGTCGTAGATGCCGTGCGCGAGGTGCGTGACCGTTGACGTGAGCCACTGCGGATCAAACGCGACCGGCCGAAAAGGATTGCCAAAGATGCAGCGGATGAGGCGGGCTTGAAATGCTCTGTCGCTCCCGTCGCCGGCTTTTCGAATGGACGCGGCGGCATTGTTTGCTGGCATCCAGAAACCATGCACGATATTAGCCTCAACAGTAGCCCACATGGCTGCTGCCACCGCGTGAAACCGAGCCTCGGACTGCGGTCGTGCGACCCAGAGAGGCTGCTGCATCTCCTGGGACCGCTCAGCTAGTCTTTCGAAGGATTCAGCCCCATCAGCAAACCGTTCGCTCGTATCGATGGCAAGCTGGCAACGACCATCGGCCATTATGTCGAGATAGGGACGACAACAAGCAACAGCGAAGAGGCGCAATTTGCGATTGAGTCCGCAATGCCGCAAGTGTTCCAACATCGCATTGGGAACCTTTGTCCGGCACCATTCAAATTCGGTCATGGCGTCACTTCCCGTAGAGCTTGCGGTCGCGGATGTACTCCTCCACCGCTCGCGGCACCATGTACCGGATGCTCATTCCGTCCGCAATCGCCCGACGCAACTCACGACTCGCAATCTCAATCATCGGACACGCCACGAACCGCAACTTCACCGTCGACACATCTATCGCCAACGCCGTCGCCAGCCGTTCGGCCGTCCACAGCATCACGCCGGGTCGCGGCACCACCACCAACCCCGCTCGCTCAATCACCTGCTGCGGTGCGTGCCAGCCGGGTAAGTCCGGCACGCCATCCGAACCCATCAGCAGGAAAAACTCGTCGTTCGGCTGACGGCGATGCAGTTCGGCCAGCGTCTCGGACGTGTAGCTCGGCGGCGGCAGTTCCTTTTCGATGCGTTCAACTCGGAACGACGGATGCCCCGCGACAGCCAGTTCGATCATCTCGCAGCGTTGTTCGAACCGCGTGACAGCCTGCCCCGCTTTGTGCGGCGGATGAGCGCTCGGCATGAACCAAACCTGATCCAACGCGGCCTGCGTGCGGCACTGTTCCGCGAGGATGAGGTGCCCCATGTGAACGGGGTCGAACGTGCCGCCGAAGATGCCGATTCGCATGATTGGTTCCCATCAATCAGGGGACTAACGTCCCCCGCTCGCCTCACATTACCGTTCACGCCACCGGCGGCAACGCGAGTCGCAGTTCCGTCGCGGCTTGCTCCGGCGATACGGTCGTGATGAAGCAGCCGTAGCCCCACTCCAGACCAGCCGGGCGTGCCGTTCGCGGTAACACTTCAATGTGCCAGTGATAGTGCGGCAACTCCGCCGACCGCAACGGAGCCGTGTGCAGGAACCAGTTGTACGCAGGTTCAGATCGCACCTTGTCGAGCGCCACGAGAACACGCCGCATCAACGCCGCGAGTTCGTGGGCGTCGGCGTCGGTCAGCGTCTCGTAACGTGATGTGTGCGAGATCGGCAACACCCAGAATTCGTAAGCGTATCGCGGAGCGTAAGCCATCACCGCCAGGAAGTGCTCGGAACGTGCGACAACCCGTTCACCGTCGGCGAGCTCCCGCGACGCGAGATCGCAAAACACACAGCGAGCCGTGCGGGCGAAGAAAGCATCCGAACCGCTGAGTTCCGCCTCGATGGACTCAGGCACCACCGGCAACGCGATGATCTGCGAATGCGTGTGCCCCAGCGACGCCCCCGCTTCCGCACCGACATTCTTGAAGAGCGCCGCGTAAGCGAGATACGGGTCTTCGGCGAGCGTGTACATTCGGTCGCGGTAAGCCCGGAAGACAGCCGCGAACTGATTGGGTGAAAGTGCCGTCGGTGCAGTGAGATGTTCGGGGCATTCGATGAGCACTTCGGCACGGCCAAAACCGGGCGTCGTGAGGAAGACCATGCCCTCGACAGCGCAGAAGGTGCCGCCCGCGTCGGGTCGGAGCGCCGGGAACTTGTTCGGCACCACACGAAGCTGCCAGCCCGGACCGTCAGGTCTACTTCCCGGAGTGCGATACGCAAGCGATTCGTGCGGCGTATCGTGTTCCTGACCGGGGCAGAACGGACACGGTTGGCGTTCGCCGTTGGTGCGGTGACGCGGTTCGACGCCTTCGAGCGTCATCGGTCGATCGGCGCGTTCAGGCGCAACAACAGCCCATCGACCGCACACCGGGTCACGCCGCAATTCAGATTCTCGACTCATGCCGGTAGGTTAGTGCGCATCAGCGGATGTTGCACTTCCCGTCAGGACAGCCGCTTGGACAACCGCCTGCGGAAACGACTCCACCACCAGGCGCACACGACGGCACAATTCCACCGATGCCGCCCGCCTGATAGACGCCGTTTGGAGTCGAACCCGATAAATATCGTGTCTGCTGAATGCTACCCGCAGCGTTATCCTCTTTGAAGCCTGTCGTGTTGACCGTGGATGCGCGGTAGGTGATGTGCCATTCGCTCACTTCGTGCGTCGAGCCGTCGGTCTTCGGAGGCTCATTCGAGAACGGAGTGATCTGGCCGGGCTGGCGAACTCGTTCGCTCTGAGCGTGTTGATTCCTCAGATTCGGTCGCTGAACGGTCACGAGCCGTTGTTCAACAATCTCGTAATTCGGGCCGACGTCCTTCTCGATCATCGCCTTCGCGGAACGCATGTTGTAGCTCGGCCACGTATCGGAATCGTCTGGGATCGCCACGACTCCGGGAGCCGTCTGCGAGGCTCGCGAAACATAATGGGGTGGTGCGGTACACCCGGACAAACTGGCGACGATTGCCACCACGCCAAGCAGAAGCCGAGCCATGACCGTTCCCCCGATTCGATGTGCGCGGACCTTCCCCCGAAGGCAGACGCAGCCGGGGAATAGCGTGCGTGTGCCGACGTGTCGAGACGAATCTGCTCGAAATTCTTGCGACTGCGTTCCAGGTGGATTACGCTGTCTTGCGTTCTCGTGGATGGATTAGCTCGCTGCTTTGCAGCAGGACGATGTTGCGTCGTCCGAGTGTTTGCCTTGCGATGCGACCCGAGGAAGGCTGTTCCAGCACCGCTTACGGCTGCGCGCCGGGGCGGCGTGTTGCGTTCGGGATCAACCCCGGGAGTCGCGGGTCCGGAACACGCGGGCGCGGCGCGCCGCCCGCGGTGCAACACGCTGGCCCGGCGCGCAGCCGGCGGTGCCGTGAGCCTTCCGCGGATCAGGTTCAGAAGTAGACGCCATGAGAACAGCGAGCCGGGTTCTCTCCCCGGCTCGCTCCATTTACTCCCACCCCACCAAAACCATGACACGTCGCTATCTGTTCGCGCTGCTCTGTCTTTGTGTCGGTTCGCCCGCGTTCGCCGAGGAACCCAACTGGAAAGGCGGCTTCGCCACCGCCAACATCACGCCGCCACAGTTCATGTGGATGTCCGGCTACGGCGGTCGCACCACACCCGCCGACGGCAAAGAAACCGATCTCTGGGCCAAGGCGATGGTACTGGAAGCCGGCAACCGCAAACTCATTCTTGTCACGCTCGACCTTGTTGGGATCGACCGCGATGTCTCGGTGGCGACGTGCAAGATCATCATGGCGAAGCACAAGGTGCCGCGAGAAGCGATCGTGCTTTCGGTGTCGCACACACACTGCGGGCCGGTCGTCGGCACCAACCTGCGAAGCATGTACTTCTTCGATGAAACACAAGCGAAACTCGTCGATGATTACACCGCGAAGTTGCCCGGCCTCATCCTGAAAGCGGTCGATGATGCGGTCTCGCATCTCGAACCCGTGAAGCTGACTTCAGCGGTTGGCAATGCCGCGTTCGCCGTGAATCGCCGGACGAACAAGGAAGCTGAGGTGCCCGCGATCAAGGCCAAGGGCGAACTCAAGGGGCCGGTCGATCACGATGTTCCCGTGCTGGCCGCGCACGACGCGAAGGGCAAACTCAAGGGCATCGTGTTCGGCTACGCCTGTCACGCCACCGTGATGGGGTATCAGAAGTGGTCGGGCGATTACCCCGGCTTCGCGATGATCGAGCTTGAGAAGGCACACCCCGGCGCAGTGGCGATGTTCTGGGCTGGCTGTGGCGCCGACCAGAACCCACTTCCGCGGCGTACCGTTGAACTCGCGAAGGACTACGGCAAACAGCTCGCCACGGCCGTTGACGCTGTGCTGTCGAAGCCAATGACTGCGGTAGCTGCGGATTCAGCCGCCACGTATGCGGAGATCGCGTTGCCCTTGGCGGAGATTCCAAGTCGGGAGGCGTTCGTGAAGGACTCGATGAGTACCGACAAGTACATCGCGGCCCGTGCGAAGATGCTTCTCAAGAAGATCGAAGCCGGCGAGAAGATTCCGGAGGCGTACCCGTACCCGGTGCAGACATGGCGACTCGGCAAAGTTGTCGTGCTAGTCGCGCTGGGCGGTGAAGTGGTGGTCGATTACTCGGTGCGACTGAAGAAGGAACTTGGTGCTGGCGTGTGGGTGATGGGCTACGCGAACGACGTGATGGCGTACATTCCGAGCGCTCGCGTGCTGAAAGAAGGCGGCTACGAGGGTGCCAGCGCGATGATCTATTACGGACTGCCAACCGTGTGGGGACCGAAGGTGGAAGAGTTGATCGTCGAGGAGATTGGCAAGCAGGTGAAGCAGGTTCGCGGGAAGTGATTTCTTTTGCCGCTTGCGGCGTAGCGTTCTGGAGCGCTACGCCGCAAGCGGCAAAGACAGTGTTACTTGTTGCCGGTAACCTTGGTCTTCACATCGACGACTTCGGTGCCGAGCAGTTTGCCCGTCTTCGCGGAGACGGTATTCGCGAGCAGTCCGCTCGGATCGCAACCGGCCGCGATGGAAACGATCTTCCCGCCCTTCTCGATCAGGAAGTTCGTCGGCATCGACTTCGTCTGGAAGGTGCCCCAACTGTCACCCTTCGGATCGACCGCGTAAAGCACATCCAGTTTCTTCTCGGCGGCGTACTTGGCCATCTTCGCGTCAGGCTCTTTGAACACGTACAGGCTCACGAGCCCTTGGCCCTTGTAGGCTTCGCTCAAGCTCTGGAAGTAAGCCAGTTCCTTGTCGCAGCCGGAACAGCCGCAGGTCAGGCGAACGAGAACCGGTCCCTTCGCGGTGAGTTCGGCAAGGTCGATCACTTTGCCGCTGGCGTCTTTGATCTTGAACGCCGGAGCGGCGTTTCCGACGACAACCTTGGCACGCGGAGCCGGAGCAACTTCAGCGGCGCTGGCAACCAGCGGCAGTGAAGCAAGAAGGAGGGCAGCAGTGAGAAGACGCATGACAGGAAACCTCGGTGGGAGTGAGATGGGATCGGGGCAGGAAGGAAAGCGTACCACGACGCAGGAACCGCGCCCAGCAGAATCACTCGCTGTTTCAGGGCGATGCAGAGACGGGAAGAGAAGTTCGGTTGACCCGGCGCTCTGGGTTGGGTATCACTCCTCGCCCGTGCCCGATCCAGGGCCGGCAAACGTGCAAGGAAGCACTCATGCCGCGAACGCCTCTCTCCGCATCAGCGGTCGTTCTCGTCGTTTTCGTTGCCAGCGAATCTCAGGCCACCGCACAGGAAGTGCAATGGCGACAGGATTACGCCGCTGCCCGACGCGAAGCGACAGAAACCGGTAAGCCACTGATGTTCGACTTCGGCACCGAAAACTGCTCATGGTGTCGCAAACTCGACGCCACCACGTTCCGCGATCCGAGGGTCGTGAAACTGCTGAACGAGCGATTCATTCCCGTGAAGATCGACGCCGACAAACACGCGAAACTCACGTCTGCCCTCGGCATCGAAAGCTATCCGACACTCGTTCTCGCAACGCCTGAAGGAAAGGTCGCTGGTCGGCACCCCGGCTACGCAGACGCAGCGGAATTCACGACGTTCCTGAACAAAGCTCCCGCGAGTGCTCCAGTTGCAGCAGCGTCGCCACCCGCTCCGCCTGCACCAACCGCTCCCGCTGTTGTGCGACCGGTGGCAAGCGTCATCGAGTCCGACGCGGATAAATGGCGACGTGTGAAGGAGCAGATCGACGCTGACCTCGCCGCATTGCATCCGAAGATCGCAGTTGCCCTGGAACGATGATCCGTTCGAGCCCGAGCGCCAAGCGAGGGTTCCAATGGTCCCTCGCTTGGCGCTCGGGCTCGGACCAATGTTTGAGATGAGTTCAGACTCCGGGCGGTTCACCCTTCCGGAGTTGGTGTAAGCTCAACAGCGTGGCCTGCCAGCGTCGCTGCACCGTCCGCACCGCAATTCCCAAGACATCGGCCGCTTCTTCCTGGGTCATTCCCTGATAGAAGATCAGCCCGAACACTTCTCGCTGTTCTTCCGGCAACGACGCAATCTGCCCGTGAAACTCCGCCCAATCCGCGAGAACACTTGGTTCGTGCGTCAGGTTCCCCGGATCGTGGACCTGTGGCGATTTTCCGGGTTCGCCGACGGCGCTCTCGTGATGAGCAGCTCCACATTCCGGACCCGAGTAGTGACGAGCGAGGTCGATCAATTCGCGACGAATCTGCGTCGTGGCCAGCGAGTAGAAATCCCGTGCCGACGCGGGCCGCACCTGCTCCAAAGCTCGACACAACCGAATGAGCGCACTTTGAAGAACGTCGTCAGTCTGCGACCACCTGCGAACGCCGGGGTAATCCCGCAGCATCCGATGCGTGAGCGTTTGGAGACGGTTGCTCGCGAGCAGAATTAAGTCATTCAGCGCGGTTAAGTCGCCTTGTTGGAGGCGTGCGAGATGCACACTCAATGCGGTTCGGTTCGCGGAAATGTCCGACATGAAAGTGCATCCAACCGGCATGGCGAGGAGCGGGCAGACCGTCAAGGGATTATTTGACTGACGACTTCATCGTAACCGTGCCCTGCGGCAGAATCAAGTTGGAATCAACTCTGCGCTCACCGAGTCCGCTACACTTGGCAGAGGAGGAACTCATCATGCCGCGGTTGTGGCTCGTGTTCGATGTCGAGAGCGTCGGGTTGCACGGCGAAGGGTTCGCGGTCGCGTGGGTCGTCATCGACAGCGATGGCCGCGAACTCGAAGCCCGTCGCGAATCGTGTCCCATTGCCGAGGCCGCCGGTTCGGATTCCGGACGAGCCTGGGTTCGCGACAACTGCCCTGCACTGCCCATCACCTGCGCGACACCCATCGAAGTTCGCCAGGAATTCTGGCTTGCCTGGACCCGCTGGAAGGCGGAAGGAGCCATGTTGGTCGCCGAGTGTGGTTGGCCCGTCGAAGCTCGATTTCTCGCGGCGTGCGTCGATGACGTTCGCCCAGCCGTGCGAAGCGGCAAGACACTCGCCGACAGCCCCCGCGACTTCGGTGGACCGTTCCCGCTTCACGAAGTGGCTTCCTTCCGAGTGGGTGCCGGGCAGAACTCCTGGAACAAGCCGCAACGACTTCCGACCGAACTTCCGGAACATGACCCCCTCGCAGATGCCAGACTCTCCGCTCGGCTTCTCGTGGGGGCGTTACGGAATCGGACCGTAACTTGACGTTGCCGTGAACTCTCCGGCCCTTGAAACTTCACATCGAAACTCGAAACTAACCCCCCTGCGGAGAACGCCCATGAACGTTTTGATTTCTGCCGAGCAGATTCGGGAGCGGTTGGACGCGCTCGCCGTTGAGATTAGCCAGGCCTACGAAGGCAAGCCGCCGATCACCGTTGTCGGCATCCTGAACGGCTGCCTGATGTTCGTGGCCGACGTCGTTCGCAAGATCGACTTGCCGTTGCGGGTGGCGTTCATCTCGGCGTCGAGTTACCACGGCACCGCGACGACCTCCGGCAAGCTGGAAATCCACGACGGTTTGCTTCCCGATCTCACCGGGCGGCATGTGCTGCTGTTGGATGACATCCTCGATACGGGGAAGACCTTGACGCGGGTGGTCGCTCACTTGCTCGACCGTGGGGTTGCGTCGGTGAAGGTTGCGGTGTTGTTACGGAAGATTGGTCGGCAGGAGGTTCTACGGGTTAGACTTCGACGACGAGTATCGCCATCTACCCTACATCGGAGTCTTGGAAGGCGGGGAGGGGTGAACCAGTTGTAGCCGCTTGCGGCGAACGGTCGTGAACAATAGACGGGCGGAAGCCGCGAAAGTGTAGTAGGGTGGGCAGCAGTCCCAGCGAAACCAGAGCCTCGTTCATCGTGCGAGTTCGCCGAATCGTGAGAACACCGAGCCGGACACCTCGATGATTAACGTTTTCCTCCTCATTCCCGATCTCGCTTCCGGTCCAGAAGCAACCACGGCTCGGTTGTTGGCGCTGCACTCATCACGTCAGCGATTCTCCATCTCCATCGGCGTTCTCGGCTCCGCAAACGGACCAGTCGCAGACGAATTGCGAGCGGCAGATGTGCCGGTGTATTCCGTTCCCATTCGGCATTCGCTCGACCTGAAGGGCGTCAGGCAGTTGCGTCGTGCGATCCGCGAATCGGCTCCCACGGTGCTGCACATCTTCGGGCCAGACACGGCGCGAGCGGCAAGACTGATCGTGGATACGCAGGGTGAAACGGGCAACATTCCTCGGCTGGCCGTTTCTTCCGCGGCGTCCCCCACGGGTGGGCTTGGCGGCTGGTTCGCGGCCCGGTTGATCCGACGAGCCGACCGCGTGATTCCGATGACCTGGGCCGATGGCGAACGCTACCGACGACTCGGCGTTCCCGCGGAACGGCTCACTCGAATCTGCCCGGCTGCGCCCGAACTGGCAGTGGAAACGAATCGCGAGGCAACGCTGAAGTTGATGGGTATGCCCTCGGATTCGCGGTTCATTCTCACCGACGGCCAGTTGGAACGCGGGTCCGGCCCGAAGGATGCCGTCGTTGCGTTCGACATGCTTCGCTATGAAGCACGCGATTTGCATTTGGCGGTGTTCGGTGCTGGAGTTGGAACGAGCACGCTTGAGCAATTCGGACGAGCACTGGCGTTCGACGATTTCCGTATCCACTTCCCTGATCCGAGCGAGAACAGCTTCCGGGCCGAGTTCCCGCTGACGCCCGTGAGCCGTGCGGTGGCTGTTCGCCAGGCAACGGTAGTGTGGGTTACTGCGCCGCACGGTGGAACCGACGAAGTTCTGGAAGCGATGGCAGCAAGCAAGCCGGTCGTTGCGTGGGCAACGCCAGACTTGACCGAGATCATCGACGACGGCGTGACCGGGTTCCTGGTTCCGGTCGGCGACAAGGCGATGCTCGCGGCGAAGGCACGCTTGCTGATCGACGATCCGGACCTCGCCGCGTGGATGGGGAAAGGCGCTCGAACGCGGGCGATGGAGCGATTCCCCATCGGGCGTATGATCGAACAGTTCGGTCGAGTGTACACTGAGTTGGCCGAATCTTGACTCGCGGCGAAGGTGTGTCGGGGGTGACTATGCGGAATGTTTTGACCGTGATTCTTGCAGGCGGACGAGGTACGCGGTTGGAACCGCTCACTCGCGACCGGGCGAAGCCAGCCGTTCCCTTCGGCGGTCTGTACCGGATCATCGACTTCACCTTGTCCAACTGCATCAACAGCGGGTTGCGGCAGATCCTCGTCGTGACGCAGTTCAAGTCGCGCAGCCTCGACAGACACATTCGCGCCGGATGGGGATTCCTCAGCAACGAACTCGGCGAATCGGTGGAAGTGCTGCCGCCACAGCAGCGAATCGACGAAACGTGGTACAAGGGCACTGCCGACGCCGTTTATCAGAACATCTACTCCATCGAACGCGAAGAAAACGCCCAACTGACGCTGATCCTCGCTGGCGATCACATCTACAAGATGGATTACGGCAACATGGTGCAGGCCCACCGCCAACGCGGTGCGGACGTGACCATCGGTTGCATCCCGGTTCCACTCGCCGACGTGCGACACTTCGGCATCATGCAGGCTCGCGACGACGATCGCGTGTTCTCGTTTCTTGAGAAGCCGAAATCGGCCGAGCAAATGCCGGGTGTCGATGGGCACGCGCTCGGGTCGATGGGCATTTACGTCTTCAGCACGCGGCTGATGTTCGAGTTGCTGTGCCAGGACGCAGCGAACCCCGACAGCGATCACGACTTCGGCAAGAACATCATTCCAGGCATGATCGAGGCCGGCCGGAAAGTGTACGCGTATCGCTTCCGCGACGAGAACCGCAAGGCCGTCCCGTATTGGCGCGACGTGGGCACGCTCGACGCCTACTATCAGGCGAACATGGATCTCATCGCGATCGACCCCGTGCTGAATCTCTACGACGCAACGTGGCCGATCCGCACGTTTCAGCCGCAGAACCCGCCGCCGAAGTTCGTGTTCAGCGGCGACGGCCCACCCGGCCAGGCTCGCCGTGGCGAGGCACACGACAGCATCATCTGCACGGGCGGCATCGTTTCGGGCGGACAGGTTCGTCGAAGCATTCTGTCGCCGCGTGTGCGTGTGAATAGCTACGCCGTGGTGGAAGATTCGATCCTGCTTGATGGCGTCGATGTGGGCCGATATTGCCGCGTGCGTCGGGCGATCATCGACAAGGAAGTGAAACTGCCGCCGTACACAGTGCTCGGTTACGACACGGAGTTCGATCGCAAGCGAGGTTTCACGATCACCGAGGGCGGCATCGTGGTGGTGTCGAAGGCTGAGCCGCCCGAGACATTCCAGGCACCGAACCCGCTGCCGCATTAAAACGGTGATTAACCACAGAGGCACAGAGACACAGAGAAGACCGAGGGAAAACAGCGTTTGAACACAATTCTGCTCCTGTTTTCTCTGTGTCTCTGTGCCTCTGTGGTTAATCCTGCTTTCGTGTGAGTCGTTCCCACAGCAACAAACTGGTGATCGTTTTCGCGTCCTTGATCTCTCCGCTCAGGCACATCCGAATCGCCTCGTCGAGCCGCACCGTCACCGGGTGCAATTGCTCGTCGGGTTCCAGTTGCATCGGGCCTGGGGTCAGTTCTTCCGCGATAAACAGATGCAGCTTTTCGTCCATCACGCCTGGCGAAGCGTACAGGAAGCCCAGACTTCGCCATTTCGCAGCAACGTAACCCGTTTCCTCGGCCAGTTCGCGCTCGGCGCACTTCTGCAACGGCTCGTTCGGCTCGACCGTGCCTGCTGGAACTTCCCAGAGCGTTTCGTTGATGGTGAAACGATGATTCCGCAGCAGCACGACGTGCTCGGCATCGAGAATCGGCAGAATCACGACTGCGCCGGGGTGAAGCACGACATCCCGCCGGATGGTTTTGCCATCGGGCGTGGTTGTTGTGTCGATGGCAACGCGAATTCTCCGCCCAACGTGAACAATCTCGCGCGGCATGATTATGAGGCTCCTGCGCTGCGGAATTGCGACATTCTGCCCGTGAGGGTAGGATGAACCCTGTCGGCCGACAACCCGTTGGCCGCGACGCGACGAGTTTCCGATGCGTGATCCGATGAATTGGTCGGTGACGGTCTTCCGGGCCTTTGGCATCCCGGTCAAGGTCCACCTCTTGTTCATCATTGTGGCGCTCGGGCTATTTATCAGGCAGATGAGCGGGAAAGACAACCCACTGTCGTGGGGCGACGTTCTCGTTTTCACCGCGTTCATTCCGTTTCTCGTCATTGTGATTCACGAGTTCGGACACTGCTTCGGAGCGCGGTATGTCGATGGCGACGCAAAAGAAATCCTGATCTGGCCGCTCGGCGGTCTGGCATTTGTCGATGTTCCGCACACGCCACGCGCGAATTTCATCGCCACGGCAGCGGGGCCAGCCATGAACGTGGTGATCTGTTTGGTATGCACCCTTGGGCTTGCGATCGGCAGTTTTCTCCCGAACCTGAACCCGCTCTCCAATCCGTATGTCAGTGAGATGTACAACTTCTCCAACGAGCGGAACTACACCTCGCCGTATGGGCTGAAGCTGTACAAGCCGGAATCATCCGAACATATCCCGCAGCAGAAGCAAATCGACGAGCGACTGCGGGACGGCGGCGTGCGAGAGAAGTACGTTTACAAGCCAGAGATAGCCCTAGAGGCTGCGTTGAGCTATGGCGGCGAACGTGCTCTGGCACCGAATTGGGCGGTCTGGCTGAACCGAACGTTCTGGCTGAGTTGGGTGTTGTTCCTGTTCAACCTGATCCCAGCGTATCCGCTCGACGGCGGCCGAATGTTCCAGGCGTTTGTGTGGGCGAGAAGCGATTATCGCCGTGGTGTGACGGTTGCCGCGAACACAGGCTACTTTGTCGCGGTGATCTTCTTGATCGTGTCAATCGCGGTGAACGAGGCACTGTTCATGGGGCTGGCGTTGTTCATGCTGTACGAAGCGTCGATGGCGTTGCACCGTTTGGAACAGGACGACGGGCCGTTCGGCTACGACTTCTCGGCTGGCTACACGAGCCTGGAGAAAGACGATGAGCCTGCACCGCGACCGAAGAAGGTGGGCTGGTACACGCGCTGGCGGCAGGCTCGACGTTCCCGCAAGCTGCAACGCGAGATCGAGGAGCGGGCCCAGGAAGAGGAACGGATGGATCAGTTGCTCGCGAAGATTGCGGCGAGCGGCAAGGCATCGCTGACGGACGAAGAGAAACGGTTCCTGGAGCGTGTGAGCGCCCGCAAACGGAACATGTCTTGACGGAGTGTTTGGTGTTTCGTGTTGAGTGTTTAGTTGGGCGGCTCGATCAGAAATGGTCGCGGGTTCAGTGCAGAACACTAAACACTCAACACGAAACACCAAACACAAACTGGAGAGTTAAGTGTCCACGCTGATTACCCCGCGAACGCTGTCTGGATTTCGCGACTACCTGCCCGATGTGATGCTCGCCCGAGAAAGCGTTCTGCAAAAGGCTCGCGCTGTCTACCGTTCTTACGGCTTCACTCCCATCGACACGCCCGCTTGCGAAGCTCTCGACGTGCTGCTCGGCAAAGGCGGCGACGAATCCGATAAGCTCGTGTATCGCGTTTTGAGCGCTCGTGGCGACAAGGCCGAGATGGGTCTACGCTTCGACCTGACGGTTCCCTTCGCACGCTTCTCGGCCCAGTACATCAACCAGCTTGGCACGCCGTTCAAACGGTACGCGATGGGACCGGTCTGGCGTGGTGAACGTCCGGGGCAGGGGAGGTATCGCGAGTTCTGGCAGTGCGACTTCGACACGATCGGCACCACGTCGAACGCGTCGGACATCGAAACGGCACTCGTCATCAACGATCTGTTCGTGGCGATCGGCTTCGACAAGTTCGAGATCCGAATCAACAACCGCCTGCTGCTGAATGGTCTGCTGGAGTTGAAGGGACTCGCAGAACAGGCTGTACCGTTGCTACGCTCGCTCGACAAGCTGCCGAAGATTGGCCGCGACAAGGTGGCCGAGGAGATGGTGAAGGAAGCTGGCATTTCGACCGAGCAAGCCGACGCCGTGCTGAAACTCGCGGAGGTCACTGGGCCGAATGCGGAAGTGCTCGACAAGGTGGAGGCGTTCTTCGCAGCGTCACCGAACGAGAAGGCGGCCGAGGGCATTCGCCGGTTGCGGGGGTTGCTCGCGGTGGCGAAGACGGTCGGAGTTCCGGAGGGCCGCATCAAGATCGACCTGAGCATTTGTCGGGGCCTCGACTACTACACCGGCACCATTTACGAAACCTTCCTGACGGACCTTCCCGGCATCGGTTCGGTGTGCAGCGGTGGCCGTTACGACAACCTCGCGAGTAAGTACACGAAGCAAGTGCTGCCGGGCGTGGGGGCGTCGCTTGGCGTGGACCGTCTCATTGCTGCAATGGAGGAACTGAAGCATCCGTTGCTGACGGGGCAAACGACGCCAGCCGAGGTGCTGGTGGTGAACTTCGACGCGACACGCCTTGGCGACTACCAGCGCATTGCGAGCGTGCTGCGTGCGGCTGGCGTGAACGTGGAAGTGTATCCCGAGGCGACGAAGCAAGTGGGCAAGCAGTTCCAATACGCAGAGAAACGCGGCTTCAAGCTGGCGGTGATCGCGGGCCCGTCGGAGTTCGAGCAAGGCGTGTGGAAGGTGAAGGACTTGGCGAAGCGTGAGGAAGTGACGGTGACCGAGGCGGAACTGGCGGCACGGGTAAAGGCGCTCGTTTAGCGGTCGCCCCGGCGGGGCGACCTACGGACCTCCGACATGAACCGCGACAACCACTACGAGGCGGCGTTCGATGCGTTCCTCCGAGCGCGTGGGGTTGCCGTTGTCGCGGTAGACGAAGCACGTCGCAGCTACATTGACGAAACTTCCATCAAGTCGCCGGACTTCCTCGTTGTCGGCGAACACGACGCCAGACTCGTCGTGGATGTGAAAGGTCGCAAGTTCCCTGGCGGCACGAGCGAACATCCTCGCATGGTGTGGCAAAACTGGTCCACCCGCGAAGACATCGACGGCCTCGATTTCTGGACCAACCGCTTCGGGCCGAGTTTCCGGGGCGTTCTCGCGTTCGTGTATCAGATATTGCCGTGCGTCGAGTTGCCGGAGGCAACTCCCGATTTGTTCGAGTTCCGCGATCGGGTCTATCTGATGCGTGGCGTCTGCGTGAGGCAGTATCGCACCACAATGCGACAACGCAGCCCGCGATGGGGAACCGTTCACCTTCCAACAGCCGACTTCCGCAAAGCTGTGAAGCCGTTCTCGCATTTCCTTGGGCCACGCAGTGTAGAATCCAAACAGATCACCGCAGAGAACGCAGAGTTCGCAGAGAGTTGAAATTCAATTCTCTCCTCGGCGTTCTCTGCGTCCTCCGCGGTGAATCCTCTTATGCGACCACTCCGTATCGGTATCGTCGTCGAATCCACGGGCTTGCCTCTGCGGGCAGCCATCACGCAAGCCGCTCGCATGTCCTCGGCGGGCATCCAAGTTGACGCTGTCGGCGAACTCGCTCCCGATGCACTCGGCGAAACCGGCCGGCGAGCGTTCCGCAATCTGCTGCTCTCGTTCAGTCAAGAACTCGCGGCGTTGAATGTGCCGCTGCGAAACGGCCTCGACTCTGCCGAGAAGTTGCAACAGCGGCTCGATCACGTCCGCAAGGTCATGCACCTCGCCGTCGATCTCGGCACCCAGCGCATCGTGGTGCCGTGCCCAAAGATTCCCGAAGACGCGACCACGGCCCGCGCCACGACCATGCGGGAATCGCTGCTCGTGCTGGGCGAACAGGCGGATCGTCTCGGGTTGGTGCTGGCTCTGGAGATCGGCTTCGACTCGGCCGACAAGGTGAAGCAATACCTCGGCGGCTTCGATATGGGCACCCTGAAAGTGACCTTCGACCCCGCGAACATGCTCCTTCACGGGCACGATCCACTCGCGAGCCTGCATCCACTGAAGGAGTATCTCACGCACGTTCACGCCCGCGATGCCCGCAGTGCGAGCCTTAACCGCGGCATGCAAGAAGTGCCGCTCGGTGCTGGCGACATCGACTGGATGGCGTTCACCGCCACGCTGCAAGTATTGGAGTACGACGGCTTCATGGTCGTCGAACGCGATCAGGGCGAAGACAAACTCACCGACGTGACCAACGGGGTGAAGTTCCTGCGACGCTTCGCGCTGCCCGCGATTTAGCCGTTGTGCCTCACCACATCCACGAAGGCCCGCAGCGATGCGGGGCGGTATCGCTGCTTGTGCCACACCGCACACAGCGTTCGTGTGGGTGCGGGCTTTCCCAGCGGACGATACACGCAACTCTTCGCCACGTCCGCGACGGCAGCCATCTCCGGAACCACCGACACGCCCTGATTCGCCGCGACCATCGCGAGCAACGTCACGATCTGTTCGCCCTGACAAACCACTCGCGGTTCCAGTCCGCCGCGATGACAGAAGCTCAACACCTGGTCGCCGAAGCAATGAACGTCGTCGAGCAGAATGAACGGTTCATCCACGACATCGCCCAGTTTCAATTCGGCCTTCGACGCGAGCGGGTGCTTCGGCGGCAGCGCCATCACGAGCGGTTCCGTGAACAACTTCTCGACGTGCAAACGCTCGTCGCGAATCGGCAACGCCATCAAGCCAATGTCGAGATCGCCGGAGAGCAGATCGGCGAGCAGCCGTTCCGTGAGGTCTTCCTTGAGTTGGATTTTCACCGTGGGGTGTGCCTTGTGAAATCGCGTCACGGCGATCGGAAGCAAGAACGGCGCGACAGTCGGGATCGCTCCGACACGCAACCGCCCGCCTTCCGACGAATCGCGAACGGCTCGCTCGGCTTCCCCCATCGCGGCCAGGATCGACTGAGCGTGACTGAGCAGAACGTTCCCGGCATCGGTGAGCACAACCTTGCGACCGAGACGGTCGAAGAGCTGGCGACCGATCCCCTTTTGCTTGCTTTCGAGGCGAAGAATCTGTTCGCTGAGTGTCGGTTGTGTCACACCTTCACGCTCGGCAGCTCGTGTGAAGCTGCCCGTTTCTGCGACCGCGACGAAGTACTTGAGCTGGTGAATCTCCATAAACATCCCCGATGCTAATTGCAATTGGAATCGTTAATCCCAATTGTAGCGGCAAACCGTCGCCCTGGCGCACTAAACCAAACGCATGTCGGATCACGACGCATTACTGGCCGCAATCTGTGCCGATCCGGACGAGGACACGCCACGCCTCGCGTTCGCCGATTGGCTCGACGAAAACGACCAATCCGAACGAGCCGCATTCGTTCGCGCACAGATCGAACTCGCTCGCACGCCGCCGTGGGAGCCATTCGCGGTGATGTGCCGATGGCGAAAGCCCGATCTCGTCAGCGGGAAGTCGTTTCGCCATACGCTCCCCGCTGTGGATGGCTTCCATGTCTCGTGGCCGCACGATGCGTTCCGTCGCGGGTTCGGCTGGCGTCTGAACGTCGCTTCACCCGGTCTCTGGGAACAGACGGAGCCACGGATTCTCGGTCGTGCTCCCGTCGGCGAGATGCATCTTCATAACGCGCCTTTGATCGAGGATTGGCAGCAATTCGCAGCGTCGGCCGTCATGCCAAGCCTGCGAAAACTGCACTTCGTGTCCAGCCCGATTGATGGGCTTCGAGTGTTGCGTGAAACACCCGCTGCTTTGGGCATCACCGACATCTATTTTGAGCGAGCGAGCGGCGCAGGAATGCCTGTCGTGGTTGAGGATTTACTCGGTTCACCGCTCGGAAAGGTTGTTCGCGGCTTGCACTTCCATATAGGCTACGAATCACTCTTCGATCTGATCGACTCTCTTCACCTGGGTCAAGGGCTGGAACGCCTCTCGTTCTCCGTGATGGGATTGACCGCCGACCACCTTCGGTATCTGTGCGATGGTTCCACGCTCAGCGAACTGGTCGAGTTAAACATCAGCGACGAACCGTTCGGAAATGATGGCATTCGCGTGCTGGCGGGTGCCCTGCCTGCATCGCTCCAGACGTTGCGGCTTTCACACACCGGCGGCCAGGCAGACGGCCTTGAAGTGCTGACACAATCCCGACAATTGGCGGGCCTTCGGCGGCTCGATCTGAGTCGGAATCCTCTCGCGCCGCGTGCGATTCGAGTGCTGGCATCTTCGCGATCGCTGGCTGGTTTGCGGTCCCTGGATTTGCACGAGTGCCGTATCGGCGACAAGGGCGTTCGCAGGCTCACACGGGCGAAGTTCTGGCCGCGACTGGTCGAACTCGATCTTCGCGGAAACGTGATCTCGCCCGCCGGGATGCAGCATCTTCTCGACGCGGAGTTGCCACCCGATCTCACGGCGATCGTGCTGGACGGCGAGCAGTTGGGCAGCGAATTGCGGAACGAACTGCGGAAAAAGTACGCCGAACGAGTGTTGTTCGGCGTTTGAGAAGTGGTGGCGGAAAGAAAGGAAACCCCCTCACCTGCGACTCGAAGACTCGTCGCGACCTCTCCCCCACCGGTTCTGACGAACCATGTCACTTCTTGATGGGAGACTTCTCGCCGGGCTTGACGAACGTGATCCGCACGGCAGGGCGTCTTCCTTCCGCTGGCACCACGGTTTCCTCGACTGTCGCAACCACAAGCGGCGGGTGCGACCCAGAACCGAAGGCAGGCCGAGGCATCGGAGTCGCATTCGCGTCGGGCTTTGCGACCGGCGTCGAACCGAAGGCCGCGCGGGGGGCTGGCGTTGCGCCAGTGTCCGGTTGCGGCGATGGCGCACTCAAGCCCGCAATCGCGATCTTCACCATCGGCTTCAGCGAGGGATTAGAAGGCGGTTTCGAGGCAGACGCATCCGCAGGTTCGCCGTCGGGATCGAGGGTATAAAGCGGTTCCTGTTCGGCGGGAGGCGACACAGGTTTTGAAATCTCCACGGGCTTCGACGCTTCAGCCTTCGGCACTGCGGGCATGCTCTTCCCTGAGCCGCTTGCGTCGGCATCGAGCGAAAGAACCGCCCCGGCTGCCGCGGATACCGGTTCCACCTCATCAAGCGTGAATACCTCAGACTCGGAGCCGTCGGCGTTCTCGCTCGTCGCAGCGGGGACCGCGTCGAGCATCGAGCCGATCGCCGACCCAAACGCAACCGATGCGGCAGGCATCGGCGGCAGTTCGTTCGCCACGACCGGCGCGACGACTTCGACAACCGGCGCGGGTTCGGCTGCCGGCACTTCGGGAACTGCTTCGGCTGCAACAACCACTTCGCTTTCGATTGCCGCCGCTGGAATCGGCAACTCGGGTGCAGGTTCGGCCGGTGCCTCTGCAACCGACGGAATGATCGGGGCGGTTTGCGCTTTCATCTCAGGTTCCGGCTGGAACGAAAAGGTCTGCTCAACCTCAACCGGCGCAGAAACGACAGGTTCAACTGGCACCGCGAAAGCAGGTTCAACTGGCACCGCTGGCTCGGGTTCGATTTCGAGCGAGATCGCCGGAGCGACTTCCGCAGGCAGAGCGGGTTCAGCCTCGATCGCAGTTTCGAGAACCGGTGCTGGCTCCTCAACCGCTGCCGGCTCGGCGACCGCAACATCGAGAACCGCAGCGTCTGGCACGACGACCGGCTCACTCGCAATCGGCACATCGGAAATCGGTGGCACGACCACCGGTTCCGCAATCGCCTCCGCAACGACCGGAGCCAGCACTTCCAATGTGGGTTCCAACTCCACCGGTGGCTCGCTCTCCACGATATCTGCCGAAGTCGGCAGAGGCTCTGCCACCGAAATCAGTTCAGCCCTCGCGGCGGCAATGACCGAGATCGGTTCCGAAACGGGCGTTGCCTCGGCCACAGCCTCGGCGGGAACGGCCTCTGCGATCACGAACGATTCGTCTTCAGCAGACGCGGCAATGAACGATTCTTCCTCAGCAGACGCGGCAATGAACGATTCTTCCTCAACCGACGCAGCAGGAATCGGCGACTCAGATGTCTGCGGCGTGAGCGGTGGAGTCTTCACAGAGATTGCCGCGAGCGGGGGAGCTTTCGGTTCGGCCGCGTCGCCCTCGACCACCCTGATTACCTCATCGGAAATCGTTTCTCCCTTGAGTTCATCAACAGCGGGTGCCACAGGTTCGGCCGGTAGGCCGGCCATCGCGGGCATCGTACTCGCCACGGGCAGCGTGGACATCGTGATGACCGAAGGCAGCGTGGACATCGTGTTGACCGAAGGCAGCAACTCTGGCGGCACAGAGACGACCGGAATCGGCTCCTCGACGGGAACCAAGCTGATCGACTCGACCGCTTTCGGAATTTGCAACTCCCCAGATTCCAGCACGATTCTGGGGATGTCCTGGCCTTGCGTCTGCACCGGCGACGGATACGTGATCTCGGGATACTCCTTGTCGATGTATCCCTGAACTTCGCGTGCATCGATCAGATCGGCGTTCTTCCGGATGTGGAACACCACCCGGTAGAACTCATACGACATGTGTTCTTTGAGGTCGTCCACGTTGGCGAACAGGATCCACGGCGAGCGGTGATCCATCACGGCCGGGACGAAATGCTCCTTGGCGTTTTCTTCGCGGTCGGCGTTCGCTGGATGTCCTCGCCACATCGGCGGGGTGTCTTCGTCTTCGTACTCTTCTCGTTGGCTGTCGAAGATTCGGACCTTTTCGCCAGAGTTCGGTTGCGGCAGCGCCGGCGGAAGCCCAAGGTCCGGCTGCTGATTCTTCCATCGTACAATCGCTGCGGCCCGATCCTGGTGTAGATACATATCGTTCGAGTAAAGGTCGTGATCTTCGGCCAGGTGAACCAGTTCGTCGATTGCCTCGTTGAAGCATTGCATTCCGAATCGAACGCGAAGCAGGCTGTGCGTGAGCGCGTCGCTGCCGGCGGCGCTGACCGCCACGAGATCGGCGTGGAATTCTTGTTCCCAGGCCATCGCACGCCCAGGCAACGCGACCGCTTTCAGGATGAGCCAGAGAACCGCGTGACCAGCCTCCAGAATCCAACTCACGGGGTAGACCACCGGCCACGTCAGCATCTTGAGTTGGAACCCGCGATCCGTTTCCGGGTTGTGCTTGCACGCTTTGAGAAAGCGGTCGAAGAAATCCTCGCCTTCGATCAAGTCGAAGACGATGTTCTGCACCACTGCGCAGGAACTCTTTGAGCGGCCCAAATGGCAGAATTGCCCGAATTCGTGAGCGAGAACGGCCTTGAACTCGCTCAGATTCGTACAGTTCACCAACCCCATGCCGATGAGCAGATCGCGTTTCGGTTCGGTGAACAAGTTGAAGATCGAAGTGCTGACGGTGTATTCCGCGATCACGTCGGGACACACATACACGCGGTTCGGGAACGGTGCTCCGAGTTCGTGGCACAGTTGCTGGAGGAAATCGAACAGCAGCGGGTGTTCGTCGTCGTGAACCTCGACGTACATTTCCCGGTTCACGGCGGGCCGTTTGAAGAAGCCTTTCACCAGGAACAGGACAAAGATGGTGGACAGGACAACGCCGACAATCTTGAGTACGGCCGGACCACTGGAAAGCGTGAGCGCGCACCAGACTCCAACCATCGCGAACAAAACGATCATCGTGAAGTAGAAGATCAGGAAAACGAACAGGCCCGTGAGAACTCGGTTCTGTTGCTTCGCGTACGAGTCGGCGTAGTCGGTGAGCCCTTCGGGCACATCGGGGGGACTTGGCGGATACAGGGTTTTCAACTCGGACATACGACTCGTGGTGGTTGGGCGCTACTTGGTATTTTCGGGCAATTCTGCCAGCCACTTGCCGCACGAGGAGAGTACGGCGACCTCTCCGACAATGGGAGATCACAGTTCAAGCACATCGGGGTTGTGACCTCTCAGCGTGGCACGAGGTCAAAACCAAGAGAGTGGTTCCGGGCAGGGAGAGCACGCTCAACACCAACTGCACAACTCCTGAGTGAGCCGTCACGATTTCGACGCCTGATCTTCACTCATAAACGATTGCCGGACGCAAACGCTGTGTCAACCCCGTACATGGGCACGGATTTAAGATTTTGGGGAGCCACGGGAAAAAGCTCCGCTGGCTGAATCGCCACCCCCTCGCTGGCACTCGGGGTTCGCCCCTAAACCAATGCCTTTTGGCGAACCCCGACCGCAAGGGAGGGGGTGGACAACACCAACACGGAACACTTCGTTCAAATCACGGTTCCATCGGGGATGATGGCGCTGCGGGGAATGCAAATGATCCCATCGCGGATGTGATAGGTCCCGTTGGGGCCGTCCGCTTCCTGGCGCCGATCCTTGTTCACCAGTTTCACGCCACGACCGATTCGCGAATCCTTGTCGAGAATAGCCTTCTCAATCACGCACCCATCACCGACGGTCAGCGACGGCCGCCCGACGCGAACATTTTCCGCTCGCTGCGCCGGAGTCTCGAACGTGTCCGAACCCAGTACGACCGTATCGCGGATCACGCAATCGTTGCCGATTCTGCTACGAACTCCGATCAGACTGCGTTCGATCTTCGACCCAGCTCCGATCGCGCAACCGTCCGCGACCACGCTCTCGGTTAGCGTGGCACCGTCGAATCGGCTCGCGGGCAGGTTTCGCATTCGTGTGTAGATCACACCATCTGGCGTGAAGAAATCGAACGGCGGATTCGGTCCCGCCAGCGCGAGGCTTGCTTCGTGGTAGCTGCTGATCGTGCCGAGGTCTTCCCAGTAGCCATCGAACAGGTGAGCGCAGACTTTCTTTGTTTTGTAGTTTCGCGGGAACACTTCCTTGCCGAAGTCGGTCGCCAACGGCTTCGCCGTCAGGAGGTCGTACAGCACTTCGGTCTTGAACAGGTAAATCCCCATGTTCGCGAGGTAGTGGCGGCCATTGCAGGGAATGCCGCGTTTCTCGATCCACTCGGCCGACGTGTAGTACGGGGCTCGCTCCTCAGGCGTCTTGGGCTTTTCCACGAACCCGGTCACGCGGCTGTGGGTGTCCATGCTCAAGAGACCGAAACCCGCGGTATCTTTCTCGGGAACCGGAATCGCGGCGATGGTGACATCGGCACGGTGCCCGCGGTGCGTTTCGATCAGATGGCGGAAGTCCATGCGGTAGAGTTGGTCGCCGCTGAGGATCAGCACTTCGTCGGGGTTCTCGCGTTCGATGTACGAGATGTTCTGTCGAACCGCGTCGGCTGTGCCCTGATACCAGTCTGCCGATTCGTTCGTCTGTTGAGCCGCGAGAACTTCGACAAACCCCTGACTGAACATGTCGAACTTGTACGTGTTGGCGATGTGCCGGTGCAGACTGACGCTGAGGAACTGCGTCAGAATGTAGATCGTGTTCAGGTTGCTATTGATGCAGTTGGATATCGGGATGTCGATTAATCGGTATTTGCCAGCGACGGGAACAGCGGGTTTGGAGCGGTTTTTCGTGAGAGGGAAGAGTCGCGTGCCGCGTCCCCCGCCCAGGATGATCGACAAAACAGAACGCATGGCGAAAAGCCTCGATATGAAGATTCGCGATTGAGCGGGGCCGGACGGACAGGAGAGCCGGCCGAACGACTCGATGCTAACATCGGCACTTTCTCAGCGGAAGCGTGAACGCCACAGAACGGCGGAAGACGCGGCAAATTGTTCGGATTTGGTCGGTTTCGCAACGCCACCCGGTGAGCGCCAGCCCCAACGGAGCGACGCTTCAACCCGGAACTTCACCCTTGGTGCTGAAGTTCTCCAGAATTCGATTGATGAACGGCCGACTGGTCGTTTTGTAACGATCGAACTCGAGCCGATCGACGGTGTACACTTCCACGCGATCAATCGCCCGCACGGTCGCATTCCGGGGCTTATCCATCAGCAGCGCGACCTCGCCGAAGTACCGCCCAGGCCCAAGTTCCGCGACCTTCCGCAACGCCCCGCCCTCGGGCGCCCGCCACACTTCCACCGTGCCGCGACGGATCAGGTAGAACTTGCTGTGCTCGTTGACGGGGTCGCCCACCTTCACGATATCTTGCCCTGGCTCGTAAACCTCGACCCGCCCTGGATGCGCTGCCACTTGGTCAGGGCGCACAGGCAAATCCGGGTGGACGCCGATCAGCAACTCGTCTGCGATCTTCTGCTGTTCGTCGGGCAGAATGGCCGCGAACGCCGCACTCTGACGCAAGCCATCTCGCACGAAGATCCGTTCCGCGACGACGACGTTCGACTCAATGCGGCCGCGTTCCATGTGAACGATGCGGTCGGCGAGGTTCATGATGCGGGCGTCGTGCGTGACGATCAGACTCGTGGTTCCCGTTTCGCGTGCGAGCGACCGCAACAGCGGAATCTGCCACGGTGCGAGCCGGGCCGCTTCGCCGGCCTCTTCGTCGGGCCTCACGAGCTTCGCCAATTCTTCATCCGAACGAGTGCGGGCAAGATTCTGAAGCAGCGTGACGACCGCCAACCCGGTGTTGGCGTCGAGTGCGGCTGTGGGTTCGTCAGCGAGGACAAGCTTCGGGCGATTCACGAGGGCACGCGCCACTGCCACTCGCTGACGCTGCCCGCCGGAGAGTTGTGCTGGTTTATGGTAGAACCGCACCTTCTGCGGTTTCCCCTGGATGTCGAGGTCGCCGAGGATCAGGTATTGCAGCAGTTCGCGTGCGTCGGCGTCCGGGTCGCGTTCGTTGTCGCGGAGCCGCTGCGCCATGCGAATGTTCTGCATCGCGGTGAGCGAATCGAAGAGGTTGTGTCGCTGGAAAATGAAGCCGATCAGCCGGCGAACGTGAACGAGTTCCGGTTCGGGCGTGCCCAAGAGTTTGCGGTAGTCGCCACGGTCGCCGTCCCAAACTTCGATCTGCCCTTCCTGGAGTTTGCGAAGGCCACCGATGAGCGTGAGAATGGTCGTTTTGCCCGACCCCGACGGCCCGCTCATGATGACGAGTTCGCCGGGCATCACTTCAAGCGTGTTGTTGAAGAGAACCTGTGTTCGCGTTTCGCCAGTGCCGAAATAGTGGTTCACTCCGGTGATGCGGAGTACGGGCGAACCCGGCGGCGGCAAACTTGATGGCATGGTTCCTCGTTCACGAAGACACGCGTAGCCGCGACCCGAAGGGGAGCGCTTTGGTCACGCTCCCCTTCGGGTCGCGGCGAAACGATTCACTCAAAACACATCAGCGGGGTCCACCTTCTTCACCTTGCCCACGGCCAGCCATGCGCTCGCCCCACACATCGTCACCGTGAGCAACAGCACCAACCCTGCACGGCCGAGCGTCAGTTCCATCGCAAGCCCCGTGATGTCCGTGAGGATCGCGTAAGTGCCGAGAATCACGAGCAACCCCGGAACGAACCCCGCACCCGCCAAGATGAGCGATTCCTGCAACACGATGAGACTGAGGTAGCGGTTCGGGTAGCCGATGGCCTTGAGCGTCGCGTATTCCGTAACGTGATCGGCGATGTCACTCGACAGGATTTGGTAGCAAATCACAAGCCCAACGACGAAGCCCAGCACAACGCCCGCCCCGAAAGCGAAGCCGATCGGCGTGTTCGACCACCAGAACCACTTCTCGCGAGCGACCATCTCCGGCACTGTCAGCACATCGACATCGCCACCGGAGGAATAGATCGCCTGGAGTCTGTGTTGCACGCCGTCGCGGTCAGTTCCGGGTCGCAGCCTGACAGCCACGAGGTCGATCTCGGCGAGCGGATCGCTGCCGGGTGCGGCATACGGAGCGCGAATCCATGCTCCATATGTGCGATCGCTGACGATGAGTGTGCCGTCGGTGCCGAAGTCGAACCCCATGTCGAAACCGTTGCCGACGAGCGTGATGTCGCGGCCCGCGAGTTCTGTTTGCACGCCGTCCGCGAGTTTGCCGAAAACCGACTCGCCTGGGTGATTCACCTGATCGGGGTGCTTTCGACTCTTGCGATCGTAGAGTGCGGTGCCAGGTACGCGAAGCCGTTCCCAGTCATCGGCAGTAACGCCGGGCAGGTTCAGCAATTTTGCGTCTGGATCAACGCCGACGACACGGATACGGCGAGTCTGCGTGCGTTCGCCAGGGTTCGCGGAAGTGTGACGCAGCATCCCGAGTTGGTAGTCCACATACAGCGGTTCGATGGAGCTGACGCCATCGACTTCGAGAGCCTGTTCTGCCCGCCGCCGGTTGACGCCTTCGCGAAACAGCAGTGACTTGCGAGTGGGGCTAACGAGTACGAGATCGGCGTTCATGCGTTGGAGCAGCACAGTGTTGCTGTCGAGCATGGCGTTCATGATGCCGAGTTGCACACCCATGAGCACGACGGCGAAGCCGATACCAGCCGTGAATAGAGCGAACCGCACGCGATCGTGTGCGAGGTTGGACCAGGCGAGAGGAACCGCAGGAGGACGAGGCATGATTGGAGTTACCGCCGAACTACACCGTGACCATGTGACTTCCTCTGGTTACTTCCCAGCAGTATATCACGATTCGCAGCACGGAATCGGCGCTTTGGCGGCACGACAAGCCACGGATAAGATAAGCCGATCGCAATTAGCTTGGGAGCGACGGCGTGAATCACCCACAACCCAATTCCTCGCCATCGTCAGTGCCCGAAGCGTCGGCCGTTTCCTCGAACGACTCAACCAACCCCGTCTCCGTTACCCCACATCAGGAACCAGCCGAATCGCCAAGGTTCAGCCCAGCAACCAACGCGGGCGAAATCGGACGCCTCGGCAGATACCGCATCCAGAAAGAACTCGGCCGCGGCGGAATGGGTGCCGTCTACCTCGCGTTCGATGAACGACTCCAACGGAAGGTCGCGCTCAAGGTGATGCTTCCGAAAGCGGCAGCCAACATGAGCGCGAAGGAACGCTTCCTCCGCGAAGCCCGTGCCGCCGCCCGGATCAGTAGCGATTATGTCGTGAACATCCACGAAGCCGACGAGTTCGATGGTATCCCGTACATCTCGCTGCAATACCTCCAGGGCTACCCACTCGACGATTACCTCAGCAAGCACGGCAACCCCTCGATTCCGCAGATCATTCGCATCGGTCAGGAAGCGGCATTAGGCTTGCACGCGGCCCACCAACTCGGACTGATTCATCGCGACATCAAGCCCGCCAACCTCTGGCTCGAAGCCCCGAACGGCCGCGTGAAGATTCTCGACTTCGGCCTCGCCAGGCAACTCGACGACAATGTTCAACTGACCCGAAGCGGCGCAGTGGTTGGCACGCCAGCGTTCATGTCGCCGGAGCAGGGACGCGGTTTGCCGATGGATGGGCGAAGCGATCTCTTCAGCCTCGGCGGAGTGCTGTATCGACTGTGTGCGGGCCGGTTGCCATTCCACGGCGACACGACGATGGCATTGCTGATGTCCATCGGAATCGACGAACCCGTTCTCGTGCGTGATTTCAACCCAGACGTGCCGAAGCCGCTCGCAAATCTCATTCACCGGCTGCTGGCGAAAGACCCTGCACACCGTCCGCCGACTGCACAAGCCGTGGCCGACGAACTGAACGCGATGGCCAATTTATCGGCGGGCTTACCCCCCGGTGGTCAACCGCAGATCGTGTATGTACCGATGACGATTACCGCTGTCGAAGCGAACCCGTTCGCCGACATCACCGACGGCAACGCGAGCAATGCAAGCAGCGAATCTCTTCCCTCGACGCAACTGGAATTCGTGCCTGAGAAAGCCCAGAAACCGTTCCCGAAGTTGCTGGTTGGTTCGCTGGTGTTCGCGCTGCTCGTGGTGATCGGGGCTGCATTCCTCCTCATGAACAACCCGAAGAAGCCCGACACCGAGATTGCGGACAAGCTCCCGGATGTGACGCCGACACCACCCGTTATTCCCCCGAAGGTCACACCGACGAAAGATACCGAGCGAGCCGCTGCGAACTACGTGCTCGATATCGGAGGCCAAGTGAAGGTGAACGGCCAACCCGAGATGTGCGATAACCCTGCCCAACTGCCGAAGGAACGTTTCCGACTAACCGGTGTGTATCTCCTCACGAATAGGTTGGTAGACGATCAGGGATTGGCCAAGTTGAAGGAGTGCAGAAGCCTCAACGCTCTTCGCCTGAGCGACACGAAAGTAACCGATCAAGGGTTGATGAACCTCAAAGATTGCACAGCTCTGACGTATCTCGACTTGAGCTTCACGAGGGCGAACTTGACGAGCGCCGGGGTCGTGAATTTCAAAGATTGCAAATGCCTGGAATATCTCGATCTGAGTGAAACACAGGTCGATGATACGGCAGTTGAAATCATCTCGGGGATGAGGGTACTCACGAGCCTCTATGTCCCAAAGACCCGGATCAGCCCCGAGGGGGTGAAAAAACTTGCCGCAGCATTGCCTCGATGCAAGATTCTGCACGACGGCGGCGAAATCAAGCCGATGCTTGACCCCGAAAGACGGATCGCGGAATACGTCATTTCGATTGGCGGCACGGTCAAGCTCAACGACCAAGATAGCCCCTACAAGGCGACGGCTGATTTGCCGAAGGAACCGTTTCGGGTGACAGTCGTGAACCTTGATGGCAGCAAACAGGTGACCGACGTGGGTTTGGCGATCATCAAGGATTGCCAGGCTCTCAAGGAACTTCACCTCGCGCAAACGCCGATTACCGACGTGGGTTTGGCGTTCTTCGAGGGCTGCACAACCCTCACGCTGCTCGATCTGCATGAGACGAACACCGGCGATGCTGGCATGGCTAACTTCAGCAAATGCAACAACTTCTCCCGGTTGTTTCTGTCGAGCACGAAGATCGGCGACAAAACCCTGAAACAGTTGTTGAACACGACCGCGTTGGCGGAGTTGGATCTGGCAACGACGCAGGTGACGCCAGCGGGGGTGAAGCTGGTACGGGAGCGCTTCCCGAAGGCCAACATTTACGGCGCTCCCGCCGAAATCGAGCCGAAGAAGTGAGCGGGACCATTCCTCAAAACAAGTCGGCGGGGTCGGCTGCGTGAACCTTCCGCACCGCGAGCAACCCAGACGCCAGGCACATCCCCAGCGTCAACACCAACACGCCGACAGCAATTTCAACCGTCATGCCGGTGGGAATGCCGCCCCACTTGCTGGCCACGACGTAAAGCACCAGTGTCGCAAAGAACCCCGGAACGTAGCCCAGCACCGCCAGCAACGCAGCCTGCCACAACACCACGCTCGTCAAGTACGACGGACGGTAACCAAGAGCCTTCACCGTGGCGTATTCGGGCAGCATGTTCTGGATGTCAGCCGCCATCATCTGATAGACGAAGATGACACCGACGACCACCGCGAGGATGACGGCCACGATGAGGAACTGCCCGATTGACGTGAGCCGCAGCCAGTAACGTCGTTCGTCGGCGTTGAGTTCGGCTCGCGTGTACACCTTCACATCCGGCGGCAGCACGGCCCGCAACTCACGCTGAACGGCGATTGGGTCGGCACCTTTGCGAAGCTGAACTAACCCAAAGTCGATGGCGTCGGCACGGCGACCCGTGAAGCGATCGAGGGTTTCTTCGCTCGAAAGCAGCATACCGTTCCAACTGAAGCCTGTGCCGAGTTCAAACGAGCCCGCAACCGCCGCCCGCATGTTGTTCAACCGAATCGGGTCGCCGGTTTCTTGCTGCGACGCGGCGATGAGTTGCTTCACGTCGCCGAAGTCGGGCTTCGAGCGGCGGTCGATCAGGAACGCATCGAGACGCGAAATCGCAGCGCCGCCGATCCTCGCATCCTCGGGCGTGCGGAAGACGCCATTCGGGCCAATCGTGAACGCTCGGTCGATCTGTTCGGGCGGCACAGCCAACAGCGTGATCGACATGACCGCGCCGCCGGGCGTGGTGCCGAACAAGCCGGTGCGAGTGGGTGCCCGCCAGGCGCCCCCCGCGAACGAAAGCGGCACGACATTCTCGACGTCACTGACGGCCCGAGCCTGTGCCAGCCTGGAACGCGGGAACTGCTCTGTCCGGCTCAGATCCATGTATTCCGACGACGTGATGAACAGGTCGAAGTTGAGTTTGTCGAACAACATCGTGGCCGTGCGACCGACGCCACCGAGCAGACCGAGTTCCATGAAGATGAGGATGACTGCGAACGCGACGCCACCCGCAGCGATGGCCGTGCGTGCCCGCTTGTGAGCGAGGTTCGACCATGCGAGCCCGAGGGGCGTCACTTCCCTGGCTCCAGCGTCACCGTTACTTGAAGCCCGACGAAGCGGCTCGCGTCAACGATGGCGTCGGGGTTCAGATGCACGACAACCTCGATCACGCGGCGGTCGGCATCTTCACGCGGCCCCATCGCGAACACCTGATTCTTCGCGATCATCCGCGAAATATCCTGTTCCGAATTCACCGTGCCCGTGAGCGTCTTCGGCAACGCCGGGTTCTTGATCTCAGCCTTCACCGGTCCAGCCTTCACCCACTTCGACAGCCGTTCGACGTCGCTCTCGTACACCTCGGCAATCGCAGTCATCGCCGTGAGATCGGCCATTTGAAGAATCGGTTCCAGGCCGGTCGGCTGCCCTTCACGACCGATCACCTTCAGCACGGTGCCCGTGACAGGTGCCTTCAGAATGGTCTGATCGGAGAGCTGTTTCGCGAGCGTCAACTTCTCTTCTGTTGACTTGGTCGGCACCTTCGCGATGGCTTCATCCAGTTCTGCTTTCGCGGCAGCGATCTTCGCGTTGGCGGACTTCTCGGTTTCGTCGTAGGTCGTTTCGGTCTTCTTGCGGACAGCATCGCCAGCCTTGAACTCGGCATCGGCTTGCGCTGCGAGGAGCTTCGCTTTCTCCATCGTTTCCTCAGCGACCGGCGAACCACCCGTGCGAAGCTTTTCGAGGCGTGTCACGCCGGCGGTCGCCGTTTCCGATTGCAGTTTCAGATACGTCTGCTTCGCATCGAGAGCCGCGAGGTCGCTGGCTTTGTTCGCCTTCGCGAGATTCAACTCGGCCTCAGCCGCACGCACTTTCTGCTCGCCCGCGACTTTTGCGAACTTCAGGGAGTTGTTCGCCTCGTCTTGCTGCGTCTCCGCGATCTGAAGTTCGAGGAGTCGGTCTTTTCGGCTCGCGAGATCGGCGACCGGCGTTCCCGCTTTGATGAGAGTACCGGGGCTCACGCCATACATCTTCGCAATGCGATCCCCAGGCGGACCGAACACCGGCACGATGCTCCCCGACGGCTGAAGCCGACCGAGAGCCGTGACTCGTTCGGGACGATTCACAGATTGATCGGAAGGTATCGAAGGCGTGGCGGTGTTGATCGCGATGAGATAGCCGCCAGCAGCGCCGGCCCCGAGAGCGGCGACCAGCGCAAGCAGAAGTTCCAAACCGCGACCAGGGCGATTCGATGGAGAACGAATCATGTTCACCCCTGTGGAATCGGCCCGAGAATGCCAGAAGCCAGCAGCGAGAACCACAGCACCCGGCAGATGATGTGCATCGCTTGATCGATGTCGATGCCGTAATACTTCTCGCACTTGCCAAGGTCGATGAACCAGTGGATCACGGTTTCCGCGAGGGCAATCGGCCAGACGGCATCCCAACCGAAGCCGAACCATCGCACGACCACGCCGACCGCAGCACCGTGGAGCACAGCGTGTGCCGTGAGCCAGTAATACCACGGCACTGCCTTCGAGACCGGACTCTCGAACTTGCGGCACTTACAGGTGGCGATGGCATCGGATTGAAGTGCGTAGTCCATCAATGCGTGCGTTGAGACCAAAAAGAACAAGAGCGCGACCAGCATGGAACGACCCCGTAGGTGCCCGATTGTACCGTGCGGGAAGAATAAAACAAATAACTCCGGTCGCTCACGCTCCAGGCTCGCCTGAGACCGGCTTCCGGATGATACGGCTTAACAGAACCGCCAGCACGAGTAACCCACCGGAAAGATAAAACGCCAGATCGAGACTGCCATATGCGTCGTTGATGGATGCCGCAATCTGCGGGACGAAGAACGCAATTCCCCACCCGATGAACACCAATCCGTAGTTCATGCCCATGTTCTTCGGCCCGAAGTAATCAGCCGTGATCGCAGGCATCACCGCGAGCGTTCCACCGTACTGCCAGAACATCACGCCGATGATGATGAACAACATCGCCACGTCTTTTTGTGCGATCACCCACGGCGCAGCGAACAGGCACGCGGCCGAGATCACGCCGTTCATGGCGTAGGCGTTTGTTCGACCGATGCGATCCGAATATCGACCGGTGCCAACGCGACCGGCAGCGTTCACGAACCCGCCGAACGTCGCGAGAATCCAGCCGTTCTGGGCGAGGAACTGATTCGATTCCGCGACATCCTTCAACAGCAGAGCCGCGTTCGCGATCACAAGCAAGCCCGACTGTGCCGAACCGATGAACAAAAACACGAGCGCGTAAAACTGCCACATCCCGAGCATTTGGCTCGCGGGGTAATCGGTGGTCACCACTTTCGGACCGTCGAGGATGTGCTGCGGAACCGGAGCGACGTATCCCGCTGGGGGAGGCGTCAGCATCTGCCCCGCGACCACGACCACCACGGCGAACAGGATGCCAAGCCCAACGAAGCTGCCGGTCAAGCCGTGATTGACGATGAGGAACTTCGCGAGCGGTGAAATGTAGATCGCCGCTGCACCGTACCCCGCGACGACCAACCCGACAATCAGACCGCGGCGACTGCTGTGGAACCATCGCACGGCAGCGGGCGTGGCAGCTGCGTAGCCGAGACCCATGCCGATGCCGCCGAGCAAGCCGAAGCCAAGAACCAAGCCGATGTAGCTCTTCATCAGCCCGGCGGTGATGCAGCCGGTCGCGAGGAACAGCCCGCCCGCGGTGGCACCGATCTTCGCGCCGTAGCGGTCTTGAAGGCGACCGCCCGGAATCATGCACAGTGCGAACGTGAAGCCGCAGATGGCATACGCGAGCGTCGCTTCGGAGTTGGACAGATACGTCCAGCCTTCGTTGATGCCCGGCATGGCGGTGCCGTACAGTTCCGGATTTTTCGGCACGAGCGCGGCTTTCCAGACGCTCCAGGCGTAAAGGATGCCCAGGCACAGGTTCACGGCCGTGCCCGCGGCTGTCACGACCCACGCCCGACCCGGAACCGTTGCCGACGACATGCGAACTCCAGAATGAGATTTCACGACGGTGAAACCTGTTTATTGGCTTCGGGGTCGTTTACCACCTGCGCTCTGGTTCGAGTGCCCCTGGAATGCTACATTCGCAGCAACTCCCGGAGTCTCTCCCATGCGTTGCCATCTCGCGTTCCTCGCCTTGCTTCTCACAGGTGCACCAACCGTCGCGGCCGATTACGACATCGTCGTGTACGGCGGCACCGCTTCCGGCGTCGCGTCGGCTGTGCAAGCCTCACGCATGGGCAAAACGGTCGTGCTGATCGAACCCGGCAAACACATCGGCGGCTTAACTTCCGGTGGCCTCGGCTGGACCGACTCGGGCAACAAGGCCGTCATCGGCGGGTTCGCTCGGGAGTTCTACCAGCAGTTGCACAAGGAGTACAGCAAACCCGAAGCGTGGATTCACGAACAAGCCAAGGATTACGCCCTGTACCATCCGAAAGACGACGCCATCTGGGCGTTTGAGCCGCACGTCGCCGAGGTAGTGCTACGAGCGAAGCTCGAAGAAGCGAAGGTTCCCGTTGTGTTCAGCGAGCGTCTCGACCGTGCGAAGGGCGTAAAGCTCGACGGCAAGCGAATCGTGTCAATCACAATGGAGTCGGGGAAGACGTTCGCGGGCCAAATCTTCATCGACGCGACTTACGAAGGCGATCTGATGGCTGCGGCTGGCGTGAGCTACACCACCGGCCGCGAAGCGAACAAGCAGTATGGCGAAACGTACAACGGCATCGCGAAGAAGTGGAACAACCACGCGCATCGCTTCACCGCGAAGGTCGATCCGTATGTGAAGCCCGGCGACGCCAAGAGCGGCGTGTTGTTCGGCGTCGAAGCGGAGCCGATGCCGGCCGATGGTGAAGCCGACAAACGGCTTCAAGCGTACTGCTTCCGCATGTGCATGACGGACGTCGCGGCGAACCGCGTCCCTTTCGAGAAGCCAGCCGATTTCGACGAAGCGAAGTACGAACTGCTGTTCCGCAACTTCGAGGCTGGCGACCTTCGCATCCCGATGAAGCCCGACCGCGTGCCGAACAAGAAGACCGACACGAACAACAATTGTGCCTTCAGCACAGATTTCATCGGCCAGAATTACAAGTACCCCGACGCCAGCTACGCCGAACGCGAGCAGATCATCGCAGCACACCTCAGTTATCAAAAGGGGCTGATGTGGGCGTTGCAGAATCACCCGCGAGTGCCCGAGAAGGTGCGAGCGCAGATGAAGCCGTGGGGCTTGGCAAAGGACGAGTTCACGGACACCAACCACTGGCCGCATCAGCTTTACATCCGCGAAGCACGCCGCATGGTCAGCGACTACGTGCACACGGAACTCGACTGCACCCGCAAGAAGGACACGCCGCAGTCCGTGGGAATGGGTTCCTACAACATGGACTCGCACAACTGCGCCCGGTATGTGACCGCTGACGGTCTCGTGCAGAACGAAGGCGACGTGCAGCAAAGTCCCGGCGGTCCGTATCGCATCGCGTACCAGTCGATCGTGCCAAAGGCTGGCGAGTGCCCGAACCTGATCGTGCCGGTGTGCATGAGCAGCACACACATCGCGTATGGCTCGATTCGCATGGAGCCAGTGTTCATGATCCTCGGTCAAAATGCCGCGACGGCAGCCGTGATTGCGATTACGGACAAGGTCGATGTGCAGAAGGTCGAGTACGCGAAGTTGCGGAAGCAAATGCTCGCCGACAAGCAGGTGCTGGAATTCGACACTCCGAAACGGTCCGATGCAATCGATCCAAAGAAATTGGCTGGTGTCGTGGTCGATGATGCCGACGCGGAACGGAAAGGCTTCGACACGGTCAGCAGTGCGAACACACCCTTCGTCGGCGTCGGTTACCGGCACGACGGCAACAAGGACCGCGGTAAGCAGAGCGCCAAGTTCGTCGCCGACCTGCCCGAAGCGGGAATGTACGAAGTCCGAATTGCCTACACTCCCAATGCGAACCGGTCGACCAAGGTTCCGGTCGCCGTGACGCACACGGAGGGCACATTCACGAAGACGATCAATCAACAGAAGGCACCGCCGATCGACGGGTTGTGGATCTCGCTGGGTACTTTCCGCTTCGAGAAGGGCAAGGCATCCATGGTCATCACAAACGAAGGCGTGGACGATGGTTATGTGGTGATTGATGCGGTGCAGTGGTTGCCAGCGAAATAATTGTGTCCGCTCCGGCGGGTGAATGGCGTTTGAGTTGTTGCAGGTACTTACGCCGCGCAGAGTTAGGTTGTAAGAAAATACGACACTGAAGCAGTGGAAAATCCATCACCTCGGTTGCATGTGACGCCTGGGTGATCTAGAAAGTTGTCGTCAACCCTCTGTCGCCTGTCTTGAGCCGGGTGTCACTCACCTCAAGCACCGCGGCGTCAGGCTTTTTCACCACATCGGAGTTTTGAGATGCGAAGCATCGCCAAGAAGATGGTGTCGTTCCTGAAGAAGGAAGATGGCCCGACAGCGGTTGAGTATGCCGTGATGTTGGCCCTCATCGTTGTGGTCTGCATCGCCGCCATCTCGGCCATCGGCAAAAACGCCAACCAGACCTTCAGCAAGATCGGCTCCGCCGTCACTTGATGCGGCCAAACGCGGGGGTGGCTTCGCCAACCGCCAGCGACGTCTCGACGCAAAACACGAACACCCAGAACATTCCGTTCTGGGTGTTTTTCGTTGTTTCGCCTCGGCACCCGATCCGAACCGATGGCAAAGCCTGGCGTCGCGGTTGTGCCCCAAAATCAAGGATTTCCAACCCGACGAATTTCGGATTTATCGCCGCTGCCTGGCGCCACGTCTCACGCTCGGTTTTGATGCTGAAGCCGCGACCCGCAGAAAAAGAACAACCCCCGCGATCCTTGCGGGGGTTGTTCCGTTGTTGCTCGCGATCGCATCAACTCACGGCGGAGCCAATCTTGCTGAACGTGGCATTGGCGTTTTTGCCAATCGACGAGATGGCAGCAATGCAGACCACAACAATGAGGGCCAGCATCACGGCATACTCAACCGCGGTCGGGCCATCTTCCTTCTTCAGAAACGACACCAGTTGCTTCGTGAACTTGCGCATCGGACTCTCCAGGGTGAGGAATTTGAGGGATCAGAATGCAAACCCGCCCGAGAAGTTCGGTTGGGCCAGGTGAACAGCACAACAACGTGGTTGTGCAATTTTTTTGCTGCACGAACTATTGGTTTTACTGATTACTGATTTGACGATTAATTCAGCGAAGAGCCGATTTTACTGAATGTGGCATTAGCGTTTGATCCGACCGCCGAGATGGCGGCAATGCAGACTACGACAATGAGGGCCAACATCACGGCATACTCAACCGCGGTCGGGCCATCTTCCTTCTTCAGAAACGACACCAGTTGCTTCGCAAGGTTCCGCATCTCAAGACTCCGCAAGAGTGAAAAAGTTGACGCCCCCGGACACATGATGTGTGGGTTGCATCCGTGGTCAAAGCGTCAGGAGCGGTGACGATAACTCTGTAGGTCACTGTTTCCGCGGATGCAATTCGATGTGTCGACTTTCCCATTTTTCGCTGTCGGATTCTCCCGCACCGAGGTTCTCGCCAGCCTCGACTGCCCTCATAAAACTGCGACAAGGTGTGTTCCCGACCAAGGAATCACAGGAAATCTCGCGTAACTTGTCGTCGCCACTTCGGAGCAAAAACCGGCCGAATGCGTTGTGTCGATAAATCCCACACATCGCTATCTCATGGCCGTCAGGCTCCCGTGTCTGGATAACATTCTGGTCACGTCGGAAAATGCACCCCGACCCACTCCCGGATGTACTGAGAGGAATTTGCGATGCCCGAGCCGATGCAACGAAAAAGTTTGACAACCACCGGCGGTCCTGGCCGTGCGCCCAACCGCGCCATGCTTCGCGGCGTCGGTTTCACCGACGAAGACTTCAACAAGCCCGTCATCGGCGTCGCGTCGCTGTTCTCGGACATCACGCCCTGCAACGCTCACCTCGACCGGCTCGCACTGAAGGGTCGCGAAGGTGTGCGAGCTGGCGGCGGTGTGCCGCAAACGTTCGGCGCTCCAACCGTCTCCGACGGCATCAGCATGGGTCACATGGGAATGCGGTACTCACTGGTATCGCGGGAAGTGATTGCGGACTGTCTGGAAACAGTCGCCGGCGCGATGAACCACGACGGGCTGATCGCGTTCGGCGGTTGCGACAAGAACATGCCGGGTTGCGTGATGGCGATGGCTCGCCTGAACATCCCGAGCATCTTCGTTTACGGTGGCAGCATCATGCCGGGCGTCGGGCCGCACGGCGAAGACGTGGACATCGTTTCGATCTTCGAGGCGGTTGGTCAGTTCCAGGCGAACAAGATCGACGCGAAGATGCTGCACAAGGTCGAGTGCGAAAGCTGCCCCGGGCACGGCTCATGCGGCGGCATGTACACCGCGAACACGATGTCGAGCGCGATCGAAGCAATGGGCCTGTCGCTTCCGTATGGTGCGTCGAACCCAGCCGTGACGGCCGCGAAGGAACGTGAAGCCTTCCTCGCTGGCAAGGCTGTTGTCGGCCTCGTTGAGAAGAACATCCGCCCGCGTGACATCATCACACGCAAAAGCCTGGAGAATGCTTACACTCTCGTGCTGGCTCTCGGTGGCTCGACGAACGCGGTGCTGCATCTCATGGCGATCGCGTTGGAAGCGGGTGTGCCGTGGACGCTCGACGACTTCGACCGCCTCGGCGGTAAGGTGCCACACATCGCGGACCTGAAGCCGGGCGGCAAGCACGTCATGTTCGACCTGTACCGCGTTGGCGGCACACCTGCCGTGTTGCGAGCGTTGCTCGATGCGGGCTTCCTGCACGCGGACTGCATCACCGTGACCGGCAAGACGATCGCCGAGAACCTCGCGGAAGTTCCAAGCGTGTTCGCGAAGAAGCAGAGCGTGGTTCGCACTTTCGAGGAGCCGTTGTTCTCGCACGGCATTCACGTCGTGCTGCGTGGCAACCTCGCGCCTGAAGGTTCGATCGCGAAAGTTGCAGGGTTGAAGGTGCGAGCGATCACCGGCCCGGCTCGCGTGTTCGATGGCGAAGAGGCGTGCTTCCAGGCGATTCAGGCACGCAAGATCGTGGCTGGGGACGTGGTCATCATTCGCGGCGAAGGACCGGTCGGCGGGCCGGGCATGCGTGAGATGTTGAGCATCACGGGAGCGCTGATGGGTCAAGGGTTGGGCGAGAGTGTGGGTCTCATCACGGATGGCCGTTTCAGTGGCGGCACGCACGGGTTGGTGGTGGGTCACGTTTCGCCAGAAGCGTGGGTTGGCGGCCCGATCGCGCTGGTGCAGGATGGCGATTCGATCACGATCGACGGAGATAACAAGTCGATCACGCTGAACATCCCGGACGCGGAATTGCAGGCACGCAAGGGCAAGTGGAAGGCGCCCGCACCGCGAGTGGAGCGTGGCGTGCTGGCGAAGTACGCGAAGCTCGTGCGCAGCGCGAGTGAGGGTGCGGTCACGGGGTGAAATCATCGAATCGGTGATCTGTTGTATAGTGAGGGACGAGTCCGTCGAGGGAAATGACATGACCATCACGGGTGCCGATGGCTCGTCTTTACTGATCGATGGTTCCGACGGGCTCTACTTCATCTTGGTTCAACAGGCGGACGGATCGCAGTTCCAACCGCTCAACACATCGCCACTGGCGAGCGATGTGACGATCATGATCGGCGGCGTCTCGACGACGCTGCCACGCTCTTGTTTGCTCGACGAACCGACGATGCTCCGAGTTATCCGAGAGTTTCGGGATGGGCGATTGGACACATCTGGAGGTTGGGAACCGCTGTGAGAAGTGCGGTTCAGTGAGGTCTGTGGTATCCTGTCACTTGGAGGTGCCACGATGCCGATTCACGATTGACCCAGCATTGAAGCGAGACACCCCACTTATGGCGTATGGTGATCGAAAAGATACGCGCTAGAAGCAAGGCAAAAACCATGGCCGACATCGTGATTGGGGAAGTCTCCTGGGAAAGGATGGTGAACGCCGTGGAAAAGGTGCGAGACCGCCTCCTTCGGGCCGTGGCTGCAATCGAAAAGGCAAGTCTGACTTACGCCGTTTGTGGCGGACATGCCGTAGCTGAGTGGATGACACGAGCCGATCAGGGCGGAGTACGCAACACACCCGACGTGAACATTCTGCTGCGTCGGTAGGACTTCGACGCTGCGAAGGTCGCAATGGAAGCCGCCGGTTTCGTATATCGGCACGCGGCCAGCATCGACATGTTCCTCGACGGCAAAGGTGCCAAAGCTCGCGACGCCGTGCACGTTCTGTTCGCTGGCGAGAAGGTGCGTGAGGAGTATTTGCTGCCGACGCCACAGGTCACCGAGAGCGAAGCCGGAGCAATGTTCCGCGTCCTGTTGCTCGAAGCGCTCGTGCGGATGAAACTCACGTCGAACCGTGACAAGGACCGCACCCATGTCCGCGATTTCATCGAGGTCGGCTTGATCGATGCGACGTGGCCCGCACGCTTTCCGCCGGAACTCGCCGCCCGACTGCAACACATCCTCGACACACCCGACGGTTGAGCCAGCCGAAACGGACGCAACAGGGCCGTTTGCCCGATGCCGTGAATTGTCCTAAGATTAGGAACGAATGCCATTCCAGAACGGATTCGCCCGGACGCGGTTTCTCCTCATCGTCTGCGTGGTGCTCCATGTCCGTCCCGAACTCCGTCGAGGAATTGCTTGGTCTCATCCGTAAGAGCGGAGTCGTTGACGAACAACAACTCAACGCTTACCTCGAACGCCCGAAATTCGGGGCAGGAGTGCCCAACGACGTTCAAGAATTCCTCGACATGATGATTCGAGATGGGATTCTCACCAACTTCCAGGCCGAGCAGTACCTCCTCGGCAAGTCTCGCGGATTCGTCATCGGGCCTTACAAATTGCTGGAGCGAGTCGGTGTCGGCGGCATGGGTCAGGTCTTCCTCTGCGAACACACGGCCACTAAGAAGCGAGCCGCGATCAAGGTGCTGCCGCCCGCCAAGGCCGACCAACCCGCTGCCCTCGGACGATTCCAACGCGAAGCACGAGCCGCCGCCGCTCTCGAACATCCGAATGTCGTCCGCACTCACGAAATCGACCAGGACGGCGACCTGCACTTCATCGTGATGGACTACATCGACGGGTCCAATCTGATGGACATGGTCCAGAATTTCGGGGCGATGGATATTGCCCGTGCGGTCAGCTACGCGAGACAGGTTGCAGCGGGGCTCGACTACGCATTCCGAAGCAAGATCATTCACCGCGACATCAAGCCCGGAAACGTGCTTGTTGATCGCAAAGGTGTGGCTCGCATCCTCGATATGGGCCTCGCCCGGATTCTGAACGACCACGCGGATCAACTGACGCAAAAGTACGACGACAAGATTGTGCTCGGCACAGCCGATTACGTTGCCCCCGAGCAGGTCGTGAACAGCCACTCGGTCGATGGACGTGCCGACATCTACGCTCTCGGTGCGACGCTCTACTTCCTCCTCGCCGGGCATCCGCCATTCCCGACCGGAACGGTTTCGCAGAAACTGCTCTGGCACCGCACCAAAGACCCGACGCCAATCCGGGCGATCCGACCCGAGGTGCCGGAAGGGTTGGCTGCGGTGCTTGCGAAGATGATGGCGAAGGATCCGAAGGTTCGTTATCAGACGCCCGCTCAGGTGGTGGTGGCGCTGGACGACTTCCTTCCGGCGGCGGTGAAATTGCCCCCGGCTGAGGAGATGCCGCAACTCAGCCCAGCCGCTCGGGAAGTCGTTACCAAGCCCGATGCCAGTCCGGCCCCCCCTGCCCCGAGCGAAACCGGTCGTGGTTCCAAGGTGTCAATGGCCGCGCTGCCCGCAACAAGACCTGCCCCCAGCGCCCCCAGCCCCTTTGCTGCGAATCCGTTCGCATCGAGTTCGCCAGCGGCGTCACCGTGGGGCGCACCCAGCAGCAACAAAGCCCAGCCTGCCGCGGACGACGAAGACCTGCCCGAAGCCATCGAGATTTCGCCAGCGCCAACCCGCCGATCACGAGCGAACCTTCGCCTTGATGGCCCCGTCACCGTTGACCGCGACACGTTCCAGACGCCGAAGAAGTCGCGATCGCTCCTGTGGATTTGCCTCGGGGCGGTGCTGATTGCTGTCCTCGCCGCGTGGGTTGTCAGGCTGATGTGAACGGTCGCGCAGCAGAGGCTCCCATGCATTTGATGCTCTCGCATGTTTTCAGTTTGCTGTGCTCTTTCTCGGCTGCCAACGCTCCAGCGGTCGCCCCGGCACCTCGACCGATCGAATTTGCAGTCATCGAATCGTCGTGCTCCACGGAAGGTAGCCACATCCGGCAGTTTGCGTTCGACGCTAACCCGAACACGTATTTTGCGTCGGAACGGAACGCAGCCAAGTCGGATCATCTCACGCTCACCTTTGACCAGCCAGTATCGCTCAAAACTGTTTCTGTGCTGACGGGAACGCCGAACAACGAGTTCGCACTGCGTGCGGCAACGCTGGAAGTGTCGACCCAGGGTACCGACTTCGAATCGGTGGCAACTTTCGCGGACGGGAAAGCTGAATGGTCGGGTAACGGGAAGCTCGTGAAGGCCGTTCGCGTGCGTGTGATTGAAGACCTGAAGCACCCGCTCGTCGTCCGTGAGATCACGCTGGATTCAGACCCCAAAGTCGTCACTTTCCGCTACCCGATCGAGTTCACTTTGGATGTGAAGGATGCGCCGGAGATGAAGGAGTGGGGTCAGAAAGTCGTGCGGATTTGTGAGCGAGAATACGCGATGATCTGCGATGAGTTGTCGAGCGAAGGGTTCCGGCCGCTAACGCAGATCCATTTGAGCCTGAAATCCGATTACAACGGCGTGGCTGCGGCAGGCGGCGGGCGGATCACAGGGTCGGTGAAGTACTTCAAAGCGCACCCCGGCGACATCGGGGCGATGGTTCACGAGACCGTTCACTGCGTTCAGAATTATCGCGCTCGGAACTTGCCCGGCTGGTTGGTGGAAGGGATCGCTGATTATGTTCGCTTCTGGAAGTACGAGCCTGGCAAGGCCGGACGGCTCACGCCCGAACGTGCCAACTACGACGCCAGTTACCGAACCACAGCGGCATTTCTCGCATTCGTATCAGCAAACTACGACCCGAAAACGGTGACCAAGCTGAACGCACTGCTGCGGGCTGACAAGTACGACGCCGGCGTCTGGAAGACATTGACCGGCAAGTCTGTCGAAGAGTTGAACCAGGAATGGAAACGTTCCCTGGCGCGTTGACGGATTCAGAAAGTCGAACGGCTCTACGCGAGGCGCACGCCCACCGAACCGCAGCCCATCGTCGATACCGTCTCGCAACTGCTGCACCGCCGACTGAACGGTGCCAGCACTCGCTGCGAGATGGCCAGCGTTCCCGCCCCGAAGCCACCTTCACCGAGCGTCAACAGCCACTCCGCTCGAAACTGCAACCAAGCACTGACGATGTCTGGGAAGTCGTCCGGCAACTGACGCCGAACCTCGATCCGATGTCGCCCGAAGATCAGAACTCGCCCGCGTGATTCGAGCCCCACCTCGGCATCCGGATCGGCGAGGAGTTGATCTCCGATGGCAACACCTCGCGCACAGATCAACACCGGACCGATCAGGTCTTCGACGGCCCGCTCCGGTCGATGCGACAGCAAAAGATCGGGGAAGCGTTCCAGAACACCGGCCGCATGACGTGGCAGCTTCCGCGCGAGATCGAAGACGGTGTCGCCGTGGCCGACGGAGTGCCACGCATGAGCGTCACGAGTTCGCCACAATCCGAACAGCAGCCCGAGGCGATTCGCGGGCTCGACCGACATCACCCGTTTCAGATTCGGAGCGGCGGTCCAGATATCCGTGAGGTCACGCGGCACAAGCCCAGCCTCGAACGCAGCGGCGAGCAGCAGTATTCGGAGACGCAGCAAATCACCGGCAGCACGGTCGCGAGTGAGATACGCACCCACGACGAACTCCGCGAAATCGGCCGAGAGTTCGCCCGTGAATCCCGTCGCCGCGAGGCTCGCGACACCAGCCACGGCATCCCGCCCGAGACGGATCGCATCTTCAACCTGCAACACCCGCGAGGCGGCAAGCAGTTGCAGTTCCGCGTCAGAATCGTCGGCACGTCCGGCAGCTCTGGCCGCGATGTTCGCCAGCACCGCGACCCGTTGTTCCGCGTTGCCTCGACCGAGACTCGCGAGGCACAACCGCGTCAGGAACCGGACGGCGTGTTCGCGCTCGGCCAGGCCAGCCGCCAACCGCTGCCAGGCGACTTCGACCGCCCGATCGTTTGGGTCGTGCCGCGATTGTGCGAACAGCACGGCGAAGTATGCGATCGCACTCAGAGTGAGTCCGAGTAGCGCGTGCGATGGCGTGAACAGCACAGCCAGCACGATCAGCGCCGCAACGAGCGTGGCAGTTGTTCGCGGTGCAAGTTTGAGGCTATCTGGCGACGGCGGTAAGTCGGGTGTGGACACCGCGAGTGTGCGAATCCAGGCATTGCCGCCAAGTCGCACCGCGTAGCCGTCGCCTGAGAGCCGACCGTTCGCGAGATCAAGCGGTAGCGGAAACGGTGTCACCGCAGCGACCGATTCCGCGAAACACACCGGGCACAACCCTGCTCCGTGGTCTGTCGCGGCCTCTAACAGCGGGGCAATTTCTTCGGCCGGCGCATGTTCGTCAGCCATCCAGCGCCGCAGACCACTCGCGCCGTGAAGCTCCGCCATGCGGTCGAGTGCTTCGAGATCGCCCGTCGCGGCGAAGGTGAGACGCAGTTCGGCCGCGGTTCGCGTGGTCGTGCGAGTCGAACGCCGATGCAGCATGAGCCGGTGTTCGTGCCAGAGGTGTTTCACCATCTCGCTGCGAGGTAGCCGAACCTTGCACCGTGGGCACGCCAACTTCACTCGAAGTTCGCGGGCCTTGATCAACTCATCGAGAGCGTTGCATTTCTCGATCTGTTGCTGAACTTGTCGAAGTCGATCGAGCGCACGTTTCGTGGAGATCCCGGCAGTGAGTGCCCGAGTTACCCTTCGCACGTCTCGCCGTCGATCTGGGATGTTTCGAAGGACTCCGGCGGCAGCAGAAATGCGAAGCGTGAGCGAGATGCGAACATCGGCGAGCAGCGGAAGAATCTGCGTGACGGTAGCAGCTCGTTCGGATTGGGATAGGGTCGCGAGCCGAGCAACGAGAGCAGCCAGCGACGCGGGGTAATCGGGTTGCGGCATGGTTGCGTCGTGGTGGACTCGGCGTTGAACAGGCACCTACAGGCATCTTATCCATTGGCATGACTGATTTGTCGGAGCCCGAGCGCCAAGCGAGGGGCACGCTCAAACCTCGCTTGGCGCTCGGGCTCCGACCAACCACATGCCAGAACCCGCGATGGTAACAGCCGTGCGTTCGCCGTCGCCGCAACAGGGTTCATCCGTACAATTATCCACGACGGAACCGACAAAACTCAGGCTGCGGAGCGGTCTCCCGTTCATGCCGATCACGCTCGTCTTTACTGGCCATCTCACGCTCGGTGATCGCCGACTGTCTCGCTCCGAAGCGAAGGACTGGCTGGCACGCGCAGCCGTCTGGTTCGAGGGCGTCGGCGATGCGGTCCTCGATACGCAGTTGATGCGAGACAGCGAAGACAGGCCGGTACTGCTCGTCGAGCTACACCCAGCCGCGTTGCCCATCGAAATTCGTTTGCGTGGTTCCGGCCGCGTGCAGGCAACAGCGATCACAACTCCAGCCGGTCCGGGCTACCACCAATACCTCTGCGATCTGTTCCGACACCTCGCCGACGATTTCGATTTCGAGTGGGACACCGCCAACTGCACCGACCCAACCGACTTCTTCACCAGTCGAAGCACCGCCGCTGTCGAGCAGCAGTTCCTCCGTTGGATCGCCGGAGCGTGCCGACGCAACCCGGCCTCGGTCGGGTTGCCGGCGGGCCACGGCTTCACCTATCCGGGCGAAGTGCTGACTCCGCTCGGGCCGCGCTCGCGGGAATGGGCTGCGTCGGTGGTTGTGGAGCCGCACCGCGGCGGCAGCTTCTTCGCGTGGTGGAATCCAAAGCTCGACGCGGAGTTTTATCGCAACCGAGCGCTCGCCAGACTGTGGTGCGAATTCCCCTGGCGTGCCCCGCTGACTGATGCCGAGGGTGAAGTCGCCGACCAGATCGCGAACGATCTCGCCACGGCGTTCAAGCTCGACCCCGCAACCGAATTGCCGTGGGCCGCCTGGCTCGAACTCCTCGAAGCGATTCAGACCGATGCGAGCGGCGAGCAGTTCTGCGTGACGCCGACCGATACCGTGTTGAGCGTCGAATTGTGGAAGCGAGCCGGGCCGCCTCCGGTGACCGTTGGCCCTCGTATCGGCTATCGACGCTACCCGGTGCGTGCGACGCTCGACGGCGGCTGGAGCGTGGAAGTGCCTGGCAGCTTTGCGAGAGAATGGGACGAAGACCGCAACTGGACCGGTTGGGACCGGACGCGAACCGTGTGGTTTCGCCGTGTGGGCTTCACGAAGCCAAATGGATCGGCCCCGACGGCGCTGGAAGCGCTGGAAGTTGGCCGACGGAGTTTGCCCGAGGGCGAAGCGGTGCCTGGGTTGGAGGTTGGCGAGATTCGCGGTGCGGCGGTGTTCGGGCCGGTGGAAGAAGACGGCCGCACGGTCTGGCGACTCAGCGGCGTGGCAGGCGTGGCGGGTCAGTTGGCAGTGTGCAATGTGTATGCGGAATCGGCCGACGACCGCGAATGGGCCATTCAGACGTGGCGATCGCTACGGCACAGCAACGGAACGTGATCGAGTGTAGCGGCCGCTCCAACGGGGCGGCATGTCGCCGCGTTGCGGCGACCGCTACACGTCTCGATTTTTCCATCACACCCAGCCCCATTTCGCGGCCCAACCGCACACCAGAATCAGACCCTTCCGCCACTTCGCCACACGCACCCGATGACCTAACACGTCGAAGTTGCTGCGTTCGATCTCGTCGAGTAAGCGTCGATACGTTCCGCACATCACCCGGAAGATGCCACGACCTTCTGCCGAGAGCATCGCGTTCAACGGTTCCGCCATCTGATAGAACCCGCGTGCCCGCTGCGTCTGGAATTGCATCATCGCCAGGAATTCCGGGCGCGTTGCCTCCTTCGCCCACGATTCCGGCGGGCAGCCGAAGCGTTGCAGTTCATCGAGCGGAAGATAGACACGTCCACCTCGCAGGTCTTCGGCCACATCCCGCATGATGTTCGTAAGCTGAAACGCGATCCCGGCTGCTTCGGCTGATTGGAGCGTGTGCGGAAACGTGACCCCGGGCTGCAATCCCCAGATGCGAATGCACGCCAGCCCCACAGCCGACGCCACGCGATAGCAGTACGGATACAGGTCGGTGAACGTGTGGAAGCGTGTCGGTTCGAGGTCCGACGAAACGCCGTCGATCACGTCGAGCAGATATTGCGTGGGGATGTCGAAGCGGTGAATCGTGTCGGCGAGTGCGGGGAAGACCGGATGTGTGAACTCGCCATCGATAGCCGCGAGCAAGTTGCTTCGCCACGCCGTGAGGTTCTGCTGCTTTGTGGCGAGTTCACCGGGTTCGTCGGCGAGATCGTCGGTGACTCGCATGAACGCATAGAGCGCGTCCATCGCACGACGTTTGCGAGGCGGAAGCAGTCGGAACGCGAGCGGAAAGGAACTCTTGGCTTGGGTGGTGATTTTGCGGCAGCGGGCGAATGACTCGGACACGGTCAATGACGAATGACCCACCAATGACCCACCAATGACGAAGGAATCACCAATGCCCAATTCCGAATGACGAAGGGCAGACCGATCCTTGGTCATTTGTGCTTCGTGCTTGGTCATTCCTTCGTCATTGGTGGGTCATTGGTGGGTCATTCGTCATTTTCACTTATTGGCCCAGATTCACACGGACTCGCTGACCCACTCGCAGCGGCGGCTTACCTGCCGGAGCGGGGTCGGTTACTTCGACCAGAGCTTCGAGTACGCGAGTGTCGCTCATAATCAGCGACTCCGAACGCTTCGGAAGGAAGGTGCCGCCGATTCGCCGCACGGTGCCCTTGTAAGTGATCTTCGGGTCGGCGTTATCGTAGATCGTGACCTCTTTGCCGATGAGGTCGTTCGAAACGCGGTGGGCGAAGTCTGCCTCGATCTCGGCTCGCACCACTCGCGGACCGGCTGGAATCAGCCACAGAGCCGGGTCGCGGGTGCTGATGCCGAGCGTTGCTCCTGGGCTGATCTTCACTTGCTCGACGGTGCCCGCCGTCTTCGCGGTCACAGTGCAGAGCCTGATAGCCGTTTCTGCTTTGTTGACTTCGGCCTTCGCTTGGTCAACGCCCGCTTCGGCTTCTTTCACGAGCACCTGGGGATCGGCCGCTTTCAATGCGTCGAGTTCCGCTCTCTTGAGCGACAACTCGTTGATTGCAGTTATTTTGTCGATGTTCGCCTTATAGAGATCCGCGTTGAGGTCTCGTTTTGCTTTCCAGTCGGCCTCGGGAATCTTTTCGGCCATGTATCCCTTGTTTAAATTCCCCTCGATCAGCGTCACCAGATAAGTCTGCCATTTCACCTTCTCAGCAACCACATCCACTCCTGTATTCAGCACCTTGACCTTCTCCGCGTGCTGCCTGGCTCCTTCTTTCGCTTCATCGACTTTCGTTTTTGCAACGGCAACGGCAGCACTGGCTCGTTTCAGATCGCTGGTCTGGATGCTCGTGTCGAACGTGTAGAGTTTCTCGTCGGCCTTCACTTCTTGGCCGTCCTTGACGAACACCTCTGCGATGGAGCCCGACTGGAGAACCGTTGGCAATCCGTATGACACCGGAGGCGGGTCGCTATCGACGGTGCCCATGGTAATGGGGCCGCCCGCTTTCGTGCTAGGGTTTTGCGCAGGGTTGGCCGACTTCGGGCCATCGGTCGGGTTGCCGTGACCGGCCGTGAGTGCCCCCGCGCCGATGAGAGTGCCCACAAGGAGGAGGACTCCGAGAACGATCACCACAGGGCGAATTCGGCGAGACCAGTTCATGCTCAGCCTCCAGGCGTTAGGCCCGGCCGCCCGTTGGAGCGACCGCGAAACGCGACTCACTCAGTGGTGTGCCGCCAGTGGCCGCCGTTCCAGGTGGCCGTCTTCCAGATGATAATAAACGTCCACGAACGGCAGGATGCGGTGATCGTGCGACACAACCAGGATCGACGCCTTCCGCTCGTGGGCCGCATCCCGCAACAATTCAATCACCTTCTGCCCGTTCTCCCAGTCGAGGGCACTGGTCGGTTCGTCCGCGAACACGAAATTCGGATTCTTCACCAGCGCTCGACCAATCGCGACTCGCTGCTTTTCACCGCCGGACAACTGCGCTGGCTTCTTGCTCTTGTTCTTCGCCAACCCGAGTTTGTCGAGCATGTCGTCGGCACGCTGACGAGCCTCGCCACTGGTGGCCCCACTACCCCACTTCAGCACGATCTCAAGCTGTTGCCGGGCCGTCAGTGCGGGGAACAGGTTGTAGCCCTGAAAGACGAATCCCGTGTTCCGACGACGATATTCCTCGCGTTCCTTTGGTGTTAGTTGCCAGACTTCGCGAAGGCGACCGTCGTCCTCGGCCATCACTTGCCCGCTGTCTGGCTCCAGCAACCCGGACAGCACCGCGAGCAGCGTTGACTTGCCGGAACCGCTCGGTCCCATGAGCAGCACGAGTTCGCCGGGAAACAGGTCGATGGTCACTTCGTGCAGAGTCGTGCGACGTGCGTCGCCATCCCCGTATGTCTTTACGAGTTTGACGCCTTGAAGCGATGGTGTTGTCGTCGTTGCAGGCATCCGTCACCCAGCAATGCGGTCAGCGGAGTAAGTTCATCGGCTCGATCTGCTTCACGGAACGCAGGGCGAGCGTGCCCGCGATCAACGCCATTCCGACCGTGATCGTTGCCGTGCCGGCCAGGATTTCCCATCGCATATCGACGTCCGTGTTAAACTGCATCGCAATCGAACGCAGGCCCACACACACCGGATACGCAATCGCGATGCCGATGATCCCCACCCAGAACGACTGCGTGATGACCATGAGCGATATCCGCCAGCGCGGTATCCCCAGCGCAAGCAAGATGGCGAACTCCTTCGCATTCGCCGCCGTCGCCGAGTAGAGTGTCTGAGCTGTGATGACAGCCCCAACAATCAGACCCAGCAGCGCCGCATACCCGATCGCGAGGCCAGCCTTGGTGCGGGTGAGCCAGTACATTCGCGAGCGGAACGAGAAGTCCTCAGCTGTATAGGCTACCATGTCGTCGGGGTATTGCGCTCGCAGTTCTGAAGCGACTTCCTTGGCTCGCTGTGGCGAATCGCAGCGTGCGAGCAGATACGTCACATGGTCCGGCGGAAGCATCTGCCCCATGAGTTGCCTGGCCGTGTGCAGCGAACAGAACACCCACGGTGCCGCGAGACTCTTCAGTCCCTTCACCGTGCCAATCAGGTGAACCTTCTTGCCGTTGATCTTCGGCTCGCCGTCTTTGCTGTCGAGCGAGAGCCGTTTCACGTCCGATTCATCCACGACAATCGCGTAGGGCATCGTGAGCGCTTCGCGTTGCTCCTTCGAGAGCAGCGTCGCAGCGCCACTCGTGCCGTCATCGAGGAGGCTACCCAGGAGGAAACACAGTTCGGTGCCGCCGGTGGGTTTGAAGAAGTTCGCGAAGTTGGCGATGTATTGCTCGGGCATCTTCACGCCGGGCAGCCCAGCGACGCGACTGATGTACGAGTTCGGAATTGGCTTCCCGAGATCGACGCTGGAAACGGCGGTGGACCCAACCCACAGATCGGCGGTGGTGTTGTCCACGGGGATCGACGTGATCTTGAACAACCCCAGGAGCAACCCGCACTGCAATGCGATGAGCACGGCCGAGAACGTGACCGCCAGCACGCCGGAAGCATACCGTGTTCGTTCGTGCCAGAGTGTTTGGAGTGCGTAGGACATTTTGGGTCGGGTATCGGGTATCTCGGGTATGTCGGGTATCGGAAGAACGGTCGGTTACATCGTGCTTGGGTTTCCGCTCGATTCCCGATTCCCGACACCCGATACCCGCGTCGGGAGATCGCACAGATCGCCGCTCAGATACAGATGGTGCCACAGTTGCGTCGCGGTTACGGCTGTCAGGCCCATCTCCAGGCTCGTGCGATTCACGCTTGCACCAGGTCGCGACAACTTCGTGCGAGCAGCAGCCACCGCAGCGTGGTCGAAGTAGCCTGCTTTGGCGATCGACTCCGGCGACAACACCTGATCGATCCAGGTCGCACTTCCCTTCGGACCGCTGTTGACGCCAGCCCAACTATCCATCGGAGCGCGGAACATTCGCTTGCGTCGCCAGGCCACTTCCTTCGGCAACCAGCGCTCCGCAACCATTCGTTCTACGAATTTGTCCTTCATCACACCGCGCAGTTTCCACCGCGGGTGCAGACCAGCCATGTACGAAATCACGTCTTCATCGAGGAACGCATAGCGGCCTTCGACCGACGAGTGCATCCCGATTCGGTCGCCCTTGCTTGCCAGTAAGTGCCCCGGCAGCATCACGCGAGCCCCGAAATACATCTGCCGATTGAACGGGTGCCAACGCGACAACTCCGACGGCAACTCAAGGTCTTCGAGCGCCGACCGGCTCAAGATGGTATCACGAGCGGCCCCCGCGAAGAATCGCAATTTATTGACGCTCATGACGCCGTACAAATCGAACCAGCCGTTGTGACCGCCCATGTCTCGCTGCGTTCGGCGGTAAGTTGAGTACGGGAAAGAGGGTTGCCGCGTTGCCGTGAGGAACATTTTTCGCAGAGCGTACCCCAGCGGAATGCCCGGAATCTTGTCGGCCCAGCCCGCCAGTTTGTTGATTTTGAACCACGGATAGCCGCCGAGCCATTCGTCGGCCCCTTCGCCCGTCAGCACCACCTTGTAGCCGTGCTGGTGGACCGATCGTGCGAGATGCAGCAACCCCAGGCACGACGTATCGACCACCGGAAACTCGGTCGCACCGATCAACTCCGGGTAGCCCTCGCGAAGCGTGTCGTGTCCGCAATCGACGACCACGGGCGTGCAGCCGAGTTGCTTCGCCGTCTGAAGCGCTTCCGATGCCTCGTTCATGCCCTTCGACTGCACCGCGACCGTGAACGTCGGAATTGGTCGGCCGAGCGCCTTGTTCGCCATCGCGACGATGATGCTCGAATCGACGCCGCCGCTGAGGTACGACACCACCGGCACGTCGGCGCGCAACCGTCGCTGCACGGCCTGATACAGCACGGCCTCGAAGCCATCGACGACCTTCTTCTCGTCGGAGCCGTAGTCTTCGTGGCCGTTATCGGGGTACTCGACCTTCCAGTAGGTTTTCTGCGTCGTGGCCTGCTCGGGGGTCGTGTCGCTGCCGAGTTTGAAGTGCAGATACCGCCCCGGGGGTAAGCACTTGATACCCTCGAAAACGGTCGTGGGGCCAGGCATCGCGAAGAACGTGAAGATGTGGTTCAGCCCTTGCAGGTCGGCCTTGCGCTCGACCATGCCAGACGCGAACAACGCCTTCATTTCCGAGGCGAACAGCAGCCAGTTGGTGCTGTCGCGTTTGACGATCGTGTAAAAGAGCGGGCAGATTCCGGCGCGATCGCGAGCGAGAATCACCTCATTGGTTTTGCTGTCCCACAGGCAGAACGCGAACTGCCCGCGAACGTGGTCGAACATCTTGTCGCGATATTCTTCCCACAGGTGCGGCAGCAGTTCCGTGTCGGTGTGCGTGCGGAAGACGTGGCCCTTGGCTTCGAGTTGCGGCTTCTTCTCGGGGTAGTCGTAGAGTTCGCCGTTGAAGACGGTCCAGACAGTGCGGTCTTCGTTGGAAATGGGCTGCTTGCCGTCGGCAAGCCCGACGATGGAGAGGCGACGGTTGGCGATCTGGAAGCCCGGCCGTTCGAGGAAACCATCTTCGTCGGGACCGCGGTGGTAGATGGCTTGCGCCATGGCGGGCACGACGCCGACCGGCGTTTCACGCTGCCCACTCAGATCGAACATCCCCGCGATTCCGCACATCAACAAACCTCGTCGTTGTCGCTGATTTGTGAGCGTCGGGGCGTCAGCCCGACGGTGTTTGGTTTTGCAGATGAAACCACCCACCGTCGGGCTGACGCCCCGACGCTCACAAATCTCGCGGTTGGTAGAACGCTTCCGTCACGGTGAACACGTATCGTTTCACATCGGACCACAGAACAGGGTGAACGTCGCGGCTCCGTCGGCAGTCGCCATTCGCAGCACCGCCGCTACGCCTTGGATTGCTTCGCCTTCTCCTTCGCAGCATACTTCCGCACCTTGTAATGCATGATGATTCGCAGCGTTCGCGGGGCCAGTCGCTTGCCGAGCCACACAATCCACGACACCCAGCCGACCGCCTTCTCCGTGCGGTTCTTGATGAGGCTTCGCACGACCTGATCGGCCACTTCGTCGGCGGGTTGGGCGTTGTCGAACTCGATGAATACCTTGCCGTCGTTGCGAAGCATGTGACGGTCGATGTCGTCGCTGCGAACTACACCCGGCAGCACCAGCAGCACGTCGATTCCGAACCGGGCGAACTCGCCGCGCAACGCTTCCGTCAGCCCCACGAATGCGTGCTTGCTCGCACTGTGTTCCGACATCGATGGAATGCCCCAGCGTCCGCAGATGCTCGCCACGTTCACGATGGCCGGCTGCCAGGTTGCCGCGCTTTTCAGCAGATACGGCTGACACACGCGAATCATCTCGGCCTGCGCGAAGAAGTTCACTTCCATCGACGTCCGGATGATGTCCGGCGTCGAAGTCGAGAACTCGCCGAAGCTACCGACGCCCGCACAGTTGACGAGAACATCCAGCGCACCGAAGCGAGCCACGGTATCCGCCGCGATCCGCACACGATCTTCGGGTTTGGTCAGATCGCCGGGGAATGCCTCGACTTCGCCACCGCCACCCGCTGCTCGGCAGTCAGCGACGACCTTCGCCAGTTCGTCGGCTGAACGTGCCGTAATGGCAAGCTTGCACCCCAACTTCGCGAGTCGCACGGCCGTTCGTCGGCCAATGCCCCGCGAAGCCCCTGTGATAAGCACCACCCGACCACGTAGATCACGCCGCATCACCATAACCTTTCATCGGTCCGGAGCAGTTCGCAGAACCACCCCACCAGGGAATTTTATGGCCACGGCGTGGGCTTACCAGAAGAAGTCCGCCGCCAAATGGGGGTAATTTCATGCGACAGCATACAATCGGCACGGTTTCGCCGGCTTCGCGAAGGTTCCTATAACACCCAGACATGCGGGCAAACGCCTGCATTCCACAGCAGGAGTCGACATGGAATACCACTACATCTTCGGGGCGGCCCTTGGCGCGGCTGTCACGTTGTTTCTGGGCGGCTTCGCGATCATCGTCCGGGCTGGCAGCCTCGGTGGTGCATTTGAAGGGCTTGCCATCGCAGGGCGAGCGCGACAAGACGCCGCATTCGGTGCGAAACTGAAAGCGTTGCTCGGCGGTGCGGACCTGAAGCCAGCCGAGCCACCGAAGCCGACGAAACCGAGCGGCGCACCGTTGCGGATGTTGGTGCTCCTTCAGGCTGAAGCACGGCTCGTGGACTTCCTGATGGAAGACATCACAGGTGCAGCCGACGCTCAAGTTGGGCAGGCCGTGCGGGAGATTCACAAGAAGGCACAGTCGGCACTCAAGCGACATGCCGTGATCGAGCAGGTGTTGACCGGCAACGAAGGCGACAGCACAACGGTGCCGAAGGGTTTCGACCCGAGCGCGATTCGCGTTGTGGGGAACGTGGCCGGTAGCCCGCCGTTCACGGGGTCGATTCAGCATCCAGGGTGGCGTGTGAAGGAACTGAAGCTGGCGGCCCCGCCCGAAGGAACCGATGAGTTCGTGCTGCAACCGGCCGAAGTGCAGATCGCGTAATGCAATCAGGTTTAGCCGCAGCCCAATGGGGCTGCGCCCACGACAACTCAAAACGCAGCCACGGTGGGGCTGCGGCTAAACAGAGCCCTTTCTTCCCGCACTCGCGGAGCTTCCTCGTGAACGCATTCCTCCTCTCTGTTGCGCTCCTGGCACCGTCACAGCCCGCACCTAATCCAAAGGCCAACGATATCGGCGTGCTGCCCGTCGACTCCGACGGTAAGCCGTTGAACCTCGACTTCGAGACCGGCGACCTCAAAGACTGGACGCTCGAAGGCGAAGCGTTCAAGGGACAACCGATCAAAGGCGACACCGTGAACCCGCGACGCGGCGACAGCCACAGCCGACATCAAGGGCAGTTCTGGATTGGCGGCTTCGAGAAACTGCAAGACAAACCCGTCGGCACGCTCACGAGTGTGCCCTTCAAGGTGACGCATCCGTGGGCCAGCTTCCTCGTCGGCGGCGGTCCCCACGCAACAGAAACGTGCGTCGAGATCGTCAGCGGCAAGGACGTGATCTTCCGGGCGGCGGGCCGCGAAGCCGAGGACATGGACCGCGTGCTCGTCGATCTCGCGAAGTTCAAAGACAAAGAGATAAGCATCCGCGTCGTGGACAAGCACACGGGACACTGGGGACACGTCAACTTCGACGACTTCAGGTTTCACGAGGCGAAGCCGAACTTCCCCGCACGCCCCAAGGCTGAACCCGCTGGCCCCGCTGACACATACAAGTTCGCCGGACTGAAGCCCGAAGACGCCGCGAAGGCGATGACGGTGCCGCCGGGGTTCTCCGTGAGCGTCTTTGCGGGCGAGCCGGACGTTCACCAGCCAATTGCGTTCTGCATCGACCACCGCGGCAGGCTGTGGGTCGTAGAAGCGTATACGTACCCGCGTCGCCACCCCGAGAAGGGGCCGGTGCTGCCGGAAGCGGAGCGAGCGAAGGGCGACAAGATCCTGATCTTCGAGGACACCGACGGTGACGGCAAGTTCGACAAGAAGACCGAGTTCTTCTCCGGGTTGAACCTCGTCAGCGGCATCGAGGTCGGCTTCGGCGGCGTGTGGGTTGGAGCCGCCCCGTACTTCCTGTTCATCCCGCATGACGAGAAAACGGACAAGGCCGGCGAGCCGAAGATCCTGCTCGACGGCTGGGGTTACCAGGACACGCACGAGACGCTGAACAGCTTCATCTGGGGGCCAGACGGCTGGCTCTACGGCTGTCACGGGGTCTTCACGCATAGCAACGTTGGCAAGCCGGGCACGGCCGACAAGGACCGCACGCCGCTAAACGCGGCGATTTGGCGTTACCACCCAACGGGTCACTTGTTCGAGGTGTTCGCACACGGCACGTCGAACCCATGGGGGCTCGACTACAACGCGAACGGCGACTTCTTCATCGAGGCGTGCGTGATCCCGCACATGTGGCACATCATTCAGGGTGGCCGTTATGCCCGGCAGGCGGGGTCGCACTTCAACCCGTTCACTTACGACGACATCAAGACGATCGCGGTGCACCGCCATTACGTCGGAGGAACGCCACACGGTGGCAACGGTCGAAGCGACTCAGCGGGTGGCGGTCACGCTCACAGCGGCTTGATGTGCTATCAGGGCGGAACGTGGCCGAAGGAGTACGCGGGCAAGCTGTTCATGGGGAACCTCCACGGCCACCGCATCAACGTCGATGCGATCACTCCGAAGGGAAGCGGCTACGTCGCGGACCGCAACCCGGACTTCCTGCTGACGAACGACAAGTGGTCGATGTTCGTGAACATGAAGTACGGCCCGGACGGCAACGTGTACGTGATCGACTGGTACGACAAGCAGATTTGTCACAACGGCACGCCGGAAATCTGGGACCGCACGAACGGTCGCATCTACAAGATTTCGCACAAGAACGCGCCGCCGGTGAAGGACGTCGATTTGTCGAAAGCTACGTGGGACGAACTGGTGAAGTACCAGACACATCCGAACGAGTGGTACGCGCGCATCGCCCGCCGGATGATGCTGGAGCGGCTTACAGAGTTGCGAAAGATACCTCAGAAAGAGTTGACGGCCACCCCCGAACGAGTGCGTGAAATTGCAGCCCTCGGGAAAGCCCACCGCAACCTCTGGGAAATGGCAACCGGGAAAGTCGATCAAACGGCACGACTCCGGGCAATCTGGGCGGTTGGGCAGTTAAGCCTTCCGGAGAACTTCCTCTCGTTGCTCAAAGACGAGGACGACGTGATCCGGAGCTGGATCATTTACCTCGACGGGCGCGGTGAAAGTGTCCTGAAGCTGGCAATGTCTGACCCCTCGCCGGTTGTGCGTCGCAGAATAACCTCGCTTCTGTTGGATTCGAGTTCGAGTGTGAGGGCGCGTTGGGCGGTACTACCGCACCTGATCTCGCATGCCGAGGACACGGCTGATCACAACCTGCCATACCTGTATTGGTACATCCTCGAACCTCTCGTCGTGGAGGATCCCTCGAAAGCGCTGGCGATCGCGGACAAGGGAAAGATTCCGTTGTTGCTCCAGTTCGCGGCTCGGCGAGTCGGAGCGCTCGGCACGCCCGAAGCGCTCGATACGCTCACGTACAGCATCGCAGGTTCCACGACTGAGGAGCGGCGTCTTGTTTACTTCCGCGGTCTCCAAGAAGCTGCGAAGGGTAAACGCTCTCTGCCCATGCCCAAGGCATGGGGCCTCGCGTCTGAATTGCTCATGTCGTCGCCTTCCGCAGACGTGCGAAGTCAGGTCAAGGCGCTCGCTGTCGTGTTCGGGGATAAGTCTGCGCTTGCGAGCCTGCGAAAGGTCCTGGCTGATGCGAAAGCCGACACCGCGGCTCGTGTCGCTGCGATGACAGCGCTCGTCGATGCTCGCGATGCCGAGACAGTGCCGCTGCTGCAAGCGGCGGTCAGCGACAAGGAGCTGCGGGCCGCGGCGCTGCGGGGGTTGGCCTCGTTCGATGACGCGAAAACGCCCGCAACCATCCTCGCGGAGTACGGCAACTTCAACGCGGCCGAGAAAAGCGACGCACTCGCCACGCTCGCCGCACGAGCCGCGTTCGCCAAGGAACTCATGGCTGCAGTCGCTGCGAAGAAAGTTCCCGCGACCGATATTCCCGCCGAGATCGTCAGGCAGTTGCGGGGCTTCGAGGATGCCGGCCTCAACAAGCAGATCGCCGACCTGTGGGGCAGCGTTCGCGAGTCTCCGGCCGAACGAAAGGTACTCATCGCACAGTGGAAGCAAAGGCTGACCACGCCCACGAAGACGCCCGCCGACGTGAACCTCGGTCGTGCCGTGTTCGCGAAAACGTGCGTGAACTGTCACACGCTGTACGGCGTCGGCGGCAAGGTTGGCCCCGAGATCACCGGCGCCAACCGCGGCAGCATCGACTACCTGCTCGAGAACATCCTCGATCCGAGTGCCGTCATTCCGAAGGAGTACACGGCGAGCCGAATCGTGCTGAACGACGAACGCAGCATCATTGGCATCGTGAAGTCCGAAGTGAACGGCGTGCTCACAGTGCAGACCGACCGCGAGTTGCTGACCATCGCCGCGGGCGATATCGCCAGCCGCAAGGCATCGGATCTGTCGATGATGCCCGACGACATCCTGAAGCAAGTCAACGAGCACGAATTCCGGTCGCTGATCGCGTACTTGCAGACGCAGGGGCAGGTGCCGTTACTCGCGACCGCCGACAACGCGAAGGATTTCTTCAACGGCAAAGACCTCACCGGTTGGGCCGGCGACAAGGAACTGTGGAGCGTCGATAACGGCGAGATCGTCGGTAAGACCACGACCGGCCTGAAGCGAAACAACTTCCTCGTGTCGCAGGTTGCGGTACAGGATTTCAAGCTATCGCTGAAGGTGCGGCTGTCGCCAAACAAAGAAAACAGCGGCGTGCAGTTCCGCAGCGAGCCGTTACCCGATGGCGAGATGCGAGGCCCGCAGGCGGATATTGGCGTTGGCTGGTGGGGCAAACTTTACGAAGAATCTGGCCGTGGCTTGCTCGCGAAGGAAGGCGGCGAGAAGTTCGTGAAGCCCGACGACTGGAACGATTACGTTGTGGAGGCCATCGGCGGCACCGTAAAGATCTGGATCAACGGCAACCTCTGCACCGACATCACTGATGAGAAAATTGCGAAGCGGGGCGTCGTGGGCTTCCAGATTCACAGCGGCGGCGCGATGGAAGTGCGTTTCAAAGACATCAAACTCGAAGTGAAGTAAGGCAAGGGCCGCCACGGAGGGCGGCCCCTACAAAACAAGGCGTTTGCTCTTGTAGGGGCCGCCCTCCGTGGCGGCCCTTGCCTTCGCGAAGCGACCAACGCGAGAACCCGGCTTTCGCCGGGGTTCTCGTATTTTCGCCTCGTTCTCGATTCGATCACACCAACGGAACAATTGTCCGCGTTCCAGATGGATGCGTCAGTTCCAGTTCGGTCGCCGTCGCGGATGCACCGAGCAAACTGTATCGCATGAACCGGCCGTCACGGTCGCACTTCACGAGGCCGGCAGCCCGCATCACGCCAAGGTGATGCGACACATTCACGACCTCGGACTTACAGGCTTTCGCCAGTTCGGTAACGGTCTTCACGCCGATGGCGAGCGTGCGAATGATGGTCAGGCGGGTGGGTTCGCCAATCGCGGCGAGCCAGTCAGCTTCTGCTCGCAGGTCTTCAACGGATCGTTTCATTGGTGATGCGTGGTTGGAAGGAATGTGGATTAGGATGTCGTCATTTCATCTTATCCACCGTGGGCAGCGGCGAGTGGTATATTCTAGTGAAAGTGTGCGCCACGCTGAATTTCAAGCCGAAACACCTGAAAATGCGAGGAATGTATGGGAACGATTCGCTTTCACAGCGGCACCATCATCCTCGAAGACCGTTTGCTCGGCCAAGCACACGTTGATATTGTTGCCGGACGAATCGCGGCCATAGGCGCGAATTCTGCCGGTGCGCCCGAACATCGTATCGACCTCGAAGGCGGCTATCTCGCGCCTGGATTTGTCGATCTCCACATCCATGGCGGCGACGGCTCCGATTTCATGGACGCGACCGAAACGGCGTTTCGCACAATCTGCAAATCACATGCCCGTCATGGAACGACGAGCTTACTGCCGACCACGACCGTGGCGAGCCATGAACAACACATGGCCTTCCTGACGATGTGCCAGCGGATGAAGCACACTGAAACCGGCGGCGCTCGGGTTCTCGGTGCGCACTTCTACGGACCGTACTTCGCATACGAGGCTCGCGGAGCACACCCGGCTGCTGGCATTCGACCGCCGATTCCTGCCGAGTATGAGCAGTATCTCGCGTTCGCGGATAGCATCGTCACTGCGACGGTCGCTCCGGAATTGCCGGGTGCCGAGGGGTTCGTGCGGGCATGTCGTGCGAAGGGCGTTCGCTGCACCACCGGCCATTCACACGCCACGTTCGAGCAGATGGAAGCGGCCGTCGGATGGGGCGTGCAGCACATCGACCACATCTTTTGTGCGATGTCCGACCGGGCACGCCTTCGCCAAACGCAAACCTACCCGATGCGCGGCGGCGTCATGGAAGCGACACTCTACTTCGACGAGTTGACCACCGAAATCATCGCCGACGGGAAGCACTTGCAGCGAGAGTTGCTGTTGCTGGCGTACAAGATCAAGGGTCCGGAACGGCTCGCACTCGTGTCGGATTGTAGTCGTGCGTTGGATATGCCCGACGGTCCGTATCTGATCGGACCGCTGGAAGGTGGCGAACCGATGCTGAAAGCGGATGGTGTCGGTTTGTTGCCGAGTGGGGAAGCGCTTGCTTCGAGTGTTGTCGGCATGGATCACTGCGTGCGAACGTTCCACTCGCTGACCGGTGTGCCCTTGGAAGTGGTGGTGCGTATGGCAAGCCTGACGCCGGCTCGCATCGCGGGTTGGGATCGCGAACTCGGCAGCATTGCAATTGGGAAGCGGGCGGATCTGTTGGTGCTTGATAAGTCGCTGCAAGTTCGGCAGGTGTATCGCGACGGCGAACGGATTTGGTCTGCATGAAAACGCAGAGGGTTGCCGGCCTCACGACCGACAACCCACTGCGATGGTTACTGCTCAATCACTCACTTCGCGGCTGCGTCGGCCATTGGCGCGATCTTGATCGCCAGCGGTTCGACCCAGCACTTGTGATCGGCGTTGTAGTAAAGGTAACCGCGGCTCGCCGGCCCGCGATACACCCCCGGCACGTCGCACACCAGGTCGATGTTCAACGCGATCTTCACCGACGGTGCCATCTCACGCCAGTACAGCACCAGTTCACGACCGCGAATCTCGAAGAAGCTAATCTGCCCCTTCTCGCGAAGGTCGATCAACTGCTTCATGTCGGTCGGCACTTTCATGCCGGCGGGGATGCCGACAATCGCGGTGGTCATGCCCTGCCCTTGCTTCTGAAGGTTTTCGAGGGTCACGGCCAGCGGAACCGTGTCGCCCTCGTTCGCTTCAGCCTTGGCGAGCTTCGTCTCGATCTTCACTGCACAGTCCTTGGCGCTCACCGGAGTCAGCGTCGTGTACGTGTAGCTCAGTGCGAATGGGTAAGCCTGCTTCGCGTCGGTCACGATTTCGACTTCGGACTTCTCACCGAACTTGAACAGCGTCTCCGGCTTCTCGATGTCGAGGCCGATCACTTCCACGTCCTTGTCGGTGAACTTGCGGGCGGCGATCTGCTTGCCACCAACCGACACCGTGATCTCCCCGCTCTCGGCTGGGTGTGCCGACTTCTTCGCGTGCAGAATCAAAGCCTTGAGAGCCATGATTGTCGATTGCGTAGAACCGAAGCCGCCGTAGCCGCCACGCTGCTGGCTGATCCACTTCGTCGCTTCCTTGACGGTCATGCCGTACTTCGGATCGTTCGCACGCAGCCAACCAAGCAACGACATCGCGGTGGTTTCGATCTCCAAATCGCGACCACCCGACCGCGTGATGCTCGTCGTTGCCCCGGTCACGCACCCGGCCTTCGTGTGTTTCTCTTGCAAGCGGTCAAGCAGCTTGTGGGCCGTTTCACGGTCGCCACGATGCAGCAGCACGTTCGCCACCAGCGCCACGAAGTAGGCATCCTTCCCGCCGACGGAATCCTCTTTCGTCGCTTGAGCCTTGAGTGCTGCGATCTCCTTCGAGAGATCCATCTTCTCGTTGTCATCCACATCGCTTTCGACCAAGGCCCACACGATGTACGCGTCAGTCGTGTGCTTCGGGGCACCGCCGAACGAGTCGAGCGCCTGAGCGTTCCGTTTGAAGCCGCCGTTGCCATCGCGACGCGACATCAAGAACGCCTGCGTTCGCTTAATCAGTTGCGGATCGACCTGCGAGACGCGAGCCATGTCCTTGAACTGAAGCAGACCGTAAGCCGTGAGTGCTTCGTGCTGCTGGTCAGCCCCGCCGAACCACTCGAAGCCCTGCTTCTGCTTCTGCGGCGTGTCCATGCACTCGAACGAGGTCAGTTTCGAGTAGCCATTCGCGAGCAGACCCTTCGCACGAGCCGAAGCCTGCGGATTCACCTGATTCGTCGAGTTCATGTAGTCGAGGATCAGCGTATTCGGATAGTTCGAGGTCGAAGTCTGCTCGAAGCAACCGCACGGTTCGCGAAGCAGACCTTCAAGCCCCTTCACGAGATCGGCCATCGACGTCGGGTAGACTTCGAGGCGAACCTTGAGTGACCCCGCCACGATGTCCTTCGGCAGATTGATCGTGCCGCGTGTCTTGCCTTCGATCATGTCGCTAAAGGAGCCGACGCCGGGGAAGCCATCTGGCACAACTTTGATCGTGCGGGCGATCAGATCGTTCTCGGCGGCGTTGCTCGTGCCAGTGACGAGAACGCTGGCGTCGCCCTGGAGCTTATCGGCCGACATACGGACGATGCGACGGCTCTTGGCATTCGGAGCGAGGTCGAAGAGTTCCGACGGTTTGCCTTCGATCTTGAGGCCGCTCGCGGCCACGCTGAACCCAACCGAGCGTCGATCGTCGCTGTCGTTGGTCACGCGAACCGGCACATCAACGAGGTCGGTGTGCGAGATTTCCAGCGGCAGTTTCGGATCGAGGCTGAACGGCTTGCGAGCTTCGATGGTCTTCGTGACCGCGCCAATGCGGCCGTCGGTGGTGTGACCGGCGACGAGTACCTGATAGCGGGCGATGTCGTCGGAGAGCTGGAATTCGATGGTGGCCTTGCCGGTGTCTGGCAGCACGAGGACCGGGTGCCAGTAAACCGTTTCGGTGAAGTCGCTGCGGATTTCGGGCAGCGAAGGGTTGCGTTCGTGTGCGTACTCGCGGACCACGAACGGCAGAGCCGCCTGCTGAGCCATTACTTCCTCGTTGAACTCCATATCCCGTGCATCTCGCGGTGCCCTTGGCCCGGCCATTGGCTCGTTCGCCGGTCGCGGCATAATCCGACCTGCCATTGCACGGCGTCCATCGAGTTGCTCTGCTTTGCCCAGAGCATTGGCGACCTTAAACTTTTCGCCCCGACCCGCCGCCTTGTCCTCCCCTGCTGCAAGCCGGCCTTCGACGAACGCATCAATCGGGTTCCGTCCTGGCTTCGCAGCGTCGCCCAACTCTGGAAGTGCCTTCTGATTGGGCCTCGGCCGCATCAGTGGATCGAACCGAGGCGGAACAGCCGCCGGGAATCGACCGCCACCACCGAGGCCTTCTGCCTGACCTGCGAAATCGGCAGGCATCGCTTCGGCAGCCATCAACTCCACCGCCTTCGGGTCGTGGGCGGCTTGTGGGGCCGCCTTTGCCATCATGGCGCGATCGCCCCTCTCTTGTTCCCATTCCTTCTGCTTCGCGGCGAACTCACTTGCGGTCGTGCCCTGGCTCGCCACAATCGCAGCGATCACAAGGCCACTCAGTCCGAACATGCCGATCGAGCCGGCGATGTATGGGCGCCGCGAACCCGGATTCGACACGGCCATCGAGAGGCCGCCGATGGCCAGCCCGATCAACCCGACGAGGAACATCGGCAGCCCCCACGACTGGAGACGTTCTGGTCGGCTCTCGTAGCGGTACAACTCCGCCTCAGCGTCAGTGTGGACTTTGTCATTGGTCCGAACGGCGAGATTCGCAGCCGCGATCTTCGCCCCCATGGCATTGCCGTTGGGGTTCTGGACTTCGTTCCAGGTCGCCGTCGCTGTCGCTCGCCGCAAGATCGCGTGTTCCATCTGCGGACGGAACTCGGCGTTCAATCGCTGTTCTTCGAGGCGGAACAGTTCGAGCGGTGCCGACGGCCGTTGACCGTGAGCAACCAGCATCCGATTCACGTCGGCCTGGTCAGCCGGGTTCTTCGGGGCACCATTTTGCTCCGCGAACCGTCGCCAGCCCTGCGTTCCGAGAAGCAGATCGAGAACCTTGCCAGCCTTCGGGCTATCCGTCAGGAGGAAGTCAGCGTGTTCGAGTTCGCCAGGGTGCTTCACTTCGCCGGACAGCAGGAAGTGCGTCGGCATCAGGCGATCCGTCTTGTTGTCAGCCATCGTGATGACGCTCTGATTCACCACACCAACCATCAGAATCGCGGCCGCCGGCACTTCCTTTTCGTTGAACGCAGACAGTTCGAGGCGAACCTTGCCCGACGGCGAATATCGCGCCTTGTCCGGGTTGATGTTGAGCATGAGTTGCTCGCCCGGCTTGCGATACACGAGTCGTTCGGCAACCGGAGTGAGTTGCGTTCGCCCTGGCGCGACGACCTTCAATTCCTCAAACACGGTCACGCGGGTAACGCCACCAGCAGCTTCGTCGCCTTGCAGTTTCACTTCGACTGGCTTGCCAGCTTCGACATCCAACTTCTGATGACCGATGAGCCGACCGCGAGCGTAAGCGCCAACGTGGAGCGTCTTCGGTCCCTGGCTCACTTGCAGCTTCACGCGAATCGCACCACCGCGATCGGTCACGGCGTCGAGCGTCGTCATCGCGATGCCGTCGGCCTTGGCGGTCGGCAGCGGGAAGCCATCCTTCGTCGGTTCGGTGATACCCAGCGGCGAGGTCAGCTTGAGGAAGTACTTCGTGCCGGGTTTCGGGGTGAACTCGAACACGCCATGACCACGATTCACGCCGGGGTTTTCGGCGTCAGTCTCCGTATTCACGTCGATCACTTTATCGGTGCCGTCGGTGATGAAGCCCTTGATGTCGGCCGGCTTGCCAATCGGCGTGCGAACCTGGAAGTACACACGACCCGGAAGCCCTTCAACCGTGTCGCCGCCTTCGGGGAAGAATTCGACGAGAAGGTTCTTCGTAACGAGAGGAATCGGTCGCACGATCGGCTCGGAGTCGCTGCCGTCCGCGATGTTCACGCTCAGAGTCGCGCTGATCGCCGTGTCCTTCTTCGCCTCGCGAGTGAAGAGGTCGGCGGGGAGTTGGAACCGCACATTCAGCACAGCCTTCGGAGCGCCGCCTTCGTTGACGATGGCGAACTTGGCCCCGTCCTGCTTGTGGATTTCGCGGCCGTCAATCGTGGCGACGATGTTCGCGGTGGCGTCCTTCATTGGACCGCCCGCCGTGCGGCTCACAGCGATCCGCGCCTGCACGATGTCGCCAGGACCATACGATTTGCCGTCGAATTCCAGTTTCTTCTCGAAGATGTCCGGCACGTAAGCGTTCACGATGAACTTGCGGGTTTCGAGCAGTACTTCCTGGCCCCGCATGTTGATCTCGAACAGGTCGAGTTTGTACTCGCCGCCCGGCGCAGCGGGTGCCAGCGTGTATTCGCCAACGCCGATGCCGCGGACCGGCTTCTTGTCTGGCCCCATGACCGGGGCGAGGTTCATCAGCAGGCGACCATTGCCTTCGTCGAGCGGAACCACGGCATCGCTCGGATCACGCAGACGGAAGCTCAGATGCATGTCATTCGCCGGTGGGCGAAGGCTCGAACGGTCGAGCGTCAGCGACCGGAAGCGGATCGTTTCGCCTTGCTTGTACAGCGGCTTATCGGTCGCGAGATGCGTGACGTAAACAGGTCGTGCCAGCGGAATGCGTTCCGTGAGTGCGCTCTTGCGGTCATCGTCGGTGAACGCGACCACTTCGAGGAACAGCTCGGAGCCTGGCTTCACTTTCTCCCAGAACGCTGTCGTGAGTTCGAGCGTCGCAGAGCCAACGGGGTTCTCGTGCGTCTGCTTGAAAAGCTCGACATCCTTCCCGTCCTTCACGACGACTTCGAGTTTCTTCGGTCGCGCAACCGCACCGTGTTTCAGAGTGTCGATCTGCCACTTGTTCGGGGCGCCCGGTTGAATGCGATCCGGCCCCGTGAGCCGAACCATGAACTCTTTCGCTTCGATGGCCTTGCGAGCTGCTTCGACCGCGGCGGCGTATTTCCTGGTGAGATCCTGTTCCTGAGCGGTCGCTTCTTCGAGCGCCTTGGCGGCAGCGACACGGCTCGCTTCTTGTTCGGCGACGAGTCTGGTGAGTTCACCTCGGCTCGTGTCGAGGGCGAGTTGCGCGTTCTTGGCGTCGCGCGACTTGTCACCCCACTGCACGAACTGATACGCGGCGAGGCTACCAAGCCCGCCGAGGACGAAGAGTAGCGCCGCCGCGACTCCCCATTGTGTCCGCGAGATCTTCATTGGTTTCTCCTGTGAAGTCTTTCGTTCGACGTGAAGCGAGGAATCGCGGGGCTTGCTGCGTTCGCGAACTGCTGGTTCGGGCAAGCCCGCGACGTGGTGAATCAGGTCCGCGTAGAAGCTCATGAACTGGATGTAGTGGGCCTCGGCCTCGGGGTGATTGAGGACGAGTGCTTCTAGCCGTTGCATTTGCTCGGGCGTGATCGACTCCTCGCACAGTTTGTCGAGGAGGCCGCGAAGTTCGGCGATAATCGGGGATTCGGGTGTCACGCTGAACCTTCCCGTGCAAGCGTCTTCTGGACGCAGTTGAAAAGCGTTTGGCGAAGTTTCGCGAGAGCCTTGTACACCGCCTCCACCGAGCGACCGAGTTGCTCCGAGGTGGATTGCGTCGTGGCACCGTCCGCGAATCGTCTGGTCAGCAAATCACGGTCGCGTTCCGGCAACTTCTCCAGACACCAGGCGAGCGCTTCGCGGCGATCATCCAGTTGCAGAACTTCCGTCTGAGTTGCGGCCGATTCGGACAAGCGATCCAGAAAGACCTGGCTCAATCGTGCACGCGTTCGCTGCGTTTTCTTGTAAAAGTCGAGCACCTTGTTGTAAGCCACTCGCCGACCCCATGCGAGAAACTCGGTCGGCGGGGCATTTGCGTCGAACTTGTCCCACATCACGAGGCTGGTTTCCTGAAGCACATCGTCAGCGTCGGCTCGGTGCGGGAGCAGCGTGAGGATGTAGGCGTACAGCCTCCGCTCGTTCTGGAGGAACATGCGGAGGAACAGCTTGTTCTTGTCTGTCGGAGGAGCGTCAGCCCCGATGTCGGCGTCCATTGCCATGAATGGGAACACCCGCAAAGACAGGGAGAGGAACTTGCCTACTTAGTTGACGTGACCGGACAGAATTGGAACAAGAAAATGAAAATCGGCGGGATTTTGCCACTTGCGGCGTAGCGCTCTTCCGCGATCGCTACGCCGCAAGCGGCAAATTCATCACTTCGGTGCTTTGGGAACCATCTTCTTGATGACGTAGTTCTTCCCCGGACCTTCGAGCCACTTCATGTAGGCATCTCGCTGAACCAGACCGAAATCCACGGGCGGAGCCCCTGGAGTGTTCACGATCACCGGCTGAATCCAGCCATCCTTGTCCGTCAGGCCCAGCATCTGGAACGCCTGCAGCGGACTTGGCGGCGAATCGAACCGGAAGTTCATGCTGCTCCAGTTCCCTTCGGTCAAGCCTTTGAGGAGGGTCTTGCTCTCCTCGGCACCAATCGCAACCTGATCGACTTCGCCGCCGAGGACGGGGTAATTCCGATACTTCAGAACCATCACGGTTGCGGCTTCGGCCCGCATATCGGGCTTGTCGCTCTTGAGGGCCTTCGCCGGGTCAGCGAGGATCGCCGCGACCTGCTTCACCGATTCGACATCCTTCTTGGCCTGCTCGCCGCCGGTCTTAATATCGACAGGCAGCGTGCCGCCCGGAATCGTGTAGAAGTCTTCGGTCGGGTGCTTCACCAGAAACAGAAGCAGTTCCTGGCCTTCCTTCAAATCGACGCCGAATCGACGCGGCCCGCCACCGATTCGTGGACCGATCGGTGCCTTCGGATCAACCTTCGGCGGCAGAATGGTGCCGATCTTGATTTCCTTCAGCTTCTCGGCACCAATCAGACCGGTCTCGACCTTCACTGTGGCGATCTGGAACGCGACCTTATCCTTCGCCCCGGCATACGGCGGCAGAGCCATCACTGGCTCCTTCTCGATCCCGGTCACTTTGCCCACGAGAGTGATGTCGGCCATGATCGCACGCCGAGCTGGTGGGCTGGGAGCAATCATCAGCTTCGCGGCGGCAATTTCAGCCGTACCCACGACGGCAACGACAAGAGCGGCGACCCGCAGGAATGTCCGCATGAAAAGAACCTCCAGGCGACAGTGTGAAACGCGAGAAGAATCGGTTGTCCCAATCCGTCTATGACGAGGCAACACCCCCAACGGATTGACTTCTCGCCAAGATTTTTCGTTCAGATAACCATCAGTTCCCCGGGCCGCACATTTTCTCGGGTCGCACGATCTGGTCGAACTTCTCGCCCGTCAGCACGCCGCTGCCGTCCTTGAGTGGCGGAGCCAGCTTGACCGCTTCTTCGCGGAGCGTCGTGCCGTTGTGGTGGGCGGTCTTCGCAATCTTCGCCGCCGCGTCGTAGCCGATGTGCCGATTCAACGCCGTCACCAGCATCAACGATTCCGCCATGATGCGGCCGATCGCTTTACGGTTTGCTTCGATGCCGGGACGAACCTTGCCGCCAGCCTTCGGCTTCACCTTCGTGTGATCGACTTCCACCATGCCCGTGTCGTGGCCGACGCAGTATTCGAGCGCTTCGTAATCCGTCTCGGGCATGTCGGCGGCGCAGTGTTCGCGGAAGCTGCGGCAGGTGTCGGTGAGCAGCCGAACCGAGTGCAGGAAATTGTGGATCAGCACCGGCTTGAACACGTTCAGCTCGAAGTTGCCCTGCGACGCCGCGATGCCGACAGCCACATCGTTCGCCATCACCTGAACGCACACCATCGTCATCGCTTCGGACTGCGTCGGGTTCACTTTGCCTGGCATGATCGACGAGCCGGGCTCGTTCTCCGGAATGGTAAGCTCGCCGAGACCGCAGCGGGGACCGGACGCGAGCCAACGAATGTCGTTCGCGATCTTCATGAGCCCGGTGGCGAGTGCCTTCAGTGCGCCGCTGGCGAACGCGAGCGGTTCGTGGCCCGCGAGCGCCTGGAACTTGTTCGGCGCTGTCACGAACGGCAACCCGGTCAGTTCCGCAATCTTCTTCGCCACGCGATCAGCGAATTCCTTGTGAGCGTTCAACCCGGTGCCGACCGCCGTGCCGCCCAGGGCGAGTTCATACAGCATCGGCAACGTCGCCTTTACGGCCGCGATCCCGTGATTCAGTTGGGCGACGTATCCGCTGAACTCCTGCCCGAGCGTGAGCGGCACGGCATCCATCAGGTGCGTCCGGCCGATCTTCACGATGTCGGCAAACTCTTTCGACTTCGCGGCGAAGGTGTCTCGCAGTGCCTCGACGCTCGGAATGAGTTGTTGAACGATTTCCTCGACGGCGGCGATGTGCATGGCGGTCGGGAACGTGTCGTTCGACGACTGCGACATATTCACGTCGTCGTTCGGATGGACTGGCTTCTTCGAGCCCATCTCGCCGCCGCTGATCTGAATGGCACGGTTAGAAATGACTTCGTTGACGTTCATGTTCGATTGCGTGCCGCTGCCGGTTTGCCAGACACGCAGCGGGAAGTGGTCGTTGAGCTTCCCGGCGATGACTTCATCCGCGGCCTTGCTGATGAGGCTGGCCTTCTCGGCGGCAAGCAACCCGAGATCGCTGTTGACGAGTGCGGCCGCTTTCTTGAGGGTGCCGAACGCCCGCACGACGGACTTGGGCATGGTGTCGGCACCGATGGCGAAGTGCGTGAGCGAGCGTGCGGTTTGCGCTCCGTAGTATCGGTCGGCGGGTACGCGGATGGGGCCCATACTGTCGGTTTCGGTGCGATACTCGGCCATGTTGAATGTCTCGCGGTGGAGAGTGAGGAAACGGGCGGGTATTGTAAGATGCGGCGTGTGAAAACCCACGTTGCGGAATCCGCACGGAGAACTTCCTGTCGGCACGCCGTTTTCATGCTCTCGTGAAGGTGTGGATGTATCTCGCGCTGAACCGCACTCGGTCTGGAAACTCGAACGGAGAATGCTCATGTTCCGCAGATCACACGTCCTCACTGCTGTTGCTCTCGCAATCCTCGTTGGACCTGGGGTGAACTCGGTAGTCGCCCAGGATAAGACGGAGTACCCCCGGATGCGAGCGGCGCTACACGAATTGCGTGACGCCCGCCGGGCACTGGAAACGGTTGAATCTCCCGTCCCGCTCCCATTGAGGGAAACGGCTCTTGCCTCGACGCAGGACGCGATCAATTCGCTCAAGGCGATTCTGGGTGTCAAGGACTTGAAGGACTTTCGGGGCGTGGATCGGACGCCGGAATACTACAAGCGATATGCCGATCACCCACGCTTACGGGCCGCTCTCGATGACCTTCGTGTCGCACGCGACGAACTGCGATCGACCACGTCGGACTTCGCCGGCCTAAAGGAACGAGCCCTCGATGACATCGACGTTGCCGTCGGCGACATCATCCGCCTGATCCGCGCGACCTCGAAGCCGAAACCGTGATTCGACCAAGACACGAATCCTTTCACCACCTGCCGCCATCTCATCGGGAAAGGGGTTGTCCCTGCGGACAGTCGGCGAACTTCGCGGTATGGTGGACATAGCCCACCGTGACATCGCGAGTTGCCGCATGGTCGAACCACCGCCCGAGAAACTGACACCCGAACTCGTATTCCGCGAATACGCGCCACGCATCTACAACATCGCCCGAAGGATGCTCGGCAACGACGCGGACGCCGAAGACGTTACGCAAGACGTCCTGCTTCAAGTGGTTCGCAAACTCGATACGTTTCGTGGCGATGCACAAATCGCCACGTGGCTGCATCGCGTAACCGTGAACGCAGCCCTCGCACACCGTCAGAAACGTGCGAACCGCCAGAAGCACGAGAACCCAGAGAGTGACGACGATTTGCTCGGCTCCGGCGGGTCTATCACGCCGGGTAAAAAGTGGAACGTCGGACCAGAAGAAACGGTCCTCGCAGCAGAACAGGCCGGCATCATCGAGAAGGCCATCGAGCAGTTGCCAGAACCGTTTCGTGATGTGTATGTGCTGGCCGACGTGGAAGAGCTGCCGAACACCGAAATCGCCGAAATGCTCGGGCTATCGCTGGCGGCGGTGAAGAGTCGATTGCACCGCGCACGACTCCGGATGCGTGATCTGCTGGCTCCGCACTTCGAGGGGAAGGTGACGTCGTGACGTGCGAAGACTTACACAAACTGCTGCGCGAGTTCGTTGGCAACGAACTCGTCGTCGAGAGCCGAACGACGGTTGAAGTTCACATTGCTGGTTGCCCGCACTGCGGCACTCTGGTGCAGTCCTACACGCATGTCGTGCGAATCGCGCGAGCCTTGCCGAAGACCCGTCCACTTCCGGCCGCGTTCGAGGCGAGATTGCGTGCGATGCTGGAGCCGGAGTTGAAAGACGAATGATGTCTTCGCCCTCTCCCCTTGCGGGCCTTGCGGGAGAGGGCAGCGAGGCATTGCGAGCGGGTGAGAAGGGGAAGAGGGGAAGAGCTTCAACATCTCGGAAGGCAATAACCCTCACTGGTGAGGGGAAACAACGATTCTCAACACTTTCCAGGCGAGCTTCACCGGTTACGCCCTTTTCGTTTGATAGCTGAAAACACAATTACAACTCGATAGACATGACCCGCCACACCTCTTGCTTCCAGCACACATTGCGGGGACAACACACTCCAAGGCACCCCGTCACCCCAGGGCGAGATCATGCTCCGCTCCGTTGCTGTTGGAATTGTCCTGTGTCTCGCCTCCCAAGCATTCGCTGATGTCGGCGATCCCCAACTGAAGACCGACCATCCGTGGTATCCCGGCGAACTCGCGTGTTCAACCTGGGAACGACTCTTCGCCACGCAAGCCGAGGCTTACAAGCGCGTGACCGGTCGCGATTGCACCACCGACGAAGACAAGGTTCTCGCGGCGTGGTTGTGGCGAAACACGCACTATTGGCACGGCGAAGAAGGGTTCGAGGATCTGTGGGGCAAGGGCTTCGGCAAGGGCAATGACCCCCGCACACGCGAATACTGGACCGGGCTGTTCGCTCACGGTTACGGGCTGTGCGGCACCACGCATTGTCAGTGGGTCGCGGAGATGGAAGCAAGGCTCGGCCACGGTCGCGGCCGTGCGGTTGGTGCGAACGGTCACTCGGCGTTCGAGGTGTTCCTCAAAGGCGACGCCTACGCCGGGGGCAAATGGGTGTTGCTCGATCACGATCTTTCAACGGTGGTCTACGACCCGACCGGCAAGCAACTCCTTGGCATGAAAGAGATCGCGGCCGACTGGAAGAAGCTGACCGATCGCGGCTTCAAGCCTGAACGCCAGCATGGCTGGCTGATCTGCGGTCTGCACCCCGGCGACAACGGAAGCTACGCCAGGAATCAGGTCGCGGAGTATCTCGCGGGCTATGCCGGACCACCACCGATGGTTCACCTTCGACGTGGCGAAGTCCTCAGGCGATATCCGCAACCCGGTCTCGAAGACGGCAAGACGTTCGTGTTCTGGGGGCGGAACTATAATCTCGGTGGCATGCCAGGCCCGGAGCGTTCGCACACGTGGGTGAATCAACCCGACGCGATGTTTGGCTCGAAGAACGGGGCCGGCTACAAGGTCGGGCAAGCTCGCTTCGCCAACGCGGTCTACACGTTCACGCCGGACTTCGCCGCCGACTACAAGGAAGCCGTCGTTTCTGAAGACGACTCGCAGGTCACGTTCGAGTTCCAGACGCCGTATATCATCGGAGCAACTCCGCCCAACGCGAAGGATTGGGGCATTTACGAGGCAGGCTGCAAGAATGGCCTCGTGCTTCGCGGCAAAGCTGAGTGCAAGGTGTCGGTGTCGGTGGATCGCGGTCAGACGTGGATGGACGCTGGCAAGTTCGCGGACGGCCTCGACCTGACCGACGCGGTGAAAGGGCATCGGCAATACTGGCTCAAGCTGCACACGGGAGCGAAGCAACTCGTCGGTAGCGGCATTACATCTGTCACGGTTTGCCAGGCGAATGCGTCGGTGATGCCTCGCTTGAAAGACGGCGGTTCGGTGGTGTCGTTCGCGGCCAGCAACCGAGCGCTCGTTTCCGCCGGCCCGACGCTGCCACAGGCCACGGCTCACATTGTTGCGGGGAAGTTCGATAGTCCCGCCGTGACGCTCGAACTGAAGACGCCGCACGGTGAGCCGGCGGTTGAGGTTTACGCTGTCGGACACGTTCGGTCGAGTTCCCCACCGGACCCGAAGGTGAAGTATCAGCTCGAAATGTCAACGGACGCAGGGAAGACGTGGCAGCCGATCGCGAAGGACTGGAACATCAACCGGCAGGGCGACGAACCGAGTGATTTCTGGTCGCAGAGCTTCTGTTGGGGGAACGCGACATTGCCGAGTGGCAGTGCGGCTTCGACAGTGCGTGTGCGGTTCCGAAACGACGGCGGGAAGGCATATGCTCGCGCCGAGATGCATCTTGCGTATCGCACGCCAGCGACCAACGCGACGGCCGTAACCTTCGCGTGGACTGACGACACCGGCGATCACACGGAGAGTCACAGTTTCACGGCCAAGGATGACAAGCCGTGGAAAGTTCCGACGGGGAAGAATGTGAAAACCAAGTGGGTTGAGATGAAGGCGACGAAGTGAGCAAGCAAGTTCGCCGCTTGCGGCGTAGCGTGCATCAGGAGCGCTACGCCACAAGCGGCGAAAGAAATCAAATCGGAATTACTCTGATCGCGACGTCAACGGAGCGATCAAGGACCAGCCGGCAGCGACAATCGGGCTTCCGACAATGATGCCAAACAGACCGAGCAATTCCGGAGGAATCCCAGTTCCAACGGCGAGAGTCGAGCCTGTAAACGCACCGCACACCGCGCCGCACATGGCGGCGAGAATAAAGTTCCGTTCTGCGACGGAAGCTTTGGGTTGCAAGTTCGCTTGGGTGCGAGCTGTGTCGAGAGTGCCGAGTGAGCCGGCTGTTTCCATCAGAGTACCCTTTCGATCCCGAAGGCGACCGCCTTCGGAGAAGCCTTGATTAAGCTGTGTGCCCACCCTGACCACACAACCCGAGTCCACCCGGTGAGGCGGCTCGCATAGCTATCTCTACCATCATTCGTCACTAATCCTTCACATAATCTACACAATCAATTTGAAAACACAAGTCCTTTCGCCAATTGACCAAAAATCCTGATACCGAGAGTTCCGACAGTCTGAATGTGAAGAAGTCTTCGCAAAGCATTGAGATGTCGCGTGGTGGTCCCTTAACTCGTTTGTCGAGCTCTTGATGCGGCGATGGTGTAACCCTGGAACGCCTCGGGTGTGAGGATATAGGTCCTCGCGGTTCACACTCGCCATTTCGCGGAGTCGGCATTCACCGTCAGGCCGAGGCCCGCGTCGGCACTCGGCACGAGCTTTCCGCCTTCGATCTTCGGGCCGCCGACAAACACATCCTTCAACCATGACACCGAATCGACGTGCGGCACCATGCCCAACCCGCACGCCAGATGAACGCCAACCTCGGGCATCCGCACCGGCGACACCGACACATGAAACGCTTCCGCGACGCTTGCCAGCTTCAAGAACGGCGTGATGCCACCCAATCGGCATAGATCGGGGCGAATCGTCCGCACATGACCCGCACGAATCACTCGGAGAAATGCTTCCCGTGAGCCGACCCCACTTCCGACAGCTAACGGCGTTTCCATCAGGCCCGCGAGTTTCGCGTAGCCAATTTCGTCGGCTGCGGGAATCGGGTCCTCGAACCAGTCGACGCCGATGTCCTCGAAGAAGTGGGCCAGCGCCTGAGCCGTGCCCAGATCGAAGCGACTATCCGCCGCGACGCCAACCCAAGCATCGTCGCCGAGGCCGTCGGAAATCTCACGCACTCGCTCGGCGTCGGCCTGCACGTCACCGCTACCCATTTCGATGCGGACGCCGGTCGCGCCCTGCTTCATGAGTGGCTTCGCGGCCTTCACGACCTCGGCAGGATCACGCCCACCCATCCCGAGATCAGACACGAAGAAACTCGCCGCTGGTCTGGCGTTGCCGAGCAGTTTGAACAATGGCAACTCGGCCGCCTTCGCCTTGGTATCCCACAGAGCGACATCGAGTGCCGAGTATGCGCGTGCGGCCAACCCCGCGAATCCCGCAACCCGGAAGTGTGCCTCGGCCTTCGCGAATAGCTTCTCGGTATCGCGTGGGTCTTCGCCAAGCACGAGCGGAGACAGTTCGCTTTCGATCAGCGAACGAACCGCAGCGGCTCCCGCACCGAGGAGATACGTGAAGCCAACGCCCGCGATGCCGACATCGGTTTCGAGTTGAACGAGTACGACATCGACGGCATTCGGGCCGGTCGGCTTCGGATCGGTCAGCGGAATCCGGGTTGGCTTTCCGAGCGGAACACGAAGCGTGTCGGCGGTGATCTTGGTGACCTTCATCCGGTTAGACTATTGAAGAGACGAAGATGATTCACCGCAGAGAACGCCGAGGACGTGGAGAGAAAACAGGAGAGTTTGAACCGTGACGGTCGATGCCGACCTTTTCATTCTCTGCGTTCTCTGCGTTCTCTGCGGTGAACCATCTTTCCAAGATTCTCGGAAACGACTCCCGGATCCCCTGCCGACATCCGATAACGGGAGAATGCCCTTCTGGCTGGATGAGAATTCGGCAGGCCGCATTCTCATCCAAGGGCGGAGGTTCCAAAGAGTGTCGAGATCGTTGAGACGCAGCATGGCCAAGCCCCCGGTTCTCGTACTGTTCAACCGCCCCGTGCTTCCGCCTAATCATCCCGAGGCGGGGTCCGAGTACGACATTCTCGATACCGTCGCTGACACCGCGAAGATTCTCCGCGCGGCGGGCTTCACTGTTCGGGAACTCGGAGTTGCACACGATCCGCGCGTGCTGCTCGATGAACTCCGCGATCATCCGCCGCTCGCCGTGTTCAATCTGTTCGAGGGACTCGCGACGCACCCGGCCACGGAAGTTTCCGTCGCTGCGATGCTGGAATGGCTGAATGTGCCGTTCACGGGTTGTCCGTCGTCGGCGCTCACGTTGGGCCGCGATAAGGTTCGCGTGAAGCACCTTCTCTCCGCGGCCCGCATTTCAACGCCCTCGTACATGGTCGTGGAACACGGCCCGATTCCGTCGTGGCGTGGCGGTTGGCCCGCGATCGTAAAGCCTGCCATGCAGGACGCGAGCATCGGCATCGAACAGAACAGCGTCGTCACGTCACGCGAGGAGTTGCTGACTCGCATCGAGTTCGTGCTGACGACCTACGGTGCGCCCGTGCTCGTCGAACGGTTCGTTCCTGGCCGCGAGTTCCTGGCTCACGTCTTCGAAGAGGGGCTCGAACGCGCCGTGACAGTGCTTCCGCCAGCCGAGATCGCGTATTCGGCAAACCGTGCTGATCGCTGGCCGGTCTACACATTCACGGCGAAATGGGACGAAGCGAGTACCGAATACAAGTCGGCCCCGGTGATCGCGCCGGTAGAACTGCCACCCGAAGCAGACCGCAACCTTCGAGACATCGCCGCCCGCGGCTTCAAGCTCCTGGGGTGCCACGACTACGCCCGCCTCGATCTTCGCATGGACGCGGACGGCGATTTCCACGTCCTTGAGATCAACCCGAACCCTTATCTGAACAGCGTCGCGCTCGTGAAGGGTTTGGAGGCCATCGGGCGAAGTCACGAATGGCTGATCGTGAACCTGACGCTCAACGCGATTGCTCGCGGTGGCGGTTCCGTGATGCCCTCCGCGATCAAGATTCCTGTGAACGTGGTGACGGGAGCCTAGCCCATGTCCAAGACGAAGAAGAGCCTTCCGGTGGTGGTTGTGAACGCGAAGGTCGCCACGTTCGACTGCGTGTTCGGTCGCGGGTGCGAAGGCATCTGCTGCAAGAACGGTCGCCCCAGCGTGGACCCCACCGAACAGGAAACCATCAACGCCGTGATGCCTCGAGCGTTGCCGTTGCTGCGTCCCGAGGCGAGAAAAGTTGTCGAAGCCGAAGGCATCCTCAGCAACCGCACGAAACTCGGTCAACCGATGCTTCGCGTTGTTGGTGGCTGGTGTGTGCTGTTCAACGGCGGCTGCGTTCTGCATAAGATTGGCACCGAAGACGGCGACGCCTACCAGTACAAGCCGACGCAGTGTGCGCTCTTCCCTTTAGAGAAGGGCGACGACGGCTGGTACGTCCGGCAGCACGGATATCAGGGCGAGAAGTGGGATTTGTTCTGCCTGAATCCCAAGGAATCGAAGCGGTCGGCGGTTGAATCGCTGGCCGGGGAACTGGAACTTGCGGCTCGATGCGATGCCGAAGAGTAGGACGCCCCAAGCGACTGCAAAGTGCAAAATGCAAAGTGCGAACTGCAAAATGATGCGGTTTCAGTTCGTATTTTGCAGTTTCCACTTTGCAGTCTGCAGTGCCCTGGATTTTGCACTTTGCAGTCCAACCCGCTAGACCCGCCTGCCTCCATCGCATAAAATGAAGAGTGCCCCCCTTGACAGGTTGGGGCTTACCCAGAATGATTTTCGTTACTCGCTAGTTCCCGCTCACCGGCTAAGTTTCCATTCTCCGGCTGGGCTTGTGTCGCGTACACCCTTCACGGGGTAAGGTGCTGGTATGTCGTCCCAACCCGCCCGCCGACGTCGGCTTGAGGTCGAGGACATCGGGGATATCGCCGTCGTCAACTTCGTCGACAAGAAGATCCTGGATGAGCAAAACATCCAGATGATCGGCGACGATTTGTTCCGTCTCGTCGATGAACTCGGTCGCCGCAAGGTGCTGTTGAACTTCGCGAACGTGGAGTTCATGTCGAGCGCCGCGCTTGGCAAGCTCATCACGCTGCACCGCAAACTCCAGGCCGTTCAAGGCAAACTGGTGCTATGCAACATCGCCAAGGACATCCTTGACGTGTTCAAGATCACGAAGCTCGACCGCATCTTGACGATCGCGCTCGACGAACAGGCCGGACTGCAAATGTTTTGATCGCAGCTTGGTTTCGAGGGGTGGCAGCCGACCGCGTGTGGTTGGCTGCCCGTGAATATCCGCTTTCCGTCACCCCGCGGCTCTCCATGTCATGTCCTGACCAAACCGCCGAAGTCACGATTGCCAGCGATTTGGCTGAGGCTCGGCGCGTTCAGGAATTGGTGGAATCGGCACTTCAAACGTCTGAGTATTCCGAACGCGACATCTTCTCGATCAAGCTCGCTCTCGAAGAAGCCCTCGTCAACGCGATCAAGCACGGCAACCAGATGGACCCCGACAAGCGGGTGTTCGTCGTCTACCGCATCTGCGACAAACGCTTCGAGATCAAGATCACGGACGAGGGCGAGGGGTTCAACCCCGAGGATGTGCCTGACCCGACCGCGATCGAGAACCTTGAGCGTCCGTGTGGTCGTGGCCTGTTGCTGATGCGTGGCTTCATGACAGAAGTGGCCTATCACGGCAAGGGTAACTGCGTCAGCATGGCGCTCGAAAAGAACCGCGAAGCCGCCGCTGGTTGAACCTCGCATTTCACGATTGCCCCTTGGCTCTGTGCACAATTTCGGAGTCTTGCCGTTGGGTGAGTGCCATTGTTCTTGCCCTGAAAGGGCAGGACAACATAGCCCGGGGCAAGACCGCGAAGCGGTCGCCGCCCCGGGACCAACCACGAATACCCCGCCACCCTGAAAGGGTGCGACACACGCTTGCAGTTCCCCGCTGGGCGAAGGTCGTTGTCCCACCCTTTCAGGGTGGATTGTTGGTGTTGGAATGGTCCTGGGGCGGCGCTTCGCTTGCCCCAGGCTATGTTGTCCTGCCCTTTCAGGGCAAAGACAACGGCACCGGGGCGACGGGCTCGGATTTTCCCGATGATGGGGGAGGAGAAGCACATGACTGTCGGGGGCGATCGGTATTGGGTCAACTGGGACGAGGCCATTTCCTTCATGAACGGTGTCCAAGACCAGCGAGTTCGGAACATCCTCGGTTTGGTGTACGACGCTACTCTGCGGAACCACATCGAGGGGGTCACAGCGGCCGAACCGTTCGACCTACTCTACTGCTTCCGCACCCTGACCCGCGCGTTTGCGTCGTGGCCGGAGTTGGTAATCGCGATCCGCGGGGACGTGCCCAACTTGGGCGAGCCTCCCGACTGGATTTGATCGTACCGGACGGTACCGCAATTGTCAGGGGGCGCGAGGCGAGCAAAGGCACGCGGAACCAGACGCGGCACCAACCCCGGTCGCACGTCGAAGCCGGCAAGACTTGCTCAAGCCGAACCCGTTCTGCAACCCGATTGCACACACTTCTCGGCTTCGTTCATTCCACCCACAAACCAATTCCGATAAACTCAGACGCGGAAGCACCGCGATCTCTGCGCTTCAATTTGAGATAACACCATGACCCGCATGATGCAGCAGTACCACGACGCGAAGAGCCAGCATCCGGGCATGATCGTGCTGTTCCGCAACGGCGAGTTCTACGAACTCTTCGAAGACGACGCCATTCTCGTCAGCCGCGTTCTCGGCCTCACACTCACCAAACGCGACGGCACCATTCCGATGGCCGGCGTGCCCGTCGTGAAGCTCGAACACTACCTCGGGTTGATGCTGCGTGCCGGGCACCGCGTCGCCGTGTGCGAGCAGATGGAGGAGCCCGACCCGAAGAAGAAGATCATTCACCGCGAAGTGAACCGCATCGTCACGCCCGGTACCATCACGGACGAAGGACTGCTCGATCCGCGTGCCCCAAATCATCTGATCGCAGTCGTGCCTGGCAAAGGCAACACGTTCGGCCTCGCGTGGGTCGATCTCTCGACCGGCAGTTTCTCCGCCGCAGATGTGGCCGGTCCACGACTGCCCGACGAGCTCGCACGCCTGAGTGCAGTTGAATGCTTGTTCGCCGAGAATGCTGCCGCAGCCGTCACGCTCGCCGCTGCCGCACATCTGCCGAAGAGTCGCACCGCTCGCCCCGACTGGACCTTCGACCCAGCAACCACAACGGCCTCACTTCGCGGTCACTTCAAGATCGGCACCCTGACTGGCTTCGGCTTCGAGGATTCGCAGCCGTGTCTCATTGCAGCCGGCGCTCTCATCATCTACCTGCAAGAAACGCTGAAGGCGAGCCTCGCACACATTCGCCGACTGAAGCCGCATCGTCCGGAAGCCACGCTTGCGCTCGATGAAGTCACACGCCGGAGCCTCGAACTCACCCGCACGCTCCGCGACAACCAACGCGACGGCTCGCTGCTGTCGGTACTCGATCGCACAGTCACGCCGATGGGTGCGCGATTGCTTCACGATAGCGTTCTCGCTCCGCTCACGGATACGGTCGCGATTGATGCTCGCTTCGACGCCGTCGAGGAGATGCTGAAGGATCACAAACTTCGCGGGCAGTTGCGGGAACTGCTCGAAGCCTGTTCGGACATCCAGCGACTCACCACGCGAGTCAGCACGGCACGTGCGAACCCCAAGGATCTCGCTGCGATCGCTCGCACGCTGCGAATGCTGCCCGCCGTGAAGGCCAAGCTCGCGGGTCGGCGTTCGGCGTTGCTGCAAGATCTGGAGAAGCGTCTCGAACTGTGCCCGGACATTCGCGAACTACTCGACAAGGCACTGACCGACGATCCGCCATACATCGCCAAAGACGGCGGCACGATCAAGGCTGGCTACAACGCGGAACTCGACGAACTTCGCACGTTGATGGTGGAAGGCAAGAACTGGATCGCCCGCTATCAGGCTCAGGAGATCACCCGCACCGGCATTGCGAGCCTGAAGATCGCATACAACCAGGTCGCGGGCTATTACATCGAGGTAACTAACGCGAACGCCTCGAAGGTGCCCGCCGACTACACCCGCAAGGGCACGCTGAAGAACGCCGAACGGTACATCACAACCGTCCTGAAGGAATACGAAGAGAAGATTCTCAGCGCCGACGACAAGAGCAAAGCACTCGAACTGCAACTGTTCCTGGCAATCCGCGATCAGGTCGCCGCTCAGACACCGCGCCTGCTTAATGCCGCCGATGTGCTGGCTGCTGCCGATTTCATCGCGTCACTTGCAGAACTCGCAGCCGACCGAAACTACGTGCGGCCGACGCTCACCGAAGAACCCATTCTCGATCTGAAAGACGCTCGCCATCCGGTTCTGGATCAGATTCTGCCACCGGGCACGTTCGTTCCGAACGACACAGCTTTCGGCCCCGACGCAGGCATGTTCTGGCTCATCACCGGGCCGAACATGGCTGGCAAAAGCACCTTCATTCGGCAGGTCGCGCTCATCACGCTGATGGCACACATCGGCAGTTTCGTGCCCGCGAAGGCTGCCACCATCGGTATCACGGATCGCATCTTCACGCGAGTCGGGGCGAGCGACGAACTAAGTCGCGGGCAATCGACGTTCATGGTGGAGATGACGGAGGCGGCGAACATCCTGAACAACGCCACGCCGCGAAGCCTCGTGATCCTCGACGAGATCGGTCGCGGCACCAGCACCTACGACGGCGTTTCGCTGGCGTGGGCGATCACGGAGTTCCTGCACGACGCGATCGGTTGCCGGGCGCTGTTTGCGACGCACTACCACGAATTGGCGCAACTGTCGGAGTCGTTACCGAAGCTGCGGAACTACAACGTGAAGGTTCAGGAACTCGACAACGAAGTGATCTTCTTGCACAAGATCGCACCGGGCAACGCCGACAAGAGTTACGGCATCCACGTCGCGAAACTGGCAGGCGTTCCCGATGCCGTGCTGAAACGCGCGACCGCCGTGCTCTCGACGTTGGAATCGCGCCACGAACTGCCGACGCCGCAGCGCGAGGAAGTGAAGGGCAACGTCGTATTGCCGCCGGAGGCGCAGCCGCGCCGAAAGCACAAGCTGAAGCCGCAGATCAGCGGTCCGACGCTGTTCGGCAATGCTGACGCCGAAGCGAGTTGAGTCAGTTCCTACGGGGTGCCGCCCGGACCGACCAACGCCGTGAACGGCATAATCACCAGCCCGAGACCCCCGATTGCGCCGTCGTCGTGGAACGGCTTCAAGCCCTTGTTCGGGAATCGTCTCCCGTAAATCCCGACCACCCGTGAGCCGTCGCCGGCTTGCTTCGCGGCCTCCGTCGCCGGCTTGCGATTTTGCGAGCCATACCAGTCCGAGACATACGCATCCCCCGGATCAAGAGCCTTCGTGCCAACCCGCATGAAGGTGAACGCAATCCCTTCGATCTGACCTCCACCCGCCGCCACAACACCACCGAGCGCATAGCCATCCTTGGCCTTCACGGTCCAGATCGCGGCAGGCTTCTTGCCGTATGCCGTCCCGAATTGCTCGCCAACGGTGGTCCGCCAAATCGGTCGGAGATACGAGATGACGTCGCCACCAAGGAATTGCGACGAGCCCACCTCGAAACCAATTAGTATCGAGCCGTCCTGCCTGAATTCCGTGAAGTCTTCCTTCGCGAAAATACCGCCTTGCGTTGGCGTCACCTTCCAACCTTCGGGAAGATCGGCGCGAGGGCCTGCTGGGCCACCTGGCCACTTGTACTCCGGCTTGGGTTCGGATTTCGTTTCCGGATCGTTCGGCTTCACCGCTGCGAATGCAGGCTGAACGGGGTTCGCTCCCGGAGGCACGATGTAAAGCCCGATGCTGCCGATGCCGCCGGCGTTATCGAAGTTGTCGCCGCCTTTGTCCGCGAATCGCCTACCGTGAATACCCGTCACAAGCGAACCGTCGCCAGCCCGCATACCTTTCTGTGACGGCTTGCGAGATTGCTCGCCCAGCCAGTCGGTGACGTACCAGTCGTTCGGATCCAGCGTCTTGGCGTCTTTCTTTTTCAGGAAGGTGAAGCAGATGCCTTCCAGCGCACCGCCGCCAGCCACAACCACACCGCCGAGCGCATAACCTTCTTTGGCTTTGACACTCCACAACGACTGCGGCCGTTTGCCATACGCATAGCCGAACTGCTCGCCGCTCGGCGTCTGCCAGATCGAGCGCACATACGAGATGACATCCGTGTTGCCGGCCTTGCCTTGGCCAACTTCGAAACCAATCAGAATCGAGCCGTCGGCCCGGTATTCCTTGTAGTCAATGTTTGAGAAGAAGCCGCCGAGCGCCTTCGTTTCCTTCCACTCAACTGGCAAATCCGGCTTTGCGGACGGCGGCCCACCCGGCCAATTCCACTGGGGTTTCGTTGGTGTCACGGGGGTGGTGAATCCGGGCGTCACCACGGGCACAGTGAACTGTCCCGGATTGTTGACCGGAGTGTTCTCTTGCACAGCGACCGTATCAGTCGGCTTCTTTCGAGCGACAATCGCCACTACGGTGACGAGAAACACAACGCCCATTGCGATGGCGACGCCGGCCCAGACGGGGAATCCGCCAGCCTTTTCTTGGTTCTTGCGGCGCGGGCGATTACGTTCCCTGTCGCGATCTCGTTCTCGTTCTTCTTCCCGTTCCCGATCCTGGCGACGTCTGCGAGCGCGGAAATCATCATCGTCCTCATCGCGGCGAGGGGGGCGGGCTTCGAGTGCAGGGCGAGCCACGATTGGCTTCGCTGGCGATCCGAGCTTATCCAACTCCGTGATGACCTTGGCGAACGATTGCGGACGCGATTTGGGGTCTTCCTCCAGACATCGCCCGAGCAGATCAGCAAGTCCCGCGGGAATCTCTTTCCAGTGTCGCAGCGTCGGTTGCGGCGTCTGAAACAGGGCATAGCAACAGGTCTTGGCCCAGCCGTAGATATCCGAGTACGGCCCAACCTTCGCCCCCGAACCGCGGCCCATTTGCTCGGGAGCGGCATAGTCAACGGTGCCCGCAATGCTCTCGCCTGCAAGCGTTTTCAGCGAACGAGCTGTTGATGCATCTGTGGTTGACGGCTTCTGACGGATAGCCAGCCCGAAGTCGATGACGCGGACTTCGAACCCGTCGCCGGTCGATTGCACGAGAACGTTACCGGGCTTCACGTCGCGATGCAGAATCCCCTTCGCGTGGGCGGCTCCGAGTGCTTCGGCCAAACTGCGAGACAGCGGAAGCAGACTCTCCACTTTGAGCGGTCCCTTCTCTTTGACGTGAGCATCAAGCGCTTCCCCTGGGAAGTAATCCATCACCACGAAGGGGCGGTCTTTGGTCGCGGACTCTGCATATCCGCAATCAGTGACGCGAACGATGCCCGGATGCTGAATACCCGCCGCGGCGCGAGCCTCCGTGAAAACCGCCTCGAAGTCCTGTTCCAACCCGGAACCGGAAAGCGTCTTCACGACAACCTGCGCGTCCATGTACTTGTGCTTGCAGAGGAACGCGACCCCAAATCCGCCTGCTCCAAGAATGCGTTGTGGCGTGTACTTGCCAACCGGAAACGGTGCGAAGCGTCGACCATCGCAGCGAACCGCCGCCACGAGTTCCCGCAGAGCGTTCGTCCAGTCTCGCGATTCGAGCGAGGCTCGATAAGCGTTCATGTAGGCCGCACCCTTGGCAGCCGGATCATCGACCGACTCAGCAACCGCCGCGAAGTCAGACTGTGCTGCCGCGAAATCGCCAGCCGCGACTTCCAGCATCCCAACCGCGTTCCGCAACGCCGGACGACGCTCGCGTTGTGAAGCGGGGATGCTGCGATATTGCGCGATGACCTTCTTCACGAGATCGCGTTCGCCGTCGGTGCGAATCGAGAGGCTGTCTTGCGGTCGCACAGCAGGTCGCCCGGCTTGATCGAGTTTCCCTTGCAACGCCAGAATCGCCTCCATGATCTGCCGGTTCTGGTCGCCGAGTTTGTCCTGCTCCGCGCGGATGTCGAGCGCGACGGCCTTCACCTCCGCGACTTCAGCGGCAAGTTCGCCGAGTGCCTCGTCGAGTCGGGCGCCTTGCTCCGTGACTAACCGATCAAGCGCCTGGTACTGGTTCTGTTGAGCTTCCGCTAGTCCTTCCAATTTCGCGAACGTGAGACCGCGAGCGAGTTCCGCATCCTGTTCCACGGCACGCCGGAAGAAATACCGGATCGCGACTCCGAGAAGCGGCAACGACGAACCGCCCGGCTTGAATGCGACGACCGCCGCGAGTGCTGGGTATCCTTCCGCAGCGAGATCGGTGGCGACCGCACCCGTGGCACGCCATTGTGCGGCAGCCAGTTCGGTCGGGTTATCGAATCGTGCGAATACGCCGACGGATTCCGCCATTCCCGCTGGCGTCAGCCCAGTTGGTCGAAGCAAACCCGCTTGCCGTGCGGCTCGCAGTTCTCTCGCCGCGGCCTTGCGATCGACAGGATAATTGCCATCGACATTCGCAGCGGCGAGCAACCCGCGAACGTCGTGCTTGAACGCTTTCATGTCAGCAGCGGCGAGCGAACCCTTCAAACGATCCCAGAGCGAATCGCCAGCGAGAACGAGTTCGAGTGCACGCCAGGCGCGATCCGTGGCTCCTTCGATGGCAGCGGTCAATCGCGTTGACTGATCGGTAAAGCGCGTTTGGAGAAAGTTCAGTGCCGGTGCGAGCGCCTTCACGGCGAGTGGGGCGCCGGGGTCGCCCGTTGCAGCAGAGAACTTCGCGACACTCACCGCACCAGAAACCAATTGTTGAAGAGCAACTCCGACGAGATGTTGCGAGACCATGTCCGTCCCTCCGGAATCGGCTTGCGCCCCGATAACCCGATCTGGGAATCCTACTCTACGAATGTTCCGTGTGCCAGCTTAGACGGTACGCCATTCGGCCAGGGCCAAAGCAACCATATAACGAACGCTGGATACCCTCCCCACAAGCCCATCGGAGTCTGGTCGATGCCGCACATCCTTCGACTGAGCGTGATTGTCGTGCTCGCAATGAGTTGGCTATCGCCTGCATTCGCCGAACAACCCGCGAAGGTGGAAGTTCCCCCCAAGAAGACGTTCAAAGTTGGCGACAACACGGCGTTCGTCATCATGCCGAAACTCGTTGACGAGAAGACGCCAATCCCGTGGGTTTGGTACGCCCCAACGTTTCCGAGTCTCCCCGAGGCACGCGAAAACTGGATGTTCGAGAGGTTCCTTGCGGCCGGCATCGCGATCGCGGGCGTGGACGTCGGCGAATCCTACGGCAGTCCAAAGGGGCGTGCGGTCTATTCGGCGCTCTACAAGGAACTCGTCACGAACCGGAACTTCGCGCCGAAGGCCGTGCTGCTTGCACGCAGTCGCGGCGGGTTGATGCTTTACAATTGGGCCGTTGAGAATCCCGAATCCGTCGCGGGTATCGCTGGTATCTACCCGGTGTGCAATCTCCGGAGTTATCCAGGGTTGGAGAAGGCGTGCGGCGCTTACGGACTGACTCGCGCCGAACTTGAGGCTCAACTCGACAAGAACAACCCCGTCGCACGGCTGACTCCGCTGGCGAAGGCTGGGGTGCCGATCTTCCACATTCACGGCGACACCGATGCGGTCGTGCCGTTGAAGGAGAACTCGGGAGAAGTCGCCCGGCAGTACGAGAAGCTCGGCGGCAAGATGGAGTTGAAGATTGCCAAGGGGCAGGGGCACAACGTTTGGGAAGGTTTCTTTCAGTGTCAGGAGTTGGTGGATTTCGTGCTCGCGAGCAGCAAGCCCACGAAGGAAGCGAAGAACGAGCCGCAGTCCGACAAGGGTACCGTGAAGGTCTTCATCTTGGCCGGTCAGTCGAACATGGAGGGTAAGGCACCCAACACGTTGCTCGACCACCAAGCCACCGATCCCAAGACGAAGGAGCTGTTCGCACATCTTCGCAAAGACGACAAGTGGATCGTGCGCGACGACGTGTTCATCAAGTTCCTCGAACGCAAGGGGCCGCTCACGATCGGCTACGGCTCTCCCAACCGCACCGGACCCGAGTTGGAGTTCGGCAACGCAATGGGCAGTCACTTCGACGAACCCGTGTTGCTCATCAAGACCGCGTGGGGTGGGCACTCGCTGTACAAACTCTTCCGTTCGCCGTCGGCCGGGTTTCCTGCTGCCGAGGTATTGGAAAAGGAACTCAGTCAGGCACAGGCGAACGTGAAAAAGAACAACGAGAAGAACAAGAAGGACGACCCATTGCCCACGATGGACGACATCAAGAAGAACTACGGCTCGTCGTATCGCAACATGATGGCGGAAGTGAAAGACGTGATGGCCAATTCCGCGACGATGTTCCCGGCCCTCAAGGGAAAGACGCTGGAATTGGCGGGCTTCGTGTGGTTCCAGGGCTGGAACGATCAGTACGGCGCAGAGAACGAGTACGAGTCGAACATGAAGCACTTCATCAAGGACGTTCGCAAGGATCTGAACGTGCCGAAGTTGCCGTTCGTGATTGCGGCGATGGGGCAGAACGGCTCGACTCCCGCGAAGGGTGCGATGCTCATGATCCAGAAGGCACAGTTTGCGATGAACGACGTGCCGGAGTTTGCGGGGAACGTGAAAACCTTCCGCACGGATGTGCTGGTGGATAAGGCGGCGGAGGAACTGTTCCCGAAATGGCGTGAGAACAAGGAGCAGTGGAACGTTACCGGTGGCGACTTCGGCTACCACTACTACGGCAGCGCGATCTGGTTCAACCGCATCGGCAAGGGAATGGGCGACGCGATGCTGGAACTGCTCAAGAGTCAGAAGTAGAGTCTTGGTCTCTTCCGTGGGGGGCGCGTTCGCCTGCGAAACTGGCGGTCACGCTGCCGGGCTTCACCAGGCCGGAGTGGGCGTGAATCGAAATTCCAAGAATCGTGGCAAGCCGAGCGTAAATGACCGGAGTTCTTGTGAAGATGAACTTCCGGTCGCTTACGCTCCCGGCTCGCCGTGACTTTGGTTTCCCTGCTCAATCCCTGAGAGTTTCAAGCAACTCCTTGGCCTTGGCGTTGCCCAGAGCCGCGGCCTTCCGAAGCCAACGGGTTGCCTCCTTGCGGTCTTTGTCCACGCCGATTCCCGCCAGGTAACAATTACTCAGACTGAGCATCGCGGAAACGTTATCCAGTTCAGCCGCCTTGCGAAGCCACTTCACGCCCTCCTTCGAGTCTTCGTCGACACCGGAGCCGTCCATGTAGCAGCGTGCCAGCATCGTCATGGCGAACGCATCACCCAAATCCGCCGCCTTGCGGAACCAACCCACTGCCTGCTTCTCGTCCTCCTCGACGCCAAGCCCGTTCTGATAACACACGCCCAGATACACCATGCTGCTGTGACCACCTTGAGCAGCGCCTTTTCGGAACCAACGCACCGCTTCCTTCTCGTCCTGCTTCACACCAACTCCGTCGAGGTAACCCACGCCCACGGACACGATGGCCTGACCGAAACCGAGATCAGCCGCTTTGCGATACCAGGAGAAGCCTTCCTCTTCGTCCTTCTCGATGCCCATACCGTTCGTGTAGCACGAGCCGAGCAGTTGCATGCCGCCAGTATCGCCGAGTTCCGCACTCTTGCGGAACCAGCCAACAGCCTCTTTCGCATCCTTCGCCACACCCATACCACTTTGAAGGCACATGCCAAAACCAACCATCGCGAACGAGTTGCCGGCATTGGCACCCTTCCCATACCAACTGGCGCACAGTTTCGGGTCTTTCGGAACGCCGATGCCAAACTCGAAGCAGTCGGCGTGAAGCATCATGCCTCGCGGCGAGCCAGCTTCAGCCGACTTTCGCCACGCGGCAGAACGTTTCGGTCCATGCTTCTCCAGGAACGACTTCGTGCCGTTGTTCGACCAAACGCCGAGGTATTCCTTCCACTCGCTCTCCGGGATCGCTTCCGGATGCCGTGTCAGCGTGGGCGACTTCGCTGCCTTGGCCGAGTGCGGGAATGGCGTTTGCTCGGCGTCTTTGTTCACCTTCGCGGCCTGCTTCGACACGTCGATCCCGACCTGTCGGGCAAGCGAAGCGAACGTCACCATGTCGTCGCCATCCACGGCTTTGCCCTTCAATCCTTCGATAACGTTGTGGAAGAAGAGGCCATGTCCGAGGTCTTTGGATTCGATCGCACGTTGACCCGCCGAACAGGAGAACATCGCGAAGACGCCCGCCGGCACCTTGACTGCTTCTCCATCGACGCCGGTGGAACGGCCATCCTTTGGAGTTTCCCGGCAGGCATCGACCAGCAGCACCACCTTGCCGGCGGAGCTGTCGGCGAGATCCTTGCAGATGGCTTCCAGGGAAAGCAGCGAGGCCACACCCTCGGGGAGCGGCTTGGCATCCTTCGGACAGAGAAACGCGCCTGGCTTTCCATCGGGCTTCACACCGTGACCGGCGAACGCGACAAACACGAGATCGTCGCGCTTGCATTTGCCGAGCACCGCCTTCAGCGATTTCTCGACGTTCGCCTTCGTTGGTTCGAGGGCTTTGTCTTTTCGACCGGCGGCATCCGTCAACAGCGTGACTTCGTAGCCTGCGGGTGTGAGGACAGAAGCGAGGTCGGTTACGTCGGCTTCGGCGAACTCGACCGGTTTGAATTGTGCGTTGTCGTACTTCTGCACCCCCACGAGCATCGCGTACCGTTTGCCTTCATCGGCGGAAACGCTCGATGTGAACATCGTGACTGCGATCATCACGAACAAATAGCGGTGTAACATACGCTTCCTCGCGAAGTGGGCAGACGGTTCGACATCCAGTGAGATGATACCTTGCTGATCTTGCGAGTGCGAGATTTCAGAACTGTAAGAAGTGATGGCGTAATGAAAGCCCTCGTCGGGGCATCAGAGTAAGGTGTTTCTCCCTCGCCCCGCTCGTAAAGCCTCGCGGCGACCTCTCCCCCATCAAAGCATGGGCGAGGTGGGGCGACTGGTCTTCTCTTTCGCTAAGGAACGTGTCCGAAATAACTTCCCGGTTTTGGTTTTTGGCTTTGGCCTCCCCCCTTGTGGGGGAGGTGGCGAGGCTTTGCGAGACGGTGGGGGGAAGGCCACAACAGTTGTAAAGGTTTCACCCCCCACCCGCTCCTCGAAGACTCGGAGCGACCTCCCCCACAAGGGGGGAGGTCAACACCAAGCCATACCTTTCGGAGCGGGATGTTATTTCGGACACGTACCTAACTAAACATCAGTTTTTATGGGTAACCGACGGCTTCCACATCCTTCGGTAACCGTGCCCGGTATGGGATCGCCTGCACGAATCGCACGAGATCCCAGACTTGCCGATCGGTCAATTCCGGGTGGGCTGGCATCCCCACAGCAGCAATGCCGCCACGAATGCGAGCGA
>JAIOPV010000073.1 GCA_021413735.1 Planctomycetota bacterium
GAGATCGACTTCAGCCCTGGCCACGTGGAAAGGAACCCCAACCCAAGCGGCGTGATCGTCGGGCAGGAAATGCCAAGATGTTCCAGCCTCATGAACCAGCGCAGGAGACAAAAAGGAGCGAGATCCCAGTCGGTAATCTTCACGCGATCGAGGGTCAAGTGCGTGAGATTCGGGCAGTGGTACTGCAGAATCTTGATCCCCTGATGCGACAGGTGCGGCCCGGTTAGCGTTACATTGCGAAGCGCACGGAACGCGACATATGGCCGCATTCCCTCGTCGGTCAACTCCTCGGTTCCAAGAGAGAGTTCCACGAGGCGCGGAGCAGCTGCAATCTTGCTCAGCTTGTCCATACCCGCGTCGGAAATCAGAGTGCGCTTGAAATCGAGGGCATCCATAGCGGTCAGGTCTTGAAGAAACCTGATGTCTGCATCGGTTACTGTATAGTCCGAAGAAATATGGATTCGCCGCACCTTGAACGGCACGGCGGGAAGCCTGCCCAAATGAGTCACTGGTTGCGCTTGCCCGACCAGTTCGACGCTCTGATTTCCGGGAAGAGTGAGCACCCACTCCGCTGCCCGTCGATCCGGATCGCCCTTGAGAACGGCAGGCGGGTTCGGCGTCACCGGATTGGGGCGAACAAGATCGGCATCGACCATATCTGTCTGCGGTCGCTTGGAAGAGTCCATCAGAATCGCGACAAGTGCCAGAGTTGCCACAAGCAGCGCGAAGACCCCGCCGACAATCTTCCAGGGGAAAGGGACTCGTTCGACGGCTTTCCGCTGCGGATCCGTTTGCGTGGTTGCCGTGCCCGCTGCGGTCGGAGCGTCGAATTGTTCCCACACGCGGTCGCCCTGCGGTGGCACAGTGATCGGAACGTAATCACTTACGCTCGCAACGACAGACGCCTCCGGAACAGCGGCACCCTTCTCGTTCTCAAGCGCGACCAAATCAGCGTGAACATCGGTCGCGGTCTGTGGGCGGTCGGCGGGTTTCTTCCGCAGCAACCGGTAGATGAGCGACGCGAGCGCTTCGGGCACGGCCGGATTCAGTTGCCGCACAGGGGTCGGTTCGTCGATTCCGACCGACATCAGCACTGCCATCGCGGTCGGCCCGACAAACGGCTGCTTCCCGGTGCAAAGCCGATACAGAACGATGCCAAGGCAGAACAAGTCCGTTCGTGCATCGACGACGTCACCCCGAGCCTGTTCGGGACTCATGAAAGCAGGCGTGCCAACAACCTGCCCGGCCTGCGTGACATCAGCACCACCCTGCGGATCGGTTTCCTTCGCGAGTCCGAAGTCGAGAATCTTCACGTGACCGTGCGGGGCTTCGAGCCACAAGTTCGCGGGCTTGATGTCGCGGTGAACCAACCCGGCAGCGTGTGCCGCAGCAAGTCCACGTGCGACTTCCTGCCCGATGCGGAGAACTTGCTTGAGGCTCAGTTTCGAATGCGTCGAGAGGTAGCGATCGAGCGGGATACCCTGAAGGTACTCCATCGCGATGAAAGGGATGCCGAGGTCTTCGTCAACGTCGATGATGGCGACGACGTGCGGGGACGCGACGGAAGCGGCCGTGCGAGCTTCGCGGAGGAAGCGCTCTCGGGCGATCTTGTTGGCCGCGAACTTCGGCGTGAGAACCTTGATGGCGATTTTGCGTTGGAGGACGTCATCGTAGCCGAGGTAGACGGCACCCATTCCGCCCTTGCCGAGCGGTTTCAGAAGGCGATACCGACCCAGGCGGCCAAGGTCTCCGGGTTGCGTTGGCGGGTGAAATGCCGGCAGAGGGTTCGATTCATCGCCGACTGCGTCCTGGGAGTGCGAGCCCGTCGTATCTGAGAGCACGCCGGACCTGAGTGGGTCGGAATCGGTCGGCGAATGTGCGCGTGTTGGGTCAGTGAGCGGGTCCGACATACCTGACCCTCGGCGGGATTCGGGGAGAGACCATTTAGGATACCCGCTGAAGGCATACCGAACCAGTACCCCCTGAGTTTCAAGCGGAATGGCTGCCACAGGTTGACGGAATCAACGATTTGTGGGAGTCAAGGGCGAGCTGTGCTGCAATTTGATTCCGGCCCGCTTCCCCACCCCACGTCCGGAACCAATCATTTCAGACCCGGAACCATGTCATTCGCCTCCGGAACCAAATGATTCCGGTCCGGAACCAATCATTTCAGACCCGGAATCATCCCCGGAATCATCGTTTCAGTCCCGGAACCATCGTTTCACGCCGGAACCATGTCACCTGTCCGGAAGAAACTATATCAGAACGATGCCATTCGCTGCATCACTGGAGAATCAATCCTCGGTCTCGGGCTTCGGGCTGTCAACCGCTCCGGTTCGGTAGCGAACAAGCTGCCGACGATACAGCGGATTCCGCGGATCCTCTGCTGTCAGTGTCGTCAGCACTTCGACAGCCTTGTCGCGGTCGCCGCTACGGAACAGCACCTCGGCCAGCGACTCGCGGTAGGTCACCGAACCGGGGTCGGCTTTCACCGCTTCCCGTGCGTACTTCAATCCCTTGTCGAGATCACGGCGACAGTTCGCCGAGAGCGTCGCAAGCCCATTCCTCGCGGAAGGACTGTCGGGGAAGTCGGCCAGAACCTTCTCGTATGCTCGCCACGCGATGCCGAAGAGTTCGTCGGCATCGGCCTTCTTGCCGAGCTTTTCCAGAGCAGGCACCATTCCCGAAACAAGAACCAAGTGCCCCGGCGTGACAGCCAGTGCCGCACGAGCGGAAGCCATCGCTTCATCGAGTTTGCCAGCAGCAAGTGCCGCTCGTGTGCGGTAGATCAGGACATCGTGCGGCACGATCATGTACGCCGAAGTCTCGACGTAATACATCCCTGGCGTCTTCATTAGCACGAGCAACGACCGCTGGCTGCAATGTGCGGCCGTCGCGAAATCCTTCACCAACGACGTCGCGTGGGCAGCCTGGTTCATCACGTTGCCGAAGTAGTGATCGCGGCACCAGCACGCACGCAGCACGAGGTCGGTTTCGCGTTTCGCGGTCTTGCCTTCGCCACGCCGCACAAGCTCATCGAGGAACCGTCCACGAATGCGCTCTTGCCCGAGACTCACCCAGTGCGACAACTCGATTCGCCGTTCGCCTTCCTTGATGTTGCCCGCTTTCACGAGCGCCTTACCCGAGAGGAACATCAGCAGCGGTTGCTCGGGGAACTTCTTCCAACCTGCGAGATATCGCTCGGAAGCCTCGTGATACCGTCCGCGATCGAAGAGGAAATCGCCCCATTCCACAAACGGAACGTACGCATCAGAAGTGCCATATACCCACGAGCGAGCGCCCCCGAGATCAGCGGATTCCGTGGCGAGTTCGGTCGCCGCCTTGTACGCAGCCTCGGCGTCAGCATCTCGGTTCGCAGCCCGACACACCGCAGCAATCGCGAGTTGCTGACGTGATTGGAACTGTTTCGACGAAACCACTGCGGACACAGGCCTGCCAATCGCTGGCCTGCCCTCGGTCGAAAAAATCTCTTCCTCCTTCATCCCACGCAACGCCTTCAGTGCCTCATCCACAGCGGTCTTGTTCGCTTTGCCGACAAGCAACTCACGGACGCGAACCATCGTCGGACCGGGTTCGTTGCCGGGAATCTTCTTCTGCCGAAGTGCCTCGAAGAGCGCTTCGCCGGAAGTCGCGTCCTGGTTAAACAGCAGCTCGAACGCGGATTCACCGGTTGCAGCGTGCTGATGTCGGCGGAAGATCCCCTGAGTCAAGAACAACGCCGCGTGTTCAGCCGCGAGATCCTTCAGACCGACCCGCATCTCGGTCCGCAAAAGCGACCGCACGGACATGATCGAAGTTCCAGAATCCTCGTCGTCCTCGGCAGGTGGTTTTCGCAGTCCCTCGAAGACGCTGCCGAAGAGTTGGATCGCGTCGGAGCGGCGACCGATGTGCATCAGGATGCGAGCACGACGCAGGTTGAACTCCAACTTCTCCTTCGCCGAACGTTCCTTCCCGCCCGCGAGGTCGAGCGCTTCCTTGTACTGCAATCGCTGAATCAGCACTTCGCCGAGCAGGCCAAGATTCTGCTTGCGTTCAAGGAGAATCTTCGTGGCTTCGTCGGCCCGGTTGTTGCAAAACAACGCCACGACCGTCTCGAATACTTCCTCCGCCGAAGCAAGCTCATTCGCAGCTTTAGCGAGGTCTTTCGCCTCCTGATCGAACTGCTTCTGCTTGCCCGCGAGCCTCAGCAGTGAGAGCCGCACCGCATCGGGATGGTTGAGTTCGCCACCGTAGCCAGTCTCCGCGAGTTTGTCCCAATCGCCTTCCTCCTCGCGAAGAAGATCAACCATCCGCGGCGCACCCTGCGGTTGCGGAATGTCTGCCGCGGTCGCACGAGCCTTCGCCCAGTCGCCGCTTGCCCGATAGAGATGTGCAAGAATCAGCTTCTGGTTGGCGGTTTGGTTCTCGGCTTTCACGCCCGCTTCGCAAGTCGTGATCGCAGCAGGCAGGTTGCCCCGCAACACCTGGAACACCGCATAATCGGATGCGCCTTGCGGTCCGGTGCCGACCGTGTGCAACGCGATGAGTTCAGCCGCTTCATCCGTCTTGCCAGCAAACAGCAGCAGCGGAACCTCACGCCGAAGCAACGTCGTGACCTGCTCAATCACCTGAGCGCGAACGTCATCGGCGAATGGCTTCCGAAGCAGTGCCTTCGCGACCAGAATGCCGGCGGTGCCGTGCTTCAGCAACTCAATGATTGCTGACTTGCGAACCTCAGCCGACTTCTGCGGGTTCTGGTCGCCGACCTGGAACTGACGCAACAGCTTGAGAACTTCGGCTGGCGTATCAGGGCGAACCCCCCAACTGAACTTGTCGAGCAACTCGCGAGCACGCCGGACGACCTCGGGATTCTCATCGTTCAGCACACGCTCGAGCGCCGGAATGGCGATGTCGCCGCGCTTCCACAATTCTCGCTGTGCCTTCTCGCGTGCCGAATACGCCGGGTGACCGAGATCGGAAACCAGTTCCTCAATGGTCGGGACGGGTGGGTCGGCTGGCTTCTTTTCCTGCCCTGGAATCGGTGACGGGACCACCAACAGAAGGACAGCCAGCACAAAGACAGCAACGCGGGACGCCTGCATGACCGGCCTCCTTCCACCGACAAGGGTCCGAGCAACCCCATCGTAACCGCGAATGATTCGCAGGAGTAGGTCTTGCGTGCTCTCATCGTTTCCGGGCGAGATACACCCCCCTCTTCCGGAAACGTTTTGAAGTCCAGAATCGATCACACAAGACCGGAAGAAAGTCCACCAGAACATCCGGCACGTCTCGCTCTTCACCTACATCCTTCATGTGGTAAATCGCCTGCGACCATGTGGTAAATCGCCTGCGACATTCACCGATAATCTTGATGAACTTACGTTTAGAAAACCACACGTCCGGAACCAGCGCCCCCGGTTCCGGAATCGGGTAGGAGGTCACTCGCTTACACTGCTTCAAACGCACGCAACACAACCGACGACGAACCCAACCCTCCATCTCGACCAGGTGACTTTTCATCGCCGCGTGGCGAAAATACGTCACCCAACCCGTCAGAAACGAGTTCAGTTCATCGATCATCCGTTCGGGGCTCGGCTGACTTCTCCCGTATCGTGCCGCGTTGTTGCCAACGTGGGTGCGAAGGTTGCCTTCGCGAAACGAGAGACCTCCCAGCGTAAGTTGTGTGTGCTTCACCGAGTACCCGCCGGATTTACCCTCGTGTGTGTCCGAGTGAGATTGGGCTTCGCGGTCCGTTGCCCGCTGACCCCACCACGCTGGCCTGATCCGGTTCCTGTGCGTCGGTTCCCGGTTGGGGGCTTCGGCTTCCTTCAGGTTCCGTCTCACGACGGACACCCTTGCCTCGCCTTGCGGTTCCGCTCACCACGGTCCGCGGAGGACTTCCACCTCATACACAACATGCCTGGCACACATCGCAGAAAGCCCCGGATTTCGTCCGGGGCTTTCTGCGTTGTTGGTGCAGTTTACTTCAAGACCTGATTCGCGGAAGGCTCACGGCACCGCCGCAGGGCCTGCATGCTCAAGCGGAAAAAATGCCGCGATGGGCGAGGCACAACCAGCTTTTCCGCTTGAGCATGCAGGCCCTGCGAAAGCGGTGCTGGAACAGCCTTCCCCGAGACGTATGTCAGACGAAACGCTCGGATGACGCAACATCATCCTGTCGCAGAGCGACGAGCTAAACCGACACACAAGCAACACGATCGGTTGTACCAGATGGCAGACCAAACGCAACGATTTCATGGGCGGACGTCGTAGCAGACCACCTGCGTTTCATCGCGAAGATAGAGCCGCCCATCCAACAGCGTCGGCGTCGCCCAGTTGTTCTTCCCGCTCAACACCTTTGGTATCTTCGTCACCAAACGGAACTCTTCCGGCGTCGCCTCCACCAGACACAACTCGCCGTTTTCGGTCTGAATGATGAGGTGCTTGTCCGCGAGAATGATCGAACCGGACCCGCGTTTGAGGCCGCTGGCTTCCCAGCCTTCTTTCTCCTCACCCGTGTCGAACGCGACACACTTCAACTCGGCGCTGCTCGTCATGCGATCGAACCCGAACAGATAGCGATCCTTGAAGACGCTTGTGCTGTGGTGCGTCTGGAACGCCCGACCGCGCCGCTCATAGACCTGAACCAATTTCACCTCGTCGCCGCGTTTTTCTGCACGCAGGAGAGCGCATCCCATTTCGTAGGCCGACGAGATGAACACGTAATCGTCCACCACGAGCGGTGTCGCGATGTTCCCGCCGAACTTCGTCGGCCAGGGATAAGTGTCTGTGATCTTTCCATCAGTGCGAATCGCGAGGAGAGCGTCACCGAGGAATGCGAAAATCGTGGGCTGACCCGCGACGGTCGCGATCACCGCAGAACTATAACTGGGTGAGTTTGATCCGCTGGCCCATTTCACGTCGCCGGTTTGTTTGTCGAACGCGACGACCGCACCCTTCTTTCCACCGGGCTGCACGACGATCATGTCGCCGACGAGCAGCGGCGAACCCGCAACGCCCCACTGCGGGATCGGTGCCTGGAACTCTTGTGGTAGGTTCTTCGACCACGTTTTTTGAACCGTCTCGCCAGGTTCACGCGGCAGTCGAAGACACGTCAATTCGCCGCGCCCGCCAACGGCCCAGAGTCTATCGCCTTCGACGGTCGGGGTCGCGCGGGGGCCGCTGTTGTAGTCGATGCCGGTGTAGTCGGCCGGATAGCTGAACTCCCAGATGGGCTTTCCGTCCTCGGCGTTCAAGCAGATGATGCGTTCGTTATTCCCCTGCCGATCCTGCGTGTAGAGCTTCCCACCGACCACCACACACGATGAGAACCCGCCGCCGCACTCGGATCGCCAAAGACGCTTCGGCGGGTTCTTGTCCCAGTCCGTGCGTAGTGGACCGGCGGGAGCGCGGCCATCGCGTGTCGGGCCACGCCACTGAAACCAACCGGAACCCGACTCGGCTGGCGGTTGCTGGTCGAGTTTCTTGTTCTTGAGTTCCGCGATCTCAGCAGTGTTCACGCTGTCGTGGGCGAACCACCCTTTTCGGTACGCGACGTACGCGCCGATGCTTGGAATCGCCACGATCCCAAGGATAAGCAGAACTCGCCGGGTGGTCATACTGATCCTCTATGCGATCGTCTTCAGCGCTTCGCGTGCGGCGCTGATGGTCTGGTCAATGTGCGATTCCGTCATCGGCGTACACAGGAACGCCGCCTCGAACTGACTGCACGGCAAGTACACGCCGCGATCCATCATTTCCCAGAAGAAGCGTCCGAATCGCTTCGTGTCGGCTGTCTTAGCGGTATCGAAATCGGTCACCGGCGTCGGTGTGAAAAACAGCGTCCACATATTGCCGATGCGGTTGAACTGATGCGCAACGCCTGCATCGGTCGCGGCCCTTCGCAAGCCCGCTTCGAGGCGTGCCCCGAGCTCATCGAACCGCTTGTACGGCGGGTTCGTCTTCAGTTCCTTCAGTGTCGCGATTCCCGCAGCCATCGCGACGGGGTTGCCCGACAGCGTGCCCGCCTGGAAGACTGGCCCCGCTGGCATCACCTTGTTCATGATCTCGGCGCGACCGCCATACGCACCAACGGGATAGCCGCCGCCGATGATCTTGCCGAACGCCGTGATATCGGGTGAATCGCCGAGCAATTCCTGCGCTCCGCCATACGCGAGACGGAAGCCCGTCATCACTTCGTCGTAGATGAGCAAGGCTCCGTGCTTCTGGGTCAGTCCGCGAAGTGCCTGACGAAACTCCACCGACGGCGCGACGAGCCCCATGTTCCCGACAATCGGCTCGATAATCACGCCCGCGATCTTGTCGCCCTTCGCCTGGAAAACCTCGGTCAACCCCGCGACATCGTTGAACTTCAGCACGAGCGTATCGTCGGTGCAACCCTTCGGAACGCCAGGGCTGTTCGGCACACCGTGAGTCAGCGCGCTCGACCCTGCCGATACGAGCAGCGAATCGACGTGGCCGTGATAGCAGCCAGCGAACTTGATGATAAGATCGCGACCGGTGAACCCGCGAGCGAGGCGAATGGCGCTCATCGTCGCTTCGGTGCCGCTCGACACGAACCGCACCATCTCGACCGACGGCACCGCGTCAACGACCAACTCCGCGAGTTCCGTTTCGAGCTGGCACGGAGCACCATAACTCGAACCGTTTTGCACGGCTGTAATAACGGCTTCAACCACCGCCGGATGGCAGTGCCCGAGAATCATTGGCCCCCACGAGCCGATGTAATCGAGGTATTTGTTGCCGTCGATATCGAAGAGGTATGGCCCGTCGGCGCGAGCGATAAACAACGGTGTTCCACCAACCGCACCAAACGCACGGGCGGGGCTGTTCACGCCACCGGGGATAACCTTTCGGGCACGGTCGAAGGCACTGGCGCTGTTTGGTCGTGATGACATCGTGTGACCTTGTAATTCTCATTTTGGAACGGTGGCGGCGATCTCTTTGGCTTGCTTCACGAAGCCCTTGATCGCTGCGTCCGCTTCATCGTCGTACAGATCGACGATCTCACGGCACAGGTTCCGCGTCTCGATTCCCTTCAAACGGTCGTCAGGGCTGGCCTTCGCAATCGCTGCCGCGTCCCTCGCTGCGACAACGTGTTTTTCGACAAGCGCCGGTCGCATCTTCGCGCCGCCGTCCGCACTCTTGGGGTTCGCCACCCGCTGTTGACACGCCAGAAGATACCACTCGCGTTTGTCGGAATCCTTCTCCGTGAGCGTCGCGAGTTGCTCCCACACACGCCCGGCCTTGTCGCCGTCGCCGAACGCTTCGAGTCGGTAGCCACGAATCGCCAGCGCTTCCGGGTTCGTCTGTTCGGTCGGGAATGCGATCTCGAACTGACGATTCTTCTTGATCGTGGCTGCTGTCGTACCGCTCAGCGCCGCTACCTTGCGAAGATCGGCGAGCTTCTTGTCTGCGACCCAACCCCAGCGAGCCTTCGCCAACACTTCATCTTTCAGCGCGAATGGTAATTTGGCTTCCTCCGGGAACCGGGCCTTCACCTTCTTCCAGAACTCATCCGCGAAGGAAAGAAGTCCGTTGCGTTCCGCTTCCATCGCTTGCCACGCGGCTTCGTAGGCTTCCTTGTCGTCGGCATCATCCGGCTTCTGCATCTTGTTCACGAACCGTTTCGTGAGTTGATCCTCGCGTTTCCGGGTCGCGGCATCGCGGAACACTGTGGCGGCCCTGTCAGTCATTTCGCCGGGGGTGTCGCCGTGCCGTTCCAGATACTTCGTGGCCGCTTCGAGTTTGTCCTCGGGGGTCGAAGCGTCGTCCATCGCCTTCGCCAACTTCGACGCCGACGGCGGTTTCAGCGCGATGAACGCGCCTCCAAGCATCGCGGCCAGCAACAACACGATGCCGGCGATTTTCACTTCCTGCTTCTGGAAGAACGGCACGACCTCTTTCTTCTTGGTTTTCTTCTTCTTGCCGCGAAGGGCACGGGCTGCGTCCTTGTCCTCGTCGTCGAGTTTCGAGCCGTCGAAGTTTCGGGGTCGATCCGCCCGGCGATTCGTGACGGCCGCCAAGCCTGCGCTCTTGCGAGTGAAGAAATCCTCCTCGACTTCGTTCAGCATTCGCACGACCCATGCCCCATCTGTCGGGCGTTCATCCGGGTGCTTCGCCATCAACTGGAGGATGAGCATTTCCAGCTTACTCGGCAGATCCGCGACCTGCTTGCCGATGCGGGGCGGCTCGTCGTTGACGTGCTTGAGAAACATATCGACGGTCGTTTCCGCCATGAACGGCTTTCGCCCGGTGAGCAGTTCGTACATCACGATTCCGAGCGAATACAGATCCGATTTATTCGTGAGGTTCTTATCCCCCCTGCACTGCTCCGGCGACATATACGCCGCGGTGCCGATCGTGCTGTTGGCGCCGGTCAGTGCGGTAACGTCGGTGTCCTTTGCGATGCCGAAGTCAGTCAGTTTCAGGTCGCCTTCGCTGGTCAGCATCAGGTTCGACGGCTTCAAATCGCGGTGAATGATGCCCTTGTCGTGTGCGTATTGCAGCGCTTCGCAAAGGTGCTTCGAGTAGACGACGACCTCTTCCCACCCGAGCCGACCGCGACGCCCGAGAAGTTTGTCGAGCGGTTCGCCGTCGATGTACTCCATCGCGATGAACGGCGTTTTGCGATAGGTGCCGGTCGCGTGCAGCCTGACGATATGCGGGTGCTTGAGTTGCTTGAGGATGTTGGCCTCGCGCTCGAAGCGTGCCATTGCCCCTTCGTTCCCGTGGAGTCCCATCAAGACCACCTTCAGCGCGACAGGCACGACACTTCCATCGCGGTGGAACTGTGCGAGGTAAACCGCGCCCATGGCTCCGCTGCCGAGTTCCCTTTCGACCTCAAAACGATACGCTCCGGTACCAATGGTCTGTCCGACGAGCATGGCGCACCCTCCAGACCGAATAATCCCTGCGATCATTGTAATGGGACACCGCCTGCATTCCCGACCGATTCCACACGCGGGTTTCTCGCAGAAGTGTAACGAGTCGCAAACGCAATCTGTGACTGTCTCGTCGGAATAATGGAGAGATTCGTGATTTGTGTTTGGTGTTTCGTTTTTGGTGTTTCGTGTTTCGTGTTTTGCATGCGAGTGAGAGAGACACGCCGCCTCAACGCGAAACCCCACAAAACACGAAACACCAAACACGAAACACCCCTCTGCGAGTAAAATACGGGTCGGCGAGCGGCGAATCGGAACGTAACGCCACCGCCCGGCTTCGGAGATAGACATGGCTGCGGTTCTCGAACAAAAGACCGACATCACCGCAAAATACAGCTCGCAAGTCGATGAGCAGATCGCACAGGCAACCAGCCGCATCCGCGTTCACGATCTTCTGCTCGGCAGTCTTGTCCTCGCGTCGATGGTGGTCATCTACGCCACCGCCATGATTTCGCTCGACAAATCCTTGAATCTCTCCGAATGGGTTCGGCAACTCTCGCTCTTCGGGTTTTTGGTCGCGTTCGCAGGCGTCGGCTACCTCATGATCGTTCGACCGCTGCGAAATCGCATCAATCCGCTGTACGCCGCTGCTCGCGTCGAAGAAACCATCGACGACGCCAAGAACAGCGTGACTGGCTACGTCGATGCCCAGGAAAAGGGAAACGTTCACGGTGCGGTGCGTGCGGCGATGTCCGCGAAGGCCGCGAAGGCAGTCGGCGAAGCCGACGTGAACCGAGCCGTGGATCACCGCAGCCTCATCATCGCGGGTGGCGTCTTCGTGGCGTTCCTCATCACGCTTGCCGTGCTGTTCTTCATCTTCCGCCCAAGTCAGTTCGTGTCGCTGGCATCGCGAGCGTTCGTTCCGTTCTCGTCGAGCCCGATCGCGGCACGCACACAGATTCGGTTGGTGAAACCCGATCCGCTCGAACCGACGCTCACCAGCGGCCAGACCATCGTTGTGGCGGTTGAGATCGGCGGCAAGGTTCCCGCGAAGAACGGCCCCGACCGCGTGCGCCTGCTGCTTCGCCACAACCCGACCGACCCGAATTACGAAGAACTGCCGTTGCAGGAGGGCGACACGAGCCGCGAGTGGAACCTGAAAGTTCCCGAATACCTCGTGCAGAATGGGTTCTGGTACAAGGTCGCCGCTGGCGACTCGGAAACACAGGAATACAAGGTCTCTCGCCGTTCGTTGCCGTTGTTCACGGATTACGACGTGAGCTACGAGTTCCCGAAATACACTCGCCGAGCACCGGAAAAAGGACGAACAGACCCCAATCTGCGAGCCTACAAGGGCACGAAGATCGTGCTTCTTGCTCGTGCGAACTGCGAAGTGAAAGACGGGCTGCTGAAGTTCACGAGCACCGCCGCTCCTGTGGTCGGCAAGCTCGTTCCAGGCAAGCCGGACACACTCTCGTTCGCATTCACCGCCATGGAGGCAACGAGTTATCGCCTCTCGATGACATCAGCGACGGGCGAGCGCAACGCAGACGCTCCTCCGTTCGATATCAAGCTGGATGCCGATAGCCCTCCGCGAATCGACATTGTGAAGCCAGAGGAGCCTGAGACGGCCGTTCCCGCGAACGGTCAACTCGCAGTGGACGCCACCGTCGGCGACGACTTCGGCATCGACAAGGTTCGTCTCCGCCTGCGGGTCGATAACCGCGACCTCACGCCAGTTCCTTACGAGGGTGGCAAATCGTTCCGCCGCGAGAAGGATGGAACCTGGCCGAACGACCTCGCTTACAAAGGCTCGGTTGACCTCACGAAGCTGACGTTCTCGGGTGGCCAGAAGTTCGAGCCAGCCGAGGGCATGATCGTCGAGTTCTGGGTCGAAGCGATCGACAACTGCACGGAAACCAAGCCGGTGTCCGGTTGGGGCGAGAAGCCGCAGGCCGGTCAGGTTGGGAAGTCCGAGAGTCGCAAGATTCGCCTGACGGCACCCAAGACCGAGCCTGAAGATAAGAAGCAACTCGATGACCAAAAGGCTCGTCGGCAGAACGAAGAGAAGCAGCACAACGATCAGCAGAAGCAAAAGTTCAACGAGGAAAAGCGCGATCCGCCGGAACAGCAAGACAACGGACAGAAGCCGAAGGACGGCGACAAGAAGGAAGGCAACACCGACACCAATCCGAAAACGGGCGATCCCAAGACCGGGGAGCCAAAAACTGGCGACCCAAAAACTGGTGATCCCAAAACTGGTGACCCCAAAACTGGTGACCCCAAAACTGGCGAACAGCCAAAGATCGGTGAGCCCAAATCGGGCGAACAGCCAAAGACCGGTGAGCAGCCAAAGACCGGCGACCCAAAAACCGGGGAACAGCCAAAAACTGGCGAGCCTAAGAGTGGCGAACAACCGAAAACCAGTGAACAGCCAAAAACTGGTGAGACGCCGAAGGCTGGCGAACAGCCCAAGACCGGTGATCCAAAGGGCATGAACAATGGCATGGGTGGGATGAACGATCCCAGCAACCCGAAGACGCCGGAAACGGCACCGCCACCGAAGAGCGAGGAAGACAAACTTCGCGAGAAGCAGGCGGAGCAGGTTCAAAAGGAACTCGACAAGAACAAGGGCGAAGGCGGCGACTCCAAGGGGAACCCTGAAGCGAACGCGAAGCCCGAGGATCGCACGAACCCGGCGCAACCCAAGCCACAGCCACCGATGGCTGGCGGTCAGGATGCGCAGCCGGAGACGAAACCGGAGCCGAAGCAGTCCGATCCGATGAACACAAAGGACGAGAAGAACGCGCCAGCGCAAAACAAGCCGGCTGGCAACCTGGACCCCCAGCCAGACAAGAACGCACAGCCGAAGCCGGAACCGAAGTCGCAGCCAAACGGCGACAAGGGCAACCCGTCCGAGAGCCGTGACGGTGCTCTTGGTGGCAACCCCGGCGAAGACAAGACGCCGCCGAAGGACGGGCCAAAAACGCCGCCGAAGGAGCCGGGCAAGGATCCGATGTCAGGTTCCACTGGCAAGCCGTCGACCGAGCAGAAGTCGGGCGAGCCGAAGGGCAACGAAGACAAGCAGAACCCGGCGGACAAGGCCGGTTCGACCAAGCCGAACGTCGAGCCTGCACGCGGTCAGGACAAGAACCTAGGCCAACAGCCAAAGGCTGGCGATCAGCCTGACCCGAAGCAGCCCGATCAGAATGCTGGCAGCGCGAAGCCGGACAAGGCTCCGCCGAGCGCTGAGACGAAACCGACACCGAAGGATGGGGTCAACAAGCAACCCGACGCGAGCGAAACGAAAGATCCGCCCAAGGATCCGAAAGACCCATCGAGCCCGATGGCTGGCGGCGGCGCGTCCGAGACGAAGCCAGAGCCGAAGAAGCCAATGCCCGGCATGGGCGGCGCGAGCGAAGACAAGAGTGGCGAACCTGGCATGGAGAAGCCGGAGCCGAAGAAGGACACCCCGAAGGACGGCAACAACGCCGACCCGAAGGACAAGAAAGACGGACGCGGCGAGGGCAAGAAGCTCGACGAGAAGCAACTGAAGGAACTGGAGCAAGCCGCAAAGGATCTGAACAGCGACGACAAGGCGAAGCGCGAGGCCGCACAGCAGAAACTCGACAAAGCCATCGGCGAGAAGAATCGCAAGGAACTGGAACAAACCGCCAAGGATCTGCAATCGCCAGACAAAGACACGCGAGAAGCCGCCGAGAAGAAGGTTCAGGACGCGATGAAGAAGGCGGCTGACGAACAGGCCAAGAAGGATGGCCCCGGCAAGGGCAAAGACAAGGATGGCAAAGACGGCAAGGACAAGGGGAAGGAACTCACGAAGGAAGAAATCGGCGACCTTGCGAAGAAGGCCGACGACCTGAACTCGAAGGACGACAAGAAGCGAGAAGCCGCCGAGAAGGAGTTCGATCAGAAGCTCGGCAAGGAAGCTCGTCAGCAGATTCAGGACGAGTTGAAGAAGCAACCGCCGATGGACCCGATGGATGCCAAACAGCAGGAGGAGTTCCAGAAGAAGCTCGAAGAGTTGGCGAAGAAGAATCCTCCGAAGGGCGACGGCGAGAAGAGCACCGAGTTCACACCGGGCGGCAACGGAACGTCGGATGGGCCGAACCCGGAAGACCCGACCGATCCACGGAACAAGCTGAAGACCGCTCAGCTTCAACTGGAGGAGTTTGAGAAGAACCGCTACAACCGCGAGCTTCAAGATCGCCTCAAGTGGACGCCGGAGGAGTACGAGGCGTTCCTGAAGGCACAGCGTGAGCGGGTCGAACAACTTCGCGCCGAAGCGGCGAAGCGGGACGAAGAGGCCCGAAACCA
>JAIOPV010000116.1 GCA_021413735.1 Planctomycetota bacterium
GCGAACCTGAAACGGTATCGAAAGGCGACCCGTGGACCGAAGAAGCCGAGACCACCCCGCACCCGCTTCCCAGAAGCGAAACACATCGCCACCTCACGACTACTCAATAATGAACAAACGTGATGTGTGAAAAGGGATGGATTCGTGGGGCTATCCGAACGCCTCGCGATATGTCCGCAAGTTCCAGTCTCGCCGCAGTCTGCTCGTGTGGAAGATTTACGGCGAACGGCTCGATGGGTTCAGCAATGACGACCACCCCTCGGAGAAAGCGCCCGGCAGCGGCAAGCTGTTCCACAAGGGCGAAGAGATTGACCTCCAGAAGAACAAAGCCCGTGCCGATCTCGATCATCTCGGGGCCGCAATGCCGGCTTACGGTGGCAAACCCATCACGGATGAGGAGCGTCGAACCATCACGCGCTGGATCGACCTCGGATGCCCGATCGACCTGGATTACGACCGCCAGAACCCGGACAAGCCCGGTCGTGGCTGGATGCTCGACGACCAACGCCCAACGCTCACGCTGGCGTTGCCGGGACCGGGAGCCAATGCCGAGTTCTCGCGAGTGCTGATCGGAATGCACGATTACGGCAGTGGCTTGAACGCCGAGAGTTTCCGCGTGACGGCCGACTTCGAGATCGACGGCGTTGCCGCTGGCGAGAATCTGTCGAACAAGTTCCAGACGAAATCGCAGGGCGTGTGGGAATGGAAACTCACGAAGCCGCTAACGGACCTGAAGAACGGGAGACTCATCGTGAGCGTGCGCGACAAGCAAGGTAACGAGACGAAGATCGAGCGAACCTTCCGCGTCGGGAAGTAGCCCGGCACCGAGGTGCCGGGTTCGCTTCATTTAGCCGGGAACGTCACGCGATGTGCGCCCCCTGGGCTTCGACATACACCGCATACAGCGATTGGCTCGCAGTCATGAACAATCGATTTCGTTTCACGCCGCCAAAGCAAACGTTGCTGCAAATCTCCGGCAACAAGATCTGACCGATTCGCGTGCCGTCCGGCGAGTAGATGTGCACGCCATCGTAACCGTCGCCCACCCAGCCCGCACCCACCCAGATGTTGCCGTCCGTGTCGCAGCGAATGCCGTCGGCGAAACCAGCCTTTTTCTCGCCCTTGATCTCCATTTCCATCGACACATACTGCTTGCCCTTGCCAACCTTCTTTCCGTCGGCGCTGAGGTCGTAGACCAGGATGTTCTTCGGGGCCTTTTCGTAGTGCGATGAACCCGTGTCCGCGACGTACACCTTTTTGTAATCGGCGCTGAAGCAGAGACCATTCGGCTTGAACATCTCGTCGCGGCCGATGAGTTTGTCGATCTTGCCGGTCTTCGAGTCAATGCGATACACGGCCTCGTCGATTTCGAGGTCGCCCTTGTTTCCTTCATAGTGCATCAAACTGCCGTAACCGGGATCGGTGAACCAGATGCTGCCGTCCGGGTGGACCGCCCCGTCGTTGGGAGCGTTGAACCGTTTGCCCTCGAACTTGTCGGCGAGCACCGTGACCTTGCCGTTGTGTTCGTAGCGAACGACGCGGCGGTTGCCGTGCTCGAAGGAAATCTGTCGGCCCTCGTAGTCGAAGGTGTTGCCGTTGCTGTAACCGGCCGGCTTGCGGAACGTGCTGACGTGGCCATCTTCGTCGAGCCAACGCAGTTGCCGATCGTTGGGGATGTCGCTCCACATCAGGAACTTGCCGACGCCGTTCCACGCTGGCCCTTCGGCCCACAGCATCCCCGTGTGCAATCGCTGAATCGGCGTGTTGCCGATCTTGTACTTCGCAAAGCGTTTGTCGAGCACGACGATGTCGGGATCAGGATACCGCACGGGAGTCTTGCCGGACCAGTCGCGTGGGTGCTCAGCGAGTGCGTGTGGAACGGCGAGAGCAGTGGCTGCGATTCCAGCGGTGGCCTTGAGCAGCGAGCGACGATCTGGAGAAAAAGGAGAGTTGTTCATGGCGGTTGCCCGTGGTGAGAGATTCGAGAACCTCACTACACCACACGCGCCGCAAGCATTTCGCAAGGAGAAAATCGGTTCTTCGTACTTCTCGGGTTCCTTCGACTGCTCGCAGTCACATCTGGCGCTCGTCGGAACGAACTGCGACCGCAGGCGACCACGGAACGCAACGCCTCGGAATCACGGAACCGACACTTCACCTCATCCCTACACTGGTAGGAACACCCCCGCGGAGCAACTCAATGATCGACACCGAAGAAGAAGCACCCGACACGCTCGCACTCGACCCAGCCACGTTCGACCGCCTCCGAACAGCGCTCGCATCTGGTGGCCCCGCCGCTGCTGCCGATAAACTCATCGAAGAACTCCGCGCCGCAGAGGACTTCCAGAATCTCTTCTACGCGTTGCTCCTGAAGAAGCGCGTCGAACTCGGCGTCTCGCCGTTTCCAACCGGTCCATCGAACGAACTGCCCCCTGAAACGCACGAGCCTTACGAACAGTCGATTCGCGAAGCTGGCCGCACGATCGGCACCGCACTGCTGGAACGCCGCAAGTTTCAGCAAGCGTGGACGTTCTTCCGGATGCTCGGCGAACCCGAACCTGTGCGTGCGGCTCTCGAAGCGTTCGAGCCTGGTCCGGACGACGACGTTTACCCCATCATCGAGATCGCCTGGCAGGGCGGGCTTCTCCCCAAGAAGGGGTTCGACCTCGTCCTTGAGCGGCACGGCGTCTGTTCCGCGATCACGATGGTGAGCAGTTCCGACATCAGCAGCAACCCGGAACTGCGTGACTACTGCGTGAGCCGATTGATTCACGCACTGCACGCACAACTCAGCGAACGCCTACGGTCCGACCTTGCTGGTCGCGGGGGCGAAGCTCCCGCAGATGCGACAGTCGCGCAACTGGTGGAAACGTACCCCGAATTGCTCGCTGACGATGCTTACCACATCGACACGTCGCACCTGTCGAGCGTGGTCCAGATGAGTATGAATCTCCCGCCAGGTCGCGATCTCGAACTCGCTCAGGAACTCTGTGCCTACGGGCGACGGCTTTCGATTGGGCTTCAAGCTCGCAACGACGCACCGTTCGATGACGGTTACGAGGACTATGTCGCCTACTTCAAGGTGATTGCGGGCGCACCGTTGCCGCCACGGGTGGGGAACCTCGCGGATGTCGAGGCCGGGCTCGGACGGTTCCGGGCCAAGGCCGAACGCGAGTACGCCGAAGGCAGCACCTACGCGGCGCAAGTGTACATCAACTTGCTGCTTCGCGTGAACCGGCCGTCGGAAGCGCTGGCTGCCGCGAAATCGTTCTTGCTGGCGGAAGACGAGCGGAGTTTGATCTGCCCTGGGGTCAGCGAGTTGGCGAAGCGTGCGGGCGATTATGAGTCGATGGCCGAAGCTGCGAAAGCACGCAACGACCCCGTTGGCTTCCTTGCGGGGTTGATCGCCGGTCGGAAATAAGATGACCGGGAGCGAACGAGTCTCGGGAGAACAAGCAGTCCGTCGGCATCTCATCGTTTCCGGGCGACACGCACACCCCCTCTTCCTCGAGCGCCAGGCGAGGGGCACGCCTCGTCCTTCGCCTGGCGCTCGGGCTCGAACCCAGGTGCTTCTCCAGCACGTTATCCGAACTTAACGAAGCACCGTCCGCAACGCGGCACGGGCCGCATTGTAGCCGCACATGCCATGCACTCCCGCTCCGGGTGGTGTCGAGGCGGAGCAGATCCAGATCGTCGGGTTCGGTGTCGTATACGGGTTCAGCCGTACCGTGGGGCGAGTGAAAAGCTGGCCGATCGTCATGGCTCCTCCGGCGATATCCCCACCAATAAAGTTGGCGTTGCTGTGCTGAAAGTCAGCGGGAGTCCGCACACTTCTCGCCAAAATCAGATCGCGGAATCCGGGCGCAAACCGCTCCATCTGAGCTTCAATTCGATCGGTCATATCGACTGTGGAACCGTGGGGCACATGACAGTACGCCCAACCGGTGTGCTTCCCTGCTGGAGCACGGGTGGGGTCAAACAGGCTTTGCTGTGTGACCAGCACAAATGGTCGTTCGCAATGTTCATTCTGCCAGCAGGCTCGTTCAGATTTCGCGATCTCTTCCAGGGTTCCTCCCAAGTGGACGGTCGCCGCTCGGGCACACTCAGCTGCCTTCCAGGGAATCGGGCCGGCTAACGCCCAGTCGAGCTTGAATGCTCCGGGACCATAGCGAAACCGTTCGAGCCTGCGTCGGAAGTTGCCTGGCAGGTGTGCTGCGGCGATGCGGCTGAGTTGGTGCGGTCCTGTATCGAAGAGAATCGCCTTCGCTGCGGGCAACTGCTTGATCGACTCGACGCGCACGCCGGTGACAATCTCGCCACCGAGCGAACGCAGATACCCCGCCAGGGCATTACTGATCCGTTGCGAACCGCCTCGCGGCAAAGGCCAACCGACCGCATGGCCAGCCAGAGGCAGCATCAGACCGATTGCGGCTGTCGTCACGTAGTCCAGCGGCAACATCGAATGGGCAGCCATTCCTGCGAAATAAGCTCTCGCCAAATCCTTGGAAAACCAACTGTGAGCCAGCCCCTGAGCCGAGCGTAAAGCCCGCCTCGCGAACCTCGCCATGAGCAAAGGATTTCTCGGTATCCGAAACGGCGGTCCCAGTGTCACGTCGAACAGAACATCCGATCCCGCAACGAGAGGGGCCATCAATTGCCGATACGCCTTGGCGTCGGAACCGAGTCGTTCGGCTGTTGCATCCACCGATTGTTCGAGCAGGGCAACTCGACCATCATCGAGCGGATGGGCCAGCGCAGACGGCGGATGAATCCATTCGAGTCCATGTTCGGCCAGCGGCAACGAGCGGAAGAACGGCGAGATGATGCCAAGCGGGTGGATGGCAGAGCAAGTGTCGTGAACAAAACCGGGCAGTGTCATTTCCGACGATCGGGCACCGCCGCCGATGGTGCTTTCAGCTTCAAGAACCAGCGTGGAACGGCCAGCGCGAGCAAGGGTGATTGCAGCGGCGAGGCCATTCGGACCCGAACCGACGATGACGGCGTCGTAGGAATTCTTAACGGCTGTGGACAACCCTACTTGTTCCGTCACGGATCACTCCTTCGCCAGAAGCAGGTCAATCACGAAACAGCCCCGAACATGCGGGCCCGCTCCTCGAAGATGGTTGAGCACAGCTTCATCTCCGCACCCGGCATCTCGAAGAGTATCGGCCAAAATCGGCATCGTAGAGAAGTCGCGAGACTCGTAGATCTCTCGTGCGAGGGTGACAACCGCGGCCGTGAGCCACAAAGGATTGACGACGACCGGACTGAAAGGATTGCCGAAGATGTCCCGCAGCAACCCGGCCTGGGCCATCCGCTCGGCATCGGGGTTTTGACCGCTAACCGCGCTCAGGGCGGCATTCCGTGCCGCAACTGCTGGTCGTGTCGCAGCGGCGTACCATGCAGCTCCGTTCCCGCCTCCCCGGCAAGCCAAGCGTGCCGCTCGTAGGGCATCCGGTCCGACCTGACCGTCGGCGTATCCTTCGGCGATCTCCACGGCCGCTCGCCCAAGGTCATCCAACTGGTCCCAGATCCGGGAGGAGCAGGCGACGCCGAACAGTCGGAGCTTCCGGTCGCTGGCGGTGCCGTCCAGAAGAGAGAGCATCGGCTGCGGATCGGCACACACCAACCACTGCGCCTCGGTCATCGTTCGCCCTTCGTTCGCGAGATCGGCGTTCGCAAAAAGAAGACCCCGCTGCCGCCGGGTTGCTTCGCGTCGGTGTCGTAGAAGACCGTGCCGATCGTGTCCTTGTCCAGTTGCACTGTTCGCGGACATGCTCGCCCACCAATCGGGCGACCGGGGTTGTAGAACTCCACCGAGCCATCGAAGTCCCAACTCTTCCCGTCGTCACGCGAGACCACGAACCGCCACTTGTTGCCCCCAATCCCTTCACCCAGCACCTCGCTTGCCACGAGGTAACCGTTATCGAGCGCGACCATGTCGTAGCGCCAGCCGTCGGCCCCGATCTTCGGGAACGGTGTGATCTTGTCCCACGTCTTTCCGCTGTCCGTCGAACGCTGTCCGCTGCCGCTCACGAGCGTGCCCTTCGGCGTGCGAACAATGGGAACCAGTCCGTGCTTCTGTCCGTCGGCGAACGCGGCTACTGCTTCGGTCTTCGGTGTGTAGACGAGAGTGCGGTCACTGAGCGAGAACAGCCAGGAATCGTCGGCCAGTTCGAGAATTGGGTGCCGGATCACGCTGAACGCCTCGGGGTTCTTTGGGAGGCGCTTGGGTTCGTCCCAGGTCATGCCGTCGTCGCTGCTGATGGAGAATTGCACGAACCGCGACTTCACGTTCTTGTCGTCCTTGTACCAGGTGTTCCAGGCGTGGATCACGCGGCCATCTTTCAGAGTTGTCAGCGAGCCAGGATAGATTTCGAGTTTCTCGGTGTGCTTGAACGGCGTGGATTCGCTCCACGTTTTCCCGCCATCGGCCGAGCGAGTGAGTTGCAAGTCCTTGAAGTCTCGCTTCCCGTAGATCACGAGAACGGTGCCCTTCTTCGTGACGCACGCTGCCGGGTGAATGTGCCCACTCACGTCGCTGGCGATGCGAACGGGCTTCACTTCGTTTGTCGGATCGGCTGCAGTGCAAACGTTGGCGAGGACGAACAGGCCGAAGATCAAACTCAGCGCTCGGGTGTTGGCAGGCATCGCTCAGGCTCCGGTGGGTGAGGAACTGCCGAATTGTACCCGCTGCGAGGAAGCAGGAGAATCGCTCGCCGCTTGCGGAAATCCTTTCGCACCCGCGGTCAATTGGTGGTAAACACGGATCGTACCACCTTTGGAGGAACCGCGATGAACCGAACCCTCTTCCGAATCGGTCTGGCCTTGGCGTCGGTCGGGTTGCTCTTCGGCATCAGTCGGCCCGACGAGAACGACGCACCCAAGACCGTCCCGTTCAACGCCGCCTCCGAAGCCAAGAAGCACGCACCGACCCCCGACGAAATCCTTCAAGGACTCAAAGAGTTCTACCGCAAGACCGCACGCCCTGACGGTTCGTTCCAGCCGGGCATTGATCCTGACTATCGCGGTATGTCCGACGCGGCCTACAGCGACCTCGCAGCGGTCACATACGCGGTGACCGTTCACAAGACGTTCGGTTGGAAGCTGCCACACGAGGAGAAGACGATAGAGTTTCTCCTCTCGCGTCAGAAGCCGAACGGCGACTTCTTCAATGTCGCGGGCACCGTCTCGCCGGAATCGCCCGAAGGTCGCACTTACAACACGACGCAAGGCTTGGTCGCGCTCCACGCTCTTGGACGCAAGCCACGACATAACCCGTTGCCCGTTTTCGAGGCGATACTGAAAGAAGACTACAAGCAGTTACCGGCGTACTCGACGAGCTTCTTCCCGTTGGCGTATCTCTGTGTGGGGCAACCGATCCCCGAGAAGGCGGATCGCGGCATTCGCGCACTGATGGTGCAAGATGATACCGGTTACTCGAACAACCACGTCGCAGCGACATTCCACGCATCGCACTACTACCGACTCGTCGGGGAAGACACGCCGCGTGCGAAGGAAATGGTCGCGCGAATCCTACGCGACCAGAAACCGAACGGCAGTTGGTTTCTGAACATGCCAGCTCGCGATCGGCATGCCACGTTCGACGCTGTCTTCACCTTGCGACACGAAGGCAAGAACTCGCCGGAGTGTCGGGCAGCCATCAGCAAGGCAGCGGCGTGGGCTATCTCGTGCCGCAATCCTGACGGCGGGTTCGGTCACTATCCAGGCTCCGCGTCAGACGCCGATGCGAACTACTTCCAGGTGGGTACGCTCGTGATGGCTGGCGTTCTCAAGCCCCTTGACCCGCTGCCACCCGATGCTCACCTCTTGTCGTGGGGGCATCTGTTGCCAGTTGTCGAGAAACGCGAACGCTCACCGCTATTGTCGGTCGCGCTACCCGATTGGGTTTCGAGCGTCGCGTTCAGCCCGGACGGTGATCGACTCGCGATTGGCAGCGCCGACGGCATCGCACGCATCATCGACCCGCAAACCGGCCGCGAACTCGCGAAATGTTCGGGGCACGAAGACGTTCTCGCTGCGGTTGCGTTTCACCCGGCGGGGAAACTGCTCGCCACGGGCAGTTACGATCACGACGCGGCCATCTGGGATGCCAGCACCGGCAAACGTCTCCATCGGCTGATCGGTCATCGCGGCAGCGTCATGTCGGTTGCCTTCAGCCCGGACAAAACCACACTGGCGACCGCGAGCATCGACCAGACCATCAAGCTCTGGGATGTCGCGACAGGCCAGCTCAAGAAGACGCTAACGGGCCACAAATCGTGGGTGAATTCTCTCGCATATCGCACGAACGGTGACTGGCTCGTTTCGGGCAGTTCCGATGGCACCATCATCGTCTGGTCCATGAAGACCGCGACTCCGATTCGCACCATCGACGCCACGAAAGGCGAAGTGCGCTCCGTTGCTCTCTCAGCCGATGGAACCTACCTTGCCACCGGCCTTCGCTATGGCACCGTGATGATCTGGTCGATGGCGGACTGGAAGGATCCGGTCACACTCGCGGGACAGGGTGATATGTGTGCTGTGGCATTTTCGCCCAACGGCAAACTGCTGGCGACCACGGAAGGCGACTGGAACCGCGGCGGACTCGTGAAGATTCGCGACATGGCGACCGGGAACTCGGTCGGACGTTTCGAGCACACGGGCGAGATCATCTCGGTTGCATTCTCGAACGGAAGCGATGTCATCGCAACCGGCGGTGCGGACAAAACCGTTCGGCTCTGGAAGCTTGCCACGGGATCGCGCTGACTACTCGACTACCCGCGACTCCAGGCAATTCGGAAGCGTAGCCGAAAAGTTCTCCCAGAAAGCGTTTTCGCCGCTTGCGGCGTAGCGCTCCTGAGAGCGCTACGCCGCAAGCGGCGAAAACCATCCACCCAACCCATCATCACACGATCAGACTGGTGAACGGCTTCGGCTTCTCCACAATCGTAATCGGACGAGCGGTCGCCGTCTCGTTCTTCTTCGTGTGGTCGATAGCCATCAGTTCGCACACGGTCGCGAGATAGTCTTGAGCGTTCGTCGGTCGCTCTTCAACCGTTGCGCCTTCCTTGTCGGTCTTGCCGACAACCGTGCCGCCCTTGACGCCACCACCCCACATTGCAAGGCTCCACGCTCGCGGGTAGTGGTCGCGCCCGGGGTTCGCACCGCGGTTGTTGATGTTCGGCGTGCGGCCGAAATCACCCATCCACACCACGAGCGTCGTTTCGAGCAAACCCTTGTCTTTCAGGTCAGAAACCAGCGCGGCGATGGCCGGGTCGATCTGCTCCGACAGGCTCTTCACTCGCTTGAAGTTATCCTGGTGCGTGTCCCAACCGCCGAGGCTCGCTTCCACGAACGGAACGCCCACTTCTACCAACCGACGAGCCATCACAACGCTGTCGGCGAAGCGACCCGTGCCGTACTTGGCGCGAGCAGATGCCGGTTCCGCAGCCAGATCAAATGCCTTCGCTTCCTTCGATTGCATCAACTTCACAGCACGTTCGTAGGTCGTCTTGTGGTCGACGATCGCGTCGGCCTGATACTCACGCTGGAACGCCTTCTCCATCTTTTCGAGCAATCCGAGGCGATTGTCGAACTGTGTGCCGTTCGCGGCGGCCTTCAGATCCTCGACACCACGGTTCGGGTCAGTCACGAGCAACGGTTGGTGCTTTGGCCCGAGGAAACCGGAGCCGAAACTGCGACCGCCGATGGTGACGTAGTTCGGCATCGCGCCATCGGCCGCACCGAGTTCCTTCGAGACGATGGCGCCGAGCGCCGGATACACGAGGCCGCCCTGCCCTTCGCGGTAGCCGGTGTGGCCGTTGTATTTCGCCCGAGCGTGTGCCCCTTCCGGGGTACTCATGCCGCGAACGATGACACCGTGCTTCATGATCTCGGCGATCTTCGGCAGGTGTTCGCTGATCTCGACGCTGGGGGCGCTCGTCTTGATGGGCTTGAACTCGCCGGCACCCTTGCTGTCGGGTTTCAGGTCGAAGGTGTCTTTGTGGCTCGCACCGCCGTCCATCCACAGCACGATGCACGACTTGACTGGCTTGCGACCGCTCTCGGCGGCAGCCTTGGCCATCACCGGCAGCCAGCCGGACAGCGTCGGGGCGAACACGCCCGCAGCGGACAGTTTCAGGAAGTCGCGGCGGGTCTTCTCGGTCAGGCGGGAGGAGAACATGGGGTACTCGTGTCTTGGGTGGTGGGAGTGTTTCGTTTGGGTTTAGCCGCCTGCGGCTTCGCAGGCTGTGCCTGCGAAGCCGCAATTCATTCAGCGTACCAGCGTGAATTCGCTGCTGTTCAGTGTGGCCCACAAGATGTCGCCGTAAGCGGTCATCGGGGTACCGGCCTTCGCAACGTAATCGGTGAGCATCTTCATCTCATCCGCGGTCGGCCGACGCGACAGCGTCGCAAGGTAGATGCGTTCGATGGCATCTTCGGGCTTCGTTGCGCTGCCGATCACAGTGCGAACCGCAGCGGGGTTGTTCGCGATCGCCGAGTTCATCAGTCGGAGAGCCTGCGGGATGCCAGCTTCGTAATCGACCGGGCTTGCACTCTCTGCACCCGCCAGGAAGAAGTTCACGAACTGTGCGCGAGGACCATTCGGCGTTCCCTTGGGAACTCCAGCCTTTCCGGGGCGTTCGGCTCCGCCTTTGCCGAAACCAGTGACTTGGCCGAGCGAGTCGAACAACTGTTCCGGCGACATCGCTTTCATCGCCATGTGGCTGAACTTGTACTTGTCGTCCTTGTTATCGGCGGTCGGTCGGCTGGTTCGCTGGTACGTCTCGCTCAGACAGATCGCCTTGATGAGATACTTGAGGTCGAACTCGCCCGTGGTGCCGAGGTGCTGGGCAAGCGCGGCCAGCAGTTCCGGGTGGCTCGCCTCGTTCTCGTCAAGCATATCGTCGATGGGGTTCACGAATCCGCGGCCAAACAGGTGAGCCCAGGTGCGGTTCACGATCGCCTTCGAGAAGTACGGGTTCTCGGCAGACGTCAGCCACTTCGCGAGAAGAGGGCGGTATGGCGTGCCTTCGCTCACCTTGGGCGACTCACCACCCAGGAACTTCGCGGGCACCGTCTTCGTCGATTCCGGGAAGAAGTCTTTGACCTTGTTGCGTCCATTGCCTTCGGTCACGCCAATCTGCGTGTTGTCGCCGCCCTTGTTGGCATTCTTGGGCCGATCCACAGAGATCTTCGAGTAGAACGTCGCCATGCCCCAGTATTCAGTTTGCTTCCAGGTCGTGAACGGGTGGTTGTGGCACTGCGCGCACTGAAGCTGAATACCCATGAAGTGCTGGGCCGTCGTGTCGGTGAGCTTGTCCACGGAGCGGTTCGCGAGGAAGTAGGTCGTCGCGGGGTTGTTCTCAACGGTGCCCTCAGCCGTGACCAACGCCGTGACGAGCTTGTTCCACGGCACGTTCTTGTTGAACTCCTCCTCGAACCACTTGTGCAGCGGCTCCTTCAGCACGAAGCGATTCGCGGAATCGATCGGGAACAGCTTGGCTGTCCAAATGTCGGCCATGCGGCGACCGTAGTGCGGATCGGCGAGCAATTCGTCGAGCAACTTCGCTCGCTTGTCGGAGTCCTTGCTGTCGAGGAATTCGCGGGCTTTATCGGCTGTCGGGATTGTGCCGGTGATGTCGAGGTAAGTGCGGCGGAGGAACTCATCGTCTGAGCAGCGCGACGACGCACTGAGCTTTTCCGCAGCGAGTTCACGAACGATTTCCGCGTCGATTAGCTTGGCAAGTTCGGCAGCGTCCTTCGTGGACCCCTTCACACTGGGAGTCGTCTTCGTCGGGGTGGCAGGCGTCGTTTTGGTTGCGGCCTTTTCGTCCTGAATCTGCTTGAGGTAGCGGGCGACTTCCGCATCGAACAGCCCCAACACGGGAGGCGGTGCCACTGGGGTGGTCGTGCCTGCGGGATTGGTTCCGGTGCCTGGGGCTCCGGGCGTCGTGTCTGCGCCTGGGGTGGCCGGGGTCATCCCTTTCTTGAGGGCTTTCTTCTGTGCCTTCTTTTGTTGCGCGGTTTGCGCGTCGGCTGTCTTGATGTCCCCAACCAGCACGGCACAGCCGGCGACCAGGGTAAACAGGGCCAGGGGTCGGAACCACATATCGGGAGCCCTCATCCGGTTGAGATTGAGCTGATTGGCAGCGGAATCGCGATCAGCGACCCGGTTAACTATTCAACCCATCCAAGCATGAGTGGTTCCGGTTCAAATTCCAAAGACAATTGCGTGAGAAATTGGTTGCGTAATAAATGAGAATTCAATTATAACGTTGTGTATCGCATGTCTTCGGTTGTCTCGTTCTCTCTCACGTCTTCTGCGGAGTGGTTTATGTCATCGTCTCGGCGGTGCGGATTCACGCTGATTGAATTGCTGGTAGTCATTGCGATTATCGCCATTCTCATCGGATTGTTGTTGCCGGCTGTGCAGAAAGTCCGCGAGTCCGCGGCACGCATGAAGTGCTCGAATAACCTGAAGCAGATGGGTATCGCCGTGCATTCCTATCACGATGTGACGGGATTCTTACCCACAGCTGGCACCGAAGTGCCCGACGACGGAACCGACAACGCTCCCGCCAATCGCGTCAATTGGGGCTGGACCTACGAGATTCTTCCCTACATCGAGCAGAGCCAACTCCAAAAGGTCACCAGCAACGCCGTGGTTCGCGCCACACCGGTACTGGTCTACGCTTGCCCGAGTCGGGGTGCTCCGCGAATCGTAAACGGCGGCCACCGAAGCGACTACGCTGGCAACGGCGGCACCAACCCGAACGTCAAACCCGGCACGAATTGCACCGGGCCGATTGTGCGCAGCCGCGGATCGAACAACGGGAACGAACCGGGAGTTTTGAAGCTCGCCGCCATTAATGATGGACTCTCGAACACAATGTTCGTGGGCGAGAAGATCATGAACACAGCCAAGACGTGTTGCGTCGATAACGAATTCTGGGCTGGCCCAGGCATCGACGGCGACATCATGCGGGGTTCCGTGGCAAACGGGTCGAGTTGGTGGACGCCCGGCCCCGATCGGCCCGACGCAACGGTGCCCGACGATGAGCATATGCGGTTCGGATCGGCTCACACCGCAGGCATGAATGCACTGTTCGGCGACGGTGCGGTGCGATTCATCAAGTACAACGTCGATCCCATTCAGTTCATGCGAGCCTGTCACCGCTCCGACGGCGCAGTTGCGACCCTCGGCGACTAATCCACACCCGGAATCTTGCCATGACTCTCAGCGTTCGATTCCTCATGATCGCGCTTGCGTTAGCCGTTCTCGCTGGCTGCGGGGACTCGACGCCAACACCAGTGCCGACTGATCCAGATTCGGTGAAGAAGTTGGAGGAATTGCAGAAGCAAGGCGGCAAGGGAGAGAAACGGTAACCGCCGATCAGTCACAATTTCACCAACCTGTTTTGTCCGAGCCCGAGCGCCAAGCGAAGTTCAAGCGTGCCCCTCGCTTGGCGCTCGGGCTCGGACAAAACACCTCTCCCCTCCATTTCGGGAGGGTGTCGGAAGCCGTGACACGATCAGTATTGGACAAGGTCGCCTGCATCCATCGACCCCATTGCCTGCCATGTCGGGGAAGTGATCGAGTTGTTGATGAACCGCACCGAGCCGTCCCCGAACACGGCGTTCACGCCGCCGGTATGCCGACTCCTCGCCATGTTCACTCGCGTCGTCGTGTCGGTGTTCGCGCATGGCATCAGTGGGTCGGTATTCGCCACGGTTCCGCAGAGACCATTATCGGGCACCGAACTGTTGGGAGGGTTGATCGTCATGAAGATGCTCGGGCAATGGCTCGGGTTCGCCGAGTATGCATCGTGCCAGATGTGACCGCGAAAATCTCCATTCTGCCAAGTGCCACCACCGCCCTGGTTGTTGTCGAGTTTCGCAACGATAACCTCGGCCATCAGGAGCGTGTTGGAAGTGCCATCGCTGATTTGCGTGATCTTCGTCTCGTATGGCGTGAATACATTTCCGCTGGGGTTGGTCGCAGAGGAACTGCCGAAGATACCGCGACCCACTCCAACCATGCCAGCGCCGCCGAACGTCAGGTTGCCGTGACACACGGTGTAGTTGCCGCGTGCGGCGGGGTAACCGGTCTGGTCTGTCCACATTGCGCCGGGCCGGTCGCTGGGGCAATAAAAGACGTTCAGCGGAGTTTGCATCACGTTCCAGTTCACACCGGTAAACCAGTTAATGGTCAAGTCGTAATTCGCGACGCGGTTTCCTTCTTCAAGGTACGGCATCACGAACGGTGCCCAGTTCTGACGACACGGTTGGCTCTGCGAGAAGTATGGGAACTTGCCCTTGGTGTCGTGATGACTGTGCATCGCCAGACCCCACTGTTTCAGGTTGTTGGAACACTTCATCCTGGCCGCCGCTTCACGAACCTTCTGCACGGCAGGCAGCAACAGACCAATCAGGATTGCAATAATCGCGATGACAACCAACAGCTCAATCAGCGTGAACGCCGTCCGGGACGAATGACGAGGTCGCATGGAGCCTCCGGTGAGAAAAACGAGAGGGAGATAATGTGCCGAAACATAACGGCAATACCCGAATGAAACGTGGATCGCGTTGCGACATTCCGAACGACGAATCTCTTGGCGGGCATTTCAGATGGATGGCGGGTTGATCGCGTTCCTCAACTCATTGCTCCAGAATACCGCATTGCTCGCGTCGTAAAAGCAGAATTATGAAAGGAGTGTCATCTCGTTTCGCCGAAGTTCGGAGAGCGAAATTAGGCAGTCCCTTCGGGGGTGGGATTGGAGTAATATGCAGCCAACGCCCGCCTTCGTTGCGCCTGCGAAAACACAAAACCGCGGCTTACCCGAGGTGTCGTGATGACCAAGTCTCTCCCGGCTGAGTTGTTTATTCCAGATGGTGTATGGTTGATCGCCTTCACCCCGCTGGGAGAGGAACTGACGGCGATCATCCGGCAAGTGGTGCGAACTGGCGAAGTCGAATCGGCATATCTTCCCGTTTTCACGTCGTTGGAAAAGGCACAGCAGGGAATCGCGTGGCTCGCTCCGAACGATCCCGATCAATTGGTCGCGTTTTCGTTTCGCGAACTGGAACGCTTCAAACGAGTGCTCAACGCGCTTGGTCTCTTGGGGCACGCCTACATTGTCCTCGACCCCAAACCAGATCATAAAGGTGAGCGAATTACGATTCGCGATGTGGTCAAGGCGATGCAGGACCGTCTGTTGAAGCCGCCAGCCTGAAGGGTCTGCGCCGCTTGCGGCAGAGCGTCTCCAAAAAGCCGCTCCACACGCCCCCCGCACGTCCAGCGTTGATTTCGTGCCCCCAATCGCCGTGGCCGCATGTTCATCAATATAGTCGGTGATGGCTCAAGTTGTTTTCCGTGCCTGAGATGTGGACACGAAGAGTCGAGTCATCAATGCTCTGATGGATTTTCTTCCGGACGAGTGAAATGGTTCCGGGTGTGGGGGGTGCATGTCGCCCGGAACCAATGAGAAACGTCGAAATCGCCTCCGTTTCCTTGACGGAAGCATGAGCAACAGTCTGGAATCAAATTGCCAGTTACCCACGAGCGTGGTTCAATGCTCACAGTTCTCACGTCTCTCCCAAGGAGCTCTCCCGTGCGTCTGCTGAATTGGCTCGTGGGCGTGTGTGCTGTCTTTGGCGTCGTTGGCCCCTCGATGGCTGCTGAACCCGTCGAACACAAGATCATGTTTGCCGAGTACGGGAAAGGCCCGAATCGTCTGGTTGAACTGGACACGAGCGGAAAGGTGACGTGGGAACACAAGTTCCCAAGCCTCTGCGTCATTTTCCAGGTTCTGCCCGATGGGCATGTGGTCTACGCCTACGGCGGCAAGCCAACCGGAGTGCGTGAAATCGACCGCGATCAAAAGGAGGTGTGGAATTACGAGAGCAAGTGCCCGCAAATCATCGGCAGCCGCCGCTTGGCGAATGGAAATACGCTGATCGCGGAACAGGGACCGTGTCAGGCGGTGGAAGTGAACAAGGACGGAAAGGTCGTTCGCACAACCCCGCTGACCACGACCGAGAAGGGATATCATCTTCAGGTGCGGAACGTGCATCGGTTGCAGAACGGGAACATCCTGGCGGGGCACGAAGGTGAAGGAGCGGTTCGCGAGGTGGACGCGGAGGGAAAACTCGTCTGGGAGTACACGAAGGTTGAGAACGCCGGAGAAGCTGTACGGCTCGCCAACGGGAACACGCTGATCGCCTGCGGAACGCAAAAGCGAATCATTGAGGTCACTCCGAAGGGCGAGGTCGTGTGGGAGTTCGGACCGAAGGACGCTCCCGAGTTGAACCTGACGTGGATCTCCAGTCTTCAGGTGTTGAAGAATGGTAACTACGTCGTGGGCAACTTCCTCCGCGGTCAGGAAGGCAAGGGTGTTCACGCATTTGAAGTGACGCGAGAGAAGAAAGTGGTCTGGACCTTCGCCGACCACAAACTCGCGAAGTCGATTACCACCATCCGTGTTCTCGATGACAAGTGATTCGGGTTGTATTCGCCACAAGCGGCGAATACCAACTTCTCGCGACCGCCATTCAACGCTCGAACTCACGTCTTGCCAGACGATTCTGCTCGATCCCTCTTCCCATTCCCCGAACGCCCTTCGCCGGGTAGGTTATCCGGTGTCATCCCGGAGACCCCGATGTCTAACGAACCCGATCGCGCGATCGAGCCAGGCGCCCACTCCCCTCCGGGAGCCGCCGCCGACACCGCTCAATCGCCCTACGGCACCTTGGCCCAATCACCCGAGGATCAATTCCGAGCTGCCGCGGTTTCCTCTTCGTTCGGTGTCGCCGTGCCGGGCTTCGAGATCGAAGGCGAACTCGGTCGTGGCGGTATGGGTGTCGTCTACCGTGCGCGACAAACTGGCTTGAACCGCCCCGTCGCGCTGAAGATGGTGATCGCCGGAGCTTACTCCGATCTCACCACACGAACGCGGTTCCTGCTTGAAGCCGAATCGGTCGCGGCACTCGAACACACCAACATCGTGAAGGTGTTCTCGTTTGGCGAACACGACGGCCACCCCTTTCTCGCGATGGAATTCCTACCGGGTGGCAACCTCGCGGACCGCGTCAAAACGGGCGGCCCCCTTCCCGCTCGCGAAGCGACGACGCTCATGGCGAAGGTCGCGGCAGCCGTGGCGCACGCGCACACTCGCGGCGTGGTTCACCGCGACATCAAGCCCGCGAACGTGCTTCTGACAGCCGATGGCGACCCCAGACTCACTGACTTCGGGCTTGCGAAAGTGGGTCGCTCTGATCTGAGCGTGACCGGACAGGTGCTTGGCACTCCGGCGTACATGGCTCCCGAACAGGCAGCGGGAAGAGTCCGTGAAGTTGGTACTCCCGCCGACGTGTACGCCCTCGGTGCTGTGCTGTACGACCTGCTCACGGGCCGCCCGCCATTCGCGGGAGATTCGGCCGCTGCGACACTTCACATGGTGTTGTCCTGCGAGCCTGAACGTTTGCGAAAGCACGAACCAGGCGTGCCGCGCGATCTCGAAACGATCTGCATGAAGTGCCTGGAGCGGGAACCCGAGAAGCGGTATCCCACAGCACAGGCGCTTGCAGACGACCTGAACCGTTTCCTCAGCGGCGAGCCGATCACGGCGCGACCAGCCGGTTCGTTCGAGCGAGCCGTGAAGTGGGTGAAGCGTCACAAGGGTCTGTCGGTGGGCCTGTTCGTGGCAGCGATGGCGGTCGTACTTGGAGTCGGCGCATCGACGTGGTTCGGGCTGTGGGCGATGACTGAAGCCGACCGGGCGACGAACGAAGCCGCCCGCGCCACGGGCAAGGCGAATGACGAACGACAAGCGAGAGAGCAAGCGGCGCTGGCCGAAAAGCGAGCGCTCGCCGCGCTTGGTGAAGCTCAGTCGCAGCGGATCACCGCAGATCGAAGGCAGGCCGAACTTGGGTTCAGCAATGCGATGACATCGTGCGAAGAGGGTCGCGTGCAGGAAGGGTTGGAGTTGTTCGTGCAGGTGGTGGAACTCGCTGAAGCGAACGCGGCAGCCGAGGAGCCTGGCGACTCGAAGAAAGCCAAGGAGGCCGATCGCGAACTCGCGAGAGTAGCGAGACTGAATATCGCCGCATGGCAGCGTGAGTTGCCGCCGTTGTCGCGAGCATTTCCTCATCCCTCCCATGTCATGGGGGCCGAGTTTCTACCTGATGGCAAGCGGTTCGTAACTGTGAGTAGCGGGTCTCAGGCCACCCTTTGGGATGCAACAACCGGCGAGAAGATCCACAACTACATCCCGCCTCGCTCAGGCACACTAACCGTCGTATCACCGCCGTTCTGGGCCGTGGCTCCCAGCCCGAATGGAAAAATGATCGCGGTGGGTACAGGGGATGGACAGATCATCGTCTGGGATACGGACTCGCCAACTCATCGACTGGCCTTTGAAGCAGTCACGCCCGCTGCGAAAAAAGTCAACGAGACGAATGTGTTTTCGCTGGCCTTTGCACCAGACGGAACGATCTGGGCAGTCGATGGGGATGGAGGAATTCAGCAGTGGGATCTGAACGCGGAAGCCAAGCCCAAGTTACTCGCGAGGCTCGCGCCAGAGGTGCCAAAGGGAAGTAACGCTTCGATCCTGAACGTGTTCGCGCTTTCTGCCGATGGAAAGTTCGCGTACACGGGTGACCGAAGTGGTGTCGTCCGAGAATGGAAACTTGAGACTCGAACTGCGGGACGTGTTTGGCAGACTGCTGGTTGGGTGCAAGACCTCGCAGTTTCCCCCGATGGTGCCCGCCTCGCCGCAACAGGGCCAAACACGAAGGTGCGCGTCATTGATCTCCGGGGAAACAGGGCCCCATTTGATATCGACCTTTCCGGGTCTTATGGAAATGGAGTCGCGTTCTCTGGCGAACAGCCGATCCTCGTGAGTGCTGACAACGATGGAAACATCCGGTTCTGGCACCAGGACACAGGGCAGTCCGTCGGAACTCCGATTCGGGTCGCGGGCGATCCCAGGCACACCCGGTTTCGTGCTGGGTCGGATCAGTTGATTGTGCCTGCTGCGAATGTGGCTTATGTGTGTACGATCCCACATCCACCTCAACTCGTCACAATGGGTCGAGGTGGTCGCGTGCGTGGACTGGACATCTCCCCGAACGGAGACCGGATCGCGAGTGCCGACGATTCCTTTGTGGACATCTTCGATACGAAGACGCTCAACCCCATCCAGAACCCCGTCCGCGCCAACGGGATACCACGCGCAATCAGGTTCGATGTGAACTCCAAACGCGCACAGATCTTTCGTGGGTATATCAGCGCTTTCGATCGCGTCGTATATCCAAACGGCACGCAACCGCAGACGATTCAAGCGTTCGGGATGGGGGGGGTTCATCGAATCGACTTTGCACCGAACGGATCGACCATGTACCTGTTGGGCGACACGCTGATTTCGCGATTCGATCCTGCGACACTGAACCTCATCCTCCCCGAACGCCCCATCAAAGACCTGCCTCCTGGGCTGGGCTTGGGTGCGCTCGCGGTGCGGCCCGATGGTGGCGAGCTGCTCATCACCACTGGCCAACGTGTCGAGTTCCTGCACCCTGAGACACTGCAACCGATGCGGTCGGGATGGACAGCCTCCGGCGAGATTCGAGATGCGACATACACGCGAGATGGTCGGGCCGTGCTGATCGGTCGCCGCGACAACGCGGCCGAGTTACTGAGTGCCGACACAGGCTCACCAGTGGTTCGACCAATGCCCCATGCCAGGGCCGTTGCTGCTGTCGCAGTCAGTCCCAAGGGGACCGTGTTGGCCACAGGGAGTCGTGATAACACGGCGCGCTACTGGGACACGCGGACCGGCTTACCGATTGGCCCACCGATGCGGCACCAATCGGAAGTGATCTACGTTGTGTTTGAACCAAACGGGAACCGCATGGCGACCGGCACCAGCGGCGGACACGTCCTTCTCTGGGACGCACCACCTCAACCCGCGATTGGTTCGCTTGAAGCGCTCCGCGCCCGCATCAGTCGACCAAAGCCGTGACTCCTCAAATGTTTTGAGACTCCCCTGGAGTCCATCGAATTCTTGACGACGCTAGCGATCCGGGATCGCTGGCGTTCCTGCTTCACGTCTCGGAAATGCCAACGAGAGGGCATCGACTCAGAGCAAAATGCCCTGTTCGTTCCATACGCCAGCACCGACAACTCAGACCGAGTTCGGGTCAACCACCAGTCGCGGAACTCACCCGACTAAAGGTCGAGTTGGCGTTCTTGCCGATCGCCGAAATGGCAGCGATGCAGACCACAACAATGAGGGCCAACATCACGGCATACTCGACTGCGGTCGGGCCATCTTCCCTCTTCACAAACAACACAACCGTCTTGGCAATGCTCCGCATCTCAGACTCCAATTCTGTAAGAATGCTGACGCTAAAGACTCTGTGCGTCTGGTTCGCGTCGGACCATAAAAGCGACGCCAGAGTATCGCGACAACTCTGTAGGTCACTCATTTCAGCCGTGCAAGCGAGCAACTGGTTTTTCTTGGCGATGTTGTCGAGCAACTCTTACAGGCTTCGCGTCTCAAACGAAACAAGTCTGCGATTCGCATCTCACAGGATGAATCTCTCGTCCTACATCATGATCCGCGGACGTCATCGGCTCGCCTGAATTGAGAAACAAGTGGTGCCGCGCAAGGTGGAGCGCAGATTACTGCGGGAGATGACTCGTTGCTCGTGAGAGTCCATCAAGTGCATCGAAACGAAGCGTTGTCGATCGCAGCATTTCCTCGCGATTCAGCGTAAGATCGGGACAACTCATCCGCTGAGAATCATGTCACCGGAGAAACGCATGATTGATCTGACTCGTCACGAACCTGCCCTTCTGCTGTGGGCGAACTACCAGCTTCCAGGGTGGGTTCGTGGCAAACTCGATCCGGCCGACCTCGTGCAGCAGACGTTGTTGGAGGGGCTGGCTGCCGAAGAGAAACTCGTCGGTCGCCCAGATCATGAGATCCTCAGGTATCTCCGACGGGCGTTGGCGAACAACCTCATCGACACCGCTCGGAAGTTCGCACGCAACCGGGATGATCTGTCGCCGGAAGCGATGGCCGAGTCGTCCATTCGTCTCGCCGACTGGCTGGCGGCCGATCACACCTCGCCGAGCGAACGTGCCGACCGAAACGAACGGTTTGCTCGACTGGCTGTTGCCCTCTCGGAATTGCCAGATCGGCAACGAGTCGTGGTCGAAATGCGGTATCTGCGGGGCATGAAAGTGATCGACATCGCGCAGTTTCTCGGGAAGTCCGAGGGTGCGGTGTCGATCCTGCTCCACCGAGCGGTGATTGCGTTGCGTTGCGTGCTGACGGAACCGAACACCTGATTGGAGCAATCCATGTCCGCTGAATCGCCCACGGACGATACCGCCGCCCACGGGATTGAGGAAGGCTACTGTCTGGTGTTGAGAGCCGAGGACTCCGGCGACTGGAAGGCGGTTGCCGACTGGCTCGCCCGAAATACCGACCACGCCGCCGCACTCGCGGACTATCTCGCAGCGTTGCGTGGACTTCATTCCGCAACCGCACCCCTGAGAACGTTACCGGATCGAGTGGGAGCGCACCTCGGTGAGTTCGAGTTGAAGGACGAACTTGGTCGCGGCGGGATGGGCGTGGTCTATCGCGCGTTCGACAAGACGTTGAAACGCGAGGTCGCGGTGAAGTTGCTTCGCACCGGCAATGCATTTTCCGCAGCGGAATCGGCTCGGTTTCGCTTTGAGGCGGAGATGGTGGCGTCGCTTCATCACCCGAATATTGTTCCCGTCCATTCCTGTGGTGAAGCCGATGGTGTTCCGTATTTGGTGATGCCATTGATGACTGGCGGAAGCCTCGCCGCATGGCTCAAGAACCTCGGGCCTGATCGGTGTCTGCCGCCAAAGAAAGCAGCGAAGATCGCTCGTGATGTCGCTTTCGGAGTGCATCACGCGCATCAGCGGGGTCTGATTCATCGAGACATCAAACCCGCAAACATTCTCCTCGATCATACTGGTGCGCCGCACGTCGCGGACTTCGGACTGGCCCGGCGTGTGGACTGCACTGCGAGCAGCACCGCTGAGATCGCCGGCACATTCTTGTACATGGCTCCGGAGCAAGGCCGAGGTGCCAAGGATCTGACCATAGCGGTCGATGTCCACGCGATCGGAGTGGTTCTGTTTGAGTTACTGACAGGCGGGGTTCCGTATGGCGGCTCCGACATTGCGAGCATCCTGCGTCGACTGACGGATGAAACCGAGCCGGCTCCTCCCGCGAGTCGATTCCGACGGGATGTGCCGACCGATTTGGAGGCGATCTGTGTCAAGTGCCTGGAGAGACGGCCTGAGGATCGTTATCTCTCGGCTCAGGCGTTGGCCGACGCGCTCGAACGCTACTTGAATGACGAACCGCAAGTTGATGCGTCTCGCCGAGGGTGGGCGACTGACCTTGCCCGCGTGGTCCGTCGTCGTGTTGATACTCCTTCGATGGCAATCTGGCCGGCGTTCTTCTGGGGTCTTGGCTCCCTCTCGGTTTCACAGGCCACCATCCAGATAGCTGTCCTCACCGATAGCCCGCTCTGGGTCGCGTATCTGGGATGGGGGATCTACTTCGGTGGATGGCTCGTTGTGCTCTGGCTCTGCGGGCTGGCTCGGTTGCATTTGCTCACCCGAATCGAGAAGGCAGGTATTGCCCAACACATTGGCATGATGCTCGGCGGACTGGCTCTCATCCCCAGTAGTTTCGCAATCGATGAGTATGGACTGGCTCTGTATCCGCCCCTGATGGTGTTGATCGCTCTCGGTACGTTCGTCCAAGGTTCCTACCACTGGGGGCGATACTTCGTCCTGGGTGGCTTGATGTTCCTGCTCACTGCGATCATGTCAGTGGTCTTCGTGCGGTACTTGCCCACCGCGTTTGCTGTTCAGCAGATCACAGCGATGATCTGGGTTGGCTTCCGAACGAGAAGTTTCGACCGCGAAGCACGCACTGTTGCCTCGTGAACCTGTCCGATTGACCCTTTCCTGATTTCTGTCTAACCGTTCCTTCGCAGGTGGCTTGTTGCCGCCCCCGGAGACGGTGCGCCCATTGTTTCTCGCTGAAGGAGATGTCCCATGACTACCGCCGAACCAGAACGCTCCACCGATCCGATTGTCTCTGCACCGACCGCACCAACTGTGGTTGCTTGCTACTCGGTATTCGATCGCTTCTTTCCCGCATGCGGATTCACCGATCTGACCGACGGCATCTACGAAGGCGACACGAACCGTTCTTATGAGGCTGCCCAAGCACGACAGGCAGAAGTGCTTCTCGACCGTGCCGAAGTGTGGTCCGCGAGCCGACTGTTGGACATCGGCTGTGGGTATGGACGAATCCTCAAGGCTGCCACCAACCGCGGTGCGAAGAGTTGGGGGCTTACAGTATCGCCAGAACAGGTGCGACGGAACACGAAGGCGGGACTGGATACTCGACTCCAAAACTACAAACACCTGGGGCCAGAGTGGCACCGGCAGTTCGACGCAGTGATCGCGAACGGATCACTCGAGCACTTCGCCCAGCCAGCAGACGCCGTCGCTGGCCGCGACGACGCGATCTACCAGCATCTCTTCGCCACAGTCCACCGATTGCTCGATCCGGAAGTCGTGGGCGCGAAGTTCGTGACGACTGCGATCCACTTACGCGAAAGGCCGGATCCGCGCAACTGGCTTCGTCCACCGTCTCATTTTCAGTATGGGTCGGCCGAATTCCACTGGGCGAGGCTCGCCCGATCGTTCGGTGGCTGGTATCCGGTGATTGGACAATTGGAACGGTGTGCGGAGGGTTACTTCCGACTCGTCCACGAAGAGGATGGAACCGACGATTATCGGATCACGTCCGAGGCGTGTCTGACGGCGGTGCGGCGAATCTTCCGATCGTGGCGGTTACCACAGGTGGGATGTGCGGCGTTGCCTGTGTTGGTCCGTCGCCCTGTCCACACGATTCGGATGCTGCGGTGTATGCTCGGCAGCGAGTCTTGGAACTGGCAGTTTCGCGGCGATCAGGCTCCAACAGTGCTCTTGAGGCAGACCTGGGAGCGTGTCGCGTGACAATCACGCAGGGGATTCAGTCTCAACGCGGAGTCACGCACCGCGTTCGTCGAGTAACGGCAATTCACGTGGACCGCGACACTCGCGGTTCACGTATTCCTGAAAATGATAGATGCGTTCCTCGCGTGTGCCGATCACGCCACGATGCGGACTCGCCTCCATGCCCTTCTGCACGCCGCCGTAAATCGTCCCGTCTTCCTCGACGATCTGGTGAGCGACCATGTTCGAGATCGAACGCAGCAACCGGTAGATTCCCCACGCGAACGGTCCTCGTCGATGTCCTCGAAGCGTGAACAGCATACTGCGATATCGGCACGTCCTGGGACCAGTCGGGAACACGCACTGGTTCATCCGGATCACATCGAGGAATGCCGCCGTGATGTGCGGATGACGCACGCGGTGCCAGTATTCGTTCCTCACGGGGTGCCCCAAGCGACGAACCATCCAGTTGCTCATCCGCGTCGCGATATCGTTAGGCGGCACCGTCTTGTATGACGTGAAGTTCTCGGTCAGTTCGTGCCAGGAATTCTCTTCCTCCGAGAACTCCTTGAAGGTCTTGGGGTGGACCTGCGGAATGTGGTACGACTCCAGCGAATTCTCCAGAACAACCTTCCAGTTGCACGGGAAGTCGCGTTCCCAGGTTGCCGCGTGCCGGAAGGCCCCGCCGTAACTCGGCTGCCACTGTTCCCACACCGGATCGAGCCATTCCCGCAGTGACACCCCGTTGTCACTGAGATTCACGAACACGATCTCGCCGCATGTCTCCACGCGAAATGGCCGCAGGCACGAGTTCTCGCGGTCCCACGGTCGAAACGCCATCGCGTCGGGAATCTTCCCCGTGTGGCCGTCGGCGTTGTACTCCCAGCCGTGATATTGACAGCGGAGCTTCTCAGTGTTGCCGCGAGGTTTCTCGGTGAGCTTACTGTGCCTGTGCGGACACACGTTCAGGAACGCACGCAGCTCGCTGTCGAAGTTGCGGATGATGATGGGCGTTTCGAGCAGATCGAACGTGAGGAAATCGCCCGGTTTAGCGAGATCGCCTACCGTGGCGAGCGGATGCCACGCGGGCTGAAACAGGTGACGCAGTTCGAGGCGGTGCTGCTCCTCGGATGTGTACTGATCGGGCCGCAGCAGGTGTTGAAGGTGTGTCTGGTTGGTAAACATCTTTTTCGCAGGGCGGAAGGTAGAAGGGGGAAGGCGGAAAAAATCAGCGTTCCGCACCACCAGCTGCGTCTCGGTTTTTCATCCGCCTTCTGCCCTCCGCCTTCCGCCTTGGTTATTTTCCCCCCAACTTCTCCATAGTCAATTCTGGCTGCCAGATGGAGAGGAATGTCGGCAATTTGCTGCGGTCGAGGCCCGGCAAACTCGGCAGAATCCCACTCCCCTGAAGCGGAATGTTCGCCGTGATCGCGTAAATCGTCGTCGCGGGGTCGTTCGTTCGGCGATACAGCACCACCTCCGGTCGAACACACGTCGCCCCTGGAAAACCAAGTTGCCCCGCTGTTTGGATCGCATCATCCAGATCGCCGAGGCGATCCACCAATCCGCGTTCGACGGCCTGCTTGCCGGTGAAGATACGCCCATCGAATGCTTTCAGCGAATCCAGTTTCGGTCGCGAACGCATTAGTTCGGCCCAAATCTGTTTGTGAAGTTCGTCGGCCATCGCTTGCAGCAACTCCTGTTCCGCAGGCTTCAGCGGTCGCGCCGATGATCCGATGTCCACGAGTTCGCCTGCCTTGATCGACTGCGGAATGACGTTGAACTGAGCCATCAAGTCCTTCAAGTTGAACAGATTGAGAATCACGCCCAAGCCACCCGTGATGGTCGTGGAACTGGCCACCACGACATCGGCCACCGACGCAACATAATATGCTCCGCCTGCCGCGGTATCCATCAGGCACGCAACAACGGGCAGCTTTGTCCGCTCCTTGAAGCGTTCCAGGTCGCGACGCATGGCGGAACAAGCTGCCACGCCACCACCCGGACTGTTGATGCGCAGCACGACCGCTTTCGTGCAGCCGTCGCACTCAATGGCGTCGAGCTTCTCGCGGAAAAGAGCCACCGGATTCTCGCCGACTGAAAGAGGTCCGACGAACGGGGTATTCAGAATGAGGCCATCGACGTCCACAATCGTCACGCGGCCATTGCCTGGGGTGCCAGATTGCACAATCACCGGCTTGACCCTACCTGCCGTCGGGCTAACCGGCGGAATGTCGGCAGTGACGCGAGTTTCGACCGGACCATCGAACGCGACGCGATTCTGGGTGCGAATGAGAAGTCGCTGGCAGCCGCTGCCAAGGATCAGAATTGCGAGAACGACAATGGAACGACGCATTTTCGCCTCGACATTCGACCCAGGACACCCGCATCACCCAAACAATCGGCGTTTCCCATCCCTCCGGTTTAACCTTCCTTTCCGGCACGGCACATGCTGTAAGGACATTCCTTCCCGAAACCGTGAGCGAGACCAGAGATGCTAACCAACGCATCTTGCGAGCAGGGTCCAAAATACCTTAACTCTCTACACTGCCTAAATTGCCGAACCGGTCCGAAAACGCGATACTGATTGTTGGAACGGATGACCGACACCAACACCCTCGCTCAGGCATGCGAGTTTTGATGACAGCCTGAGCTTATCAGGACAAGGAGGTCCGTGACGGCGAGGAGAGTGATGGAACCGCGCGACATTATGGTTTTGAGCCCTTTGGGGTCCGATCCTGCACTTGCGATTGCCGCGAGCAGGGGCGGAGCGATTGGGGTTCTCGATCTGGAACATGCCTCACGATGGAACGCGATAGCCGGGGCGTATTCTCGGCTTGCAAGGTTTGTGGGCAACAACTTCGGGGTGCAACTCCGCGCCGATGCCGACGAACTCTTCGCAGAGATCCTCGCGAGCCAGACCAAACCTAGCCGGATCATTCTTGTCGGTGACAGTCCGACATTTGCCACGCGAATCGCTGGCCTACGGGCTGCGAAAATCGAAGTGCTGGTGTCGGTGGTTAGTCATGTTGAAGCGATTCGCGTTGCGGAACTTGGGGTTGATAGCATCATCTTGAAGGGCCACGAAGCTGGCGGGCGCATCGGTGCCGACACGTCTTTCGTGCTGATCCAGAAATGGCGGCACCACGCCGATAAGCACAAACTCACCATTCCGTATTGGGTACAGGGTGGCATCGGGCCGAACACGGCTGCGGCGTGTCTCGCCGCAGGTGCTCGGGGTGTTGTTCTCGATTCGCAGGTGCTTCTCGCTCGTGAATCGCCGCTGTCAGAGGCCGCACGTCGGCGCATTGCAGGTCTCGACGGAAGCGAAACCGCAATTCTCGGGGCGAAGTTCGGCGAGCCATACCGCGTCTATTCGCGCCCGGATAGTAGTGCCGCGACTGAGCTGGCGAAGGACGAAGAACTCCTCATTTCGCTGGAACAATCGGTGGAGGCGAAGTGTGCGGCTTGGCGTGAAGCTGTGCGGTCTCGTATCGCGGTTGATCCGAGCGAAGGTCTCTGGCTTGTCGGGCAGGACATCGCCACGGCACCCGCGTTGGCCGCATCGGGCGTCACCGTTTCCGGAATCGTGCAAGCGATCTGCGAACGTGCCGGCAAGCAACTCGAAGCATCTCGTCGGTTGGGCCATCTCGCAGGAGGTTCGGCGCTCGCGAAGTCGCATGGCACGAAGTACCCGATTCTGCAAGGTCCGATGACCCGCGTGAGTGACACGGCCGCGTTCGCCGATTCGGTCGCCGCTGGAGGTGCGCTGCCATTCCTGGCGCTGGCGTTGCTTCGCAAGGCCGAGACGGAAAAGCTCCTCGCGGAAACGAAGGTCAAACTCGGCTCGAAGCCGTGGGGCGTGGGCATTCTCGGCTTCGTGCCCAACGAAATCCGCTCCGAGCAGATGGAAGCGATCAGGCTCCATAAACCGCCGTTCGCGATCATCGCTGGGGGTCGCCCCGATCAGGCGAAGGAACTCGAAACGCAGGGCATTCCGACGTATCTGCATGTCCCGTCGCCGGGCTTGCTGAAGATGTTCCTGAAAGATGGCGCACGACGCTTCATCTTCGAAGGGCAGGAGTGCGGCGGTCACATCGGGCCGCGAGCGAGCTTCGCTCTGTGGGAGTCGATGGTTGCCGTGTTGCTCGAACACGTCGGCGTCAAGCCTGCGGACGATCTGCATGTGGTGTTCGCGGGTGGCATTCACGATGCACTTTCGGCAACCATGGTCGCGGCTCTGAGCGTGGGATTGGCTGAGAAGGGCGTGAAGGTCGGCGTGCTGGTCGGCACCGCGTACCTGTTCACGAAGGAAGCGGTTGCCGGCGGCGCGATCACCGAACGCTTCCAACGCGAAGCACTCGCGTGCGGCGAAACGGTGCTGCTGGAAACCGGCCCCGGTCACGCGATTCGCTGTATTCCGACGCCGTATGCCGAGACGTTCGAGGCTGAGAAACGCCGATTGCGTTCGGAAGGCAAGAGCCATCTGGAAGTCGGCATCGCGCTTGAGCGGATGAACCTCGGACGCCTCCGCGTCGCGAGCAAGGGCGTCGATCGTTCGTCTGGCGCTGCGAACGCGAGCGGCCTCGTCGAAGTGTCCGCGGATGACCAGTTCAGTCGTGGCATGTACATGATCGGGCAGATCGCAGCGCTTCGTGACAAGGTCACGACCATCGCGGAACTGCACGCCGAAGTTTGTGGAAAAGTCAACGAAGCCTCGGTATCCACCGCCCCGACGTCCGTCTCCGCTTCGGTCAAGGATGCGCCGCCGCCGTGCGATGTCGCCATCATCGGGCTGTCGTGCTTCTACCCAGGGTCCACGGGGCTGACCCAGTACTGGGAGAACATCCTTAACAAGGTCAACGCGGTCATCGAAATCCCAGCGAGTCACTGGGACTGGCGACCGTTCTACGACCCCGACCCCCGCGCCCGAGACAAAATGATCTCGAAGTGGGGCGGCTTCATGTCGGACATCACGTTCGACCCGCTCGTCTTCGGCATCACACCGAAGAGCATCCCGAACATCGAGCCGTTGCAACTGCTGCTGCTCGAAGCGGTGCGGCAAGCCATCGCTGACGCGGGCTACGCTAACCGCCCATTTGAGCGCGAACGCACCTGTGCCATCCTCGGCGTCGGCGGCGGCGGCATGCCGTTGTCGGTCGCGTATGGCTTCCGAACGTGTATGCCGTTGATGGATTCCATTCCCGGCGTGCCGATCAAGGCGAAGCAGATCATCGAGCTTGGCGAAGGCATTCTCCCCGAGTGGACCGAAGACTCCTTCCCCGGCATCCTGCTGAACGTCGCTGCGGGTCGGGTTGCAAATCGCTTCAACCTCGGCGGTCCGAACATGGCGATCGACGCCGCGTGCGGGTCGTCGCTGGCGGCACTATATGCGGGCGTCCGCGAACTGAACGACGGCACAAGCGATGTCGCGATCGTCATGGGCGGCGACGCAGTGCAGACGCCATACGCCTACGTTGCGTTCTCGAAGACCTACGCACTGAGTCCGCAGGGTCGGTGTCGCCCGTTCGATGCCGCTGCCGATGGCATCGCACTCGCGGAAGGTGTCGGAGTAACGGTGCTGAAGCGGCTCGCGGATGCCGAGCGCGACGGCGACCGAATCTACGGCGTCATCAAGGGAATTGGCGCGAGCAGCGATGGCCGCGACAAGGGGCTTACCGCTCCACGTGCCGAGGGGCAGTTGCGAGCGCTTCACAGAGCGTACGCACAGGCTCGCATCTCACCGGCGAATGTCGCGTTGGTCGAAGCCCACGGCACCGGAACCGTTGTCGGGGACCAGACTGAAGCACGCGCCATCGGGCAACTCTTCCGCGAAGCGGGCGGGCAGGCTCAATCGTGTGCGCTCGGTTCCGTTAAGTCGATGATCGGGCACAGCAAGTGCGCTGCGGGTCTTGCAGGGCTCATCAAGACGACGTTCGCTCTGTACCACAAAGTGCTACCGCCAACGCTCGTGGAGACGCCAAATCCGAAGGCGAATCTCGACGGCGGCCCGCTGTACCTGAACACGGAACCGCGGCCGTGGGTTCACGGGGCTGAACATCCGCGAACCGCAGGCGTCAGTGCGTTCGGCTTCGGCGGCACGAACTTCCATACGGTCGTGGAAGAGTACAACGGCGACTACCTCGAACGCACGACCACTGGGTTCCGTCAGTGGCCGGCAGAGTTGTTCGTCTGGCGGCGTGCCCATGTCGCCACGATCATCACCGATGTGAAGAAGTGCCGTGATGCGATCAACGCGGGGGCGGCCCCCGAGTTGCCCGACTTCGCGGCTTCAGTGTGGCAATCGAGCAAGCAGGGGGACCGTCAACCGACCCTCACCGTGGTTGCGACTTCGATTGCCGACCTGAAGGAGAAGCTCGACGCGGCCCTCGAAAAGCTGGCGAAACCAACGGATTCGCTCAGCGACCCACGCGGGATTTACTTCGCTACGAAGCCGCAAGCGGCTGCGAAAATTGCGTTCCTGTTCCCCGGACAGGGTTCGCAGTACCCGGACATGCTCGCTCAGACCGCGATGGCGTTCCCCGAAGTGCGAAGTGTCCTCGACCGTGCCGAACGCACGCTTGCCAACGATCTGGAGAAGCCGTTTGGGCGGTTCATCTATCCGCCATCGTCGTTCAGCCCAGAGCACGAGGCCACGAACCGCAAGGAACTCCAACGAACGGAAGTCGCGCAGCCGGCGCTCGGGGCGACGAGCCTTGGCATGTTCAAGCTGCTCACCACGCTCGGCATCGAAGCGGACTTCTTCGCGGGTCACAGCTACGGCGAATACGCTGCACTCGCCGCCGCCGGAGCCCTCAGCGAGGCTGATCTGATTCGCCTCTCGTATCGCCGTGGCAAGGTGATCCGCGACGCGGCAGCAAGTGCAGCTGGCGGAATGATCGCCGTCGATGGCACGCCTGAAGCCATCGAACCTGTGCTGAAGGGCATTGCGGGTGTGTGGATCGCGAATCACAACTCGCCGAGTCAGACGGTGCTCGCCGGCACCGAGGACGGCCTCAAGGCCGCGACCGCGAAGTTGCAAGCCGCGAACCTTCGCGCACAGCGAATCCCCGTTGCGTGTGGCTTCCACTCGCCGTTGATTTCAGGGGCGAAGGCTCCACTCGCGGCAGCTCTCGCCGAAGCGAAGTTCGCGACGCCTCGCAAGCCGGTGTTCTCGAACACCACGGGGGTACCGCACGGTTCCGAACCTGCCGCGTTCGCCGCGCAACTTGCGGAGCATCTCGTTTCGCCGGTGAAGTTCTCGGACGAGATCACGGCGATGCACGCTGCGGGTGCGCGAGTGTTCGTCGAAGTCGGCCCGCAAGCCGTGCTGACGGGCCTGACAACGCAGATCCTCGCGGGCAAGCCGCACCTCGCGATCGCGTCCGATGTGAAGTCGCGTCCGGGGTTGGTGCAACTTGCACACTTGCTCGGTCAGTTGCTCGCGGCTGGGGTGCCGGTTCGCCTCGACCGGCTCTTCCAGGGTCGCGGGATCCAAGCGTTCGAGATCGCGAAGCTTGGCCCTGATACCGGCAAGCCGAAGCTCGCACCGACAACGTGGGTTGTGAACGGCGTTCGCAGCCGGCCCCTGAATGGCCCCGAACCGCGTTTGCTCGGGCAGAACCTGTCGGGCACGAAGCCCGTCGTTGTTCCAGCGAAACCAACGCCAGCGCCCGCATCCTCTGCACCAGCAGCACCGAGCAAGTCGGTCCCGAGCCCGACCGCAGCCACCGCTCGACCCGAACCAAAACCCGTTCCCCGCCCTGCTCCTTCAACGCCCATACCTCCAACTTCCCAGCCCGTTGTCCCCGGGATTACCAGACCAATGAGTACTCCTCCCGAATCGATACCCACGCTCACGGCCTCGTTGACCAACGGGACGCATTCTCATCCTGCTCCCGACGGCGCCGCGGCCGTGATGATGCGGTTCCAGGAAGTGATGGGTCGCTTCCTCGATACACAGCGAAGCGTCATGCTCGGTTTCCTCGGGTCGAACGGCGCTCCGTCGAGCAATACAACGGTCGATTCGGTCGCGCGACCAGTCACACCGACGCCAGCAGCGGCTCCGGTGGGAACACCCGCACCAACCGCGAACGGTCACGTTTCACCGGTGGCGGCTCCCGCAACCAATGGCAAGCACACGAGCGAACTCGTGAAGGCGGTCGCTCCGGCGGGTGCGAAGCTCGACCGCGAAACGCTTCTTGCACGGCTGCTCGATCTCGTCAGCGAACGCACCGGCTACCCCAAGGAAGCTCTGAGCATCGACCTCGATCTCGAAGCCGATCTCGGAGTCGATTCGATCAAGCGAGTCGAGATCCTCGGAACGCTCGCGGAGTCGATTGGTCCTGGCGACGGCGGCAAGCAACCGAACCTCGAGATGGAGAAGCTCTCCGTCATCAAGACGCTGCGTGCCATCGCCGATTACGTGATGGAAGTGATCGAGGAAAAGGACGAGCCCGACGCTCCGCCCGCACCGTCACTGAACGGTTCGCACGCGAAGGTGCTAACCGTGGTTCCCGAGCGAAACGGCGACCTGCACCCGGGCGCCCGGCAAGGTGACGTGCAACGGCTCGTGGTGCGACTCATCGACGCTCCACTGCCCGTGCGGCCGAGCTTCGCACAACCAGCGGGCACAATCCTGCTCACCGACGATTGCAGGGGTACGGCCCGCGAACTCGCCGATCGCCTCGCGGAACTCGATGTGAAGACCGCTCTCATCCGCATGGCCGACGGTTCGACGGTTCCGGAAGGTGTGTTCGCTGCCGATCTCACCGATCCCGCGGCGGTCACGGAGTTGCTCGGGCGCATTCACACGACGTGCGGCCCGGTGTCGGGGCTGATTCACCTGTTGCCGTTGGCCGAGCCTGCCGACTCGGAAACGGACGAGCAGCGAATGCGACGAGAAGTGAAGTCGCTGTACTTGCTCTCGCGTGGGCTCGAAACCGATATCCGCGCGGCTGGCAAAGCTGGCAGTGCGGTGCTACTCGCCGTCACCGCGATGGGCGGGCAGATGGGCTTCGGTGATGCGTTGCCCGAAGACTTCTTCGCGGGGCACGGCGGCGTCGCCGGCTTCACGAAGTGCCTCGGCTACGAATGGCCAGAGGTTACGGTGCGGGTCGTGGACGTCGACGGCGAAACCCCTGCGACGCATCTCGCCGAAGACTTGCTCGCGGAACTCGGCGATCCCAAGGGTGCATTCGAGGTTGGCCGGGCCGGTGATCGCCGCGTGACGTGGCAAGTCGAGCCAGGACCGCTTGCGAAGGAAGATGCTGCCGTGGAGTTGGGCCCAGATTCGACGGTGCTGATAACTGGCGGTGCTCGCGGAATCACGGCGAAGGTCGCACTCGAACTCGCAACTCGGTACAAGTCGAAGCTCGTGCTGGTCGGCAGTTCGCCGGTGCCCGCAGAGGAAACGGCCGACACGCTGGGGCTGACGTCGCAAGCCGAAATCAAGGCCACGTTGTTGAAGCGTCAGCCAGACGTGAAGCCTGCCGTGATCGAAGCCGCGTATCGCCGACTGCTCAAGGATCGCGAGATTCGCGGCAACCTCGACGCGATTCGCAAGGCTGGCAGCCAGGTCGATTATCGTGCCGTGGATGTTCGCGATGCGGCGGCGTTCGGCGGGTTGCTCGACGAACTGAAAGCGGCTGGCGGCATCGCGGGTGTAATCCACGGGGCGGGTGTCATCGAGGACAAACTGCTTCGCGACAAGACCCCGGAATCGTTCGACAAGGTGTTCGGCACCAAGGTTGACAGTGCGATGACACTCGCACGCCATCTCGATCCGGAGAAGCTGAAGTTCCTGGCGGTTTTCGCGTCGATCACGAGTCGTTACGGCAATCGTGGGCAGTCCGACTACGCCGCCGCGAACGAAGTGCTGAGCAAGCTGGCGTGCGATCTCGACCGTCGCTGGCCGGGTCGCGTCGTGTCGGTTGCGTGGGGGCCGTGGTCCGAGATTGGCATGGTCGCTGATCTGGAGAAGCACCTCGTCGCACGCGGCTTAAAGCTGATCGAGCCTGCTGTGGGTGCGGGCTTCGCAGTGGATGAAGTGATCTACGGCACGAAGGGCGAACCCGAGGTGCTCATCGCGGGCGGAACGGAACACGCTCGACCGGGGGCCGCTGCGGCTTCGACCGCCGAACCGGTCGCAGTGGGGGCTCAGTGACGCATGGTTGTCACCGTTACCGCACCGGCACCACAGGACGCCGCACTCACCACCGGATGGGATAGCGAGGCGTTCGTCCTTCAAGGGGCCGACCGTGCAGAGTTGCGCGAACGTGTCCTCACGCTCGCCAACACCGTCGAACGGCAAGCCGGGATATCGCTTCAAGAGATTGCCGTTCGCCTTGCCGTCGAACTACGACCAGGTGGTTCGCGGCTTGCGGTCGTCGCGAGTTCCAGTCCGGATCTCGTCACGAAACTGCGACGTGCTGCGGATCGGCTTGCCGATCCCAAGTGCAAGCAAATCCGCGACACGAACGGTCTCTATTTCTTCGAACAACCGCTCGCATTACAGGGCTCACTCGCCCTGATTTTCCCCGGCGAAGGCGCTCAGTATCCGGGGATGCTCGCGGACCTGTGCGGCGTCTTCCCAGAAGTCGAAGACACCTTCTCATGGTGCGATCGGCTTGCCGCCGATGCCGGTCGTGCTTCGCTGCGGAACATCCTGCATCCGACTCCGGAAGAGACCGTCGCTGCGGAAGCGGAACTGCGGAAGCTAGGGCCTTCGATCTTCGGAGTGCTGCTCGCCGATCTCGCTGTGACGCGGGTTCTGCAACGGCTCGAACTGCCGGTGTCGGCGATTGCCGGTCACAGTGCGGGCGAACTCGCTGCGTTGCTCGCGGCCGGTGCCTTGGACTCCGAGACGATGCTCGGGCCGAGCCTTGTCGAGATCATGGATCTAATGCAGCAGTTGGAAGAGGAAGCGGGCGGGCCGGAAGTTGCGTTGCTCGCGGTTGGTGCCGGGCGTGCGGTGGTCGAAGAAGTGACCACGAAGGTTGCCCCCGGCGTGATTGTCGCGATGGACAACTGCCCGCATCAATCGGTGGCAGTCGGACCAAGTCATCTCATCGCGGCAGTCGAATCCGCACTTCTTGAACGCGGATTGGTTTGCGAGCGGTTGCCGTTCCGTCGACCATATCACACGCCGATGTTCGAGCCGTGGATGGGGCGGTTCCGTGAACTGTTCGCGGGCATCCCGTTCCATCAACCGCACACGCCGATCTACTCGTGTTCAACAGGGGCGAGGTTCCCAAATGATCCTCCCTCAATCCGCGAACTGACGGTGAACCACTGGGTTTCGCCTGTCGAATTCACGCGGATGATCGAGACGATGTACGCTGACGGCGTCCGGATTTTCGTGGAAGCTGGGCCGCGTGGCAACCTCTCGGCGTTCACTGAAGACGTGTTGCGAGGCAAGCCGTGCGCTGTGATTCCGGCAAACGTGACTCGCAAGAGTGGCCCCACACAGATCAATCACCTCGTCGCGCAGTTGGCAGCGCATCATGTGCCGATGAATCTGGTGAACTTGCACGGCTCGCTTGATTTGGCGAGTGGGGGACGTGACTCCCCGGTTCAAGTCGCTCACGTGGAGAACAGGGGAGTCACGTCCCCCGCTCGCCAAGACACCGTCGCCATCATGGACGGCTACCTCAGCGTGATGGAGCAATTCCTCGACACACAACGCGAGGTCATGGAAGCGTTCCTGTCGGGACGGCCGGCACACGTCACCATCCCGCAAGAGTTGTTCGCGTTCCCCGACTTCACGCCACAAGTTGACCAGCAACCGCCCACCACCAGCCATCAACAGCCCCCCGAGTTCTGCTTCGTCGGTGATGTCGTCCATCACGAACTTGGGCGTGAAATCATTCTTCGTCGCACGCTCGATGAACGCGAAGACATTTACGTCGACGACCACACACTTGGCGGTCGCGGTGTCAGTCGCGTCGATCCGGCACAGAACGGTTTGCCGGTGCTGCCGATGACGTTCAGCCTCGAAGGGATGTCGGAAGCGGCGACACTGCTCGCGCCGGGCAAGGTCGTGATCGCCCTCATGAATGTGCGGCTCTATCGTTGGGTGCCTTACGATCCCGAGCCAACGACGTTCGAGATTCGGGCGTCTGTCACCTCAATCGACGAGCAAACGGGCGTGGTCGAAGTGCGGGCGAACGTCCGCGACCTCAGCAACTCGTTCCTTCAAGATGGTGCGAACAAGCCTTCGTCGGAAGCGACCATCGTTCTCGCGGATCGTTACCCCGAACCGCCCGAGCCGCGTCCGTTCGTGCTGACAGAAGAGATTCCGTGCAAGGCAACGGTCGAAGAACTTCGCCGGAATATGTTTCACGGGCCACTGTTCCAGATGCTCCGTTCCCTCGACCGTTACGGCAAAGAGGGCATCGAGGGAACGCTAGAGGTACAAGGGCGTGACCATTGGTTCCGCTCTAACGCGAACCCGCGAGTGGTCATCGACCCCGTTCTCGTGGATGCCGCCATGCACATCCTCGGGGCGTGGCACCTCGAACAGCCAGACTGGTCTGGCCGAATTCTTCTTCCGATTGGAATGCAGAGTCTGGAGTTCTTCGGTCCGATTCCTGAGATCGGAAGCAAGCTGTTGGTTCGCGGGTACAACGAGGAAGAAACCGCCCGCCAAGCCCGGCACGGCGTCGAGCTGTTCGGCACCGATGGCCGACCGTGGTTCCGCCTCACGGGTGCGTCGTACTGGCGGTTTTACCTGCCGTTCGGCGACGTGAACTTCTTCGGGCCGAAGGACCAATACTTCCTGTGCAGCCGCGTTCCTGAAGCCGAGGTGAGTGACGCCAGCCGCTGCTACTTCCTCGATCCGCCGCTCGACCTGCAACAACCGGTGCTGCGTGCGTCGGGGATGCGGGTCACGATGACGCCTCGCGAAATGGCGAGTTTCCAGTCCACGGAACTGGATGAAGCGGCGAAGTCGGATTGGTTCTTCTCGCGACTTGTGTCGAAGGATGCGGTGCGGTCGCTGTGGAACACGCAGCAAGAGGGCGGCACATTCCCAGCCGACATGGAAACGGATGTGGTAGGAGATCGGATCGTGTGCCGACCGCGTGATGCTGCGACCACTGACAAGTACCCGCCCGTCGCGACCGCCATCGTGAAGGGCAAAGTGGCGGCATTCTCGGCCTTCGCGGAACAGCTCGGCATCGGCATGGTGTTGGTGAAGAAGGGCGATGCGGAATCGACGCTGCGGGTGGAGGCTGCTCAGCTCGCAGTCGCGGATGCGTTGAAGATTCCGGCTGACGGGTGGCGGGTCGAAGTGGGCAAGAAGGCCGGTCAGTTGCTCGTGACGCACGCGGGCAAGAAACTGCGAGTGCAGACCGCACGCCAGAAGGACGCGATCATCGCGACGACGATTTGCGAGATCGATCCCGCATGAGTCGCACCACCGAGCAACTGTACGCCGACCTCGCCACAGTAATGGCAACTGCCTTCCCTGATCGTGATATCTCCGTGACAGTCGGCCCCGAGACGCGTGTGTTCGCCGACCTCGGAATGGCGTCGATCGAACTGATCGTGCTGGGTGAGCGATTGGAACAGTTCTACGGAGGAAAGTTGCCGTACGGGCCGTTCCTCGCGGGGCTGCGAAAGCAAGGGGCCGAGGATCTGGAACTCGGCAAACTCGTTGAGTTCCTGCAATCGCATGTGAAATGATGGAGTCGCCGCTTGCGGCGTAGCGCGTTCTGAGAGCGCTACGCCGCAAGCGGCGTAGAAGACGGAGATGCAATGCCCGATGTTGTAGTCAACGGAACACGGCTCTTCTATCAGCAGTCCGGCGAGGGCCCGGATGTCGTGCTGATTCACGCCGTCACAAGCAATCAGGCCGTGTGGGTCTTCACCGGGTTGCCCGACGCCATCGCAGCCGAGGGGTTCCGCGTCACGACCTACGATCTGCGTGGGCACGGTGCCAGCGATCGACCACCCACAGGCTACACGTCCGCTCAGATGGCCGACGACTTCCGGGCATTGCATGCCGAACTCGGACTGAAACCCGCGTTCGTCGTGGGGCACAGCTTCGGCGGAGTGATCGGCATTCACACGGCGTTGCTGCACCCAGAGTGCGTCGAAGGTGTCATTCTCTCGGATTCGTTCTTCCCCGGATTGCGGCACGTCGAACCGAACTTCGGCCGTTCGAATGTATGGGTCGATCTGCAAGCCACGTTCAACGAGGTCGGCGTTGACCTTGGCGAAACGGTGAACTTCACCAGACTTTTTCAGGCGAGCGCGACACTCACGCCTGAACAAACCAAGGCACTCGAAACCCTTGTTGGCCCAATCGGTCGCGGCTGGCTGCGGCAACTCCCGCTGCTCGCGCAAACGACCTGCGGCGACGAAGTGCTTGCCGAGGCTGGGCTGACGGCTGAGAAGATCGCATCGGTTACGCGGCCCGTGATCGCACTGTACGATGAGTTCTCGCCGTTCCTCGCGACGTGTCGGTGGCTTGAGCAGCACATGCCGAACTGCACGGCCGAGATCATCCCGGAAGCGAAGCACCTCGCGGTTGTGGAGAACACCGTTGCGTTCACCGCGTCCGTCATCGGACACCTGAAACGGCTCGCCGCCCCGACGGGATTGCCGCTCACCGTTTGATACGCGAACTAACCAAACATGCACTTTGCGACGTTTATCCTGAAGAACCTCACCAGGCGACCAACCCGAACGGTACTCACCGTTCTCGGCTTGGCCGTCTCGGTCGGGAGTATGATCGCGCTGCTGGGTATCAGCGAGAATTTCCGCGAGTCGATGCGCGACACCTTTGAGAAACGCGGCGTCGATCTCGTTAGCGTCGCGAGCGGTGCATCGGATCAGCTTTCGAGCGAAGTTGATGAAGGCATTATCGACAAGGTGCGTGCGATGCCGGATGTCGCGGGGGTGGATGCCGCCTTGGTCGAACTCAGCGAGATGACACTGCGCGAACCACGCGACGAAAACGACACGCCGCCGAGTTCGCAAGTTCTCGTCCAAGCCTGGCTGCCGGACAACTTCGGGTACGACGACCTCGAAATCCGGTCTGGTCGCAAGCTGACGCCGGAAGATGCGGGGCAGTTCCGGTGCATGGTCGGCTACAAATTCGCCGAGAACAACAACAAGAACGTCGGCGACACAATCACCGTTCTCAGGCACAAGTTCACGATCGTCGGCGTCTTCAAGAGCTTCAATCTCTTCGAAAACGGCTGCATCATCACGGTGCTGAAGGAGTATCAGGAACTCTCCGGGCGGAAGAATAAAGTGACAGGGTTCTCACTGCGTGTGAACAAGACATCGCAGAATCCCGACGAGGACGTGGAACGAGTGCGGCAGCGGATTCTTTCCCTCACGGACAAGGACGGCAAGCCGTTTCGTGTGTCAGTCGAGCGACCGCAGAAGTACCTCAATGACGCGGTTCACATCAAGATCACGAAGGCGATGGCGTGGCTGATTTCGGCCGTCGCGCTGTTCATCGGCGTGATAAGCATGTTGAACACGATGGCCATGTCGGTGTTGGAACGCACGCAGGAAATCGGCATCTTGCGAGCGGTCGGCTGGCCGCGTGGTCGCATCGTTCGGATGGTGCTTGGCGAGGCAATCTTTCTTGGCATGGCGTCGGCGTTCGTCGGCACAATCGGCGCGGTCGCCACGACGTATCTGCTCGCGATGTCGCCAAAGGTGAACGGCTTCATTGAGGGCGGAATTGCTCCGTGGATCATCGTGCAGGGTTTTGCCATCACCATTGTGCTGGGTTTAATTGGCGGGGCGTATCCCGCGTACCGTGCCGCCCGCCTGATGCCCACCGAGGCCATCCGCCATGACTGACGGCCCCGCTGGTCAACTGCTCTTCGCGTCGGACGTTCGCAAGACGTATCCCGATGGTGCGGTCCACGCACTGAACGGTGTCACGCTCGGCGTGCGCGAAGCGGAACACGTTGCCATCACAGGACCGAGCGGCTGCGGCAAATCGACGCTGCTGAATCTGCTCGGCGTTCTCGACCGCCCAGACTCGGGCGAAGTCTTCTTTCGTGGCGAAGCACTCTCGACGCGGCGAGATCTCGACCGTTTCCGCGCCAGGCAGATCGGCTTCGTGTTCCAGTCATTCTTTCTGCTGCCGACGCTGACGGCTCGCGAGAACGTGCAAGTGCCGATGTTCGAGGGAATGCCCTTGTCGGCTCGCGAACGAGCGAAGAAAGCCGACGGCTTGCTTGAACTGGTCGGCATGGAAAAGCGGGCGGGTCATCGACCGATGCAGCTTTCCGTGGGTGAACGGCAACGGGTCGCGTTGGCCCGTGCGTTGGCGAACGATCCGGCGTTGTTGCTGGCTGATGAGCCGACGGGGAATCTGGATTCGGAGAACGCTGTTCGCGTTCTCGATTTGCTGACGATGCTTCAGAAGGAACGTCGGCTGGCGTTGTTGGTAGTCACGCACAGCGACGATGTTGCCCGTCGTGCGGATCGCGTTGTGCGAATGAAGGATGGCCGCGTGTTGGACGACGGTACCGCACGCTGACGCGATTATTTCGCCAACTTCGCCCATTCTTTCCGCATGTTGCGAACGCTGATCTGCACCGCTGTCGGCAGCTTTGAGCGCAGCAAGTTCGCGCCGTCGAACCAGCCTTCAGGTTCGACGAAGATCACGTGCTGCTCGCAGAACAACGCCCCGGCTGGCTCCGCCAGCTTCGTGATCTTCAGGTAGAAGACCGCCCCCGCCCACAGCGTCGCCGGCCCGAGCTTCGGCGCTTCGCCCCCCTTCGTGATCGACTGCCACTGATTCGGGAAATCCTTGTCGTCCGCGAATCGTGGGTCGATCTCGCCAGCCACCACGACCGAATCGGCGTTGCGTGTCCACATCGTGCGGCCTGTTGCCTTGAGATGCACCTTATCGAGGAAGTCGAACTCCATCTGGCCGAAGCCTTCCTTTTTCGGATCAGCAATCACGATCTTGCGCTTCTGCAAATCAGCGGCGTTCAGTGCCTTGGCTTGACCATTGCCGCGACCGGTGTTCATCAACCGTTCGAGGAACTTGTCGTCGTCGAGCGCTTTGATGTCACCATACGCCAGGAACCACACATCCACCGCACGCGGCGGCGATTTCGCGTCTCCACCCTTCAGGTCACGGATTTTGATGAGTTCACGCGCGACGACGGAATTCTCAGTGAATAGATCGTAACGGTAATCATCTTTGATGAGAGCTTCGATGGTTGCCTTCTGCTTCGCGGCGTCGAGCCCATCCGGCATCGTCGGCGCGGGGAGTTTCACCTTGTCCTTGGGTCCGACCGCGAAGCCCGTTTCAAGCAGCGACTTGAACAGCGGGTTGTTCGCCTCGTGAGTCGCTGGCTCGGGTGGTGCGCCGAGTGTCGTGGCCAAGACAATGAAGGTGAACATGGACGCACTCGGGGTGTATGACGCATTGGTGAACGAGACTGCATCTCTATCTTAAGAGACGCATGGAAACCTCGCAGCCAATTCCGCCCACGTCGAACCTCATTCCGCTTGCGGGGTCACGCCCACTGTTCCCCGAGGAAATCCGCACCAAGGTCGCTGACGGGGCGAAGCTCGTTCGCTTCGAATTCTGCGTGTCGGCGCTGGTGTTCACGATCCGTCGTCAGTCGCCCGTATACCTCACGTTGTCGTGGCAAGAACGCTACCTTCGCGGTATCTGGTACAGCCTCGTCGCTCTGCTGCTCGGGCCATGGGGCGTGCCGTATGGCGTCATCTGGACGCCCCGAGCGATCTGGGTGAACCTCACTGGCGGCGTTGATGCCACGTCGGAAGTGTTGGCCTGGCTCGATGCGCGTGAGAAGCAAGGCCCGTCGTCGGCATAATCGGCTCTTTACGACCGCGATAACCCGCGCTCACGGCAGGTCCGGACGCACGTTCCCCAAACTGCCACGCATCCTCGTCTCGCAGCCATCGCACCACTGGTTATGATTGAATTTGCATGGCGAAGGGGGAATTGGTGTGCGTGTGCTGAAGGCGATGGCGGGCGAAGTTTTGGATCTGGCGTTCAGCCCGGACGGGCGGGCGTTGGCGGCGGCCGTGCCCGCGGGGTACGACCAGGTCTTTCTCTGGAATCTGGAATCTGGTGCCCCCACCCCTGTGCAAATCGAGATCGAAGGCGACTACAAGGGCGGTCTCGGCTTCTCGCCCGACAATCGCCGTCTCGGCTGGCTCGAACCCGCCCGTCGCGGCACCTACGACCGCGACGAACGCGAACTCTCGTACACGTCACTCGACGCGATCAACAACAACAACACGCTCCGCGTTACGCAGAGTGCCGACGGCTCGCGACTCATTTCGCAGCACGGCCTCCCCAATCACTGCCTGCAGGGCTGGCGAGCACTGGGCGACGAGTGGATTCGTTCGTGGTCGATTTCAACTGAAGAATTGGCCGTCGAAAGCGTGACTCTCTCCGAAGATGGCCGCCAATTCGCAATGCTGACGCGACCAGCAGTCGGTGAGAAGTGGCAGCAGGGGCCGCGACGAGTCGAAGTGCGGGACACGACGACTGGCATGCTCCGAGGGGTTGGCGAGTATCCGTACAACTACGCCGAGCCGCTGTTGTTCTCGCCCGACGGTCGGCAACTTGTCGGCTTCAATGACATGACGCTGCTCGCGTGGCCGGTGCCTGAAGTCGGAACACTGGGCACACCTCGACGGATCCACAACGACAACCGCAAGCAGTTCACGGCGCTGGCGTATCACCCGTCGGGCGACCGGCTGTACGCCACGAGCAACGACACGACGGTTCACGTTTTCGACACGGCGAACTGGAACTGGGTTGGTCGCTTCACCTGGCAACTCGGTAGGCTGAAAGCGGTGGCTGTGAGTCCCGACGGGATGCTCGCGGCAGCGGGCGGCGACAAAGGCGATGTGGTGATCTGGGACGTGGACGGGTGAAGGTGGGGTGTGTGGTCGCCTCACCTGCGACACAAAAAGACGGCCGCCCCCGTTGGGGCGGCCGCTCAACGATTCGGAAACAACTCACTCTTTCTTGTCGCCCGGGAGCGAGAACAGCGGACCAGCGGTGCCCGTGCCGCCACGAAGCCCGCCCTTCTCTTTTTCCTTTTCCTTGTCCTTCGGCTCTTTAGGTTCCTTCGGTTCCTTTGGTTCCTTGGGAGCCTTCTCGGCCTTCTCCGTCTTCTCAGCTTTTTCAGCCTTCTCGGGCTTCTCAGACTTCTCTTTCTCAGCTTTTTCAGCCTTCTCGGCCGCTTCCATCTCGTCGGTCGGCATGTCAGGGATGATGTCCGGCACCAAGCCGTCGTCCACGTTCTTCATGCTCAGACCGATCTTACGGTCCTTCGCATCAACACGCAGAACCTTGACGTCAACCTCGTCGCCAACCTTGACCACTTCCTCGGGGCTTTCGATCTTCGCATCGGAAAGCTCAGAGATGTGCAGAAGCCCTTCGAGGCCAGGTTCCAGTTCCACGAACACGCCGAAGTTCGTGAGCTTGGTGACCTTGCCGTGACTCTTCTGGCCCGGGGTGAAGCGTGCCGGGATGTCGGTCTCCCACGGATCGCTGCCCATCTGCTTGAGGCCGAGTGCGACCCTTTTGCGTTCCTGATCCACCGACAGCACGACGCAGGTGAGCTTCTGGCCCTTCTGCACGACTTCGGAAGGATTCGACACCTTGCGCACGTAGCTCATGTCGCTGACGTGGAGGAGACCGTCGATTCCCTCCTCTATTTCGATGAAGGCCCCGTAGTTCGTCAGGTTGCGAACCGTGCCGGTGATGATCGTGCCCGGCGGGTACTTCTTGGCGACTTCGCCCCAAGGGTTCGCCTGGCACTGCTTCATGCCGAGCGAGATTTCCTTCTTGTCGTGGTTGATGTTCAGAACCTGAACCTCGACCTTGTCCCCTATTTGGACGAGTTCCTTCGGATCGGCGATCCGCTTCACCCAGCTCATTTCGCTGATGTGAACGAGACCTTCGATACCGGGCTCCAGCTTGACGAACGCCCCATACGGCATGATGTTGACGACTTCGCCATTGTGCCGGCTGTTGATCGGGTACTTCGTCTCGATGTTCTGCCACGGGCTTGGCGTCTTGTGCTTCAGCGACAGGGCGATCTTTTCCTTCTCACGATCAATGTGAAGGATGTAGATCTCGAGTTCCTGATCGATCTGAACGACGTCGCGTGGGTTCGTGACGCGGTGCCAGCCCATGTCGGTGATGTGCAGCAGGCCGTCGATGCCGCCAAGGTCCACGAACGCGCCGAACTCGGCGATGTTCTTGACGATACCCTTGCGAATCTGGCCGACTTCCAGCTCCGACAGGAGCTTGTCCTTCTGAATCCGTCGACGATCCTCGATGAGCTTGCGACGGCTGACGACGATGTTACGCCGTTGTTCGTCGATCTTGAGGATGACGCACTCGATGGTGCGGTCGAGGTATTCGTCGATGCTCTGCGGACGGCGGATATCAACCTGCGACGCCGGCAGGAACACGTTCACACCGATGTTGACCAGCAATCCGCCCTTGATCTTCTTGAGCACCTTTCCGGAGACAACGTCCCCTTCCTTGTGCTTGGCGAGGATTGCGTTCCATTCCTTCTGACGCTTGGCTTTGCGGTACGAGAGCGCGATGGTGCCGTCTTCGCCTTCGACCGTTTCGAGCAACACTTCAACGGTGTCACCGGCCTTGGGTGGCGGAGCGTCGGAGCCTTCTTCACGCCATTCGTCGATCTTGATGACGCCTTCGGACTTGTAACCGATGTCGATGACGACATCATCTCCTCGGATCTCGAGGACCTTGCCGGTTACGATCTTGTTGGCTTCGTAGTCTTGATCTTCGCGGCTGACCCATTCCGCGATTTCGAGATTGAAGATGTCGTCGGATGCTTGGAGGTCTTGGTCGTCTACTTGGGCATCGAACTGTCGGAGGAGATTGCGGTTGACCATAATTGGGGGTGTGGGTTGCCCGGATTGCCGGGTGCGCGGCGAGCCTATTCCGAGTTCTCGAAGGCGAGCCTGTTCCGGCTTTGCGGAACCGGGCGAGACTCCAAGACGAATCGGGCGAGACTCGCACAGGGGGTTTAGGGTTCACTTCAGCCCCGGCCGTCAGACGCGAGCGGCATCGTCGGGAAGGAAGTTTGGGAATTGTAGCGAGGGTGTGAAACCGGCAACAGGTCAACCAGGAAATTGAGCGGGTTGTAACGATTCGTTACATTTGTGAGAGGCAGCCGCTTGCGGCTTCGCAGGGCGTGGCCTGCGAAGCCGCAAGCTGCTATTACCAGAACGGATGGTGCCCAAATCAGAATCCAAGCGCGAAGCTCAGGAAGCCCGCGAAGATCACCGGTTCCAGCCCGAGCACTTCCAACGGCACACTCAACGACTCGTTCGCCTCGATACGCACCGTCTTCCCGTCGTCGCGAATCACCGTCAGGTTCGGGAACAGGTGCTTGCTCAACTCGTGACCGTTCGGAATCAGACCGATATCGAGCGGGTCATAGTCGGAATCGCCGTTATCGCGGAATGAGTTGCGAAGGCCGAACGCACCGAAGAACTGCGGGCCGATGCAGCACAGGTTCTTCACCGTGGTTGTCGGGTCGCAGTATTGCAACGAGCAACCATCCTTTGGCAACTTCGCGATCCGAGCCGCCGTAATCGCGTCCGGCTTCCACGATGGCAAATCGCCCTTCGCACGCAGAACCAACCCCTGCACGCCTTGCGGGTTCACCGAGATAACGAGCCAGTCGCCGACGATGGCATACGTTGGGACCACGATGCCGAACCCACGCGAGTACAGTTCGCGGATTTCGACGCCACGAAGCGTCTTCTTGCGAACCTTCACCGGGGCGCTAATCAACGTCTCGATGCCCTGGTTCACTCGGTCAGCCAGTGCCTTCGCCTTTGCGGGATCTTTGAGCGAGATGCAGACGACCGTGCCGAAAATCGAGAGCCCTTCGTTCGGGCTTTGATACACAACGACCTTGTCTCCCAGGCACGGCAACAGGTCATCCTTCACGCTCATGCCGAGGAGTTTGTCGAAGTCCTTGGCGAGTTCTTCGCGATGGAGGCGAATCTTCTCTGCGGGGTTCTTTCGGCTATCCTCATCATCGTCGCGCTGATTGAAACTCGACAGCGCTTCCACCAACCCGAGACTTGCATCGTAGAAGCTGCCCGCATCAACACGGACCGCGACGAATCGCGACACATCGGCCGGCAACGGTGGCAAGTCCGAAAGCCCAATCGGGTCGCGTTTCAGAATCTTCGCGAAGCCCTTTCGTTCGCCAGGCAGGTCGATCTCCCAAATGGCACGGAACTCTTTGCCGTCATAGCCGCAGTTCATGACGATCGCTTTCAGATTGCCGAGGCCAAGGTCATCGAGGCGTTCCTTCAACCCAGGCACGAACGGCCCAAGAAGACTCTTGGCCATCGAAACAACTCGGCCAGTATCGGCGAAGCCGCGTGCGACCGAAGTGAACGCAGGCTTCGCGGAGCAACGAGTGAGCAACGGATGTGCGGTCACGCCACCCTTCGCGGCATTCGCCACGACGTCTGCGACCGCTGCTTCGGGTTTCTGTGACCCGATGTACAGAACGAAGTGCTTCCCCTCGACCCACCACGCCATCTGTACCGAATACGAGGCGGTGTCGTACTCCGGCCCGGATCGGCCTGGCCGGTCTGGAAGGCTTGGGCCGTTACCGGCCTTCAGTTTGAAGCCCTTGCGACTGCCGACCGCGAACGGTTCGATCTTGCCCTCGCCAGATTGAAGCATCAGGCGAAGCGTCGCGAAGAGCGTTTCGGATTTGTCGCCGACATCGGGAATCACGACGAGGACTTGCACCGTTGGCATCAACGCATCCGGGCCGGGCATTCTTCCGCCGAGCAAGCCGCCGAGAGCCGAGCCGAGTCCCTTGAGTGTCGGAGCTGGCTCGCGAACTTCCGCTCCGACAACGACGCCCTTGTCGGCGAGCAGATCGACGAGTTTGGAAGCGTTCTTGAGGTCGGCGAGGTTCGCCTTGAGTTCCTTCGGCGGTTTGCCGTCGAGTAATGGTTCGGCGAGCAGGCTGTTCCCGATGAGTTTCGGCACCTTCGCAAGCAAGGCACGAATGCTATCGCCGCTTGGTCCGGCCATGAGCGGCCCCCAGAACGATTTCTGATAGGTGTCTGCGTGTGCGGTGATGCCGTCCCAGCGCACATAGAGTTGCGACGTCGGCGACAGGAGTTTTTCCGGGACGTCGCCGGACGCGGCAACGGGTTCGGCTGCATGAGCCGAAGTCGTGATCGTGAAACCGAGGAGAGTGAGCGCAAGAAGTCGGGACATGAGCGTTCCTCGCGTGTGATGTGAATATGCACGCTGTTTGTCAGGGTAACCGTTCTTGTGCCCGCAGGAAATGGGCGACGTTCGAGATGGAGCATTTTCAGGCTGGACCGTAACCCTTCCGCGTCTGGCCCATTGCGGTCGCCAACGCGGCGGGTATCTTGTGTGTTGTGATAACTGGGAAGAGTTCACCGAGGTTCGTCATGATTTCAAGAGCTCTCGCCGCGTTTGCCCTCTCCGCCTTGCTCGCTGCAACCATGTCGAGTCAAGCGCAGGATCCGAAAGAACCCACCAAGCCGAGGTTTGAGTGGCCTCTGAAGATTGGCGAAAAAGACCTGAACACCTGGCTGAAGGATCTGCGGGATCCGGACCCAGCGATCCGGGAAGCCGCTCTCAAGACAATCCCCGGCTTCGGTCCTGATGTCACCAAGAAACAGGCGAGCAAGGCAATCCTCGCGCGAATGAAATTGCCGAGCGAAGGAGGCGAACCTGATCCGGGCGTGCGAATCAGCCTGTACGATACGGCAGCGCTGATTGGGTTCGACGAACCAAAGGATGAAACGGAGGCGATCCGGCTGCTGGCCGAGACGGTCGATAAGAGCGTATCGGGAAGTCACGGTCGCTTGCACGCTGTTCAAACAATCGCGTCGCTTGGGCCGAAAGCCGAGCCATACATCAACCTGTTGACTGGCCGCGCGATCGAGGATGCTTCTTACGAGACTCGCCGAAACATTGCTCGCTGTCTCGGTCAGGTTGCCCTGAATCCAACCAAGGGGCCGAACCCCAAGGCGCTCAACGCTCTGGCGGGAACTCTGGCGAAAGATATTAGCGTCGCCGTGCGAATGGAAGCGCTTCAGGCGCTCGTGATGCTCGGGCCGCCGTGGGCTGGCCCGGCCCCAGCAGGAGGGAAGGGGCCACCACCGATTAATCAGAAGGCGGCGGACTTCGTGGCCGAAGCGATGCGGACCCGCGTTCACAAGGGCATGGCGAAAGGTGCGGAACTCGACAAGCAACTCGAAATCTGGTGCCGGGTCGTGCTGATGCGGTTCGATCCGAAGGAAATCAACGACGAGAACTTCACCGCGATCGCGAGACACTGCGCGGCCCCGGACGCTGGCCCCAAGATACAAGCTCTGCAAGCTCTCAACATCTTCGGTGAGCAGGCCGGTTCAAAGGTCGATGCCGTCGTGGGCGTTCTTGAGGACGATGACGCGCAGGTGTTGAGTGTCGCCATCGCAACGCTCGCTTCGATGGGCGTCAAGGGACAAGGAGCGATTGAGAAGCTGACAGAGTTGGAAAAGAAGTGGGAGATGCGGCGGCAGGAGCAACTCACCAAGAACCTGAAGGATAAGAAGTACGCCGAGGCTTACGACAAGTTGGAGCAGAAGGAGAAGGATCAGGTGATCGCGGCGATGCCGCAGGAGCAGATTCGATCGTCGCTGGCGAACGCGATCAAGTGGATCAAGGCATCGAAGCCCGGCATGCCCGGCGGCGAAATGGCCAAACCACCAGAGCCAGAAAAGAAGTAGTGGTTTTGCCGCTTGGGGCGTAGCGCTCTCGGTGAGCGCTACGCCCCAAGCGGCGAAAACATTCCTACACGACTCGACTGATGATGCACTTCAAGTACCCAGATTCGCGGCACGAAATCGCGACCGGGTGATCCGGTGCCGGTCCACGGCGTTCCAGAACTTGCAGATCACGCCGCGATTCCGACGCAACCTGTCCGATCAACTCTTCCAAATCCTGCACGCCAATCAGCCCCGTACAGCAACACGACACCAACACGCCATCCTTCGCGAGCAACTTCATCGCGAGATGATGCAATCGGCGATAGCCCTTGATCGCGTCCGGCAGCGAAGCACGGTTCCGTGCGAACTTCGGTGGATCGAGAACCACCACGTCGAACTGCCGACGAACCGCGACCATTCCTGTCAGGTGCTTGAACACGTCGGCACAGTCGAATCCGATGTTGGTCAGTCCGTTCGCCGCGACATTGCGACGAGCCAGTTCCAACGCCGGCTCGGAGCCGTCGACGCCCAGCACTTCCGCTGCGCCGGCCTTCGCCGCGTAGAGTCCGAAGCCGCCGCTGTAGCAGAACGAATCCAGCACGCGCTTCCCCGGACACAGTCTTGCCACCGCAACGCGATTATCGCGTTGATCGAGGTAGTAACCAGTCTTTTGGCCTTCAGTGAGGTTCACGCCGATTCGCAAACCGTTCTCGACGATGCTCAGATCGGCGGGCGGCGGTTCGCCCCACAGCGTGCCGTCGTGCAGCTCGATGCCTTCGAGCTTGCCGATACCCTTCTCGGTGCGGAGGTAGATGCCTCGCGGTTGAAGCAACTCACGCAAGCCGCCGATGATCGCTTCCTGTCGCTTGGCGAGACCGAGGGCCGTGAACTGCACCGCGAGCCAGTCGCCGTACTTGTCCACGACCATGCCCGAGAGGAAATCCGATTCGCTGAACACGACGCGATAGCCTGCGTCGGGGCCGCCGAATTTCAGGATGTCGTGACGAAGCCGGACAGCCCGTTCGAGTCGATCACGGAAGAACGCCGTGTCGAGGGGAACGTCGGGTTCCCAGTTATAAAGGCGAACGCGGATTTTCGACAACGAATTGAACAGCCCGCGTGCGACGAACTTCCCAGTGTGCGAAACGAGATCGACTTCGTCGCCATCAGCGGGTGTGCCTTCGACGCGGTCAATGGCTCCGACGAACACCCACGGGTGCCTCGCGAAGAACGGCTGCGCACGCTTGGGCTTCAGAAAAACTTTTGCAGTCGTGTTTGTGGTCGCGGTCGTCATAAAAATCCCGCCACATCGTTTAGCGTCAGCCGCAACGCGGCTGCGCCCCCAACGTGGGAAGGCGCAGCCGCGTTGCGGCTGACGCTAAACGCATTTCGTGTTTCGTATTCGATGTTGCGAGTCACAGTCCCTGCTGCACGCGGCCGATGTAGGTGAGGGCACGTTCGATATCGTTTGGCTTTTCGCGGCTTTCGAGCATCGCACGAATTCGCAGCAGTAACTCGGTCTTGTTGATCGGCTTCGTCAGGAAGTCGTCGGTGCCGGCTTCGACGGCGGTTTCCACATCGTTCGCCTGATCCAACGCGGTGACCATCAGGACGGCGATGTCGCGAGTCGCGGCGTCGGCGCGAAGTCGGCGACACACCTCGAAACCGCTCATCTTCGGCATCATCACGTCGAGCAGAATCAGCGTCGGCTGCCACGAGCGGGCAGCGGCGAGCGTGTCTTCGCCGTTGAACACGACCTTTGTCTCGTAGCCGGTGCCGTCGAGGTGGGCTTCGAGAAGGTCGGCGTTGGGGGCGTTATCGTCGGCAATCAGAATGCGTGGCATGGTTTCCTCACGGGTCTTACCTCGCATTATATCGGCTCGATCCGCGACACTTTCCGGAAGCGTGCTAATCTTGTTTCATGCGAGTGATCCTGAACCCCAAGCACGAAGCCCACGCACCGCCCGGCGAGATCGAAAACGGGCTCCTCATCCCGTGCTACGAATGCCCCGCGAGGCTGACCGTAATCCGCACGGCTCTTGAAACGGCAGGCGGCCACACCTTCGAGGAACCGCCCGTTTGTTCCGAGGATGCGATTGCGACGATCCACGATCCGGCGTACATCACGTACCTGCGTGAAACGGCTGCCGAGATTCGACGGGCACGCGGCAGCACCCCGAAGGTGCAGTTCCCGACGGTCTTCCCCTACGGACCAAACCCCCGAGCCGGCGGCAATCGTGCGCTGCGTGGACGGTTCTGCTTCGACACCTACACGCCGATCCTCGGTGCGACCTTTGCCGCGGCACTCGGAGGAGCATCCGCGTCACTTCACGCAGCGGAGTTAGTTGCGGCCGGAACTGCACGGCAGGTGTACGTTCTGACGCGGCCACCGGGGCATCACGCGGAACGCGACCGTTGCGGCGGCTACTGCTACTTCAATCATGCTGCACTCGTGGCAGAACGATTGTCGAAGCTCGGTCGCGTTGCGATTCTGGACATTGACGTACATCACGGTAATGGGGCACAGCATCTCTTCTACGAACGCGGCGATGTTCTGACGGTGTCAGTTCACGGCGACCCTGCGGGGCTGTATCCATTCTTCTCGGGCTACGCCGACGAAACCGGAACTGGTGCAGGTCTCGGAGCGAACGTGAACCTGCTATTGCAGCCTGGCACGGGCGTGAAGGAATACCGCCCAGCGTTGTTTGCTGCGCTCGACGCAGTTCGAACGTTCGCGCCAGCGTTTCTGGTGCTGCCGTTCGGAGCAGACACTCACGAAGCAGACCCGATTGGCGGTTTCAAACTGCCGACGCCGTTCTTCCGTGAGATGGGTGCTGCGGTCCGGGAACTCGGATTGCCGACGGTGACAACTCAGGAAGGCGGCTACAACCTCGACGTAATCGGCCCGTGCATCGCGGAGTTTCTGAAGGGGTTTGAGTGATGTTCACAGTCGCGTTCGGCGAGAAAATGTGTTTGGGCGAGAGGGCCGCGTTCACGGTGGCGACCAGACGGAGACGGCTGATTTCGTGAGCTGCTCCATCTTCGGCGAACAGCGGGGCGAACGAAGCTCGGGGCCGTGACTTGGCGAGTTGGGAATTCAAGGGACTGCCAGGGCGGCTGGTCACAGCTGCTTTCGTTGAGGCGGAAGCAGTTTGGGCACAACCGCGGATCCAACCACGGCGAAAGCAGCAGCGAAGGCACCGGCAACTCAGAAATGGCAGAAGCCGCAAGCTCCTAATGTGCAAGGAACTTGCGGCTACTTTTGCAAAGTGGCCCCTGTCGGGCTCGAACCGACGACCCGCTGATTAAGAGTCAGCTGCTCTACCGACTGAGCTAAAGGGCCAACGAGATCAGTATTCTGGTGGTTTCCACGTCACCCTTCAAGGGGTGATCGCAGGAAAATCTCCACCACACCCAAACTGACACGATTTGACCCGACAGGTTCACGCTCAACGCACTCTCCCAAAGCGAACCGAGACATACGAACGCCCGTCTCCTAGCATGTCCCGAACCGGTCGGAGGCAACTCCCACCCGCACGCACAAGGTTTTGACATGCTCGTTCCGCTCTCCTGGCTCCGCGAATATGTTCCCGTTGCCGATGCTGCCCACATCATCGAGCGACTCACCATCGCCGGGCTTGAATCCGCTGGCGTCAAAGTGTTCGGCGTCGGCGTGCCAGCCGGTATTCCCGTGAAGCCCGAAGACGCGGGCCTCGTCTGGGAACGCGACAAAGTCATGGTCGCCAAGGTCATCGAAATCACCAAACACCCCGAAGCCGACAAGCTCAAACTCGTGAAGCTCGACTATGGGGCCAGCGAACCGAAGACGGTCGTTACGGGGGCACCGAACATCGCGCCCGGCCAGTCCGGCATGAAGGTCGTGCTCGGTCTTCGCGGTTGCCGATATCACCTCGCCGACAAGGACGGCAAGAAGACCACCGTGACGCTGGAACCGAAGGCACTTCGCGGCATCATGAACGATGCGATGTGCATGTCGAACTATGAACTCGGCATCTCCGACGAACACGAAGGCATCATCATTCTCGACGACACGGACCCCGCACCCGGAACCCCCGTTGCCGATTTGCTTGGCGAAATCGTCGTCGAGCTCGACATCCTGCCGAACATGGCTCGCTGTCTGTCGATGATCGGCATCGCACGCGAAGTGGCGGCACTCACGGGCGCGACTGCAAACATCCCGGAGCCGAAAGTCGAAACGGTCGCCGAGAAGATCGACGGGAAGGTCGCGGTCGTGATCGCCGATCCGAAGCTGTGTCCGCGGTACACGGCAACCATCATTCGCAATGCGAAGGTTGGGCCATCGCCACGCTGGATGGGTTCGCGGCTTCAGTACGCGGGCATGCGGCCGATCAACAACGTCGTGGACATCACGAACTATGTGATGCTCGAATACGGTCAGCCCTTGCATGCCTTCGACTACGACGTGCTGGTACGCCGTGCTGGCGGCAAAGCACCCACGATCACGATTCGCCCCGCAACCACCGGCGAAAAGCTGAAGACGCTCGACGGCCAGGAACGCGAACTGTCGCCCGATAATCTCGTGATTGCAGACGGGGTCGGTGCGATTGCACTCGCGGGCGTGATGGGTGGTGGTGAGACCGAAGTCACCGCCGACACGAAGACGATTCTGCTCGAATCGGCCGCGTTCGATTTCGTCAGCGTTCGTAAGACCGCCAGGCAGTTCAACCTCTTCAGCGAAGCCAGCACAAGGTTCAGTCGAGGCATTCACCCGGAACTCGTGAAGCCCGCAGCCACTCGTGTCGCGGGCTTACTCCGAACCTGCGCCGGCGGCGAAGTGCTGGCGGGGACGATCGACAACTATCCCGCACCGCCAGCACCCCAGGTGGTTGAGTTGCGTCGCTCCGAGATCGCACGACTGCTCGGGTTCGATGTGCCGACTGCCGAGGTTGAACGCGTGCTGACGGCTCTCCAGTTCACGCTGAAGCCCGAGACGTTCGGCTGGACCGTGACCGTGCCGCGAACACGCCTCGACATTCAGGCAGGGGCCGCCGATCTGATCGAGGAGCTGGCTCGCGTCTTCGGGTACGACAAACTGCCCGAGCGGTTGTTGCCGTTGGAGCTGCCGGAACCGAAAGGTAATCGTTCGCTCGAACTCGAAGACAAGGTGCGTGATCTGCTCGCCGATCAGGGCTTGCAGGAAGCAATCACGTATTCGCTGAGTAGTGCGGAAGCCGAGGCGAAACTACAATCGACGCAAGTAGTGGCACATGTGGGGCTGCTTAATCCGCTGTCGCCGGAGCGGTCGGTGATGCGGCGAACGCTGCTTCCGGGGTTGCTCGGTGTCGTGCAGAAGAACCTCGAAGCCACCGACAGCATCGCCATGTACGAACTCGGCTTCGTGTACATTCCGAAGGCCGGCGAGCGGTTGCCAGACGAGCCGCGTCAGGTCGTCATTGTGCTGTGCGGGCGCCGGACACCAACCGCGTGGGACGATCCGCAGGGCGTGAAACCGTGCCAGTACGATTTCTTCGATCTCAAGGGCGTGGTCGAATCGCTGGCGACGGACCTGCACCTTCCGGGGGTCACGTTCTCGCCAGCGAAAGCGACGTCGTGGCTCCATCCGATGCGGGCGGCGGAAGTCAGCACGAACGGCAAGGCGGTCGGCGTGTTCGGCGAACTGCACCCCAAGGTCGCGGCGAGTTTCGGCCTGGGCGAGCGTGCCGTGCAGGTTGCCGAACTCGATCTCGAAGCGATTCTCTCACTGGTGCCGGATCGCTTCCCGTACAAGCCATTCTCGACGTTTCCGCCTGCAAAGCGAGACGTGGCTGTGGTCGTGCCTGCTGAAACGCCTGCCGAGAAGGTGCTGGCCGAGATTCGCGCCGGCGGCGGCGAACTGCTGACTGCTGCCGAACTGTTCGACGTGTACACAGGCGAGGGCATTCCGGCTGGCACCAAGAGCATGGCGTTCGCGTTGACGTATCAAGCACCCGACCGCACGCTCGGCGAGAAGGAAATCGGCAAGGCACACGAGAAGGTTGAAGGCCGATTGCGGCACGTCTTGAAGGCACAGATTCGCGGCAAGGATGCGTAGCCGTTGATTGAACCGCTTTTCTACCTGGGCGTGAAAATGGTTCCGGGCGACATGCACACCCCTCCCCGGAACCAAATAACTCGTCCGGAAGAAAGATCGTTATCGTAATTACAACTGTCAATCCAAACACGCCTTGCATCGAATCTAGCGCAATACATGAATTGAATCCACGTCCGGAAAGTGCCCAGATTAACACCGGAGATGCACTTTCTCGCACTTTGGCGAGACATGAAATCGCTCTCCACGTTACTCCGGAACACCGCAAGCAGCGAAAATCAGCACTTCGCCTGTCAGCGAAAATCTCACGTCTTCTGGGATCTCCCGTCCCCGATTGACGAACCAGGGTTATACTGATCGGTTGACACGCTCGGATTCACCCGAGGCAACCTGATGCAGCCGTCCGCTCCGAATCTCGACGACCCCGCTTTGTACCTCAACCGCGATTTAAGCTGGTTGGAGTTTAACCGCCGCGTTCTCGAAGAAGCGCAAGACGCAACTGTTCCGATGCTCGAACGCTTGAAGTTCCTCGCGATCTTCAGCTCGAACCTCGATGAATTCTTCATGGTTCGCGTCTGCGGCATCCAGCAGAAGGTGCAGGCGGGCATCCCCACCGGTTCCGGGGCCGATCAGACATCGCCGGCGCTGCAACTCGACCTCATCAGGCAAACGGTTCGCGATCTGGTTGCGTCCGAGTATCGCTGCCTCACGGCTGAAGTGCTTCCCGCACTGCTCGAACGCGGAATCGTGATTCGCACTGCCGCCGAACTCACCGAAGACGAGCGAAAGCACACCCGCGAGTTGTTCCGTCGCGAAATTTTCCCGATCCTGACGCCGCTTGCCACGGACCCGGCCCACCCGTTCCCGCACTTGCTGAACAAGTCGCTGAACGTGGCTGTCTCGCTGCGTCGGCCCGGTGATGTTGACACCCTTTATGCCGTCGTGCAGGTTCCAGGTGTAATGCAACGGTTTGTGCCATTGCCCGCCGTGACTGCGCCTGTGGTCGCGACAAAGACAGAGGCGGCCGTTCCCGAGGACAAGGCGAAATCGAAGCCGGCAGCCACAGCCACATCTGCAAGTGGGGATTCCGCCGTGGTCCCCGTCCCCGCCACCACGTCTCCACTATCTCCCACCGTTCACAGCTTCGTTCCGCTCGAAGACGTTATCCGGATGCACCTCTCCGACCTGTTCCCAGGCATGGAACTCGGTCGTGCTGCGTCGTTCCGACTGACTCGCGACAGCGAATACGAACTCGATGACGAAGTTGATGATCTTCTGGAAGAAATCGAAGCACACGTTCGAGCACGGCGGCGAGGGCAGCCGGTACGACTGGAGATCGAGGCTGGCGCGCCGCAGGACATCGAGCAATTCCTGACCGAAGGGTTGCGGCTGAACCCCGCTGATGTGTACCAGATTCCTGGGCCGCTCGACCTCAGCGGGCTGTTCCAGATTTGCGGCGTGCCGGGGTATCCCGAACTGCGAGACACGCCGTTTGTACCGTTCCCGGTGCAGGCGTTCGCGGCGTCGCCCGCACCGTGGCCGGCCATCCGCGCCCGCGACATCCTCATGTATCACCCGTATGAGTCGTTCTCGCCGGTGGTCGAGTTCATTGAGGCCGCCGCGAACGACGAACGGGTGCTGGCCATCAAGCAGACGCTTTATCGCACGTCGAGCGACTCACCGATTGTGCGGGCACTGCAGAGAGCCGCTGACCGTGGCAAACAGGTGACCGCCGTGATCGAGCTGAAGGCTCGCATGGACGAAGAGCGAAACATCATCTGGGCGAAGGAACTGGAAAAGGCCGGCGTTCACGTCGTGTTCGGATTCGTCGGCCTCAAGACGCACTGCAAGGTGGCGCTCGTGGTGCGGCGCGACGAAGACAACACCATTCGACGCTACGTTCACCTTGCGACGGGCAACTACAACCCGCAGACGGCCCGCGTCTACACCGACATCGGCCTGTTCACCGGCAACAGCGAATTCGCGGATGACGTGTCGGCGTTGTTCAACTACCTCACGGGCTACGCCGAGTTGCCGCAGTGGCGAAAGCTGCTCGTGGCACCGTCGCGATTGCAAACGGTGATGATCGAGAAGATTGAACGCGAAGCCACAAATCAGCGAGCGGGCAAGCCGGCGCGGTTGCTCGTGAAAGTAAACGGCATCCTTGAGCCCGCAGTGGTGAAGGCACTGTATCGAGCGAGTCAGGCCGGCGTGAAGATCGACATTTGCTGTCGCGGCATCTGCTCGTTGCGGCCGGGCGTTCCGGGGGTCAGCGACACGATTCGCGTGACGTCGGTGGTGGACCGCTTCCTCGAACACACCCGCATCTTCTACTTCGAGAACGCGGGCAACCCCGAGGTGTACGTCGGCAGCGCCGACTGGATGGACCGCAACCTGAGTCGGCGTGTGGAGGTGGTGTTCCCGATTGAGCAGCCTGAACTGAAACAGCGAGTGATCGACATCCTGAAAGTGGCGCTCGCGGACAACATGAAGGCTCGCGAGTTGCAACCCGATGGAACGTATCGGCGTGTGAAGCCGGGTGAAGGTGTGCCGCCGTTGCGGAGTCAGCAGCGGTTCATGGAGATGGCAGCGGAAGCGGGCAATCGTGCCGCAGTGCAGCCTGCCGCGGAGGCGCCTGTCGTTGCGAAGCAACGGGTCGCCAAGCGAGGGCAGCGAGACAAGGGCCAGGGTCGCCGCGGAACGTGAGAAGGCACTTGAATGCGGGTTGCCCATCAGTCTGCGACCGCTGGGTCTCCCATCAGAGAACCAGCAGGCGTTCCTAACGTTCCCGGCTCGCCAAAATGCCACTTGACAACAGCAACAGCATTCCGAATTCCCGCTTCCTTCTGCCAGTTGTCCGTGCCCGATTTTGGCTTCCCCTGCTTCCCGTCTGTTCGCCCGTGGGGTGCCCGATTCAATCCGGAAACCTCATCTTTCCAGTGACCCCGACGCGGTCTGGTATTAACATATTCCACATGACCGCGGCACGTGTCGGGAACTGGTATCTGGAAGCGGAGATCGGCCACGGGGCCATCGGCATCGTGTACCGTGCTCGCGGATACGATGAGCCGGATCGTCACGCCGCCGTCAAGGTATTCACCGCACCGAACACGCAAGACCCCGCGTTCGTGCAAAAGTTCGCTGCCGAGATGCTGCCGTTGCAACGGCTCGACCACGCAAACATCGCGAAGTTTTACGACAGCGGCACCCACGGCGGGCTCGCGTTCGTGGCGTGTGAACTGGTCGAAGGGACGGATTGTGCAAAGCAGCTGGAAGCCGGTCGGCGACCGTGGCGCGAAGTGCTTTCGATAGCGGTTCAAGCTGCCCGAGCGTTGAAGCATGCCCACAACCGCAATGTGCTGCATCGCGATCTGAAGCCAGCTCATCTGATGCTGACGGCCGACGGCACGCTCAAGGTTCTCGGATTTGGGCTGGCAAAGGTGATCGCGGCGGTTCCATCGAGTCCGATTTCACCGATTGGATCGGCTGCGTATACCGCCCCCGAAACGGCGAGCGGAAAACCGCTGACACGACGAAGCGACTTATATTCGCTCGGCGGTGTACTCTATACTCTCGTGACCGGACGACCGCCGTTCGCTGCTGTCTCGTTGGTCGAGTTGATGCACAAGCAGTGCTACACACTCCCGGAACGACCGGCGATGTTGGTTCCGGATCTGCCCCCGGAACTCGACGAATTCATCTGCGTTCTGCTCGACAAAAACCCAACCCGGCGACCCGCGAGCGCAACTGGAGTGTTAGAGGAACTGGAGCGGATTCGTGGTAAACTGGAGCGCAAGGGCGAACGGATCGAGTGGCCCGCGAAGCTGACGCCAGATACCGCTGAGGTCGCAGCATTACCTGCGCTGCTTGGTGCGGCGGAAGGCGAGACCGAGGCGGAACACCAATCACGCCCGTTGATGTCGCGGCCGATTGTGGTGCTTCCGCTGCTGGCGTTGGTCGTGACGGGTTTGATCCTGGCGTTCGCATGGCCTTCCCCAACGGCGAGTGAGTTGTACGCCGAGGCCCGGCCGCTGTTGGAATCTGAGAACCCCGACGACTGGGACACGGCGATTACGAAGTATCTCGATCCGCTGAGCCAGAAGTACCCGGACCGGTACGTTGAGGAGATCGCCGCCGCGAAGACTCGCTCCAAGGATCGTCGGGAACTGCGGCGAGTTCTGGCGGAAGGTGCGAAAGTCGATCCTCGATCGGATGCTGAGAAAGCGTATCTTCGCGGATTGCGGCTCGTGCAGGCAGGCGATCCGGATGCGGCCCGGCGAACCTGGCAAGCGTTGACGGTCGTGTTTGGGCCGGTACCGCCGGAAAGCCGTTGGGTTGAACTCGCTCGCGTCGGACTTGTGGCTCTCGACCGCCCAGAGAATCGCGGCACACGCGCCCCGCCTGATCGCCTCGCGTTGCAAACGGCGCTGGCAGAGGCGAAGCGACTCAATGCTGCGGAACGAGCGTCAGCTTTCCGAACATTGGAAGAGTTATTCCGAGACGATCCGGCGGCGTTGGAATTGATTCGCGCGACTCAGAAATAATTCGAACAATGGTAATTCGTGGAGCGTCGGCCCCAACGGGCTGCGCACCAAGAGCGCAGCCCGCTGGGGCCGTACCACACCCCCGATTGCCCAATGGCCACTCCCATAGCATCCGTCCGTGATTTCTGTGGTCTCCTCGCCAAGAGCAAACTGCTCCCTGTCGATGAGGTCGAAGGCGTTCACAAACGGTGGCGCGAGGAAATGCACGGCAACGATGAGCAGGTGGATCAGTTCCGCAAGTTCCTGATTACGCGCAAGTTCCTGACCGACTGGCAAGCGTACATGGTGCAGCGGGGCCGATCGGACGGCTTCTTCATCGGTGCATACAAGATTCTCGACCGCATCGGCAAGGGGCAGATGGGCGGCGTTTACAAGGCCGTTCACACGCTCGGGCAGCTTGTCGCGCTGAAGATTCTGCCGTCGTCGAAGGCGAAGGACCAACACGTTCTTGGTCGGTTCCAGCGAGAAGCGAGGTTGCTCACGCAACTCGATCACCCCAACGTCGTGCGCTCGTATCAGTTTGGCGAAACGAGCGGTGTTCACTTCATCAGTATGGAGTTTCTGGAAGGCGAAACGCTCGACGAGATTCTCGTTCGGCGAAAGCGGCTTCCGTGGGGAGAAGCGGCACGGGTCATCCATCAGGCGTTCGGCGGGCTCCAGCACCTGCACGAGAAGCGGATGGTTCACCGCGACCTCAAACCCGCGAACTTGATGCTCATCCCGGAGCCAGCACCCGGAAAGGACACGACCTGGGATGCGACTGTGAAAATCCTCGACATTGGCCTCGGTCGCGAACTGTTCGACGAAAACGTTCCCGAAGGCCAGATTGAGACGCAACTCACCATCGAGGGTTCGGTTCTCGGCACGCCGGATTATCTGGCACCTGAGCAGGCCAAGGACGCCCGCAGTGCCGATGTTCGCGCCGATATCTACAGCCTCGGCTGCGTCCTGTACCACTGCCTGACAGGTCGGCCGCCATTCCCCGAAGCCAACATCATGACGCAGATGTTGATGCACGCGACGGAGAAGCCAGCCGCGTTGGCGACGCTGGTTTCGGATCTCCCGGCCCGGCTTCAGGGCGTGATGGACAAGATGCTCGCGAAGTCTCCCGCAGATCGCTATCAAACACCGGAGGACGCTGCTGAGGCGCTCAAGCCATTCGTCGGGACAGGTCCCGCTCCGGCAGCGGCTTCGGTAGTGCCAGCGTACAAGGCGTGGCTGGAGAGCGAATCGCAATTTGAACCGACGTCGAAGATGCCGGCTGCCCCACAACAGCCAATCAAACCCTCGGCGGGCGGTTCCGGAGCCGGTCGAGCCGCAGGGAGCGGAAGCGTTCCCATGTCCGCAGTGAAGCCGGGAACGGGCGCTGCTCCGGCACTGCCATCGAAGCCTGGCACCGGGGTTGCTCCGGCTGTGTCAGCAAAGTCTGGGGCTGGTTTGCAAGCGTCTTCCGTGGCGAAGCCAGCTCCGCCGCGAACGGGCAAGCTGCCGAAAGCACCACCGCCTCCGCGTCCTGCGATGGAGGAAGTGGAAGTGGAGTTAGTGGTGGAACAGTCCCCTGCTCCGATGTATTTCCCACCGCCCGAGCCTGTTCAAGTTCTGCCACCAGAGCGAGCGCTTTCGGAACTCGACCGTCGCGATTGGATGATGTTGGCGTTTGGTGCGACGGGGGTGCTGTTCGCGGTCGGGTTGGGTTACGGCCTCGCCCGGATTGTTCGCAAGAAGTCCGAGGAACCTGCGGAAGAGTAACGAACGTCCGTGTGAGGGAATGTTGAGTCGGGTTCGATGTCTTCGGAGTCTCCAAGACCGAGAAACACCTGCAACGGTAGTTGTGGGATCCATTGAACTCGGGTTGGGGCATCGTCCAGACATGAAAATCAGGCTCTCCGCAATCCTCTGGAAAAGATCGGTTGAACGGGTATCGCCCCACTGCCACAAACTTGCGAATCAACAACTTCCCAGCAATTTCTATCCCTGCGTCTGCACACCGACACTCTTTCCCCGTTTGATGCCCACCATGCGATACGTCGTCTGCCTCACCTTCGCTTTCTCCGGGTCCATAGTTCGCGCGGACGACACCCCAAACTTCAACAGGGACGTCCGTCCAATTCTCGCGGACAAGTGCTATCACTGCCACGGGCCGGACGAGAAGCATCGTAAGGGTGACCTCCGGCTCGACACCGCGACGGGGGCGGCAGCCGTGGTCCGTGGCGCGAAGCCGGGCGAGTCCGAGTTGGTCCGACGGATAACGTCGACCGAGGCGGGCGAGCAGATGCCGCCGCGGAAGTCCAACTTCACGAAGAACCTCACCCCGAAGGAAATCGCCACCTTAAAGGCCTGGGTCACCGCCGGCGGGAAGTACACGAACCACTGGGCATTCGACCCACCAAAACGAGCCGCCGCCCCCAGCACGAAGCACCCGACACGCAACGACATTGACAAGTTTGTCTTCTCGCGATTGGAGAAGGAGGGGCTCACGCCGTCGTCGGAAGCGGACAAGGCCACGCTCCTCCGCCGGGTGACACTGGATCTCACCGGAGTCCCACCGACACTCAAGGAACTCGACGACTTCCTCGCAGATGCGTCCCCAACTGCCTACGAAACCGTCGTTGATCGACTGCTGAAGTCACGACGGTACGGCGAGCGGATGGCCGTCGCATGGCTCGACCTCGCCCGCTATGGTGATTCCAGTGTCTACCATGCCGACGGGCCACGGGACATGTGGGCGTGGCGTGACTGGGTCATCCGGGCGTTCGAGGAGAACAAGCGGTTCGATCAATTCACGATCGAACAGATTGCGGGCGACCTGTTGCCGAACGCGACCCGGGATCACAAGGTCGCATCTGGGTTTAACCGGAACCACGCCACGACCGATGAAGGCGGCGTCATCCCCGAGGAATTCCGCGTCGACTACGTCGTCGATCGCGTCAAGACCGTGTCGAGCACCTGGCTCGCTCTCAGCGTCGAGTGCGCTCAATGTCACGACCACAAGTACGACCCAATCTCGCAGCGAGAGTACTACCAGTTCTACGCCTATTTCAACAACACCCGCGACCCCGGGATGCAGACCCGAAACGGAAATCAGTCCCCGACGATCGACGTGTTCGACCCCGACCTGGAATCGAAACGTGAAACCGCCAGGGTCGCCCGCACCGAGGCCGAAAAACAACTCACGGAACTGCGGGTCAAAGCGGTCGCCGGGAAGCCGTTCGCCGACTGGCTTGCGAAGCAGAAACCACCCGCCGGCTTAACCGCCCCCTCGGCGGAACTGGCACTGTTCTTCCCGTTCGACGAAACCGACCGCGCGACTGCGTTCGATTACCTGGGCGGCACCGCCGTACCGATCACCGGGAAAGCTGCTGAGGCGAAACGACCGACGGGCCACGGGTTCGCGATTCCTGGCAACGCCGTGTACCGCGTCTCCCGCGATCCGGAACTCGACCGGGACACGCCGTTCACGTTCGCCGCGTGGGTGAAGCTACCCGCGAACGGCGGCGGGTTCCTTCTCACCAAGATGGACCCCGACCCGACATACCGCGGTTTCGACCTCGGATTCGACGGCCGCAAGCCAGGGCTGCACCTCATCCACAAGTGGGCCGACAACGCACTCAAGGTCTACAGCAAGAAACCGATCACTGCGGACACCTGGCAGCACATCGTCATCACGGCCGACGGTACCGGCAAGGCCGCTGGTATCCGGATCTACGTCGATGGCGAACGTCAGGAAGTCGATGTCCACAGCGACACTTTGACCGCCTCGGCGAAGACCACGTCCCCGGTGCGGCTTGGCTCTCGAACCGACGGTGGTGGCTTCAACGGGTTGGTCGATGCCCTTGCCATCTACCGTGGGGTGCTGACCCCCGATGACGTGAAACAAGCGTCCATCGACCCGATTACGAGGTTATTCGCCGTTCCCGCCGAGAAGCTCACGCCGAATCAGAAGGTTGTGCTTGCCGAGCGATTCCTGCGTGAGACCGATGCCGGGTTCCGCAGTCGCCTGGTGGCGCTCGCCAAGCGGTTCGACGAGGAACGCAAAGTCGAGTCCAACCGCGGCACTGTCATGGTCATGGAAGACAACCCACCGGGTCAGATGCGGCCGACATTCGTTCTCAACCGCGGGCAGTACGACCAGCCATTGAAGGATCTTGCAGTCAAGCCCGGGGTGCCAGCCGCACTTGGGGATCTTCCCACCGGCGCTCCCGCAAACCGCCTCGGCCTCGCCAAGTGGCTCGTTCGCCCGGACCATCCGTTGACAAGTCGCGTCGCCGTGAACCGTCTCTGGCAGGCGTTCTTCGGCGATGGTCTGGTCCGCACCACCGAAGACTTCGGCATCCAGGGGGCATCGCCGAGCCACCCCGAATTGCTCGACTGGCTTGCGGTCGATTTCGTCGAGAGCGGCTGGGACGTCAAACGGGCTGTGAAGCAGATCGTCACGTCCGCGACCTACCGGCAGGCTTCGCGAATCGCACCCGAACTGCGCGAGAAAGATCCGGAGAATCGGCTGTTCGCTCGCGGTCCTCGTTTCCGTCTGCAAGCCGAGTTCGTGCGGGATTCCGCCCTGTTTGTGAGCGGCTTATACGTCGAGAAGATTGGTGGACCGAGCGTCCGCCCATACCAGCCAGCCGGTGTGTGGGAGGAGGTCGCGATCGACACAAATCTGTCGCGATTCGTGCAGGACAAAGGTGAGAAACTCTACAGACGAAGCCTGTACACATACTGGAAGCGATCGTCACCGCACCCCGCGATGATGACGTTCGACGCCCCAACGCGCGAAAAATGTACGGGTAGCCGATCACGGACGAACACACCGTTGCAGGCACTCGTCACGCTGAACGACCCACAGTTCGTGGAGGCAGCACGGGCATTCGCGGAACGAATTATCCGCGATGGCGGGCAATCGCCCGAGGATCGTGTCCGTTTCGCTGTGCGGGTCGCGCTTGGCCGTCCGGCTACGGACAAGGAAGTGACGCTGCTCGCCAAACTCGCGGCGGGACAAGCCACTCGCTTCAACGAAGATCCCAAGAAGGCCGAAGCCCTGCTGAAGATCGGCGAGAGCCCACGCGATGTGAAGATCTCCGTGGCCGAGCACGCTGCCTGGACCGCCGTTGCGAATGTGATCCTGAACCTCGACGAATTCCTTGTGAAGAACTGAGAACCTCCCCATGCATTCGCTCTACGCTCGCCGGGCGTTCATCCGCGACTCGGCCACCGCCCTCGGAGCTGCCACGCTGACCGCGCTCACCTCGTCGGCCGACGCACCGGCAGCGAAAGCGAAGCCGGTCGGGTTGCATTTCGAAGGGAAGGCCAAGCGGGTCATCTACCTGTTCTTTGCAGGTGGGCCCTCGCATGTTGACACGTTCGATTACAAGCCGGCTCTGAAGGCGATCCATGGCAAGGAACTGCCGGAGACGATCCGCAACGGGCAGCGGATCACCGGCATGACGAGCGGCCAAAAGTCGTTCCCGTGCGTCGCCCCGATGTTCAAGTTCAAGCAGTATGGGAAACGCGGCGCGTGGTTGAACGAAGACCTGCTAGCGCATACGGGGTCGATCATCGACGACATCTGTGTCGTAAAGTCTGTCCACACTGAGGCGATTAACCATGATCCGGCGATCACGTTCATCACTACCGGCGCGCAACAACCGGGCCGACCGAGCATGGGGGCGTGGTTGAGCTACGGACTCGGCAGCGAGAACGAGAACATGCCGGCCTATGCCGTGATGATCTCACAGGGCCGCGGGCAGAAACAGGCGCTGTATTCGCGACTGTGGGGGAGCGGGTTCTTGCCCTCGAAGCACCAGGGGGTCCAACTTCGCAGTGCCGGTGACCCGGTGCTCTATCTGTCGAACCCACCCGGTCTTGATCGGGACGCAAGACGGGAGCAACTGGATGTGCTCGCCGAACTGAACCGGGACACGGCCGACCGTTTTGGTGATCCGGAAACGCAGACACGAATCGCACAGTATGAGATGGCGTTCCGGATGCAAACCGCCGTCCCGGAAGTCGCCGATCTGACCAAGGAACCGCAGAAGGTGCTCGATCTGTACGGTCCCGACGTGAAGAAACCCGGCAGCTTTGCCGCGGATTGCTTACTCGCTCGACGCATGGTCGAGCGTGGCGTCCGCATGGTGCAAATTTTCCACCAGGGCTGGGACCAACACGGTGCCCTGCCGCGGAATCTGCGACTCCAGTGTGAGGACATCGACCAGGCGTGCGCGGGGCTTGTCACCGACCTGAAGCGCAAGGGGATGCTCGACGACACGCTGGTCGTCTGCGGGGGTGAGTTCGGGCGGACGATCTACAGTCAGGGGGCACTGACGGAAAAGGACCACGGTCGCGACCACCACGGGCGGTGTTTCACGACGTGGCTGGCGGGGGGCGGGATCAAGCCGGGGTTCGAGTACGGCGCGACGGACGACTTCAGCTATAACATCACCGAGAACCCCGTCCACATTCGCGACCTGAACGCAACGATCCTGCACTGCCTCGGCATCGATCACAAGCGTCTGACATTCAAGTACCAGGGTCTCGACCAGCGACTCACCGGCGCGGAGGAGGCGAAGGTGGTGAAGTAAACCCTCGTGTAACCGTAAAACCGGCCGCCCCGCGACCGCAAGGGAGCGGACAACGTCAACCGCTCCCTTGCGGTCGCGGCTCGCTCCAGATTTCCTGTAACCGCTCTAGCCGAACAGCGCCTTGATGGGACTGCCTGCGGAGATCGGCAACGGCCGGCCGAGTTGATCCCGGATCTCCGTCGCAGGGTCGAGCCCCATCGCGTGGACCACTGTTGCGGTGATGTCGTCCGGCCGCAGCGGGTCGTCCTTGGGGAACGCCCCCCTCGGGTCTGACGCTCCGTAGGTGATCCCCCCGCGGATGCCACCACCGGCCAGGAGGATCGACTGGCACTGCGGCCAGTGGTCGCGGCCGGCCTTGTCGTTCACCTTCGGCGTCCGCCCGAAGTCCCCGGTCCAGTACACGAGCGTCTCGTCGAGTAGTCCGCGGTCCTTCAGGTCGTCGAGCAGGGCGGAGAGCGTTCCGTCGGTGTGCGGCAGGAGCGTGTTCTTCATGGTCGGGAAGAGAGTGTCGTGCATGTCCCACCCGCGGATGCCCCGCGAGTAGTACACGGTCACGAAGCGCACCCCGGCCTCGACCAACCGGCGGGCCAACAACACGCTCTGGCCGTAGGTGTGCCGGCCATACCGATCCCGAAGTTCCGGCTTCTCATTCTGGATGGCGAACGCCTGCTGCGTCCTGGCCGAACTCAGGATGCCCAGCGCCCGAGCCTGGTAATCGCGCATCCCCCGCACGTCGGCAGTGAGGTCAGCAAGGTCGCTGAGCCCGGCGAGGTCGGCCTGGATCGCCTTTCGGTCGGCGAGTCTGCCCACGTCCACCCCGGACGGCGGGGCCAACTCGGTCACCTTGAAGTCGTCCGCGTTCGGGTCGTTCAGCACCCACAGCGGGTCGTGGGCTTTCCCGAGGAGCCCCGCGAACTCGCCCGGGGTGCGGAACGGACCATCGGCAATCATGGTTGGCAGCGAGACGAACGATGGAACCTTCCCCTCCGAGGGGCGGAGGCGATCGACGATTGAGCCCGGGTGCGGGAAGTCGGTGGCCGCAGCGTTCGCAGTGACGATGTTGACGAGCGGTTCGCGACCGGTCAGGGAGTAGTACGCCCCGGAGTTGTGGGACGACTTGTTGTGCGCGACGCTCCGCACCACCGCGTACAGGTCGGACCGCGCCGCGAGCTTCGGGAGGTGTTCGCAGACCAGCAGTCCCGGGGTCTTGGTTCGGATCGCCTTGAACTCGCCGCGGACCTCGGCGGGCGCATCCGGCTTGGCGTCGAAGGTCTCCAGGTGCGACGGTCCGCCGAACTGGAACAGCATGATGACGCTCTTCGCGGTCGCCTTGCGCGACAGTCCCCCCTTCTCCGCCTGGAGGACATTCGGAAGTGACAGCCCGGTGAGGCCGACAGCACCGACGCGGAGGAGCGCCCGGCGGGTGAGGGTGGGGTGGAGCATGCGTGGATCTCGCGGTCGCGGACAATGAGGCGGGAGTGTGGCTGGCAGACCTGATTATCCCGGATCGCGACGGGTCGATGCAAGCGAGTTCCGAAGAGTGTTGCCAACGGCTCTCTGGTCGGTCAGAATTGGAGTTACCCGCCCGCCTGCCCACTCGAAGGCACTATGCTCATCCGTCTCATCCCCACAACCCTGCTTGCGTTCGGTTTTTCGCCGCCTGCCACCGCTGCGGAACCGGTCAGCCTCACGCGGGAGGTCATCCCGATCCTCACGAAGGCGGGGTGTAACTCGGGAACGTGCCACGGCACCCCGACGGGGAAGAACGGCTTCCGGCTCAGCCTCCGTGGGTACGACATCGCCCTCGACATCCACACCCTCACGCGAGAGATGGGCGGGCGGCGGATCGACCGCATCGCCCCGGATCGCAGCCTGATTCTCCAGAAGGGCACGGCCCTCGCCCCTCACGAGGGCGGACGCCGACTCGACCCCGACGGCGACCTCTACCGCCTCCTCCGCGACTGGATCGCAGAGGGGGCACTCGACGACCGCAACCGCTCCCCGCGGCCGACCACCATCGCCGTCACACCAGCGCAGACGATTCTCGACGCTCCGGCCGCGTCGGCAACGCTGAAGGTTGTCGCCGCGTTCCCCGATGGGGCAAAGCAGGATGTCACGCACCTGACACGGTTCACGGTCAACGACGAACTCGCCGCCCGCGTCAGGGCTGACGGCACGGTCACCCGGTCGAGACCCGGCGAGGTCGTCGTGACCGCTGAGTATATGGGGCTCATGACGCCCGCGGTAATTCTGTTCCGCGACCCCAACCCGGACTTCCGTTGGCCCGATCCGCCGTCGCAAAATTACGTCGACGAACACGTCTTCGCGAAGCTGAAGATTTTGCGGATCGAGCCGGCACCCCTCTGCACCGACGAGGAATTCGTCCGCCGGGCGTACCTCGACGCGATCGGCCGTCTGCCCGCCCCCGCCGACGTGCTGGCGTTCCTCGCTGACAAGGACGCGACGAAGCGGTCCAAACTCATCGACACGCTGCTGGACCAGCCCGAATTCGCCGACTGGTGGGCGCTCAAGTGGTCCGACCGACTGGGAGTGAACCAGCGGTTCGTTGGGAAGATCGGGGCGGTGAAGTATCACCAGTGGGTGCGAGGGGCGATGGCCACGAACGTCCCCGAGGACAAGTTCGCCCGCACGATTCTCACCGCGGCCGGGAGCAATTACTCGAATCCGCCGGCCGGGTTCTTCCGCCGACTCCGCAACCCGGAGTTGCGGGCCGAGGAAGTCGCGCAACTGTTCATGGGCGCGCGAATGCAGTGCGCAAAGTGCCACAACCACCCAGGGGAGAACTGGACGCAGGACGACTACTACGGTGTCGCCGCGTTCTTCGCCCGCGTCCAGTACCGCGACGGCCCGTTCTTCGTCGGGATCTACGACAAGGAGGAAACCGTCCTGGCGAAGCGAGACGGGACGCTTCTGCACCCGCGAACAGGACTCATCGTGAAGCCGAAGTTCCCGGGCGGGGCGGTCGTTGATGTTCCGCCGGAGGGAGACGTGCGGGCGGCGTTCGCGAACTGGCTCACCGCTCCGAACAACCCGTACTTCGCCCGTGCCGCAGCGAACCGCATCTGGTTCCACCTGCTCGGTCGCGGCGTGGTCGAGCCCGTGGATGACCTCCGCAGCACCAACCCGCCGAGTGTCCCTGCCCTGCTCGATGCCCTGACGGCCGACCTGGTCCGGAGCGGCTTTGACCGCAAACACCTGATCCGCACCATCATGAACTCGCGGGTCTACCAGTTATCCGGGCGGAAGAACGCGACCAACGGCGACGACGTGAAATACTTCTCACGGCAGGTGCCGCGGCGGATCGGGGCGGAGGCGCTACTGGACGCGGTGTGCGACGCGACCGGGGTGCCAGAGTCGTTCAAGGGGTTCCCGGCCGGGACGCGGGCAGTGCAACTGCCGGACGGCGAGTTCCCGTACCCATTCCTGCGGGTGTTTGGACGACCGCCCCGGGCGAGCGCGTGCGAGTGCGAGCGGGAGACCGACACCACCCTGCACATGGCCCTGATGCTCCAGGGCGGCAACTTTCTACAGGACAAGTTGCTCGCCCCGACCGGACGTGTCGCGTCCCTCGCCGCATCGAAAGTGACCGACCGAGAAGCTGTCGAGGAGATGTTCCTCCTGACGCTCTCCCGACAGCCGACAGCGGCCGAGACGGAGAAGCTCCTCGCTTTCCTCGCGAAAGAGGCGCAAAAAACGAGGCGGCAGCGGTTCGAGGACGTCCTGCATGCCCTGTTGAACCACCCGGAGTTCCTCTTCCAGCACTGACCCACGGACCTGGCGGTCGGCCGATCGACACGGACCGCCCAAACTGAACACCGTTCAACAACCCAAACGAGTAGAGCGATGAAGCTGCTGGCCCTTTTGGTTGCCTTGTGTCTGACCACCTCGACCGCGATTCGAGCGGCCGAGCCTCCGAAACCGGAAACGCCCGCCGCCATCAAGGTCGCGACGTTCGACGTGGACGCGACGCCGCCGCTGGGCTCCGCGATGGCCTACGATCCGGTCAAGCGGCTCGACGAACTGACGCTCCGCTGCCGCGGAGTCGTGATCATCGGCGCCGGCAAGCCGATCGTTCTGTGTGCGGTGGACTGGATCGGAATCGCAAACGAGGGGCACGACCTGTTCCGCGAAAAGCTCGCAGCCGCCGCAGGCACGACCCCCGAACGGGTCACCGTCCACGCCCTGCACCAGCACGACGCGCCCGGATGCGACCTCACGGCCGAGCGGCTGATCCGCGACCTCGGGTTGAAGGACTTCGGCCGGTTCGACAGCGGCTTCCACCGTGAGGTGATGCAGCGGACCGCCAAGGCGATCACGAGCGCACGCGTGTCGGCCCAGGCGGCCACGCACTACGGTTGGGGCGTCGCTGCGGTGAAAGAGGTCGCGTCCAACCGCCGCATCCTCGGGCCGGACGGCAAGGTCCGCGCCGTTCGCTACACCGCAACCAAGGATCCCGCCCTTCGCGCCGAGCCGGAGGGCGTCATCGACCCCGAGGTGTCGGTGCTCTCGTTCTGGAACGAGGGGCGACCGATCGCGGTGCTGAGTTACTACGCCTGTCACCCCCAGAGCTATTACCGGACTGGCATCCCCAGCCCCGACTTCCCCGGAATCGCCCGGTTCATCCGCGGCCAGGCGGTCCCCGAGGCTGTACACGTCCACTTCAACGGAGCCGGTGGGAACATCGGGGCAGGCAAGTACAACGACGGCGACAAAGAGAACCGCATGGTACTCGCCCAGCGCTTGGCCGACGGGATGAAGCAGGCCTTGGCGAACACGAAGAAGCACCCGCTGACCGAAGCGGACGTCGGCTGGGAGACGGTCCCGGTCAAGCTCCCCGTGGCACCCCATTTGAAGGAAGACGACCTGATCAAGGACCTGAAGACGGAGCCGGCCCGGGGGTACATCTCGAAGGCGGACCAACTGGCCTGGGTCGTCCGCCGCAAGGCGGGGCACGCGATCGACATCGCCTGCCTCCGTGTGGGGGAATCCCGGGTGCTGCACATGCCGGGCGAACTGTTCGTCGAGTACCAACTGGCCGCCAAGAAGCTGCGACCAGACCTGCAGGTGGCGATGGCGGCTTACGGCGACTACGGCCCCGGCTACATCGGCACGACCGCCGCGTACGCCGAAGGGGGGTACGAAACCAGTGCGCGGGCCAGCAACGTGGCACCGGAGGTCGAGCCTGTCCTGATGGACGCCGTGAAGCAACTCCTGGGAGCCAAGAAGTGAGTTGAACCTCAAAGGCTGAGTACGGGCCCGACGCCTGGGTGTGCGGATGCGTGGACGACATGAGCTCGTACATCCCCTCACGCCGGGTCTGGTTGGAGGGTGGATACGAGGGTGGCTCGAACCTATACGAGTACGGTCGCCCCGCGTTCCGCTGGGCCGGCGATATCGAAACTCCAGTCACTCGCACCGTGACGAAACTGGTGAAGTCCGTCGAGAAGTGACCCCCTGGAAATGTCGATGACCCACACCCACCATGCCGGCTGTTGCCACCCGATCCTGACTCGCCGTGCCGCCCTCCGGGCCGGAGCGGTTGGGCTGCTCGGGATGGCCGAGGCGTCCGCGATGCGAGCGATGGCGGGCGCGGAGAAACGCCGCGCCAACTCGGTGATCTTCGTCTTCCTCACGGGCGGGTTGTCGCACCTCGACAGCTTCGACCTGAAGCCAGACGCCCCGGACACCGTTCGCGGTGAGTTCAAATCGGTCGCCACAAAGACACCCGGCATCCGGATCTGCGAGCACCTGCCGCTGTTGGCCGAGCAGAGCGACACATGGTCGCTGGTCCGATCCATCGCGACGGGCAGCAGCGGGCACGAGGAGGCCTGCCACATGCTGCTCACGGGCCGGCTCGACATGCCGGCGGGCTTCTCGCTCCAGAACGTGCCGAACCCCAGCGAGTGGCCGTCGATGCCGGCGCTGGTGAACTACACCAAGCAGGGCCGGGGCCGTAACAACCTCCCCCCGGCGGTCGTCCTGCCAGAGCCGAGCGTCAACGAGGCGGGGAAGGTCCGACCGGGCCAGTACGCCGGGCGGCTCGGGCCACGCTGGGAGGCGTGGCACCTGCGGATGGCCACGCAGTGCTCACTCGGTAACGGCGCCTGCCCTCACTGCTTCCGGTTCGATGGCGAGCCGTTCAAGCACGAGCCCGCCACAGTCTTCGAGACCCCGACGCTCACCCTGCCAGACGGCGGATCAGACCGGCTGCAAGATCGGGTCGGGTTGCTCAACAAGATCGAACGGCAGCAGCTCGCCATTGAGCAGGGGGCCGAGGCCAGGCTTCTGGACCGGCACCGGCAGCAGGCGCTCACGGTGCTCAGCGATCCGCGGACGCGGGGGGCGTTCGAAGTTGAGAAGGCGGACGCAAAGACCCTGGCCCGCTACGGGAAGAACAAGTTCGGCCTCTCCCTGCTCATGGCTTCCCGGCTGGTCCAGGCGGGTGTCAGCCTCGTCCAGGTGAACCTGGGGAAGAACTCGTCCTGGGACACCCACCGCGGCAACTTCGTCAACCTGAAGGAGAACCTCTTCCCGTACTTCGACCAGTCCGTCTCGGCCCTGCTCGACGACCTGAAGGCGAGCGGCCTGCTTGACGAGACACTGGTGATCGTGACCGGGGAGTTCGGCCGGACGCCAAAGATCAACAATGACGCCGGTCGCGACCACTGGGGCCCGGTGATGAGCACGCTTCTCGCGGGCGGGGGCGTGCAGGGCGGGCGGGTGATTGGCGCGACCGACAAGATTGGTGGGGAGCCGGTCGCAGACCGGCAGACGCCGGAGAACCTGGCCGCGACTCTCTATACCCGCCTCGGCATCCCGCGCACCGCCGGTTGGCAGGATACTGATGGTCGTCCGTACGAGGTGTATCGCGGCGACCCCATCCCCGGACTGACTTGAAGGAGCCCCGTCCCTGCGGGGGCGCCGGGCGTCACAGGGCCAGCCGATCAAGGACATCCTGAGCTGATCGCCGATCAGATTGACCCGCCTTATTCTTTCGCTCGTTTCAACCGGACTCAACCGCCATGCCTGGCCTCTCCCGACGCGACGCTCTGAAATTCGGCTCCGCGGTCGTCGCGGGAACCACCTTCCCATACGGGGCCACGACGGGGGCGATCGACGGCAAGGCGGATCCGGTCAAGCCGCGGTCGGTCGCCGCCGTTGTGACGGTGTATCGGCACAATTCGCATGCGGACGTCATCCTCACCAAGATTCTGGAAGGGTGGAAGCACGACGGCGGTCCCGGCCCGGCGCTCAAACTCGCCTCGCTCTATGTCGATCAGTTCCCCAAGGATGATATCGCACGAACGATGTGCAAGAAGCACGACGTGCCCATCTTCGATTCGATCGAGAAGGCCGTGACCGGCGGCGGGAGGACGATCCCCGTCGATGGCGTGCTGAGCATCGGCGAACACGGCGACTACCCATCGAACAAACTCGGGCAGCAACTCTACCCGCGTCAGCGTTTCTTCAAGGAGATCACCGACGCCTTCGAGAAGTGCGGCCGGGTCGTACCCGTATTCAACGACAAGCATCTTGGGCCGCCGTGGGGTGAGGCCAAGTGGATGTACGACCGAGCGGTGAAAATGAAGGTGCCGATCATGGCGGGGTCGTCGCTGCCAGTCGGGTTCCGCAGCCACAAGATCGAAGTCCCGATGGGCAGCGAGATCGAATCGGCCGTCGGGATTGGCTACAGCGGATTGGATGTGTACGGCTTCCACGCCCTGGATTGCTACCAGTCATTCGTTGAGCGTCGTCGGAACGCCGAGAAGGGCGTGAAGTGGGTGCAGTTCCTCCAGGGGCCGGCGATGTGGAAAGCAGTCGATGATGGCGTGGTCGCGAAAGATCTTCTGGAGGCCGCCTACGACGTTGTTCCGAAATCGGGAAAGAAAGGCATGCGCGAGGACGAGAAAGCGGCCTTGTTCCTCTTCGAGTACACGGACGGGTTTCGGGGAGCCCAGTTCATGTTGAACAGCGTCAGCCGATCGGCCGTTGCGGTGAAACTCAAGGGCGCCACGCTCCCGGTCGCGACCGGCTTTGAAGAGCGGGCCGAGCCCCGCTATCCGCACTTCGCGTACCTGCTGAAAGCCATCGAAGCCATGATTCACACGGGCCGCCCGAGCTACCCGGTCGAGCGGACCCTCCTGAGCAGCGGCATTCTGGACCGGGCACTCACCTCGCGGAGCCAGGACGGGAAGAAGCTGGACACACCCGAACTCGCGATCGCGTACAAGCCGGTCGATTATCCGTACGCGCCCGAGCCCGATTTGCTCGCGCCGCCCACCAAATAGCGCACCCGAGAGATGTTTCGTGACACCTTGCGCTGATTGGGGCACACCGGAACGTGTTCCGACTCACCCTGCCGCGCTCATTCGCGGGCCGGTGGGTTACTGACCTCGCCGGGTGCAAAGGAAATCTCGAAGTGCGCTACTCAAATGTGAGAAATGCGGGTAGAGTCTTGTTCTGCCTACCGACTTGCCGGTGCGAAGTCATTCGCTCGGTACTCCAGTCTCATACCGTGCACTCGTCCCTTGTCGTTGAAGGATGGCGCCAATGATTTCCGTATTCGGAAACCCGAAGTCCTCAGGTGGTCACGCATCTCGCCGGGAGTTCCTGAAGATCGGCTCTTTGGGGTTAGGCGGGCTTTCGCTGCCGGGACTGTTGCGGGCGGAACACGCATCTGGGATCAGCCGGTCTCACAAGGCTGTCATCATGATTTACATGGTCGGGGCGCCGCCGCATCAGGACATGTACGACTTGAAAATGGACGCCCCCTCGGAAATTCGCGGCGAGTTCAAGCCCATCAACACGAAAGTACCCGGCATTCAGATCTGCGAGCATCTGCCGAAATTGGCTTCGATCATGGACAAGCTCGTCCCGCTCCGGTCGGTTTACGGATCTCCCAGTGGCGATCACGACTCCTTCATTTGCTACACCGGCCGCACGGTGCAGAAACAACCTCCTGGTGGTTGGCCGTCCATCGGTTCGACGATCTCGAGGGTACTCGGCTCATCGAATGGGTCGGTGTCGCCGTTCGTCGGTCTTGCCCCCGACGCGGGGCATCCGCCGTACGGGTCGCCCGGCCACCCTGGTTTTCTCGGCGTCGCCCACGGCGCATTCCGCTCGTCGGGTCCGATCCGCGAGAACATGACGCTGAACCCGACCAACGCGGTTCACCTCTCGGACCGAACGAGACTCTTGAAGGAATTCGATCGCATCCGTACCGATGTCGAGACCAAGGGGACTTTCGACGGGCTGGATGCACTCCGGCGTCAGTCGTTCGAAATCCTGACTTCGAGCAAGATGGTGGAAGCCCTCGATCTGTCGAAGGAGTCATTGGTTGTCCGCGAGCGTTATGGCAAGGGTGACCCCAAAAACTACGGAGATGGTGCACCGAGGAATCTCGAACATTTTCTGATGGCACGCCGATTAGTCGAGGCTGGGGCGCGCGTAGTGACGTTGAACTTCGGTCGGTGGGACTTCCACAGCAGCAACTTCAGCGAGTGCAAGAACACCCACTTCCCGTGGTTCGATCACGGGATGCATGCGTTGATCTCGGACCTGCACGACCGGGGTCTCGACAAAGATGTCGCGGTCGTAGCCTGGGGCGAGTTCGGCCGCACGCCGCAAATCAACAAGGACGCCGGACGCGATCACTGGCCACAAGTGGGTGGCGGTCTGATCGCGGGCGGTGGGTTCCGAACAGGACAAGTGATCGGTGCTACCGATCGCAACGGCGGGACGATCACCAAACGCCCCGTTCACTTCGGCGAAGTTCACGCCACACTCTACCACCACTTTGGTATCGACCCGCATGCCGTGACACTCCCGGACTTCACCGGCCGCCCGCACTACCTGGTCGACGAGTGGAAGGCGTTGCCCGAAGTCAGTTAACCAAGGTTCGCGCGGCCCACTCGGCTCGGACGACGGCTGGGCGCACCCAAAACCAAGGTATTCGTCGATGGCGGGAGCGCCTGCTCCGCAACAAAGGGGTACATGACCTTCTCGCGCCGCGGTTCCTTTCGGGTGTTTCTCGGTGAGAACGAGGGGCACGGACAAAGGACCGGCCCTGGGCGAATGCGGCTGCGTGGGCCGACTGTCGGATCGCGTGCGTGGCCCCGGTCATAATGGCTTCCTTCGCCGCATATATAACTTCGTGCGTACGTCCTCCGACAAGCAACACGGCAACGCCAAACACCCCGTCCCGACGGCCGTGCGACGGCAAACACCAAGACAAATCCAGGTGACCGAGATCACCTCGTTCTCCACGCTACTGCCTCGCAACGAGCAAGCACGACACCAGAAGCCGTCGACTTCCGACCGACGGGTGGGTAACTTTGGCATGTATCCAAACGAAAAGGCCAACACGTCATGGACCCGAAACGTCAAGTTCACCCTTGCTCAGCCGCCGCTGAGCTTCATCGTTCCGCGGGGAGGCCCGGTCTGGGAGTTGCACGGATGAGAACATCGTGGTTGTGGCTCCTGGCTGCGACCGTTGCAGTCGGGTGTGCCAAGAGCAATCCAGAGTCATCGACCGATAAGGGCAACGAACCAGTCGTTCAGCCAGAGCCACAGCCGGAACCCAAACCGCCGAAGAAGGAACCATCCGCCGATGAGATCCAACAGCGGATCAAGAACGAGTCGATCGTCGTGTTCTTGGTCCTGCCGAACAAGCCTGAATTTGCCGTGAGCAACATCGTCGATAAGGTTGCCTCCGGGATCAAGCGGGAACTCGACGAACTCCCTCCCTTGAAGCTGGAAACCACGGGCGGAGGGTGGTTCCTCCAAGTCACGACCTCGCCAGTGAAGGATGTCGAAGCGTTCGGCAGAAAGCAGACACTCGGGCGGATCCTCGCTCTCGATCCCGAGAAACGCCGCGTGCTCATCGAATACGGGGCACCGCCTTCGCCCCGTGAATCGTGGCAAGACGCCACCTTTCTCGACAAGCAGGTGATGGTCCGGTCGGCGCGCTGGGGCACATTACCCCCGCCCAGCTTTCCGGCCGAGCAAGTGGTGTATGTCCGCTTTCGAGGTGACTGGTCGAGCGATGCGTTCGTCGTGCAAGGAAAGCTGAAAGCCCTGTTGGACGGGCCGGTTGAGAAACGACATGTCTGGGCTCTCGACCGCGATTTGTCGAGCGGAACCTGGGGAACAGCCATCGCTCCGGTGACGGATCTGGCCGCGTTGGCGAAGAAGGTCGATTTTGCAGAGGTGCTTCACTTCGACACCGAACACAACGCGCTGATCCTTGGTCACAAGAAGTGAGCGATTCCGTTGGGCACGCCAACCCCGCGTTGTACCTGACCCGGCAAGTGGTTTGATCTTGCTCGTGAGCGTCTGCGCCGCACGCGGCTGTCACGGTTGGGCACGTGAGGTTGGTCGATTGGCAATGAACCCGAGGTCTGTGATGAAGCGATTGTCGCGGTTGGTAATCTGCGTTCTCCTCATCGGACAGGCATCGTGCTCGCGAGAGCCGAAGCCCACTGACGCCGCGCTCCCCAACCGAATCGCCGGCAAGTGGAAGCACACGCGCCAGAATGGCGAACCGGTTACCATCAAGCCGGGCGCGACGGGCCTGTTAGAGTTCCGGGCTGATGGGACGCTCGCCTACGAGGAAGTCACCGAGATCAGGGTCGACGGCAAGGTCGATTCCCTCAACGTCAAACCAAGCCAGGGCAAGTATCGATTCCTTGATGGCGAGAACATCGAGATTGAGGGTGAGGACCGCGGACAGATCAAAACGTGGTCTGTGAAAGCAGCTCTGAAGGACAACTTTCTGACCCTCCATAAGCCCTACGGCCAAGTCGATGAGTTCGAGCGTGTGCCGTGAGGTCGGGCCAGGACGGGGAACAATGACGCCGAACCATTCTCGTGGCATGCGACAAAACGGGGACAGCGCATTGTGGTTTGCTCCAACGACAGCGGCCGACTCAGAGAGCCGATGGTTCTGGCCATCTGCGAACGAAAGCGCGGGGTAACTCGGCGGAGGGTTTGTTCGCGACTGTCGCGTGCTTCCTGACCCGGCCTGGGTCTGGCCCGCCAATCCGAGAGGACCCGAATCACCGGTCTTTCTTGCCGATGAGTTTCTCGACCTCTCGCCGCAGAATCTGGCATTCCAGCCAGTCTGGAACATCCAGGTTGCCCGGAGCGAGCGCATCTGCCGATTGCTCACGGACGGCCTTGTCGATCCAGACCGTCGCCTTCTCGTACCACCGCCGCGACTCGGCTTCGTCCCCGCGACGGTGGTGGGCTGCGGCCAGCAGCAGCCAGTTGTTGACGTGCGGTGGCCACACCGAATAGAACCCGAGCGAGATGTTCGCGGCCTGAACTGCCTTGTCGAGCTTTCCGGCGCGATACGCTGACTTCGCCACCACGTGCTGCGGCCAGTGATCCCGCCACGCCTTACTCGCGATCCCATGGAGCTCGTCCCACCCCGTTGCCGCGTCACCAGCCGACCCGAGAGCCTGGATCATGCGGAGACCCGTTTCGCTTGGCCCGAATTGTCGCACGACCCGCTCCCGAATTTCGGCAGTCGCTTTCTTGACACCATCCTGATCGTCGGCCAGAACCAGGCAAGCCACCCAACAACGGACGAGGTCGTAGTTCAGCGGTCGCAGTTCGGCAGCCGTCGCGAATGCGGTTGCGGCCTCCGCCCGCTGCCCCTGTCGCTGCGCCATCAGCCCGCGCATCTCCCAGAGTTTCCAGTCTCGCCCACCGCCTTCGGGGAGTTGGGCGATGTCGGCCTTTGCGGCGTCGGCGTCACCCATCGCGAGGAGTACCCGCGCACGGTCGGCCCGGGCGTTCATGTCCTTCGGATCGATGGCGAGTAGCTTGTCGAGGTGCCACCGGGCAGCGCTCCACTGTTTCATGCCGATGTCGTCGTTCGCCTCTTGACGATGCCACACGCGAATCTGCTCAGGCGTCGGAGTGAGATCGCCCGGCGCACCGCCGAGGGCCGCGATTTGATCTCGCAACGGCTGGAACTGACCCACGGGCTGCCCCTGACCAAGCTCGTCCAGTTGCAGTCCCGTCAGCAGTCTCGCCCACAGCTCGGCACGCTGCGGTAAGTCTTTCGGCATCTCGCTCCACACCGAGGGTAACTCCCACTGCCGCACGATCCCGTCTTCAGATGCAGCCATCACGGACCGACCGTTTTCGCCGAATCCCACAGCCTTGATTGGCTTCGCACAGGTGAACAGCGGGCCGACTCGCATCCCGGTGTTGACGTCGAACACACGCACGATCTTGTCTTCGCCGCCGGTTGCGAGCAAGCGGCCGTCGCTGCTGAAGGTCAGGTTGTTGTGCCCGAACGGCTGTTCCAAGATCCTGCCCTCGAACTTCCGAGCCTCGACATCCCCGAACCGGACGACCGAGTCTCCCCAACTCGTCCCCGCGAACCGCTTCCCGTCGTGCGACACCGCGAGCCCCCCGATACAGCCTGCCGGGTGCACACGGCCGAGTTGCTTCCCTGAGGCGGTGTCCCAGAAGTCCACGAGAAAGTAGTTGCTTGACCCGATCAGACCGGTTTGACCATCCGGGCTCAGTGCAAGTCCCCATGCCCCGCCGTGCGTGGCCATTGGGGGAGCGAGAGGTTTGCCGGTGGTTGCGTCCCACGCCCGCACCTGGTGCCCGCACCCGGTCGCGATCACCTTCCCGTTCAAGCTCAAGGCAACACACTCCAACCCTTCCGGATGTTCCAGCGCTGGGATGAGCTCCTTGCCAGTCCGGCAGTCGAGGAGCCGAACCGTCTTGTCCCCCAAGGCCACCACCACACTCCGGTCGTCGGCCCCAACGGCCAGCGATTGCTTGAAGTGCGGGAACCCGGTGGGGAACACGATTGGTGCGCCAAGCGGTTCGCCGGTACCTGCGTCGAACAGTCGGACTTCCTTCCCTGCTGCCGTGGCAACGGTCTTCCCACTCGGGCTGAACGCGAAGTTGCTGACGTTGGCCGGGAGGTCCAGGATCACGTCGCGAGGTCGGCGAACGCCAGCGAAGTCCCAAAGCTGAAGGGATGAACCGATGCCGGAAAGAATCGTTCGTCCATCTGGACCGAACTTCGCCCAGTGCATCCAGCCGGAATGGTAGGTGACCTGCCCCACGGCAGATTTGTTCACCAAATCCCAGACGCGGAACCGGTAATCGTAGCCAGCGGTGGCGAGATAGCGACCGTCTGGACTGATATCGAGGTTCTGACCAGTTCCGAGCGAGCCGACACCCGCATACATCCGCATCTCGAACTGAGGAGCGAGTCGCGGCGGTCGGCCGACTCCCTGATATGCCAGCGCACGCACTCCCAGCGGGTGATCGACCGCCACCCCGACAGGCTTCCCGGTCGTCGCGTCCCATCGCTGGGCAAGTTCGGCCGGTTGCAAGTGTCGTTCGGGGTCTGACCGCTGACTTCCCGTGATGATCTCGTGGCCCGAGGGGGAGTACGCCACTGTGGTGATCGGGTGCGGTTGCGTCAGTGGTTCGCCGATCGATTTGCCGGTCCTTGCGTCGTAACGTTGTGCCTTCCCATCAGCGACGCCGACGAGCAACTCCTCCCCGTTCGGAGAGAAGGCGATGGATCGCACCTCGGCGGGTGCCTTCATTCGCTCGCCGGTGGGCTTCCCATTCGTCGCGTCAAAGACGTAGAACTCTCCGGTGCTCGTTCCTGCGGCGACACGCTTGCGATCTCGGCTGATTCCCAGCGCACCGGGCGGTCCGGCGAGTTGGGGACTGATCCACGTTTCGCGGTCGGCAACCGTATCCCAGCACCGGACGCGACTGTCCTCGCCGCCAACGATGAGGCACGGCGAATCCGGCAGGAACTCGACGGAAGCGACACCGCCGGGCATGTGCCGCCGCCAGCGAGCCGTGTTCATTCGTGGCGCCCACGCAGCGAGGTTCGACCACGCCGCGTGGATCAGTGCGGTGTCATCCGGTGGGGCGAGCGTCATGCTCTTGCCGACCCACAGCAGCCCGTGGTTCATGTTCCCCTGTTCGAGCAGTCCGATGCCCCGCTCCAGGGCCAGTCGCGCCGACGTCTGCTGTTCTCCCCGACGGGCCGACTCGGCTTGTTGTCGGCGAGTTTCGGCATCTCCACGAGCCTTGACCGCTTCTCCCTGGGCGACTTCAGCCTGTTGTCGGCGAGTTTCAGCATCCTCTCGGGAAGCACGTTCCTCTTCGGCAGTTTTGGCGAGCAACTCGGCCGTTGTGCGGAGTTCGCCGTTCGCCGTCTCAGCTCTGCCCCACTGCCACAGCACGAGCCCGACCCCGATTACGAACACTCCCGCCAGCGCGGCGAGCAATCCGGCCATCGCGGGCCGACGCTTGGCCCACTTCAGCCCGAGTTCCCACACCGCCGCCGGTCGCGCGTGAATCGGCTCGCCATCCAACCATCTCTTCAGGTCGTCGGCCAACTGTTCAGCCGACCCGTACCGCTGTTTCGGGTCTTTGTCCAAACACTTCAGACAGATCACTTCCAGATCGCGGTCGATGGATCGGTTCAACGTTCGCGGGCGGACCGGCTCCTGCTCCAGCACTTGCAATAAGGTCGCCATAACCGAATCCCCCTTGAACGGAGGGCGACCCGTCAGCAGTTCGTAGAGCACCGCCCCGAGCGAGTAGATATCGACGGCGACCGTCAGCCCCTTCTCCCCGCGAGCCTGCTCGGGCGGCATGTAGCTCGGGGTGCCGACAACCGCGCCGGTGCGGGTTGCGCCGACGTCTTTATCCACTCGCTTGGCAAGCCCGAAATCCATGACGTGTGGTTCGCCGTGTTCGTCGATCAGAATGTTCGCTGGCTTCACATCGCGGTGGAGGATACCTCGCTGGTGTGCGTAGTGAACCGCGTGAGCAATCGTGGCAACGAGCCGGCCCGCCTTCCGCGGCTCGGACCAGTTGGCAGGTCGCAGTGCGGAGCCTTCGATCAGACGCATCGAGAAGTAGTGCCGTCCCTGGTGTTCGCCAATCTCGTAAATGGGAACGATGTTCGGGTGATCGAGTTGAGCCGCGGCCTCGGCCTCGGCCCGAAATCGCTGGACATCCGCAGGTGTGGCGAGTTCGCCCTTGAGGATCATCTTCACGGCGACGACGCGGTTCAGGCTCGCCTGCTTAGCCTTAAACACCACCCCCATTCCGCCGTGAGCAATCTCCTCCAGCAATTCGTAGTCGCCGATGTACTGGATACGGGTGGGTACAACCGGACCCGCATCGCGGTCCTGGCCCAAGTCATGGGTTTCGCCCTGATCTGATGCCGGAAGCTGGAGCGTGGATTGCCGGGAAGCGTCGGCCGAGTCAGCTTCGAGGGCGGGGTGTTCGAGGAAACTGCCGGCCCCGTCGTGGGCACGGAGCAGAAGCTCGACTCGCTCGCGGAGCGGGGAGTCGGCGGCGCATTGCGCGTTGAGGAATTTCGTCCGCTCGACGGTGTCGAGGATTGCCAGTGCGGCCTGGAAGAGTTCTCGCTCGCTCATGTAGCGTCGCCGTTCGGGAATTGGGTGTGCGCTCTTCAATGCGTAATGTGGCCCGAATTCACGCAGTCGTGCGGCAAACTTTTATCGGGGGCGAGCAGGAACGTCTTCGTTGAGGGCAGTCAGCAACCAGGCGCGAGCGTATGCCCACCAGGCATCGGCCGTTCGCGGGGCGATGCCGAGAACCCCGGCCGCTTCGGGGACGGTCAACCCGGCGAAGTACCGCAGTTTGACCAACTCGGCGACCTGCGGTTCAATCGTTGCCAATCTGTCGAGGGCTTCGTTCAGAGCGAGGAGTTCGTCGTCTGGCTCCAGCGCGGGCACCGCGTCTGGATCGAGCGGTTGACGCACCCGTCCCGCGCCTCGTTTCTCCGCCTTCCTGTGTCGAGCCTGATCGATGAGGATGCGGCGCATCGCCTCGGCTGCGGCGGCGAAGAAGTGGCCGCGGCCGTCCCATCGTTGATCCGGCTTAGTGCCGACCAGACGGAGGTACGCCTCGTGGACGAGCGCTGTCGGTTGGAGGGTTCTCCCCACTGGTTCGGCAGCCATGCGAACAGCGGCGAGATTCCGGAGTTGGTCATAGACGAGCGGGAGGAGAGCGTCAGCGGCTTGCTGATCTCCGGCCGCTGCGGCGTCGAGCAGGAGGGTAACTTCTGACATAGCACCGAGTGTACTCTAGGCCAGTCTAGACCTAAACCAAGCGTGATATCAGTGTGATTTTTTGTCGCGATCCGAACAACAGCTCGAAATACTAGCGGTTTCTGGGGTTTGTAGAAGTAGACGCATCCTACCATCCCTTTTCACACATCACGTTTGTTCATTATTGAGTAGTCGTGAGGTGGCGATGTGTTTCGCTTCTGGGAAGCGGGTGCGGGGTGGTCTCGGCTTCTTCGGTCCACGGGTCGCCTTTCGATACCGTTTCAGGTTCGC
>JAIOPV010000033.1 GCA_021413735.1 Planctomycetota bacterium
CTCGACGGCGATCTGGAGGCGAAGTACCAGCAGGCGATGAAGCAAGCCGACCTGTAACGCGAACAAGTTGGTTGGACGGCGAGACGGCGGCACTGCCCCGCAAGAGTGAGCCGCCGAGTTCCACGGCGGCAATGAATCTCACCGACCCTGAACCCGGAGGACATCATGAAGAACCCGAACGCGGTCATGGTTCGCTACATCGGAGCAGATCACGCAAGGCGGTTTGTGCTGCAACGGGCCGACTACCGCTTCTGGACCGGGAGCGAGTGGGACAAACGGCTCGACTGTGCCAAGGTCTTCAACGATCACCGCTCGGCACAGAAGGCGTGTGCGGCCATCCAGTACCAGCAGTACAAGGGCAAGCCGGCGCGGACCTTCAAGGTCGAGATGGCCATCACCCTGGTCGCCGACGAGGTCGAAACCATCAACCTGGGTGTGCTGGCGAGTTACCTCTCCTACGCGATGAGGATCGACATGGAGAACTCGGTACACGGCGACGGCCCGGTGGCGGGCAGCTTCGTCCAGGCACGGTTGCGGCTCAAAACCCTGGAAGAGACGCGGCGTTACCGGAGGAGGTTCTGATGAGCTAGTCGAGGAAGAACGTGGCGGGGGCATCTTCTGACCCCGCCATCCCGCCGTAAGCCAGTTGTAAAGCAGCGGTGAAGGTGGCGACAACCGTAATCAGAACCAGCGGCGTTCATTTCGATTCCCTTCGAGAAGTCATGCGGTTCATCACCGTCACCGAACCTTTCATCAGCATGTCAGATCCAGCCAGATCCACTTGCATACCAATCTGGAACGCCGGTAATGCGGACATCCTTGGTTAGCAGCACGTTGCGCGGACGAGCCACAGGGATACAGGATTACAGAATTCGGCTCCTGGCCGTTCTGGAAACAAGAACCAGCGGAGGACGTTCCGCGTTTGGGATTCTCAACCGATGGCCAGCATGATGGGCCGCGACACTGGTGCCTTCTTGTTTCCAGATGCCGCATCCATCGTCTGGCTGGATCGTTCTTCACACCCCCACAGTTGAATCTGACTAGAATCTGTTGGCATTCCGAAAAGTCATTCGGAGCCGGCTACATAGCCGCAGGAGGTAATCATGAACCAATACAGTCTCGGCGAAGCCGCACAAGTCCTGGGCCGTTCGTACAGCCAGTGCTGGCACGTCTACGCCTACGGCAAGCTTCGGTGGCCGCGCCGCGTAGGCCGGACCTTCGTGCTTGACAGCGACGACCTTGCAGCCCTTCAGGCGTTCTTCAAGATCGAACGAAAGGATGACGACCGTGAGCCAGTCTCAACTGCTGATCGACGTGTTTCGCGCCTTTGAGAAGCGTGAACAACGTCTGAAGGTGAAGCCGAAGTCGAACGCCATGCGAATGACGTTCGGCAAATACATCGGCCAGCCCCTGGACCAGATTCCAAGGGTATCTCCGATGGGTTGTCGGGAATGTGCCGAGCCTTGAACCAACCCTTGCGGACGCCATCGACAAGGCCATCAAAGGAGAAGCCATTCCCGAGGACGTTGTGACCAGCGACCGCGAAGAACTGTTGTGAACGGTGAAGTTCTTGTCAGGACGATGAGGGCCAACCATGAGCTTGAAGGGAGGGGCGCGGTCATGACACCGCGTTCCCTCGGTAATCTCAACCATGCAGGTAGCATCTCCATCATTGCCGAAGAATGCTTGCGTTCGCCATGATTACATGGCGTACCACGGCAAGTACGACCATGATCGAGATCAATACAAGCATTCCTGTGGCGAACTGCAATGTCCGCGCCACGGTCGAGGAGCATGTCGTCAGCGTTACCATGAGAAGAAGAAGGCTCTGCACCCGGCTTGGGGCTTCACAACCGTCATCCTGTTCTTCAACTACAAGCCGACTTCACGAAAGATCAGCCAGCTACGGCCTGTCATCCGCAAGCACATCAAAGGCTGGGATCGTGACGCGAAGATCTGCATGGTCCTGCACCCCAAGAAGAAGTGCTGGCATCTAAATATCGGTATCCAATCGAAGTGGATCTTCAGGATGAGGAACCGGCACTGGTGGAGCGAGTACGTCGAGGAACACGTTGTTGGATACTGGGATGGCAAGAAGCACTGTCGCCCCAGAGGTAGACCCCGAGTGGCCGACTTCGACAGGATGGTCAAGCAACTCGAAACCGAAGTTCAGCATTTATGCGCCAACTCGGCGATTAAAAGACGCCGCTCGCCCCGCCTTGAGGCAGGTGAGTTCAGAAACCAGCCAGAACAGTGGCTGTGGTACGTCTTGAGGTGCAAGTCGGGCTGGAAAAAGGTCGAAAAGCTGCCTCGACGCATGGGATACCGGCTGACCTCGGGCTTTGTGGTGCGGCGGAAAAAGCCGGCGACATCATCGACCAGCCCCAGTTGCCCTGCGGAGTCTCGTTCTTCGAGGGATGTGGCCGGCTGTCTTCTGATCCTGTCGATGGCGTGGTTGATTGCACGGAGGCCACTGTCTCCTTCTTCCGACCGGGGCTGGTGTTTCTGCTGCCCGGAATGCTTGGTCGCCACACTGCCACCGCCTCTCTTGCGTCCAAAGGCCCGGTCACCTCCTCGGTCCTTGCCCCATCGCCCGACTGTGACGGCAGCAACGTGGGACATTCTGCGTGAAAGGTGCGGCAATTCCGTCGCGTCTCGGCATCCGCACGCACCGAGGTGTTTTGGAGCGATCTCATAATCCGCTCAAGTTTACAAGTCGCGGGTATTTGCCTAACGTGACTGTGAAGGAGAGCAAGATCATGCAACTGAACACCAACCGCCTCAACAGGCTGTTGTCCTTCGAGGACATCGTGGAGAAGTACGGCGGACCTCCCAAGGTCTGGGAGAGTCTCCGACCTTACCTGCCTGTTTGGCAAAACCATGAAGGGCAGCCAATCTACCTTGAATCGCAGGTGGATGACTTCCTTCGCGCACTTCAGCATCGCTGGTCAGTCCCAACCGCCACGACTGCGGTCGCGACGGTCGCCGAGCAGCCGGTCACGGAAGAGTTCCTGACTATCGCGGAGGCTCAGGAACGATTCCTTGGCGGGAAGAGGTCGAGGGGATGGTGGTATAAGAAGGCGAAGTCTGGCAAACTGATCGCTCACGATGCCGGCGGGTCGATCCTCCTCAAGACTACCGACATCGTTCGCTTCATCGACGCGATGCAGCACGAACACGAACCAGAGGAGTTGCCGCCGCTGACCCGGCCAGAAGATGTGACGGCGTCTCAGACCGCACCACCGGCGAAGCCTTCCAAGCTTCGAGGTGCAGCCGATCAGCGTTCAGGCATGAAGTTCTTCAGGAAGTGAACCACGGTCCTTCATGACCTTGGTCATGATCGCGCGGACGCGATCCTTGTCCACCATTAGGTGGCCGTAGTGGCGCTCGATCATCGTAACCGACGTGCCGATCAGGTCGGCCAGAACCTTGATCGAGCCAGCGTTGAGAAGCCAGTCGGTCGCGAAGGTGTGGCGAAAGCCGTAGGCGGTGGGGGCCGGCGTGATCTTCAGCTTCTTGGCGTACCATCGCAGGTTCACGGACATCGCCTCAGTCACCCACTTCGTCTTCCGTTTTGTTCGGAAGATCCGGCCTTCGGGGTAGCGGGCGATCCTCTCCTCGACCATTTCAGCCAGCCCGTCCGACAAGAAGATCACACGGTCCTTCCCCGTCCTCCGCGCGTTCTTCCAGACGAAGTCGTTCGGCCCAGGATCGCCGGGGTAGATGACACACTTGTCGGCCCTGTGGTAGTAGCGGGCCTCGACGTGGTATGCCTCCGAAGGGCGACAGCCCGTCTCGTACAAGAATCGCAAGAGATCGGCGAACCCCTGATTCGACGCACCGACGAAGTCCATCAACTTCTTACAGGTCGCAGGTGGGATGTACGCCTCCTGGCCTCGGCTCCGCTTCTTGCCCCTGATCTGCACCGCCTTCGTATTCTCCAGGCAGTGCCGCGAAATCAGCCCCTGCCCCTTGGCCCAGTTCAACGCCGTCACAAGTGTCCGCAGGGCGATCCCCTGATAGGTCGGTTTCCACTTTACTGTCCTGTTCTTGGAGTCGATCCTGGGTTTCGCTTTCAGAGCGAGCCAATCGGTGATGTGGATGGGCTTCAGATCCCCGATGTGGCAGTCTCCGAATGCTTCCACAGCGGATGTGCAGGTGTCGAGCAGGATTTTCAACGACCGCTCCTGGCCGTTCCGTTCGAGGTGCTGGCCGTACAGGTCAACGATGAGCCGGACGGTGTTTCCCTGGTCGGCCACGTCCGCGACGCTGACGGCCATCAGTTCACGGAACTTGTCCAGGGCTGCAAGGTAGGTCGGCCCAGTCGGCCCATCGTCCGGCCCTTTGACCAAAGGGATCTGCCGCCCTTCAAAGTGGGTGAAGTATGCCTCTCGGCTCTTGTAGTACCGCACGGATGCTCGTCGTCCCATCGCCGTGTCTCCAGGCCAACTTCCCCTTGCTCCCAGAGTCAGTATAGGCATTCCGTGCGTATTCCGTGCGTGACCTTCCCCAGAAACCATGAAAAATGCCGAAAAACACGGCTCTATTTGCCGATGCAAAAGCGGTTACTTGCCGATGCAGAAGCGCGAGAAGATTCGGTCCAGCAAGTCGTTCGTGTAGATCACGCCCGTGACTTCCCCCAACTGATCGAGTGCCGCCCGAAGCGCCGCCGCTGCCAACTCTGGCGGATCGTCGGACGCGACGTGTTCTCGCGCAGCCCGCAGGTGATCGGTACACGTCGCGATGTGGTGCCGGCAGCGACTTTGGCTCGGTGCGAGTGCTGGCCTCGCAAGCGAAACCACACGCTCGGCGAGTTCACGGCGAAGTGCGTCGGTGCCTCCGGGGACGGAACACGGAATCGCCTGAACCGTCGAGCTTACGCCCCGACGCTCCCCAAGATCACACTTCGTTCGCACAGGGACCACATCGGCACCGGTTGCCGCCAGTCGGTTCGCATCAGCAGAGTTGAAGTCGCCGCGTTCGTCGCACCACAGAATCACGTCGGCCCGCGAAGTTGCATCGCGACCGAGCCGTTGTGCCTGCTCTTCGATCGTGTCGGTCGAATCCTGCCAGCCGGCCGTGTCGAGCAACTCGACGTTCACGCCGGCAAGCTCGAACTGTTTCGTCAGGTAGTCGCGTGTCGTGCCCGGAATCGGACTCACCAGAGCAGTGCCGCCAGTCAACGCATTGAACAGGCTACTCTTCCCAGCGTTCGGCAACCCCACGAGACTGATACGCACCGGTCGCCCCGAAACCGTGCGATCATCGAGTTGACGCAGCAACGCAACAAGCTGATTCACCGCTGCGTCGATGCGTGCGAGCGTTTCCGATTCGCCAACGAAGTGAATGTCTTCGTCGGCGAAGTCGAGGGCCGCTTCGAGGTCCGCGAGCAGATTCAGTAGATCATCGCGAAGAACCGAGAGCGGTTGCGAAACGCCACCGGCAAGCTGTGTGAGTGCCGTCCGAAGTTCGGCATCGGTGCCGGCCTCGATGACAGCGTGAACGGCCTCGGCACGCGGCAAATCCTTCTTCCCGGCGAGGAATGCCCGCAATGTGAACTCGCCTGCTTGTGCTGATCGCGCTCCGGCGTTTAGCAGATCCGCAACGAGTCGTTCGACGAGCGGTGGCGAGCCAATGGTGTGGATTTCGGCGAGATCCTGACCCGTGTAGGAACGCGGCCCAGGGAAGAAGTACAGCGTCGCCGGCAGCGGTGAATGCACACCCGAAAGCCGCAGCGAACCGGGGGATGCGTAGCCGCGACGCGGAGAGGAGCGCGAGTCCGCGAGAAACATGCTGTCGATGACCGTTCGGGTGTTTGGTCCGCTGATGCGCACGATGGCCCGCGCACCCGCTCCGGGTGCCGACGACACCGCAACAATGGTGTCCTCGGGATGTGGGCCCGCGCTCGATGCCGTGAGGGTCACATGTCCAGCAAGAATGTGAAGTAGAACGGAAGCCACGCCAGACCCGCAAGGGCCAGCACAAGTGCGATGGAACGGTTGAGTTGACCTGTCCGCGAGATCTCACCCTCACCGAACGTCGCGTTCATGTAAAGATACAAAGCATACCCCGCGACCGGCGGAATCATCAGACCGAGAATCGAGGTGAGAACCGCTCGTCTGGCGTATTCATCGCGTTCCGATTTGGGCGGATCAGGCTCCGCAGCCGCCGATGGCGAGATCGGTTCCGGCCGCTCCTCTCCTTCATCGGGTATCGCGGCCTGCGCTTGAGCCGCCAAATCTTCCGGCGTCACCTTCACGCCAAGTCCTTCGCCGTGTTCCCCGAACTTATTCTCCAGCACCGCGATCGCCTTATCCGCGTCTCATCCCAGACCTGCACCTTGATGCCACCGATCGCATTGGAAAGCAACCAATCCATCGATACGAGGCTCGCATCGGCTACGGTCGCCTGAATTCCAGCTTCATCGAGAGCGTTTTTCGCCAGGTGCGCCGGCGTCGGCTGGTCGAAGGTCGCGATTGTGACGAGTCGTTTGCCCACGGTATCCCCGTTCTTCCTGTTGTCGTTCTCAGTACACCGACAATACCCGAATGAGTGTGGTTCGCAAAGGAGCTGCTGAATGACCGCTGCCGACGCTTATGCCGAACTGATCCGCCGAAGCAAAGAACTCGGCGTCCTGAACTCCTGCGCCGCCGTGCTGAGTTGGGATCAGCACACCTACATGCCCGCACGCGGAGCAGGTCTGCGCGGCGAACAAATGGCATTCCTCGCGTCGCTGTCGCATCAGAAGTTCACCGACCCCAAGATCGGCGAGTTGCTGGCCGCCGTCGAAGGCTCCGACTTGGTGAAGGAACCGGACGCCGATGCCTCTGCCAACGTCCGCGAACTTCGTCGAGCTTACGATCGCGCCACGAAGATTCCGGCGTCGCTCGTCGATGAATTGGCCCGCGTTACCACGGCCGCTCAGCAAGCATGGGAGCAGGCGAAGAAAGCGAATCAGTTCGCCACGTTCCGACCGCACCTCGAACGCATCGTCGAACTGAAGCGCCAGGAAGCCGATGCCGTCGGCTTCAAGGATCACCGCTACAACGCGCTCATTGAGGAATACGAGCCCGGCACCACCGTTGTCGAACTGAAGGAGCTGTTCGCCGGACTCACCAAGCGACTCGTGCCGTTGATTCAGAAGGTCGCGGATAGCCCGAAGAAGCCTGATCGCACCATTCTCGAACGCGACTTCCCGGTCGAACGGCAGAAGATCTTCGCGGAATCGGCTGCGGTCGCGCTCGGCTTCAACTTCGCAGCCGGTCGGCTCGACACGACTTCTCACCCGTTCTGTTCGGGGTTCGGGCCAGGCGATTGCCGCATCACGACACGCTACAATCCGCGGTTTTTCCCGGAGGCATTCTTCGGAGTGATGCACGAAACCGGGCACGCACTTTACGAACAGAACCTGCCAGCCGAGCACTTCGGAACGCCGCTCGGTGTCGCATGTTCATTCGGCATTCACGAGTCGCAATCGCGACTGTGGGAGAACCAAGTCGGACGCAGCCGGCCGTTCTGGGATCATTTCTTCCCGCGACTTCGACAGACGTTCCCGGCGCTCGCGGATGTGAGCTTGGAGGCATTCTACTTCGCCGTCAACGACGTGAAACCGTCGCTCATCCGAGTCGAGGCAGACGAGGCAACCTACAACCTTCACATCGCGTTACGCTTTGAATTGGAGCTGGCGTTACTGTCGGGGGATTTGGCAGTTGTCGATCTTCCGGGCGCATGGAACGAGCGTTTCGCTGCTCTGTTCGGGCTGGCGGTGCCCGACGACGCTCGCGGATGTTTGCAAGACATCCATTGGAGTTTCGGTGGTTTGGGCTACTTTCCCACGTACACTCTGGGCAACCTGTACGCTGCTCAGTTCATGGTCGCGGTGAAAAGTGATCTCGGAGCAGAATCGCTCACGGAGGACATGCGGCGGGGCGACTTCGGGCGACTGAAAGACTGGCTGGTTAATAACATCCATCGAAACGGACAGCGATATCGGGCCGGAGAATTATGCCGACGAGCGACTGGAAATCCGCTCTCCCCGGAATCTTTCCTTCTGTACCTGAATGAAAAAAATTCCGAACTGCGGGGTGTGTGCTAGGTTATAATGCCAGTTATTGCGTCGTTGCGGAATTTGACGCCGGCATCTCCGGCGAGTTGCGAGTCGATTTCCACCACCGGCCACAGGTGAGCGGCGCCACTGGCATAGGATGTGCAAAGCCCACGGCGGGAGGTGTTCGCCCCGCCAGCCCCATGGGATCCCCTGACGTCATGCTTCCTCCAACCAGTACCCCAGACGGCCGAACAACATCGGACGACGTGAAGGGCACTGTGTCTGCGCAAGCAGGCGACACTCAGTCCCTTCCACACCTTCAACGGGAGATTCCAACTCCCCCGCCCAACGAACCCGCGCCGCCACCAGAAACCGGCGCCCGCGTCGGAACTTACGTCCTTCGCGAGAAGCTCGGCGAAGGCGTGTCCTGCCACGTCTTCTGTGGCTGGGATGAAGCGACGTCGACTCGCGTCGCGATGAAGATCCTCAACTGGGCGAACGTCTACGACCGCTCGGCAGCGCTGAAGCAACTCCGAATGGAAGCGGCGGCGCTTTCGCGAGTCAAGCACACGCTCGTCGTTCGCTTCATCGACTTCGGCTTCGACCCGCGTTGGCCATACCTTGTCACGGAATTCTTCGAGGGCCAACCCCTTGGCGAAATTCTCCGCTCAGGTGGAGCGTTGCCGCCAGCGTGGTCGCTGTACATCATCTCGCAGATGGTCGATGCACTCGGAGCGGTTTGGCGAGCCGGACTGGTTCACCGCGATGTGAAGCCCGACAACATCATGCTCGGGGCCAACGGAGCCATCAAGCTGATCGACTTCGGACTGGCGAAAGCCGACGCCCTCCAGGCCCAACGCGAAAACCTCGGAGCGGAACTGGCAGGCACAGCCGCGTACATCTCGCCCGAACAAGCGAAAGACGCGAGCCTCGTCGATCTGCGAGCCGACATCTACTCGCTGGGTGTGACGCTTTACGAAGCACTCACGGGGCGGTTGCCGTTCGAGGGTCGCAACCGAATGCAGGTGATTTTCCAGCACCTGAACACGGCCCCGGTGCCGCCAGCACAGCGAGTTCCTGGGATTCCGCCGCTGGCCAGCGACGTCTGCTTGTGGATGCTCTCAAAGGATCCCAACGACCGACCCCAGAACTACGAAGAACTCCGACAAGCGTTCGACACTGTCATGAGCGTCGTTCGCTGAGTTGGGTTTGCGATTGGTATCGCCGCTTGCGGCGCAGCGCTCCCGAGGGTGCTACGCCGCAAGCGGCGAAATCATTTCACGGGCTTCGGATTCACCACCGACCACACGAAGATGCCATCCGCTCCGGTCGCGACAAGGGTGTTGCCATCCGACGTGAACTGGATGTCGTGAATCTTCCCGGTGTGCCCGGTCACGTCGTCACTCTCTTCGGGCAATCCCGGCGACTTGCGGATACGGATTCGCCCATCTTCCCCCACTGCCGCGAAGATGGTGCCCGCTGGGTTGAACGCGCCCCGGACGATCTTCATTTCGCGCCCGACGCTCCAGTTCGCGGACTCGTCTCTTTCCAGTTCGTAGGCGAGGGCCGACTTCGTGCCGATGGCAACGATCCGGCGATTGTCGCCCGCAAAGAGCAGTTGCACGGGATCGCCTGTGGGGACGGTTGAATAGTTGCGAATACCCTCGCCCGAGTTCATCGACCAGTTAGTCATTTCTGCCTCATGCCAGGTCGCGAGCGATGCTCCGGTCGAACTGAACGCACCCAACCGAGGCGGCGCGAGGCCAAGCTGAAACCGACACTTCCAGCTATCGACATCGAACACTGCCGTTGAGTCAATTCCCGGCCGAACGATGGCCAGATGCTTTGCCGTGGCGAGTGTCGAATCGAAGAGGAACTGCGAATTCGCGTCAACCCGCAACACGGCCCCGTTCTCGTCGGTCAGCGTCTTGCCATCGGCACCCGGTGTTGCGACGTTCCGCACAAACACCCAGCCCGCACTGACGAGAACGGAGCTGCCATCGGGACTATACCCAACCCACGACGGACGCAGTTGCAGTTCGGGAACCCTCAGCGGGGGAAGCATCGCCTCGACGACCTTCACAAGAACCGCACACCCACGCAGATCCAATTCAGCCATCGGCACGTCGAACAACTTGCTGCCGTTGGAGGCCGATACCACCTTCGCGCCTGTGGGTGTCGCCACCACGAGACGCTGACTATCCGGGCTGAAACCGAAGGCATTCGGGTTAGTGCCAGGTTCGAGGTCGAGTCGAACTTTCGCCGTCGTGTTCGAGAGGTCCGCAACAGCAAGAAACGCCGTGGATTTGTCCGCGAATCCGCCGATGGCGATCGACTTCCCCTCTGGCGAAATCCGCAACGTCCCGAGCTTCGCTGCTGGGATCCTGATCGCACGCACGAACTCGGCGGTCTTGCGTTGCGGCGACTCTTTCGTTGCCATGGTCGCCGTGAGGGGTGGTTTAATACCACCCGGACCGAACAACAAAGCCAGCGCGACGATGCACACGACCATGACCTGCGCACCGACAACGACCAACGCCACAAGTTTGCGAGTGGTCCACCACGATTGCTTGTTTGCAGCAACGCTTGCTGCCATTGCCTGAATCGCTTCCGCTTGGCGTTTCTCCTGTTGGTCGCGATTCGCTTTCTTCGGAGAGACATTCACCGTCTGCGACTGAACCAATTGCCGGCGTGGCGTTGGTGGCAGCGCAACGCGGCCGAGTGCTTCTAACCGCACGGCGAGTTCGGCAGCGTCCTTCAGGCGGTTCTCGGGATCGTGTGCGGCACAGTCGCCGAGCAGTTCGATGAGCGATTCCGACACGCCGAGCCGACGCAGCGTTTTGGCGTAATCGGCGCCGAGCGTCGCGTCGAGTTTCCCCGTGAGCATCTGGAAGCCGATGACGCCCAGAGCGTGAACGTCGTCTCGCGGATCGGGCGATTCGCCGCGCTGCTGTTGCGGGCTGGCATACAGGGGCGTGTACGACCCGCCCAACTGCGACATGATCGAATGCGTCGAACCCATTCGGCTCGCCTCAAGCGCCAGCGACGCAGCGGCCGCAACGCCACCGATACCGAAGTCCGCTACACAAAGGCGGAAGGCAGAAGGCGGAAGGCGGAGTTCAGAATCCAATTCCGCCTTCTGCCCTCCGCCTTCCACCTTCCCGAGCAGCACATTTGCGGGCTTCAGATCGCGATGAACCAACGGCGGCGCAAGCCGATGGAAGTGACCGACAGCGCACGCAAGTGTCTGAAGTGCTGCCAGCACACGCTTCACACGTTCATCCGCCGGCAGCGATTGCCACGCCAGCACGAGGCCGCTCAGGTCGCCCCCCGGAACGTATTCGTACATGAGCCAGGGAACATCGCCTTCGAGATGTGCGTCAATCAACTGCACGACGTTCGGATGTCGGCCGTGCTCCATCACGCGATTGATGAGCGAACCTTCGTGCCGCAACAACCGTTCGCGGGCAGTGGGATCGAGTCCGAACTTCACCGCTCCTTGAAGTGCCGTGAGAGTCGGATTGCGAGCGAGCCAAACTTCGCCGAAGCCGCCAGAACCGAGGAACTCGATCAGTTTCCAGCCAGGCTTGCCGGGTAGTGAGTCGCCAGCCCGAAACTTCGCGACTCGCTGCGGCAACCGACGAAGGAGTTCGGTGGCGCCGTTGAGGCTGAAGTCGGCGGGAACGGTTTTGCCGCTGGGGTCGTCGGCTCGCTTCAGCGATTGGCGGATGGTTCCGGGGATCTGTGTGAGGTACATTTCCAGGGCGATGCGATCTTCGACGGGTCCGGCACCCGCGACGTCTCGTGCGACCTCGGCAGCGGTGCGTTTCACTTCGTCGAGGGTGGCGTTCGCGGTGGAAAGGACTTCGTTTCGCAGGTCAGCGGCGCGTTTGCGTTCTTTCATGCGCCTGACGGCATCGCCTGCGATTTCGTAGAGGTATGGGGCGCCTGGAACGAGTTCGGCGAGACCGCGGACGCCTTTGTGCATCACCGCTTCGGCCACGCACTGCATGAGCACGATCACGGCGAAAGCCCTCGATGGTGGAGTGCTGCGTGTCGGGTGATTCGTTCGCTGCTGGAAAAGATTGCGGCGAATTCCAACCAATCACGCCGTGAGCAACCAGAATCGCTTACTTGAGCGTTTTCAGGTACTCAACCACAGCGGGACGCTTCTGGTCTTGGGCGATCTGGAGGGCTGTTCGGGCAGGAATCGCGGGACACTTCTCCACGGGTTTCCCACCGAACGATTCAGGCCCAGGGTCGGCATTGTCGGGGTAGTATTCGGGAAACGCCATCGTCTTCGCGTCGAGCTTGGCTCCGGCTTTCACCAGTCGCTTGACGACATCGAGGTGTCCCTTCTCCGCCGCAAAATGCAGTGGCGTGTATCCGTGGTCGTCGGCCGTGTTGACATCCGCTCCCTTGTCGAGGAGGTAGACCACGACCTTTTCGTTGCCATACCACGCTGCGAGTTGCAATGGAGTGCGGCCAGTAGAGTGTGGCTTTCCCGAGGGGAACCGTGGGAAAATCCGCTTCGCATCGACGAGATTCGGATACTTCTCGATGATCGCGCGAACGTGAGCCAGTTCGCCGTCCGTAGCGAAACGGTGCAGCGCCGCGATGATCGCAGCCTGAAAGGGATCGTACGGAACCAGTTGCTCTCCGGGATCCGGTTTGACGAACATTAGCAGAACGAACGCCGCGGTTATCATTGGCTACGCTCTGATCGGGAGTCGTCCGGAACTCAAGCACCGCCTTTGTTATACCCCCAGCGGGATCATGAACGCAACTAATCAGACGATTGGTAGACGGGCACGTTCGCACATGGAATAATGCACCGTTCACTCACCGGCACCACCTTCGGAGCAACCCGCTATGCCGCCCACCGTGCGGGCCGAAGACCTGCCTGCTCAGATCGACCCCGCCACACTCGCCACAACCGCGTACCCCGACCCCATTGCCGACGTCGGCCGTGGACTCATCCGCAAGTTGTCTTGCCTTGTCGAGTGTCCGAAGGAAGTCAGCCCGTTCCTGGCTCACGCGATCCGCACATGGATCAGTCCGCACGGGCTGAAGGGCACCATCATCGATGCCCGTGCCGAGACCGGCGAACGCACGCCGTTGTCGTCAACCGGGTTGGTCGGCAACATGCGGATGGCTGTGGCGAAGGTTGCGTCGGGGCCGGTTGCGAACACCGTGCTTCTGTTGCCGCATCTCGATCTGCTCGCGGGCAGCTCCGGGCTGATTGGCGAAGCTCGCGAACTGATCGCGTTGCTGGTCGAGAATCCTGATTTGCTTTGGGTCGGGTTCCGCGATCCGGCCGTGCCGTTGCCGCGACTGCTGGAGCAGTTGCCGCTCAATCGGGTTCGCGTCGGCGGTGTTCCGTTGCAGCGACTGCGCCACCTCGTCACGCAGCGAGAGGCCCGCAAGTTCGGCGGCGAGATCGACCTTGGCCGTTTGCATCGCGTGACATCCGGGTTGAACGTCTTGCAGTTGCGGAAGTATCTCGCGGCGCTCGACCGCGAAGATTTGCCGGCGGGATCTGCGCCCGCGTTCACGGAGTTTCGTCGGCTCACGCTGTCGCACGGCTTACCGATCCCAGACGAGACGTTCAACCACATTGGAGGCTATGCCAGCGCGAAGCAGAAATTGCGTGAAGAGTTGCTCGACGTGTTCGATCTCGCGGACAACGCCGCAACGGAATCTCAGCGTGATCGTCTAGATCGCCTTGCGCCGCGTGGGGTGTTGTTGGTTGGGCCGTCGGGTGTGGGGAAGCGGTTGATGGCTCGCGCACTGGCGAACGCCATGAACGGTGTGTTCATCGAAACAACCGGGGCGGAACTCAAGAGCCGATATCTTGGCGGCAGCGAGGAGAACCTGCGGTTGCTGTTCGCTCGTGCTCGTGCTGCGGCGCCTGCCGTGCTGCTGTTCAAGGAACTGGACGCATTCGCGGCACGTCCGACTCGCGGCGCAGCGGAGCCGTCGTTGTTCCTGCAACTGCTGCAAGAGATGGATTCGCTACCGGCGGGCGAGCGTGTGATTCCCGTGGCGACCGCACCGAGCGCAAACTCGCTCGACGCAGCAATTGTGCAACCCAGTCGCTTCGAGTTGGTGGTAGAACTGCGGCCGCCGTCGCAGGGTGACGTGTCGGCGATTGTCGAGAAGATGGCGACGCCGTTGGGGATCACGTTCTCGACGGAGTCGCTGGCGCGCACGACGAAGTTGATTGAGTTCAACCAGACTGCGGGGCCGCCGTTCAACTGTGCGAGACTCTCGGCGTTGTGTCGTTCGCTGGCTCGCTTGCGTGCCCGCATGGGAAGTGTTGACCCGATTACGGTTCCCGAAGTCGAACGCATCTGGGCGGGGTTGTAACCGCTGCTGTGCGAAGGTACGCTTCATGGCGACCTGGAGAAAACCGCAATGACCTTCACGACGCTGAACGATTTACTTGCCCGATTCGCGGACTACGCGCCGGAACGGATTCGGCTTCGTCCAACGCCCGGCACAGCCACAAAGGAAGACGTGCTCGACATCGACCGAGCCGAGGGGAAACTCTGCGAACTGATCGACGGCGTCCTTGTGGAGAAAGCCGTGGGATTCAAGGAAGCGCTTCTCGCGACGTGGCTGAGTACGCAGTTGAGCGTCTTCGCTCGGCAACGCGGTCTTGGCGTTGTTCTCGGGGCGGATGGCACGGTCGAGTTGTTCCCCGATCAGGTGCGAATCCCGGACGTTGCGTTTTATGCGTGGGCGACACTCCCTGGGCGTCGCATTCCCGATGAGCCGATTCCGGAGTTGCATCCAGATTTGGCCATCGAGGTTCTGTCGAAGTCGAACTCACGCGGCGAGATGTTCGCGAAGCGAAAGGACTATTTCTTTGCAGGGGTGAAACTGGTGTGGATCGTCGATCCTCGAACTGAAACGGTCGCGGTCTATACTTCGCCCGATGATGCCACCACGCTCGCGGGCACCGACATCCTCAGCGGCGGCGACGTGCTGCCGGGATTCACTGTCGCCGTTGCGGACATCTTCGCCGCCGATCAGCCACCAACTCCGTGAAGCTGCTCCATCACACGAATGGCTTGAATAACTCAGTCGTGAAGTAGCGTTCCATCCGGTCGGGGAACACCGTGACAACCTGTGCGGAGTCGCCGAGTTTTCGCTGCACTTCAACCGCTGCCCGGTAGTTCAACCCGGAACTCGGGCCAACCGGAAACCCAAGCCGAATCAGTTCGCGAGTCGTCGTCATCGCATCTTCGTCTTGCACTTCAACGGTCACCAATCCCGGCACTCGCTCCGGTCGGAATATCTCCGAGATGGAATCGGCCACGCCCGGAATACGCGACGAGAAACTACAACATTCCGCGTCGTGAGTTCGTGTGAGATTCACGGGTCGTGCCAGCACTGGCACCACCTGACAGCCGCTTTCACGCAGCCCCTCGAACAGGCCGACAAGCGTGCCGCCGGTGCCGACGCCCGAGACCACCGCATCGACGCGGCCACCCGGAATCTGATCGACCATCTCGCGAGCCGTGCTGATGCGATGTGCCTCGGCATTGTCCGGATTCGCAAACTGACGCGGGAGGAAGTAGCCCGGTTCAAGCCCGAGCCGTTCGACTTCCGCGATGGCTCCCCGGATGCCGAGTTCCCGTGGGGTTGTCTTCACTTCGCCGCCGTAAGCCCGAATGATGAACACGCGCTCGCTGCTCACGCCTTCCGGCAGCACCGCGAGGAACCGCAGTCCCATCTGAGCGCACGCCAACGCCAGCGCGATGCTCGTGCTTCCGCTCGACGCTTCAACAACGCGATCTTCGCACTTCAGCCGACCTTGCCGCCAGGCTTTTTCGAGGATGAAGCGGGCAATGCGATCCTTCGTCGAACCGCTCGGGTTCAGGAATTCGAGTTTGCACCACACCGTCGCCGACTCCAGTCGAACGGGAACGAGTGGTGTCGCTGCGATGCGGTTGATGTAACGATGATGACCGGGCAACTCGGCAGACATGGCAACTCCTCACGGGTGCCCATGTTGTACGGACCAGATAAGAGATTGAACCACAGAGGCACAGAGACACAGAGAAGACAAGAGAGAATCAGAGTTTGAAAACCAACTCCTCTCTCTCGTCTTCTCTGTGTCTCTGTGCCTCTGTGGTTAGTCCTGATTTCGATTCAGAACAGCTCATCGTTGGTAGATCGGCAGAACGGCTTTATCGAGTTGGAGAATGGCCAGGTTCACCGAAGTCCCGAACACAGGACCGATGAAGCCGCTGTTCCACGCACCGGTCTTCTTGTCTTGCTGCTCAATCAGATACGGATACATCGCTTCCTTGTACTTCGTCCAAGTGAGCCAATCCGCTTTGTCTTCCTTTGGGAACAGTGCCCCGTAGCGGTCGTCGCCGAGAACATACATGAACTGCGCGAAGTAATAGCTCTGATATTCGTCGTGTGCGATGCGGCCCTTCGCAACCGGGATCTTCTCCTTGCAGAACTTGATCCACTTCTTCGCGAGTTCGCCCTTGTACTGACCGGCGCTGAACGAGCCAGCCACGGCAGCCACCGTCAGCGGAGGGCGCTCAGCACCAGCCGCCGCTTTGCCGTTTATACTCACATAACTGTAGACCAACCCGCCGTTCGGCGTCGTACACGCTTCCAGATACGCCAGCGACTTGTCGATCGTTTCTCGCGGCACGTTGATGCCCGCATTCCGGGCCGCTCGCAGCGCCTGAAGCTGTGTCACGGTGATGGAACCCTCGTCAACTCCTGACTCGGCGGCGCTCGTGTAGCCCCAACCGCCGAGCGTCACAGTTCGGCCATCCGGGAACGTGTGCTTCTTGGTGGATTGTGCCTTCGAGCTGAACTCGGCAGCCTTCTTGATGGTCTGTTCCAGCTTGTCTTGCTGATCCTTGTCTTCCGATTCGCCGTAAGCGCTGGCGAGGAACATTGTGGCGAAGCCGTGCCCGTGCATGTAGCTGCCGAAATCGCCCGCGTTCTGGTTGTGCGCCAGCAGACCGTTCTGCTGCTGCTTCTTCTGGAGCCACTCCACTGCTTTCCGGATCTGATCGGAGTATTTGCCTTCCTTGAGGTTGCTGCCCTCCATCATCAGAGCCATTCCCGCCAAACCCGTCATGGCAATATGGTAAGCGCCATTGGTGGCCTCCCAGTGTCCGTCTTCGGCTTGCGAAGTCTTGAGCCAGGCCAGCCCTTTATCGACCGCGTCTTCGACTTGCTTCTTCGCATCCGCCTTGTCATCCGCGAACCCGACACCTGGAACGCTGACCGCAGCACCGAAAGCGCCGGCTGCCGTGGCGAAGAATTGTCGGCGTGATTGAGGGGTGTTCATGGCTCGTCTCCTCGGAGTGGTCGCGAATGTGTCGCGGCTGGTAAAGAGACGACCTGAGGTGCAATGTCTCACAGTCGAAATAAAAAACCGGCCTCTGATGAAGCCGGTTGAGTTCGAGGAGCGCTACGCCGCAAGCGGCGAGAAGGCGTTACCGCTGATAGATCGGCAACACGCCGCGTTCCAGTTGGAGAATCGTGAGATTCACGGCGCTCGTAAACACTGGGCTAATGTGGCCGCTGTTCCACGCTCCGCTAGTCTTGTCCTGCTGCTCGATCAGGTACGGGTACATCGCTTCCTTGTACTTCGTCCAGGTCATCCAGGTGGACTTATCTTCCTGCGGGAACATCTGACCGTAGCGGTCGTCGCCGAGAACGTACATGAACTGGGCGAAGTAATAGCTCTGGTATTCGTCGTGTGCGACGCGACCCTTCGCAAATGGGATCTTTTCCTTACAGAACTTGATCCACTTCTTACACAGGTCGCCCTTGTACTGCCCGGCGCTGAACGAACACGCCACGGCTGCGGCCGTGATCGGTGGCCGTTCGGAACCATTCATCGCTCGGCCGTTCGCGTAGCTGTAGATCAAGCCGCCGTTCGGCGTCGTGCAGGCTTCCAAGAACGCGAGCGCCTTGTCCATCGTCTCTTTCGAGACCGCGATGCCCGCGTTTCGGGCGGCTCGCAACGCCTGAAGTTGCGTCACCGTGATGGAACCTTCGTCGCCACCGCCATTCTCCGTGGCGCTGGTGTAGCCCCAACCGCCGATATCCACCGACTTACCTTCCGGCAGCGCGTGCTTCCGGTTGATCTGTGCCTTCGAGCAGAAATCTGCCGCCTTCTTCACGGCCTTTTCGAGCTTCTGTTGCTGTTCCTTGTCCTCGGCTTCGCCATACGCACAAGCGAGGAACATCGTGGCGAAACCGTGGCCGTGCATGTAACTGCCGAAGTCGCCGCCCTGGTTGAAGCCAAGTAGCCCGGTCGGTTGCTGGCTCTTTTTAAGGAACCAGTCAACGGCCTTGGCGATTTGCTCGGAATACTTGCCTTCCTTGAGGTTACTGCCTTCCATCAGGAGCGCCATGCCAGCCAGCGCGGTCATCGCAACGGGGTAGGCTCCGCCGTTGGCATCCCAGTGACCGTCGGCATTCTGCGTTTTCTTCAGCCAATCAAGCCCCTTCTCGACGGCTTCCTCGTGCTTCTTCTTGTCGATGGCGGGGGTCGGATCGGCAGCGTCTCCCAAACTTGGCAGCCCGACAGCAGTTCCAAGAGCGCCAGCCGTGGCCGCGAAGAATCGTCGGCGTGACAGGGAACCAGGGAACAGGATGTCAGAGTTCATGGTTCTTCTCCTCAGTTGGCCGCGTTGGACAGCCTTCAAAACGTCGGCCGGATTCGGCGCGGACGTTCGCGGATAGGGATAAGACGACCCAGGTCGGGTTATCTCACACATTTTGGAGAGGAGAAACGGAGAACGGGTGCTGAATTTGGTATTCGCCGCTTGCGGCGTTCCATGTTTACGACGCCGCAAGCGGCGAATACCAAATCATTTAATTGGCGCATCGCGTTCGGCGAGCACGGCCAGTTCCGTGAGCTTCGCGGCGGTCACGCCGATTCGCTCGAAACACTCAGCCACAATACTGTTCGGCGTCGTGAACAACGTGATAAGCAAATCCATCGGCGTGACATTGTGGCGACCGCAGTCGCCGGCGCGACCGTGAGCATCTCTGAGCAGTCGGATTACGTTATCCGACAGAAATTCGCGGTTCAGCAACAATGGCGGAATCTGTTCGGCGTTCGCTTGGGAGAAAAGTTCGCGGAATTGGTCGAGAAGCCCCGGAAGGTCGGCTCCGAGGCGGCCTGCCCACTTGGAAACCCCGTAATCCGGAGCGGCGAGCAGACCCATGAATAGGTGGGGGGTCCGGACACTATCCCAGTTGGTCGAACGGGTGAGTGAGAGTGCTTCTCTCAGCACACGCGCCGTCGGCTCATCCAGGATGTCCGGGCGAAGGCGACCACTGGGCAAAAATATGTCGTCCACGTTTCGACTCGTTCCCCGTCTCGGCGTCCGCTGAAACCGTACAGGTCGTGGAGTTGTTCACGGCTGGAACTTTTACGATTATGTCGCGCCAGTGCTCCGTCCGCAAGTCAGCCTCTTCCGCCAACTAACACTTTTTTCTCCTTGCTACCCTTCCGGTTCCGCCCGAACATGAATCATCGACCGGACAATCACCGGTTGTGACGACCGATAACTCGGGGGTTTGCGATGCATCGCGCCTGGTGTGGCGTTTTCGGAGTTCTTCTCGCCTGGACGTTTGCCTCGGGAAACGCGGCTGATGAAAAGCCTAAAGTCGGCGGCGACATCACGTACACCGACCTCGACGGCAAGGAAATCAAGCTTCCCGGAGCAAAACTGACCGTCGGCACTCGTCGCCTTGCGTGGCTGGCCGACCCGAAAGGCACCACCCCTGACGAGAAGTTCGGGCCGCTGGCTCTCAAGGTTCGCGAACCGGTTTCGACGACCCTCGTCGATGGCGTTCTGACGCTCATCCCGGCCGGCAGCCTCGAATCGGCGAAGTACGATTACGAGAAACTGAGTGTCAGTCTGAATCTTAAGGGTTGGAAAGAACCGGTTCTGGGGTCGCTTCAGTATAAGGGGCTGAACACGCTGGGCATCGCGACCGCGGTTGACGGGAAAATCACAACCATTACGGCGGGCGTTCCAGGCAAGACAGCCGTGAAGACCATTACCTTTCCAGATGCGAAGCCGCTCCAAGCTCCGAAAGCTGTTGGGTTGAACTGGGCAGTGCAGATCATTCAGAAGGAGCCGAGCAATCCCACCGTAAAGGTTCGGAATTTGAAGGTACTGTATCACGCCCCGGATGGCAGCGAGCGACTGAGCAACGACATCCCGGTTCGGAAGGGAACGCCGATCCCGCTCGATGAGAAACTGACGCGATTGGAATGGCTCGCGACCGACACGAACACCAACTTCGCGGCTGTTGAGGTTGAGGTTGGCGGCACACCGGAGAAGCTGGTCGTGATCCCCTTAACGGGAGATATGGACAAGAAGACTGGCAGCGTTGTCGGACTGCTCGGGGAAATTGACACTGGCTATAAGCTGTTCCCGCTTCATACGATCAAGAGTATCGCGCCTGCGAAGTAGTCGAGCCACGGGGTTTACCCCCGTGGTCTTCTCGTCCTGTGCGGCCAAGACCACGGGGGGAAACCCCGTGGCTCGCCAGGTTTGAGGATTCCGACAAAGGCCCAACACGATTGCGTTTGAAATCGCCCTGCTCGCCCTAATCTGTTGCGAATGATGACCTATAACCAGGCTGAACTCGCGGAAGCTCTCCTCCAAGAGATCGGGGACGCTCTATTCCTCCTCGATCCGGAGACCGACCGGCTCATTGAGGTGAACCCGGTCGTTCTGCGACTCACCGGCTTCACACGCTACGAACTCCTCCAACTGCCCGCGACTCATCTCTTCCGCTACGAAGCTGCAGGCGGCGTCCAGCGACTTCGCTCCGCATTCAGCAAAACAATGGTCTTCCACGGGCAGGACGGCTTCCTTCTTCGCACCAAGGATGATGCCTGGATTCCCGTCAACCTGACCGTTTCGCGTCTGCACATCAACCCGACGACACTCGGCCTCATCATCGCCCGCGATGATCGCGAACGGCGACAGGCATTCGCACAGGCCCGCCGCGTCGAGTCCGAGCTTCGGCAAGTTCTGAGCAATTCGCCGGCCGCGCTATGGAGCGCCGAGCGAAACCCCGGACCCGATGTGATGGTCGGCTGGCAGTTCCGTTACGTCTCGCCGCTGCTCGCCAGGCTCGCCGGCCGACCCGCGGATTACTTCGACCATCCGTTCAAGTGGGCCGAAGTCATTCACCCCGTCGAACGCGATTCGTACCGAAACGGACTCCGCCGATTGCTGACTGGCTCAACCGCAGACGCCGAGGCTCAGTACCGCGTTGTCGCTGCCGACGGAACTGTTCGCTGGATTCGTGATCGGTTGCAAGTCGTTCGCGATGCGTCCGGACGGCCAACTCGCCTCGACGGATGTTTGGTCGATGTGACCGAGCAACGGCAATCCGAGGAGGCACTGCGACAACGCGAACAGCGGTTTCGTGCGCTTGTGGAGAAGAGTCGTGATGGAATCATGCTGCTCGATGAAGGAGCCGTGATCCGCTATGCGACGCCGGCCATTTGGGACATTTTGGGATACGACCCGGCCAGCATCACCGGGCGAATCGGTTTCGATTTCGTGTACCCCGAGGACATGGAAGATGCTCACGCGACATTCGAGGAGTTTCTGAATCGACCAGGGGAAGACGTCGCGAGCTCGCTCCGTGCGATTGCGGCAGACGGAAGCATTCGCATCATCGAACTGAACGGTTGCAACCGCCTCGACGATCCGAGTGTCCGTGCCGTGGTGGTGAACTATCGGGATGTCACCGAACGCGAAACGACCGCGTTGGCTCTCGCCCGCCACAGTGCTTTGCTCGAAGGACTGTTCGCGTCGGTTCCGGACATTGTCTGCTACAAGGATCGTGAACGTCGATTCCTGGGCGGCAACCCGGCGTTCGAGGAACTGACCGGTCAACCGATGGTGGAGATGATCGGTAAGAAGCGCGATGAGTTATCGGTTCCCGGCGACTGGGCAGAGCGGATGCGGGTTGTCGAAGAGGAAGTGCTTGCAACAGGCGAAACGAAGCGTGCGAAGGAGTGGGTTGCGTTTCCGAACGGTCGGCAAGTATTGCTCGACATCGCCGTTTCACCGTTGCGGGGTGACACCGGCGAACTCGCAGGTTTGATCGTCACCGGCCGAGACGTGACCGAGCAGAGCCGACTTGAGGATCAACTTCGTCAGTCGCACAAGTTGGAAGCGGTCGGTCGGCTCGCGGGCGGAATCGCGCACGACTTCAACAACCTGCTCACGATCATTCTCGGGAACCTGGAACTGATTCGCTCTGGCGGAGCGGGCGACGAAGAACCCGACCTACTGCTCTCCGCTGAGCGTGCTGCGAAGCAAGCTGCCGAACTCACCAAGCAGATGCTCGGGTTCGCACGTCGTCAACCGCTCAAGACCGAGACGCTCGACCTGAACACGGTGGTCAGCGAAGCGATCAAACTCTTGCGGCGAACGATCGACCCGCGGATCAGCATTCGCGTGACACTGGCATCTGATCTCAACCCGGTTGCTGCCGATCTGGTTCAGGTTCAGCAAGTGCTGATGAATCTGTCGTTGAATGCCCGCGACGCGATGCCCGACGGCGGCACGCTGACCATCGAGACATCGAACGCACCCGACGCTTGTTCGCCAGGCGCAAGCACCGACGAACCTGGCCCGGCGTTCGTGCGGGTCAGTGTGTCGGACACCGGTATCGGAATGACCGACGAGGTGCGAGCGAAGATCTTCGAGCCATTCTTCACGACGAAGGATGTGGGGCAGGGCACGGGGTTGGGTTTGGCGGTGGTGTACGGGGTGGCTCGGGCACACGGCGGATGGGTGGAGTGCAGCAGCGAGTTGGGCGTCGGCAGCCGTTTCGACGTGTATCTGCCGCAGGGAACCATTTCGGAAGAAGCCGTCCCCGAGGTCGTCGAGGCGAAGCCCTCGGTGGAGCGTGGGCACGGCGAAACGGTTCTGGTGGCAGACGACGAACCGCTGGTTCTGGCGCTGGCTCGCGGCGCACTGGAACGTCAAGGCTATCGCGTGTTGTTGGCCTCAGACGGCGCGGAAGCAGTGGAAGTCTTCCGTCGTGAACGAGCAAAGGGCGAGATTGCGCTGGTGATTCTTGATGTGAGTATGCCGGCGTTATCGGGTCGGCAGGCATCGCAGTTGATTCGCAAGATCGACCCGGCGGTTCCGGTGTTGTTCGCGAGCGGTCACCCGAATGCGGACCTTGGCATGGAACCGGGCACGGGCTTCATGCAGAAGCCGTACACGCCAAGTTCGCTGGCCGCGGCGATTCGCAAGATCCTCGACGCAGCCCCGACAGCTTCGACAAATCACTCCGTGGTATGATGACGTTGCCCTTGGAGGAACGAACATGACCGCAAATCCGCCACCTGTTCCAGAACGAGAATCAGACCCCGACGGCTTCCCCACCTACCCCGGCTTCGGCTCCGCGGACGACGTCCAGGCTCGAATCAGGTTGTTGCAGTGGATTCCGGTGCAACTCGCTGCCGAAGGGCTTGAACTACAAGTCGGAGATTACGTTCTTGCGACGGACGGCCGCATCCTCGGCTTCGGCCCGGACTTTGAAGAATTGAATCGGCGAATTGAGGCTGCTGAGCCAGAAATGCGAAACGCACGAGTCGTCGTCATCAGAATCCCGCCACGGGATTACTAACCCGGAATGTGGTGACGAAGGTGCTGAAACTCTATCTCGACCACTCCGAATCGTTTCATGTAATTTGGTTCCGACGACCAGACGGTACCCGCGGTTCGCTGCCAGCATTGCGACTCACTGCGTATTGCAACTTCATGCGGTCTCTCGCTCCATCGAGGAACGCAAGTAAGTACGGGATTACGACCGCGATTATCGACACCGGAGCGCATTTCAGCGTCATTGCGCATGACTTGTGGCAGCACTTTCGCCCAGGCTTCGTGACGCCGTTGCCGTTCGATCCTCTGACGCCTCCACAACTGCGAGTCATCACCATCGCGGGCGGCACCTTCCCCTACGGACTTGGCCAACTGACGATCCAACTCGAAGATATGGACCGCAACGTTCTTCCTGTTACGGTTATCGCCAAGTTGACGCAAGACGGCGGACGACTTCCGATTCCTCTGGCGCTTGGTTTGTGAGGCGGATTCGTCGAGGGTCGCAGACTTCGCGCCGAACCACTCGCCACGGCTGCGTTCGGTCAAGAATGGATACTCGAAGATCCGTGATGCTCACCTCCCGCGAATTTGTGACAGACTCTTCCGCCTTGCTGCAATAAAGTGTTTGTACCCTCCCCACTGCACTTTCACCGGAGTCCCACCAATGCCGCGCTTTGTCTTGGCACTTCCGCTCGCGCTCCTCTTCACGCCAACACTCTCGGCTGCGGAATGGTCACAGTTCCGAGGACCTACGCAGGACGGCCACGCCGACGCCGCGAAGTTGCCCACCGAATGGGACAAGACCAAGAACGTCACCTGGCGTAAGGAATTGCCTGGAAACGGTTGGTCGTCACCTGTTGTCGCGGCAGGCAACATCTACCTGACGACTGCGGTTCCCGGTGCTGGCAAAGGGGACTACTCCCTGCGAGCAATCTGCCTTAACGCGAAGACCGGTGAGATCGTCTGGAACGTCGAAGTGTTCAAGGAAGACGAGAAGAACACCGCGAAGATTCACGGGAAGAACAGTCACGCAAGCCCGACGCCTGTCGTGGATGGTGAATCCGTTTTCGTTCACTTCGGCCACCTGGGCACGGCTTGCCTGAAGACCAAGGATGGCAGCAAAGTCTGGACGCAGGAGACGCTGAAGTACAATCCCGTTCACGGTGCCGGTGGGTCGCCCATTCTGGCCGACGATAAGCTGATCTTCTGCATCGACGGAACAGACAAGCAGGCGGTCATCGGCCTCAACAAGAAGACTGGCAAGATCGACTGGCAGACACCTCGGAAGGCCAACGCCAAGAAATCGTTCTCGTTCAGCACACCGCTTCTGATCTCCGTGGATGGCCGCGACCAATTGATCGCCGCGGGCAGCGATGTCGTGATGTCGCTTGATCCGAAGTCGGGCGAAGAAATCTGGCGTGTGAAGTACGACGGCTACTCAGTGGTGCCGAAGCCCGTGTTCGGCAATGGACTCGTGTATGTCTGCACCGGGTACGACAACCCAGGGCTTTACGCGATCAAGCCGAACGGCAAGGGAGACGTGACCGAGACGCACGTTGCGTGGTCGTTGACGAAGAACGTTGCGATGCCACGAAACGCTTCGCCGCTATTGGTTGGCGATTCGCTTTACCTCGCTGCGGATAGCGGAGCGGTCACCTGTCTGGAAGCGAAGACCGGAACTCAGCGTTGGAACGAGGCTCGAGTGGGTAAGGCGTATTCGTCGTCGCCGGTCTACGCGGGGGGGCACGTTTATCTGCTCGACGAAGACGGCTTGGCAACAGTGTTCAAGCCCGGTTCGAGTTACGATCCCGTCGCGACGATCAAGATGGGCGAGAAGAGCCTCGCGAGCTACGGCATCGACGGCGACGCTCTCCTACTTCGCACCGAGAAGGCACTGTATCGCATCGAGAAGAAGTAAGTCGATGGGCCGCCACGGAGGGCGGTCCAGGGCGGTCCCTACAAATCAAGCTGTTTTCTCGATTAGGGGCCGCCCTCCGTGGCGGCCCGGCTCTCCGCTCTCCCTGGAGTTTCCCTCATGTTTCGGATGCTACTCGCCATGACCGCGTTCGCCGTATCGCCCGCCGTAGATGTCCTCGCGGCGGAGCCGGAAGCCAAGGAATTCAAGGCCGGCGACAAGGTTCTCCTGTATCGATTGCTGAAGCCAGCCGAGGTCGAAGCGGGCAAGAAGTATCCGCTTGTGGTGATGCTTCACGGGGCTGGCGAACGTGGCAAGGACAACTCGAAGCAACTCGTGTGGTTCTGGAATGCGAAGAACCCCAGCCCGATGACCCACCCGCAGGTCGTGGCTGCGAAGGCGTTCGTGCTCGTGCCGCAATGTCCGGATGGCAAGCAGTGGGTGGACGTGCCTTGGGGCAAGGGAAGCTACAAAAGCCCCGAGGTGAGCGAGCCGCTGAAGTTGACGCTCGACCTCGTGGATTTGCTCGTGAAGGAACTGCCGATCGACGCGGATCGTGTGAGTGTCATCGGGATGTCAATGGGTGGCTTCGGTGCGTTCGACGCGGCTCAACGTCGCCCCGATCTCTTCGCGGCGGTTGTGCCGATCTGCGGAGCGGGCGATCCGTCGAAGGCCAAGGAGATCGCGCATATCCCAGTGTGGGCGTTTCACGGCACGGATGACAGTGTCGTTCCGGTGTCGGGTTCGCGTGACATGGTGAAGGCGTTGAAGGATGCGGGTGCCAGCCCGAAGATCACGGAGTATCCGAAGGCAGGACACAACTCGTGGTCGCCCGCGTTCGCAGAGAAGGAGTTTTGGGATTGGGTCTTCGCCCAGAAACGAACGCCCAAGCAGTGAGCTGTACTTCATCTGAGAAGAGCCTTCAATGCCACGGCCATCGACGGAAACGCGATCTCCTCATCGGGGATCTCGTTCGGTAATCGCCATTCCACGCTCACGACCGCGTCGAGCGCCTGAGCCTTCTCGGGGTTTAACGCCAACGCGGTGAAGTATAGATCGACGACGGGATACGTCACTTCGCGGTAGTGGTAGATATTCGGGAACGACACCAGGAACCGCACGTTATCGAGTTCCAAGCCGACCTCTTCCCGCACTTCGCGGCGCATGCCTTCCTCTGCGGATTCACCGAAGTCGATGAACCCACCGGGGACGCCGAGTTTCCCCGCGCTGGGGTCTTTGGCGCGACGAATGAGCAGCACGCGACCATCGCTATCGAACACGAACGCGGCAGCCGCCACGATGGGGTTGAAGTAGAAGACGAGTCCGCAGCCAGCACATCGGAACGGCGTTTGAGCGTGGTTGTCCGTGTGTCGGCTGACGCCACAACGCGGACAGAACTGGAACATCTCGACGGGCTTCATGTGCCGCCTTGGATAGAGATGGAACACTGAACCCAGGTTAGGATATGGGCGTCGCTGCGGGAGCGTGCAACTTGACCACCCCCGTGGTCACCTGGTAGGCTGGCGCTAGCTCCCCCTGGAGGATACACATGCCCTCAGAACCGTTGCCCCCGGCCGATCCACCGACTTCCGTCCCGGTCCCGCCCGAGTTGTTGGCGTGGGCACAGCAGACCTTCGATGTTCGGGAGTTCCTGGAGGGCGTCCGCGACATCAAGGCGACCGGGGGCCAGCCTCTGGAGGCCTTCATCGCTGAGGTCGAAGCTGTCGTGCGTGGGTCGTGAGCGACGAAGATGCTTTGCTCGCGGCGATCATCGCGACCCCTGACGAAGACACTCCCCGGTTGGTGTACGCCGACTGGCTCCAGGAGAACGGGCAAGCGGAACGGGCCGAGTTTATCCGCTTGCAGATTCAATCGGCGACTCTCGATCAATCGGGGAGTGAAGCGGTTGGCCTCAAGTTGCGGGCACAACAACTAGTCAATGAGCACGCTTCCGTGTGGCTGGAACCGCTTTCGCTCTTTCCGGCGCAGGTCCGGTGGGTACGCGGCTTCGTTGAACACGTCACTCTCACACCGAAAAATCTACTTCCGCACTTGGAGCGTCTCTTTCCACTCGCCCCCGTGTGTTCGTTGGAGCTTGTATCAGGTCATGGCGCATACGGCTCGCTGAGGTTGCCCGCCAGCGTCGAGCCGATTTCACCAACAGGTGAGGCGCCCTTCCTTCGGGAGTTGGCGAAATGGCCTCAACTGACCCGAATCCGCCGACTCCGGCATTTCAGCCTTTGGGTCGCGGATCGGGAAATCCGTGCGTTGGTTGAGAGCCCATTCATCACCAACCTCCAAGTCTTGGATTTGAGCAGGAGTTCGATCGGAGAGGAGGGGATAATCGCAATCGCAAACTCAGCTAATCTGCAAGGCCTCAAGCATCTCTGCCTCTTCGACAACCAGATCGATGCTGCTGATGTATTTGCACTGGCCCGGTCGCCGTACCTGCAACAGGCGTACTTGGATCTAACGTGTACACTGTGCGATTCCGAACCAGACTACACGCAAGCTGTCGAGGCGTTGACTCAGCGATACGGAGATCGTGTAGCTTTTTCGATTCGCGACTGACCCTCAGCACGCCCTGCCGAGGATGTATCTTCCCGGATCGACCTCCGTTCGCAGAATCCGCAACTGCTCCTCGTTCGGCTCCACGGTCGTTGTGAGCGGGTCGCACGCCTCCAACTCGAAACCCGTCGCCGCTCGAATCTGCTCCAGCGTCTTGCCGGGGTGGAGGCTCTTCACTCGCATTCGCTTCGTGGCAGGGGCGAAGTCCAGCACGCACAAATCCGTGATGACGCGGTGCGGCCCCGTACCCGAAAGCAAGCCAGCGGCTTCGCGTGCCCCGGGACCGGTCAGGTAGCCAGGCGTCGTCAGGAAATCCAGCTTCGCCGCGAACTTCTTGGCGTCGTGCTTCATCACGATCAGCGTTCGCCAACAGAACGACGCCAGATCATTCGCGCCTCCGCTGCCAGGCAAACGAACCTTCGGCTTGTCGTGCGTGCCGCCAATGAAAGTCGAGTTCAGATTGCCATACGGGTCGATCTGGGCGCCGCTCAGGAAGGTGTAATCCACCATGCCACGCTGGCAGAACTGCATCACGTCAGCCATCGACGTCGCCATCACCGCCCGGTGAAACGTCGTGCTATCGCCGACACTTACCGGCATCGTCGGGAGTTGCGGAGCGACGCCGCCAGCCTCGAACATGATGACCAGATTCGGGGCGTGCGTTCGCTGGGCGAGCATCGCGGCTGCGCACGGTAAGCCGGTACCCACCGCAACGGTCTTGCCGTCTTCGAGTTCCCGTGCCGCACAACAGATCATCAGTTCCATCGCGGTGAACGACATGGTTGGGACTCTGGGGTATTTGGTGGGCGGTTCGTGATGACACACGCCGTTCGATCGCCTATTCTTAATTGAAGCACGCCCGCACGCAATCCTACCGAGATTTAGCCACAGTGAGTACAGCTCCTGCCGTTCTTCCCGTTGCCACGCCACTGCCCCGCCCGAAGCTCGTGGTGTGGTTCCTCATCACCATAATCACGATTCACTTGCTCGCGCTGACTGCGTTCCTGCCGTACACGTTCGTATGGTGGGGAATCCCGGTCATTCTCGTCGGCAACTTCATCTTCGGCTCGCTCGGCATCAACCTCGGCTACCACCGGATGCTGACGCACAAAGCCGCGACGTTCCCGACGTTCCTCGAACGGCTGTGGGTGCTGTGTGGCGTGTGCAGTCTGGAAGGGTCGCCGTTGTGGTGGGTGTGTGTGCATCGCATTCACCATCAGCACAGCGACGAAACCGGCGACCCGCATAGTCCCCGCGAGAGCTTCTTCTGGGGGCACATGCAGTGGATCTACACCGCCGACCCTCGGCAACGGTCGCTGTCAACGTTCGAGAAGTACATCCCGGACCTGATGACCGATCCGTTCCTTCGCTGGCTGCATCGCGGCAACAAGTGGATTCTCGTGTATGTGGTTCACGCTCTGCTGATCGCGGCGATCGGCTTCGGCCTCGGCTTCCTGATCGAAGACACGACTGAAGCGGCGGTGCAACTCGGCGTGCAGATCTTCGTGTGGGCTGTGCTGGTTCGCACCGTGTACGTCTGGCACATCACCTGGCTGGTGAACTCCGCGGCGCACCGTTGGGGTTACCGCCCATACCAGACGAACGACCGCAGCCGGAACAATGCGGTGGTGGCACTGCTGACGAACGGCGAGGGCTGGCACAACAACCATCACGCGACGCCGCGAGCGTGTTCGCAGGGGCACCGCTGGTGGGAGATTGATCTGACGTACACGTTCGTGCGGATGCTTCAAGTTGTTGGGCTGTCGTGGGACGTGGTGCCGGTGAAGGTGCCGAAGCACATCGCGGAGAAGAAGGAAGAGGAGACCAAGAAAGAGGGGGAGACACGGGGACAAGGAGACAAGGAGACGGCAAGCAAAGCGGGAACGTCATGACCGCCACCGTCATCGAAGCGCCGCAGGAATACGACGGTTCGGGCCCGAGCGTCTTCCTCGCGGGCGGCATCAGTGGCACCCTCGACTGGCAAACGGTCGTGGTTGAAGCGATCAGCGAGCTGCCGATCACCATTCTGAATCCGCGTCGCAAGAACTACCCCTGGAACGAACCCAGCGCCGCGGCAGCTCAGATCGAATGGGAGTTTAGGCATCTCCGACGAGCGACCGCCGTGCTGTTCTGGTTCCCGCCCGAAACGCTCTGCCCCATCGCGCTGTTCGAACTTGGTGGCCGCGTGCAGGTTCGCGAGCAGACATTGTTCGTCGGCACCGACCCCAACTACGCCCGCAAACTCGACGTCGAGATTCAACTGCGGCTCGCCCGTCCCGAGGTGCGATTGGTGACAAGTCTTGGCGAACTTAGTCAGCAGGTGCGTGATTGGTTCGCGTCGCCTAAGCCATCGTGATGAAGTGATTGGCACGCTGCGTGCATTATTATCTTTCGGCATGGCAACCCCCGACAGAATCGCAAGGTTTTGTCGGAGGCTTGGGCGGATGGGCCGTTGGGGGTGGTCCCCAACGGCCCATTCTATTTCTATTTCGCACTTCTCCCTGACACCTCCCAAAACGCTGACGCACAGCCAACCACAACCTCTGATCGTTCCCCTTCCACACTGATTGACTGCAACTCACCAGAACACCACGCCTCTCGCTCCGAGAACTCCGAAACCAAGAAAAATTGTTGACCACTTCGCCCAATGTCACGAGACTGACCCAAGACGAAACCCGCCCGCGTTTGCTCTCCCCAAAGGATCACTGACATGCTTCGCACGCTCTCTCGCGTTACGTTCGCGTTTGCGCTCTGCCTCGCTCCAGCGATGGCCGCCGACGAGAAACTCGAACCCGGCACCATCGAACTGTTCAACGGCAAAGACCTTACCGGCTGGGGCTACAAGTCCAAGGACGGCAAGTTCGAGTCGTTCGACGGCAAGACCGAAGCGTCCGACAAACGCTACTCCGCGAAGGATGGCGTCCTCGTTGTGAACCCCGGCAAGGGCACCGCCCAACTGTGGACCGCCCAGCAGTTCCCGAAAGACTTCGAGTTGCGGTTAGAGTTCCGTGCGGCCGTGAACGCCGACAGCGGCTTGTTCCTCCGTGGTAAGCAACTCCAGGTGCGTGACTATCCGGTTGCGGGTCCGTACAAGAACCTGAAGAAGTACAAGCCGCAGGACTGGAACGAAATCGTCGTGGTGGTGAAAGGCGAAGTCGCACACTGCACCTGCAACGGCGAAGTGCTCGAAGAAGCGTTCAAGATCCCGGCGACCGGCCCGATCGGTCTTGAGGCAGACCGCGACACGATGGAATACCGCAAGATTCGCCTCAAAGAGATCAAGTAATTCTCGCTCCCGATCCCCAACCGAAAGGCTCTCCAATGCGTCTCCGCAATCTGCTCCTCACCGCGATCACACTCGCGCTGCCGACCAGAAGCCGAGCGTGGTTGTGATCTACATCGGCATCAACGACGTGTGGCACGGTCTGAGCGACCCCAGCAAGGGCACGTCGAAGGAGAAGTTCGAGGAAGGGCTGAAGGACATCATCGGGAAGATCAAGGACGGCGGCGCTCGCGTGATCCTTTGCACGCCAACCGTGATCGGCGAGAAGAAGGCTGGCGGGAACAAGGCCGACGCTCAACTTGATGAGTACGCCGAGATCAGCCGGAAGGTCGCGAAGGACACCGGCTCGAAACTCTGCGATCTCCGGAAGGCGTTCGTGGATCACCTCGCGAAGAATAACGCCGACGACAAGGATAAGGGCGTTCTGACCAGCGACACCGTTCACCTGAACGAAGCCGGCAACAAGCTCGTCGCCGAGACGATCCTGGCTGTGCTGGACAAATAACCGCGAAATTAGCCCCAGGCTTGCCTGGGGCTTTACTGATCGCTGCGCAAAGAACTAAACTTCGCGCGGCGTAAAATTGGGGTATGGAAAGCAGGACATCCTCTCCCCACGACTGGAAGGAATGGCGGCGACTCCGGGCCTGGGAGTTGAAGCGGCATGGTTGGACGCAACACGACATTGCCATCGCCTTGGGTGCGTCTGCCGGAGCGGTTAGCCAGTGGATGCGGGCGGCTGCTACCGACGGCCTGGATGCCTTGCGACATCATGCTTCGCCCGGTCATCCCGCCAAACTGACACCCGAGCAGCGACTGCTGATTGCCGACTGTCTGTGGCACGGAGCGGAAGCATATGGGTTCCGGGGCGATGTCTGGACGTGTGCTCGAGTGACCCAAGTCATCGAAAAGGAGTTCGGGGTCTCTTACCACAAAGACCGTGTCTCCCGCGTGTTGAAGGAGTTGGGTTGGACACCGCAAATCCCGATCATACGAGCCATCCAACGCGACGAAGTAGCGATTGCCAACTGGCGAACTGAGATGTGGCCGCGGTTGCTTCGACAGGCGTCCCGAGAACGCCGAACCCTAGTTTTCGTTGATGAATCAGGGTTCTACTTGTTGCCGGGCGTGGTCAGAACCTACGGACCCAAAGGACAGACGCCAATTGTGGACGAGAAACAGAGCCGAGATCACTTGTCGGTAATGGCCGGTGTCACGCCCGCAGGCAAGCTGTACACGCTCGTGCGTCAAGAGTCGTTGTCGAGTTCGCACAGTGTCGTTTTCCTGAAGCACCTGTTGTTGGAAACGGGGACGAAGTTATTGGTGATCTGGGATGGCTCGCCCATTCATCGCTGGGGAGCGGTGCAGGAGTTTCTCGCCGAAGGAGGTGCGAAACGAGTCCATCTGGAGGCGATGCCGGGATACGCTCCGGACCTGAGTCCGTTGGATCAAGGCTGTTGGCAACATCTCAAGCACGTCGAAATGCGGAACGTGGCGTGTTTAGACCTCGAAGAGTTGCATCTGGAAGTCCATTTGGCCATCGGACGCTTGCGGCAGAAAGCACGCCTGATTCGGTCGTTCTTTGCCGCAGCGGGTCTGACGCTACGCGGTGGGAAAGTTTAGTTCATTGCGCAGCGATCAGTAGATCGCGTGGCCCCAGGCAAGCCTGGGGCTAATTGAAACAACACTCACTCCGCCTTCGCGGTTTCGGCGTACTCCTTCAACGCCTTCTCTTGCTTCGCCATCTCGACCCGCAACTCTTTCACTTTCGCCTGTCGCTTCTCGATCTCCGTCTCCTGGTCATCGAACTTCTTGACGTACCGCTTATACGCCTCCGATTCCTTCGGTGCTCGCTCGATGTTCTTGCGGATGCGGTCCTGATCCTCGGCGATCTCCTTCAGCCCTTCCAACTGCTCCTCAATGCCCTTCTTGGCGTCCTCGATTTTGCGGTGGAATTCGAGCAACTTGGTCAGCACCGCCCGCACCGCAGGCTTGACGTGTTCGTTTTCCGAGTACGACCGCAAGACGCTGACGTCGAGCCTTTGGAGGGTCCATGTTTCCTTCGAGCCCCACTGTTCGACCACATCAAGCGTGGCCAGTTCCCCGGCCTTTACCGGCACATCAAAGCGGCGGAAGCTCCGCGTCTGGTCTGTCGCCTTCGCCGGGGCAACGAGCTTGCGCCCGTCGATCAACGGGTGCTCGATAATCACCAGCCGTTCCTGGGAGTTGCGATTGCGGACCAGATACTTTGCCGACGACTGGGAGTTGAATTCCGCGTGGAGGACGCCGCCCGTAATGCTGTTGGCGACCATGACGGATTTCTCGTCGCCGTCACGACGAACCACCTCCGTGCCGAGGTCGATGGCGTAACTGACCAGTCGCGTTTCGCCGGGCTTCAGATCGGGTAGCCGGGCGTCGCCCGCAAACGTGCCGTTGTCGTAGACCGCGATTGGCCCCTGTGCGAGGTGCAGTTCGGTCTTGTTCTTGACCTGCAATCCCAGCAGCGGGTGCTTCGCGAGCACGGCGTTGTTGAAGATGCTGACCCGCGAGCCTTCGAGCGTTTCATTCAGGATCGGCAGCAGTGCCGACTTCTGCCGGGGCAGCGAAACCGGCTCCTCGATCTTGTACTCGAACATGTCGCCGAGTCCGCCCTCGGCCGCTGCCAGCGCTCCGCTCTTTTTGTCGAGCGGGTCGCGAACCACTGGCTTCGGTTCCTGCTGGGCGTTCGGGTCGCGGCCGGCGTTGAGGTCGCCACGCTGACGGGCCAGGTAGTCCTCGAAGCTCAGGCGTTGACCGTAGAGCGTTCGCACGTCCGGTCGCGCGATTCGCGGTAGGTAGCCCGTGAGGTTGCCGCCCTGCAAGCCGAACTGCCCGCCGTAGTTCCCAATCTGCCCGCCCTGGTTCCCGAATTGATTGCTACCGAAGAAATTGCCCTGCCCGAGACCACCCTGAAAGCCGCCGCCAACACCAAGGCCACCCGCACCGAATCCCTGGTTTCCGGCACCGTTCCCGCCGAAGCCCTGGTTCTGGGCTGCGGCCATGCCCATCATGCCCACAGCAGGATTCAACCCGCCCTGATACATCGGCGGACGCAGCGACGCGAACAACTCCGGCTCCACCGTCGGTCGCGGCACGAACAGCGGATCGTACATATCCATCTGGAACGTCATCGGCCGACCAGCGACAAGCCCGACCTTCACATTGTTCCAGTCCTCGTCGGTCGTGTTTTCGACCGAGGCATATCCTTGCAGTTTTAACGCACCCTTCGCGTCAACCGTCATGCGGTAGCTCGCTTTCCACAGCGGTGCCTCCATCACGTATCCGATCGCAACGCGACGCTTGCCCGGCCCGCCGAACACCACCGACACCGTTTTCTTGTTGTCGCCACGCGATGCCGCCAGCAGTTCGAGTGCCTTCTTGAACTCGGCCTGAAGTTCTTGCCGCACGAACTTCAGTTTCTTCACTTGCTTCAACTCGACCGTTTGCAGGCCGTCTTCGGTGAGAAGGTTAATCTTCTCGCCGGGGTCGGTTGCCGCCGCCGGCCCCGCAGGTTGACGTTCGACACTTGCGAGCTGCCCGGTGATGATGCCGCCCGACTTGTCCGTGACTTCGATCTTCTCACCACGAACCTGATGCAGCAGTTGCCCCATGCTGGGGTTCTCGGTCACGTCCACTGCGAAGCCCTTGAGGGTGTACTCGATGGGCAGGCGGTTGTCGTAAGTGATGGTCTTGGGTTTGCCGCCCGCCGCGTCGGTGAGAATGAGGCTCTTGAGCAGATCGTTTACGTCGGCTTCGTCGAAGCGAAGATCGAGGCGAGCGTCGCCGGTGACTTCGCCTTCACGGTGGAAGTAGCCGATGCCCGCGTTAAACAGCACGACTCGCGTGAGCGGCAACTCGACCGCCGGCGCAGCTTTGATTTCAACGCGAGCAGCCTTGGGGGCGGGTTTCTCGTCGGGCTGACTTCGCACAGCCGGAGCGAGGAACAGCAAGACGACCGTTAAGGCGGCCAGTGGGATGATGTAGGGACGCAAAGGTGAACCTCGTGGTAAGGAGAGAACACGACCACACGCAAGTGAAACGGCAGGACCGCTTCGGCGTTGGTTGGGTTATGAAGACGGGTTAGCGGTCGCCCCGTTGGAGCGACCGCTAACCCGAACGTGCCCGAATTCTGTCTTTTCCCGTGCTGTCCGTTCCGCCTCATCCGCCTGCCATAACCGTACAATAACCACCTCCCTGATCCGATGATCGGGTTTGCTGAACTCGGAGTCACTCCCATGCCGCTCCGAATCGGCAAGGATTTTCGTTTGTTTTTGGTCACTCGCTGCTCGCCGGGTTTTGCCGCCTCACGCAAAATCATCCGCCACGATGGCGGCCGATGAAGATGAAAAATTCCTCACGCTCGAAACACGGGTTTCGGCCGAGGGTTCAGTGCTTAGAGCTCGTTCGGTAGCGACTGATGTTCCGCAAGGTGACTATTAATGCCGCACGGTGTGACCTCTCCACGCCAGTCTGGGAAGATGGTTTTGCGAGATGAGTTCGACGACGAACCGCGACTGCTCCACGAATTCTTCACCCGAGCAGCCCGACGCTGGCCGGGGAACGTTGCCATTGATGTTCCGCCGTCGCCTTCACACCCACAGCGTCGCACCCTCACATACTCCGAACTCGACCGGCAATCCGACGCGCTCGCTGCGTACCTCCGCGAGTTCGTGACGGGTGAATACGTCGTTGCGGTCATCCTTCCGCGAAACTCCGAACACGTCTACCTCGCACAGCTCGCGATCCTCAAAGCAGGCGCGGCGTACGTGTGCGTCGATCCGTCGTTCCCCGATATTCAGGTGAACACGATCCTCGCTGACGCTCGCCCGGTGGCTGTGCTGACCGATGCCGTCGGGCTGAGTCGAACCCGCGGTCTCGACGCCTTCCAGGGCTGCGTTGTGGATGTGGTTGGCTGGGCGGCGAAGATCGACACTCGCGTCTCGACACTCGCTCCAGCAAGTTGGCTCACGCCGAGCAGTCTCGCGTACGTGATCTACACCTCCGGCACCACGGGTCGCCCCAAGGGCGTGATGATCGAACACGCGGCTGTCGCGAATCTCGTTCGCGGCGATCTCGCCACGTTCCCCGCGAAGCCCAACGACCGCGTCTCCCAAAACTCCTCATGCGCCTACGATTCGAGCGTCGCGGAAATCTGGATGGCGTTCGCGGCCGGTGCCACACTCGTCGTCATGGATGATGATGTAATACGCCTCGGACCGGACCTCGCCTCGTGGATGCGAGCCGAGCGAATCAGCGTGTTCTCCCCACCGCCAACGCTGCTTCGCACAAGCGGTTGCGAGAACCCGAAACTCGCGCTGCCAGAGTTGACTCGCCTGCACGTTGGGGGTGAACCGCTCCCGCGCGATGTCGCCGACCGCTGGGCACCCGGCAAAACCTTCGTCAACGATTACGGCCCCACCGAGTGCTCCGTCGTTGCGCTGCGGGCTGTGATTCGTGCTGGCGATGAGATCACGATTGGGAAGCCCGTGCCCGGCATTCTCGCGTGGGTCTTGAACGAACGTCTTGAAGAAGTGGCGACTGGCGAAACGGGTGAACTCTGTCTCGGCGGTGCGGGACTTGCTCGCGGTTACCTGAACGACGCCGAACTCACGGCTCGCAAGTTCCCGGTTCATCCCCGATTCGGTCGCATTTACCGCACGGGCGATCTCGTTCACCGCGACGCCGACGGCAACTACCACTGCCACGGCCGCATTGACTCGCAGGTGAAGATTCGCGGTTATCGCATCGAACTGGAAGCGATCGAGTCGAGGCTCGCGGCATGTGCTGGCGTGCGTGAAGCCGCTTGCCGCGTGCAAGGCGAAGGACCGCAACAGCAGATCGTGGCGTTCATTGTGCCCATCGATCCGGCGAATCCGCCGCACTTCGACGACCTGAAAACGGCAGTGCGTGTGCAGCTTCCCGAATACACCGTGCCTGCACATTTCGGGCTGCTGGCGTCGCTACCAACAGCCGTCAGTGGCAAGCTGAATCGGCGGGCGTTGCCGACCCTGGAGATTCACGCCCCCGAACCACGCGGGCACATCGTCGACCCACGCGACGAGTTCGAGCAGAAACTCGCCGTCGCCGTCCAGCGCGTGTTTGACCTGAAGGAACGCGTCTCGGTCGATCACGATTTCTTCAACGATCTCGGCGGCGATTCGCTGCGTGCCGCCATGCTGATCTCGACGCTACGCGATGACCCCGCAACGGCTTCGCTCACAGTCCGCGACCTGTACGAAGCCCGCACCATCGCGGGACTGGCGAAACGTGCCCGACCGCTCACGGCACACAAGGTTGCCACGACCGAACCCACGCCACGAGTGAATCCATTCTTAGCGACCGTGGTGCAGATGTCGTGGTTGTTAATCGGGCTGGTGATTGCGGGACCGCTGCTTTATCTGCTGGCGTTCCATGTCGTTCCCGATCTGGCCCAAAGCCTTGGGCTGAACTCGTTCCTGCTCGCGACGCCGTTGATGTACGCGAGCGGCATCTGCCTGTATCTCGTTGGCTCCGTGGTCTTCGCCGTGCTGGTGAAGAAGGCTTTGATCGGCCGGTATCAACCGACCCGTGCGCCGGTTTGGGGGAGCTTCTATGTCCGCAACTGGATCGTTCAGCAAACCGTGCGGATCATTCCCTGGCAACTCCTCGAAGGCACCGTTTTTCAGAGCGTCGTGTTGCGCGCACTGGGTGCAAAAATCGGTTACGGCGTACACATTCACCGCGGCGTAAACCTGACGCAAGGCGGCTGGGATCTGCTGGAGATTGGTGACAACGTCACCATCAGTCGAGATGCGACGATTCGACTCTTCGATCTCGAAGATGGGCAGATCATCGTTGGGCCGATCAGCATCGGAACCGATTGCACGCTCGATGTTCGTGCGGGAGTTGCCCCCGATACCTGCATGAAACCTAACAGCTATCTCGCAGCGCAAGCGTACCTGCAATCGGGCGACACGGTCCCCGAGGGGAAACGCTGGGCGGGCATTCCCGCTGCCCCCGCTGGCGAGGCTCCCCCGGCTCCTGAGTTACCCGAGGGCAGTCGCGAGATGTCGCCGGTGATGCACGGTATCGTGCTGTTCGCGGCGCGGCTGCTGCTCGCCGGTATGACGATGTTGCCGTTGGTGCTCATTGCAATGGCGTATTGCTCGATCCAGGGGATCGACACCGGCGTTGCGACCGAATGGCTCCTGCATCCCTCGATTGATGTCGAGGAATTCTTGGTCTCGGCGCTGCTGGTCGTGTGCATCATTCCCGCGATGCTCGTCTCTCGCTGCTTCTCGATACGAACGCTCGGAAAGATTCCCGAAGGCGTGGTGAGTCGGTGGAGCCTGACGTACATTCGCGTGATCCTGAAGCGCGACATTCTTGACTGGTCGAACGACTGGCTCAACGGCACGCTGATGTGGCGTGTCTGGCTGCGTGGTGCGGGGATGAAAATTGGTCGCGACACGGAGTTGAGCACGATCTTCGACACGATTCCGGAGTTGGTCGAGCTCGGTTCGGGGACGTTCTTCGCAGATGGAATTTACCTTGGCTCGCCGGTCGTTCACCGTGGCACCGTGACCCTCGCTCGCACGAAACTCGGCGACGGCGTCTTTTTGGGGAACTATGCGATCATCCCCGCTGGTCAGACGATTCCGAGTGGAGTGTTGCTGGGCGTCTGCACAGTGGCGGACGATCGGATCATCGCTCCTGGCACGTCGTGGTTTGGGGAACCGCCGTTCGAGCTGCCGAAGCGTGAGATCGTGGAAGCCGACGCCAGCCTGACGCACAAGCCGTCGTGGATTCGATACGTGAACCGCGTCTTCTGGGAACTGTTGCGATTCGCGATTCCGCTCGTGCCAATGCTGTTGATCCTTGCGTGGTTCGCGGCCATCGAGATGGCGGAGCCAGAGGTTTCCTTTGAGGTACTCGTTTTCGGCGTGGTGCCGTTGCTCGATCTGGGTTTCTTACTGGCGTTGGCGTTCCTTGGGCTTGCGATGAAGTGGTTCCTGCTCGGTCGCGTTCGCCCGGCGACACATATGCTCTGGTCGTGTTGGTGCAGCCGGTGGGACTTTAACTACACGGCGTTTCATCACCTTGCGGTAACTCCGGCACAGACGCTCGAAGGCACTGTACTGTTGAACTGGTATCTCCGAGCGCTCGGCGTGAAACTCGGGCGAAACGTGATTGTGGGAGACGTATTCGCGTTTGTTGTTGATCCGGACATGATCGAAGTGCAGGACGGCGCCACGGTGAACTGTCTGTTCCAGGCTCACACGTTTGAGGATCGGGTCTTGAAGCTTGATCGCGTTGTGATCGGGAAGAACGCATCGGTGGGAACCGGTGCTGTGCTGCTGTATGGCTGTCACATTGGCGATGGCGCTCGAGTTCTTGGGCATAGCGTTGTGATGAAGCGCGAGCGACTGCAACCGGATCATGTCTATGCTGGCTGCCCAACCCGTCTGATTTGAGAAGTTGGTCGAGGGTTCGCGAGCGTCGAGGCGCAAGCCCGACGGTGTCCGCGAAACCGCCCGCGTCACGAACTCAGCCATCGGACTAAGGATCGACGCTCACCAAAGCTGAGCGATTCAAGCACAGCAATTCACCCATCTAAGGCCAGCACTGGACAATTGGAATCTTAGTCGCTAAGATTAATATCATAGAGTTGACTTTCAACTCCACGTTAGTCGGAGATTAGCATGTCAAAGAAGAGTCCTTCCGAGAACGGCGCGCCTGTCAACAAGTCAGACGCGATCCGAGATTACTTGGGCACAAACCCCAAGGCAAACTCGAAAGAAGTCGTCGCAGCGCTGGGTGAAAAAGGAATCAAGGTTGCGCCATCTCTGATTTACTTCGTGAAGAGTCGGGCCAGCCATGCGAAGCGGAAAGCTCGTCGCGAGCAGATGGCCGAGGGTCTGAGCAAGTCGGGCGTGGTGACTCCAGTGGATTTGGTGATCCGCGTCAAGAACCTCGCCAACGAAGTCGGCGGAATCAAGAACCTCAAGAAACTGGTCGATGTGTTGGCCGAGTAGTCTTCGCCGTTCAACACGTTGATTGCATCAATCGTCGGCTCATCACACGCACCACCAGCCACTCGCTGGTCACTTCGGTGCGTCGCAACAAATCACTTCATTCACAGGCACGCTGGTTGTTACTGAAGCGTTGCGCCATCTTTTGCGAGCCGACGTTATACTCCGCTTGTCAGTGGCCCTTCCGCTCCAACACAGAAGGTGAACCAGGTTCTTCCGTTTTTAGGTGCGGAACCAGGCGATTTGGCCGTTGGAGCCTAAAGTAGTGGCAGTTGGCAGCGAGCCGATTTTTGCCAGGGATGGACTCATGGCCACCACTTCAACGGTTGAAATTCAAGTCGATGTGCCCG
>JAIOPV010000117.1 GCA_021413735.1 Planctomycetota bacterium
CCAACCGCGTGTTTGAACCAACCGCGTGTTTGAACCAACCGCGTGTTTGAACCAACCGTCGGCCTGACGGCTCGACGCTCACAGACTCGATCAATCACTTCTGATAGATCGGCAGGTAGTGCGTCGGCACGCTCAAAATCAACACTGCGATCGAGGTCTGGTACGATGCGCCGTAGGCAGCTTCGAGACGCGGATCGTACCACGAGCCGTTCGCCAACTGGTAGTTCGGGGCCAGCAGCTTATCACGCATCTTCTTGTAGTACTTCTCCCACATCTCGCCACCGACCTGATTCATGGCGTGAGCCGCGTAATAGTGGCCGTACCAGTAGTGGCCGCGGTCTTCGCCGACGCGTTCCATGAACTCAACGGCCTTCTTGATGTCTTCCGCTTCGTACTCGCCGCACAACTGAAGCACGCACACGCCGGCCGCCGTTCGAGCGTAACCCGCTGCACCGCCGTAGGGCTGATACTTGTAGCCACCCGTGATCTTGTCGCGGCACTTGTTGATGTACTTGATCGAATCGGCCATCGTCTTGTCGGGAACCTGCAGGCCAGCATCCTTCGCGCCTCGCAGAGCCATGACCTGCATGATCGTGACCGAGATGTCCGCACCCGTCGGCGACGGATCGTAACGCCAGCCGCCCTCGTTGTTTTGCGTCTTGATAATCAGGTCGATGGCCTTCTTGGTCACCTTCTTCACGTCGTCGTCGCCGGTCATGCCGTAGACCTGCGTGAGTGCGAGCGCCGCCATGCCGTGGCAGTACATATTCCCGCCGCGGGCACCGACGAGGTAACCATCCTCACGGGCCTGAGCGAGCAAATACCGCACGCCCGCAGCGACCACTTTGCCGTAGTCGCCCTGGTTCGGAGCGTGACCGTTCGCCATGAACGCGAGCAAGGTGAAGCCGGTGATCGCAGTGTTGCCCCAGGAACCGTCGGCGGCCTGTTCTTTCGCGAGGAACTTCAACGCTTTCTCGACAGCCGCCTTCGTCTCCGGGTCCATCTTCACTTTGTCTTCCGGAACCTTCGACTCCACTTTCGGATCGGTCTTGGTGTCGGATTTCGGTGGCTGTGCCGAGGTTGCGCTGGGTACGGCGAACAGCGTCGCGAACACGGCTGCAAGCAGGAATCGACGCATCATCGGGGGAACTCCCGGTTGTTGTGAGGGTATCAGGCGTTTGGCAGGGGAAGCCATACCCCCCCACCCGGCTCGAAGACTCGCCACCCTCCCCCACAAGGGGGGAGGGCAAGAAAAGGCGAGTCGCGTTCTTGGTTTTGTCCTCCCCCCTTGTGGGGGAGGTGTCGAGGTTTTGCGAGACGGTGGGGGGTGACCTTCACACATCCAACGCCTTCGGCACACTCCGTGTGCCGCACTTCAGATTAAATTCAGCAGGACACACCGAGTACATGTGATGCTCTGTGAAAAAAGCCGGTGAGCCGACGCGATCGACTCACCGGCCCGATGAATTATAGACGTCTCGCCAACATCACTTCGTGCCGGCCGGTTTGGCGTTCTTGATGTTGACGTTGTACTGCTTGATCAGTTCGCGGAACTCGGCTGGGAACTGGGTATCGGAACCCTGTTGGACCTTCTCGCGTTCTTTGCCGCGGAGTTTGATGAAGGTGCCGTCGCCGGTCGCCGTGGTGCCGGTTGAGGCGGCGTTCTTGAGCTTGTCGCCACCGTTCATGTCACCTTCGCTCATGCCCATGTTCATGCCTTGCTGGCTCATCCCCATGCCCATCCCCATCCCAGGCTGCATACCCATCCCCATGCCCATTCCCATTCCCATTCCCATTCCCATTCCCATTCCGGGTTGCATACCCATACCCATGCCCATCCCCATCCCCATCCCCATTCCTTCTCCCATGCCCATCCCCATGCCCATTCCCATTCCCATTCCTTGTGCTGCCTGGAGGGTGTCGAGGGCTTGTTGAAGCGCCATCGCGGCGTTCTGCTGGTTCATCCCAGCCTGACCGGGTTGACCCTGCTGCAACTGACCCTGAGCCTGCTGCAACTGCATCTGGGCCTGTTGCAACTGACCCTGGACGGCCATTGGTGCGTTGGCTTGGGCCTGTTGAATGGCAGCCTGAGCAGCGTTGTTCGCCTGCTGCGATTGTTGGAGCGCCTTTGTGGCCTCGAGCACTTGCTGCTGTTGCTTGGCGAGATCACCCGCCCCCATTCCCATTCCCATCCCCATTCCCATCCCCATTCCCTTGTCGCCCATTCCCTTGTCGCCCTTATCTCCCATGCCCTTATCACCCTTGTCGCCCATGCCTTTATCGCCCTTATCTCCCATTCCCTTGTCACCCTTGTCACCCATACCCTTATCACCCATGTCGCCCTTATCACCCATCATTGGCATGACCTTATCGCCCATTCCCTTGTCGCCCTTGTCGCCCATCATCATGTCGGCGGCCATCTTCAGTTGATCGAGAGCCTTCTGTTGGTTCTCGATCGCGGCGGGAAGGTCGCCCTTCTCGATGGCCTTCGCAGCCATGTCCGCAGCCTTGGCCGCTTCCGGCAACTTCTGATCGGCGGCTTGCTTGGCGATCTGCTTCTGCAACTCGGCGATGTTCGGCATCCCCTTGTCCATCATCATGCCCTTATCGCCTTCCATTGGCATGGCCTTCTCGCCAGCCATCGGCATACCTTTGTCGCCCATCATCGGGTCCATTGGCATTGCGGCCATCGGCATGCCCGCCGCTTCCATCGCCTTCTCGGCGGCCATCTTCGCCTGTTCGAGAGCCTTCTGAACCTGCTCGGCAGCGTTCATCGGATCGACCTTGTTCGGCTGAAGCGCGGCTTGATCCTTTGCTTCCTGACCCTTCTTCTGGTCGATCTGAGCTTGAACGTCCTTGGCGGCGTCTTCGAGCTTCTTGCCGGCGTCCATCGCCTTCTCGCCGCCAGCCATCGGCATGTTCATGTCGAGGTCTTTCTTGGCCCCGTCCTGCTTCATGTTCGCGTCGTCAACCTTCTTGGCTGCGTCGCCGAGCTTCTCGGCTGCCATCGGGTCGGCGGCCTTGTTCTTGTCCGCGATTTCCTTCAGTTCCATGCCGACGTTCTTGGTCGGATCCTTGAGATCATCCTGCTTCTTGGCGATCTCGTTGGTGTCCGGCTTCTTTGGATCGGCAGCGGCCTTGTTCGCGTCCTTGGCAACGTCTTTTTCGTCCTTCGCCAACTTATCGAGCTTGTCCTTGATCTCTTCGAGTTTGGCGATTTCTTCGCGACGTTCTTCAATGTTCTTGGCTTGCTGATCGAGAGCGGCCTTGGCCTCTTCCAACGCCTTGACGGCGTCTTTCTGGTTCGGCTTGGCTTCGGTTGGGTTCTTGTTGTCGAGCTTCTCGTTCGCTTGCTTCTGGGCCTCGACAGCCTTTTCGAGCGCGTTCTTCACGGCGTCGTTCGGCGGAAGCGGCATGTTCTTCACGTCTTCAGTTTCCTTCGCCACGTCCTTCTGAGCGACCTTGGCGTCAGGAAGTTTCGCCGGGTTGGCTTCGGCCTTTTCGGTCTTCTTCTCGGCGTCCTTCTGATCCTTGATGAGTTGCTCGATGCGCTCGGCGGCTTGCTTGACAGCAGCGAGCGGATCCTTCTTGGCCATCTCGGCAGCGGCGATCTGACGATCGAGTTCGGCCTTGGCTTTCTTCAGGTCGTCGAGAGCCTTTTCCTGCGGTTGCTTGGCCGCGTCTTGCTTGCCTTCACGCAGGGCGTCTTCGGCCTTCCACTGGTTGTTCTCGGCTGGCTTCAGAATGTCTGCGACTTCCGGGGCGGCCTGCTCGGCAGCCTTGCGGGCGTCGCGGGTCGCAAACTCGGCCTTGGTTTGCTGGTTGGCCAGTTCGTTGCCCTTCGTGAGCTTCGGGTCCATGTTGTTCTTGGCGGCCTTCTCGATCTCGGCCGGGGTCGGCTTCTCGTCGGTCTCGTTGTTCACCTTCGTCTGTGCGTCGATGGCCTTGGCAACCTTGTCAGCAGCGACCTTCAGAGCATCGAGACGGCTCGACGGCGGCGTGCGAAGCGCGGCGGCCAGATCCTTCAGTTCCTTGGCATGACGGCGTTGACGTTCACCGGCGTCGGCGAAGTTCGCACCACGCAGCGACCGCACGGTCACGTCGACTTCAGCAACCAGGCGATTCCCGCGAACCAGCACTTCGGCGGCCGCGATGCGATCCTTCTGTTCTTGGCTCAGACTCTTCGAGATGATCGGGTCGTTGAACAGCACGTCGAGCTGTTGGAACACCGCGGCGACATCGCGGCGGAGGTCTTCTTCTTCGAGAGCGAGCTGTTCGCGATCATCGAGAACCGGGCGACCAGGCTTGAGGGTCTTCCGGGCGACCGCGTTGTTGAAGGTCTCGGCGTTGATGCTAATTTGCGTCTCGGCGGCGCGATCGAGCCGAGCGGCGGCTTCGTCGAGGCTCTTGACGATGTCGATCTTGAAGAGCATCCCGCGGAGTTGTTCCACCACGAGCCGTTGCTTCGCGATGGCTTCCTTCTGGACGGCGGTTGCCGTGTCGGGGTTGGCGATAGCCGATTCGAGCTTCGCCAGAATTTCGCGAATTTCGTTGTCGCTCAGACCGCGGAAGTCGTTCGCCACACCTTCGAGGATCTTCCGTTCGGTGGTCGGTGAAAGCCGCTGGAAGGACATTGCATTGAGCGTCGCACCCAGCCGACGTGCGGCTTCGTCGATCCGCTCTTTGATCTTCTTCTGTTCGTCCCGTTGTTTTGCGGGATCGAAATCCTTGGAGGTGGCAAGTGAGGCCGAGACCCCGACGAGCATCACAATCACAAGGAATCGGCTACGGCGTCCAGCGGCCATCGGCGGGCCTCCTTGAGGCGGGTAGGATCGGGGAGAGCCGACCCCGGTGGGATTCGTTTACTATCCGGTCGTTTTCAGACGTTTGCAACACTAATCCGCGTTTCGTTACACCACGTTACGCAGAATCTTGGCAAGCAGCGACATCTCCCCCGCTAGTTAGACGGTTGGCGCTGCCCTTTCTATCCGACGAACGGCGGGCCGTTACGGTTTCGGCTTTGGCTTGAAGACGTCAAACTGATCCTTGGCCAGTTGATCGACCTTGTCGCGGAGTTTCGTTCGAGCTTCGTCGCGGGCTCGAAGAGCGAGTGCGGTTTCGAGTTCGGTGACCACGATCTTGCGTTTCGCTTCCTTGGTGTAGCCCGCCGGGCGTTTCAAGTCCGGCTTGCCGTCAGCCCCCGGCAGCTTGTCAAAAACTTCGACGTATACTTCAACCGTGTCGCCGATCTCAAGTTTCGCGCGTTTCAGAATAGTTTTCCCGTCTGGCAGCACTTCGGGCAGTTTTTTCTCCAATCCCGACACCTCGAAGTTCATGCGGCCGCCGGCATCCAGTTCGCCGGGTTCCTCGTCGGGGTCACGCGAAGGGATCGGGTAGAACTCCAGGTTCACCTTGTTCCAGTTCATCGGCAGCACCGTATCGACCAGGAACTCGAAGCCGAGGATTTCGACCGTGCGAGTGAACGCATTGGTGAACAATCCCAGATCGGCGACGAACGCACCGGGGTCGCCGGCCTTCTTGCCGGGCACGTACTTCTTGAGCGGCAGGCGATCAAAGACGATCAAGTTCGGGTCGTCGCGTGGGTGTTGGATCGCCTTGTAGTCCTCGGGGTATAGGTCGAACTGCACGCCCTTCGGGATCACACGATAACGGATGTTCGCGGCACGCAGCCCCACTTCCGAGTGCGCGTTATAGATGACGCTGATGACGCCATCGGGCGATAACGCCATATCGAACTCGTAATCCTTCACGTTGCCGCGACCGTCGTAGGCTTTCGGATTCGGGTTCCGCAGCGATTCGGGTTTGAACTCGACGCTCGGCGGGCGGTCGTCCCACATCCGGATCGTGCGGCGAATCGGCGAAGGGTTCGAGAAGCCGTAAGAGTCCTTCAGTTCGATGCGGTAGGCGATCATCCGCGGGGTCGCGACGAACCCGAAAGTTGCGGATTTCTTGTCGGCGGCCAGAAGTACCTGACTCGCCGGCAACGGCGGCAGATCCCGGTCGAGGATGCCGTCGCGTTCGATGCGGATGAGTTGAGCCACTTCAACCGGCTTGTTGAACTGCGCATACACGATGATCGTGGAACCCGGCAGCGCGTCGATCACTTCGCCGCGAGTCCAGCCCTCGTTCTTGCGGATGTACCGATCGCCGTTGGGTCGCTTCCCGAGGAAATCGGGAAGCTCTTGCTCGGCGGTCAGCGGCGGATTGTTCGGGTCTTCGCGTGCCAGTTGCGGCGGTGCCTCGAACCGCACATAACTCCGCTCGTCGGTTCGTCCCTCTTCGAGCCGAGCCTGGAAGTGGAAATCGACCGAAGCCGGCGGCAGTTTCACCGAGAAGATGTCGGTCGGTGAGCCGTCCGCGTTCTTCTCGTTGGTTAGGTCGTAGTATTCCGGCGGTTGGTATTCCCTCTTGGGTGTGCCGTCTTCGTGCTTCTCTTCAAGGATTTTGTAAGGCACGACGACGAGAGTGCCGATGGCAGCGGGCGAGTAGCTGCCAGAAACCTTGAAGCGAATGGGAACCTCGGCACCCGTTGGCCACACTTCTTTCGTGTCGTTCTCCAGCTTGATTTCACGGGGGATGCTCACCGGCAACAGCGCTTGCCGCTTCACGAGAACGAACGCGAGCGGCGGGTTGATCGCCGCGAAGATTCCCCACGCGAGCAACATCGGCAAAATCACGATGCCCGCCCACTTGAGCCGGCTGTAGTTGATGAGCGAGAGGAAATTGTGCTTCGCCGCGATGTCGGTTGCTTCGCGGGTCACGTTGGCGATGAGCGTTTGCGACATGCCGCGAGTGTCGGCATTCGGTCGGTTCAGTTGAATCGCAGTGACGAGTCGGTGGTCGAACTCTTTGTACGCTTTCTCGGCACGGCCCGCGAGTTCGTCGACGGCTGGCGTTCGCCGCAGCGGCCGCACGATGAAGTAGTAGACGAGCAAGCCCGTGAGGGTGATCTGCCCGGCGGTCATCATGAGCCGCAGACCGAACGGCGTGTGCCCCACAGCGAGGGGATCGGACGGCGCGAGGATGCGAGTGGAACGCAGTGCCTTCCGCCAACTCGCGGAGCCAGAGTACCGATCGACGATCCAGTCGGTAGCGCAGGCGAGCGCGAGGACGACGGCAAAGATCGCGAACCAGCGAGCCACGCCCCAGGCGAAGCTGAGAGCCTGTTCGCGGAACCGCCACTGGGAAAGCTGCTTCAGGACGCTATTCATGTGTCTGAACCGAATCGTTGTACGTCGTGTGTCGCGTTGTGTTGGTTTTGCCGTGTTTGGTTTTTGCCGCTTGCGGCGTAGCGCTCACAAGAGCGCTACGCCGCAAGCGGCAAAAACAACGGGAACACTAACTCATTCCGTTGACTTTTCGCAGGAACCACTCCGCCGTGAGCAACCCGATCAGCAGGATCATCGCCCACTCGTTCCACAGCAAGATTTCACTGCGATTCGACAGCGGCGAATACTTCGGCGTGATGTCGCCCGGCAAGCGAATCAGCGTTTCCTCGCGATAGAACCCAGCGTCGGCTTCCAGCTTGCGGCTCTCGCGGGTGAGCTTTCGCATCGCGGGTTCGTCCATCGGACCGGGCGATAACTCATGTTCCGGCGGGTGGATCACCGGGAAGTTTAACGAGGCGGGGTTCTTGTTCTTCGGGTCCACACTGAGACGGAAGTTGCCGGCCTTGTTGTACGGCAACGTCACCGTGTATTCGCCAGCAGCACCTTGCACCTTCAGGAACTTCACCGGCACCGTGCGATCCTTGTCGTTCGGCTCGGCGTCGAGCTTTTCCAGCGTTCCCTCGATCACGTCTGAAGTCAGCGGCTGGAAGTTGTCGTCGAACACACGCAGGTAGTATTCGCCGGTCGTGCCCAGCACCGGCGCGAGCGTGTTCGACGATAACTGCGTCATCTTGGTGCCGATGATGCGAGGAATGCCGGCCGTGTAAATCGCCTGCGTCCAGAACTTCCCGGTGAGCTTGCTCTGGTTGTTGAACCGCCAGCGCCACGTATCGTCGAAGCCCACGAACAACACATACCCGCGTCCGAAGGAGTGCCCGACGAGCAGGGGCATTTCCTTGTTGTCCGGGGCTGGCGTCCTCGCCGTCGGGTGAACGAGGAACACGTCGGCGGCGGGTTTCACCTTGGTCACGGGGTAATACCAGTAAAGCGGCTTCAGTTGCTTCTCGCTCGGTTGAATGGCGGCCGTGCCGCGTTTGCCCCAGCGTTCGGCGTTGTCGATGGGATCGTCTTCGAGCGAAACGATCTGCGTTCGGCTCGCGCCGGGGGCCAGCACGGGGACGAACCCGACCGGGTTATCGAGCGCCTGAATCGGGAAGCGAACCGCCTCGAACTCCACCGGCAACACGTCGGCGATGGGGTTCGTTTGGGGCTTCGTTGGGCCGATACCCTTTTCGTTCGCCCAACCCGCTGGCCCATGCCAGCGACCCGCAATCTGAATGAGTCCGCCGCCTTCCGTCACGAACTCTTTGATGACTTCTTGCTGATCCTTCGTGAAGAACTTGCCGGGGATGTCGCCGAGTACGATCAGGTCGAAGTCGAACAGCAACTTGCGGAACTCGGCCCGTTCGATGTTCAGGACACCGTTCACTTCGCGTGAAAACTCGATCATCCACGGTGGACCGGATCGCATCGCGGCGCGGTCGCCTTCGGTCAGGTAGAACTTCGCGTCGATGCGGCGATCGCGCAGTAAATCGCGCTGCATGAACTGGAAGTCGCGGCGTGGCAGCGAATCGACCCACAGCAGTTTCAGCTTGCGGCTCACGACCTGGGCCGGCCGCGACATCGTGTTGTTGAGCGAAATGGCCGACGGCCCGGTTCCCGACGCGATGCTGACGTTGACGCTGTATTCTTGCTTCTTCGTCTCGGCGTCGGCTTTCGTCGGCGTGAACTTCATCACGGTGGCAAACGTCTTGCCTTCTCGCAGTTCATCCGGCGCGAGCGTGAACTTCTCCTGCTTCGTGGCGACTTCGCGATCACCATATTTAAGCGTGATGGTTGCGATGCCCTCGCTGACGCCCGTCACCTTGTAGCGAACCGGAACGGCTGTGATGTCGTCCACGAACAGCGTATTCGGGACATCGGTGTCGGAACCGACGCGGGCACTGTCGCTCTTGTCGGACGCACCTGAACCGAACGCCGTCTGAAGCTGCCCGAACGCGGAGCTGCCGACGCCGTAGACGTACAGCGGGATGTTGCGGCGATAGCACTCGCGGGACAGATCATCGAGGCTCTTCGGCCCGGCGTTCTCGCGGCCATCGGTGACGATCACGATTGCGCTCGGGGCATCGGCATCGTCGCGGTTCAACAACTCGAACGCGGATTCGACAATCGCCGTTTTGGGTTCTGTCGCAGTGAGGTTCTTCAGCCAGTCCTCGTTGACCGAATCGCGGCCGACACGCTGACTGCCGAAGGTGTAGATTTCGAGCGGTTGCTTGCCTTCGTTCGAGAGCCGTTTGAAGAAGTCGATCTTCGGGTTGGTGAGAGCGGCACGAGCGACTTCGATTCGCTTCGGTTTGTCGAGCGACTTATCGCCGGTCGAGGGCAACTCGGTGGGCAGTCCCTTGTCTGCATCGACGAGTCCGAACGCGATGGCGGCGCGAGCTTGATCGTCGAGGTTGGGTCGGGGGTCGGCGCTGTCCATGCTTTGCGAAACGTCGATGAGCACGGCGACTGGTCGAATCTTGTCGGTGTGTTTCTCGGCGACCCACACGGGTCGCATGAGCAGCATCGCGATAAGCGAAACGATGGCAACGCGGAGCAGCGCCATCGTGATTCGCGGAAGCAGCGCGATCTTGCCCGATTCCTTGACGTATAGCGCAACGACGGCGACCACAGCGGCAACGCCGAGGGCGATCGCGAGCCAGGGCAGGAACGAGCCCCGGAACTGCAACGATTCCAACCAGAGGAACGCGAACACCGTGTACATGAAGATCACCGCTTGGAACGAATCCCGCCATGTTTAGCGGTGGTCCCAACGGGGCCACCGACGTTCGGCGGTCCCGTTGGGACCACCGCTAACCTGTGTTCACCACGACCGACCGCAAACCCATGCCCATGTCGTTTCTGCCACCAACAGCACCAGCAACAACACCAATACGTATTCGGTCCACTCGCTTCGCGTTCGGAGTTGCGTCACGGCCGAATCGGTCCCCGCTCCCGCCTGAATGATCGATGGACGGAACCCCAGCCAGCCCGCGAGGTCGTCGTCGGTTGTCGTCGCCAGCGACTTCGACTCGCGGATATCTGGGTTCACGATGAACGTCGCGCTCGTTCGATCAGGTGATTTCCCAAGCGGCACGATGTGGTAGATGCCTGCCAACTCCGTTTCGGGAGCCGTCACCGTGCGTTTCCCGTCGCCTTCCACCGCAGTCAGTTTCAGTCGTGGAAGCTGCTTGTCGGGATAGACCAACTCGAACGTCGTGCCAGCCTCGGGCGGTGGGTAATACACCAGCGGATTACCAGCCGTCACCGAGCCGCCCGCGACTTTGCGACCCGTCAAATGTGTGACCGTGAAGATCGCCAGCGGAACCTGGAACGACCCCGGATCGGACGAGAAGTTGCCCCACGATTCGTCGAGCGAACCCGTGATGAGAATCACTTCGCCCGTACCAACCACCTTCGACGTGATGTATGGCAAGCCGCTCGTCGTCCGCACCAGAACGCGGCCACTTGCTCCCGCTTCGGTCACGCCGAACATCCGGAAGAGCGACACGCCCTGAAGCGACTGAGCATACGGCGACAGTCGGAACCGGCCGAGGAACGACGCTTCTTCGACCGTGTCGGCCGCCGGGTGGAACGGCGACGTTTCGGTTGCACTGCGGGTCGTCGCCAGATCGAACGGCAACAGCTTCGAGCCCCCGGAGCCGAGCGTTTTATCGTAGAGTTCGCCATTCACGTTGTCGCCGCAACCGATCACCAACCCGCCGCCGCTCTTCACGAACTTGTCGAGTTCCCCCAGGAACTCCATCGACATGCCCGCGATCGGGTCGACTTCGCGATTGCGGATCGGTGCGTTCAGCAGATAGACGATGTCTTTGCCGTCGAGATCCTTGGGGCCGGCTTCGTTCGCGGGCACCGTTTCCGTCTCGATGTAGTACTGCTGAATCTTCGCGGGATTCAGAGCCGTGCGGATGAAGTGGTCGCCGGATCCCGTCGGGTTCTCGGGCTTCGGCGTGCCGTTGACGAGCAGCACCCGCACCTTATCACGCACAAGGATCGTCTTGTAAAACACGTTGTCGCCGGGCAACCCTTCGCTCTCCGTGATCCTCACGGAGATCACGCTGACCCCGGCCTTCTCAAGTGTGCCGGTGAACGTAACCGGCGACGTCTGATCCGCTTCGACCACGTCCACGACACGGGGTTCCTTCTCGACCGGTTTGCCGTCGATTTCGAGGAACACGTTCACGCTTTTGACCGGATCGGAGCCGTAATTGCGGAGCGTGACCACGAACGGAACGCCCGGCCCCGTGTGCGGAATGGACTCGGTGTGCCAGGTGACATCCTCGACAGCGACGTTCAGCAACCGCTTACTGACATCGCCGCAGCGGATGAACACGAGGTTGGCCGCAGCCTTGATCTCCTCGCACTTCGCCCGCACCGCTCCTTCCTGTCGCTGGAACGCTTCCTTCTGCATATCCGTGAAGACGTAAATCTCCTTCGCGGAAGCGGTGCCTGACTTCGCCATTGCGAGCGCTTCGGACAACCCTGGCAGCAGGTCCGACGACAGACTCGTGATCTGGATGCTGCCGATCGCGCTGCGTGCCTGATCCATGTTCAGCTTTTGCGTTGGCCCGACCAACTTGGCACGGTCGGAGCAACTGAAGACTTGCACGGAGGAGTTCGCTGGCAGCGTCGCGATGACGGCGATGGCGGCTTCCTTGGCGTGGTCGAGTCGGGTCTTTTCTTTGTCGCCGACGCGGGCACCCATGCTGTACGAATTGTCGATGACGAACACGGCATCAACGGCATCGCCACGGCTGGACCGCGAGACGTTCTCGGAGCCTGGACGAGCGATTGCGAGCGCCAGCAGGATGATGGCGAGGCATCGCAGGATGAGCAGGATGATTTCCTGGAACTTGAGCCGTCGGCTGGTTTGCTCGATGGCTTCTTTGAGGAAGCGCATCGGCCCCCACGGCAACGGCGTGTGCCGGGCGCGATAGAAGAAGTGCAGGATCAGCGGAACGGAGACCGCTGCCGCACCAGCCAACATCATCGGAGCCAGGAACTGCATCGCGAGGAACCTAATGAATACGGTGTCAGTCTTGGAGGGTCACTTAATCCGAGTACCACGGAATGGCTCACGCTTCGGTTCGTCCGGAAACGGCTCGTTGGTTTTCTTCAAACGGACAATATCGACTGCCGGCACAAATCCTTCGCCCCCAATTGGACCTTTGGGCCCAAACGCCGGGGGGCGACCAACTGCTGGTTTCGCCTTAAATTCCGTGGGCCGTTTCCCCTCTGGTCCTGTGACGGCCAGAACGAGGATTTCTCCGTCGAACTTGTAAATCCACTCACTCCGGTTGGGCAGGTTCTTGCCTGCGATAGTCACTTGCCGAGGTTGACCATCAGCGTCGAGTTGGGTGAGCGTGATAGTTTTGGGGTCTGCTCCCTCATTGAGTGAGATCGCTAACTTGTCTTGTCGTTGTTTGGGGTTCTCAGCGAATCGCATTTTATCGCCTTCAAATGCTACCCGAACAATCGCTCGTTCCTCTTCGGTCATCTTCTCTTTTGGATCGCCATTCTCCCAGGACTCAACAGTCCACACCCCTTGAAGTCGATCCTTGTCTGAGACAATCCTTGGCGTCGGTGTGGGATCAGATGGCGGGGCAGGCGGGGACTTGCCACACCCAGTGGCGAACCCCAGCAGGATTGCGAGCAGAAGAAACACGGCAGCGCGCATCGTTCACTTCCCGAGTCCGGGGGCCTCTTGCAACTTCACGCGGGTCAGCACCCATTCCATTGCGTCGGGATCGTCGAGCGACTTCGGGCGTGGCTGCGGACCGGGGTTGATCCGCAATCGAACCGTCTTGTTGTTCTCGAAAGCGTACACCCCACGCAGCTTCGGCAGCGGGCCAACCATCTTCCGTGTCTCGATCTGTTCCAGGTCGATCTCACGCGGATTCACGGCCTCGTTCAGCGTGATGCGATACGCCTTTCCCTCGACGGGTCCGGCTTGGTGCTGCCACTGGTCGCCTTGAATAATGATAACGTTCTGAGTGTCTCGTCCCGCAAAGGACACCTGCCAATCGCCCGCGAACCGTTCGAGGTCGTTCTTCGGCTCCGATTCGCGGATGAAGAAGAACCACGCTCCGAATCCCGCAAGCACGCCGAGCAAGACGACCCCAACCAGCAAACGCAACCGTCGCGGGGCAGAAGAACCTAACCCCCCAGCCCCCTTCCCTGGAAAGGAAGGGGGAGTCGGATTTCGCCCCCTCTCCCCTTGGGGGAGGGGGTTGGGGGATGGGTTTTCTTGCTGCTCCGTCATCGTCGGCCCGCCTGCAACCGACGCACAAGATACTCAGCCAACGCATTCGACAGCGGGCGGTCCGTCAGCAACTGCATGTAATCGACACCGCTGCCGTCGCAGCCGCGTCGGATGTCGGCGAGGTACTTCTCGACAATCCGAAGATACGCGGGACGCAGCAAGTGCGGTCGCGTCATCAGTTCCTCGAAGCCTTCCAGCCCCACGAAGCGGATGTTGCCATCGAGCGGGAACTTCACTTCGTCGGTGTGCAGCACATGGAACAGAATCACTTCGTGACCACGGAATCGCAGGTGCCGTAAGCCCGCGAGCGTCGGTTCCAGGTCTTCGAGGCAATCTGAGATCAGCACGACGATTCCGCGTCGGCCGATGCGATCCGCGACCTGATCGAGCAGTGGCCCGATGGTCGTCGCTTCTCGCGGTTGCATCTCCTCAAGGATGCGGGTGATCGCGTTGATGTGCCCCATCTGACTGCTCAAGGGCAATTCCGCCACGACCTTCGTGTTAAACACCCTCATGCTCACCGCGTCTCGCTGACGCACGACGAGATACGCCAGCGACGCCGCGAGGAGCTTACCGTATTCGAGTTTGTTGGTTGCGCCGGAGCCGTAACGCATCGAGTTCGACGCATCGAGCAGGATGTGGCAACTGAAGTTGGTTTCCTGCTCGTACTGCTTGATCGTGTAGCGTTCGCTGCGACCGTAGCCCTTCCAGTCGATGTGTCGAATGTCGTCGCCGGGGACGTATTCGCGGTGCTGAACGAACTCGACCGAGAAGCCCTTGAAGGGGCTTTTGTGGTCGCCAACTCGCAAGCCTTCGACGACCTGCCGGGCTTTCATGCCAAGCGATTCGGCGCGCGCGAGGATATCTGGTTGCAGGTAATTAGGCATGGAGTTCACTGATTGGTGTCGGAGCCGCTTGCGGCTTCGCAAGCGGGGCCTCTGCGAAGCCGCAAGCGGCTTTCGATTATGCCGACGTCGCTTTTGCCGCAGCCTTCACGAGGTCGCGAATCACCTGGTCGATCGTGATGCCTTCGCTCTGGGCGGCGAAGTTCAGAATCAACCGGTGGCGCATGATGGGTGTCGCTACTGCGACTACGTCGTCCCCTGCGACGTGGTTCGAGCCACGCAGCAAGGCGTGCGCCTTCGCCGCCAGAATCAGGTTCATGCTCGCACGAGGACCAGCACCCCACGTCAGCCACTTCGAGACGAAGTCAGCTGCTTCTGGCGTCCCCGGTCGGCTCAACCGCGTGATCTTCTTCGCAAACTTGAACACTTGGTCCGACACCGGCACCCGACGCACGATCTGCTGCAAATTGATGATGTCTTCGCCAGAAAGCACCGGCGAGATCGTCGTCTTCGTGTCGGATGTCCCCTGACGCATAATCAGTTCTTCTTCCGCATCGGTCGGGTAATCGACCTTGATGAGGAACAAGAAGCGGTCGAGCTGGGCTTCCGGCAGCGGGTAAGTACCTTCTTGCTCGATTGGGTTCTGAGTCGCCAGCACGAAGAACGGGCTTTTCATCGGGTGATCGACGCCACCGATGCTCGCCTTGCGTTCCTGCATCGCTTCGAGGAGAGCGGCCTGCGTCTTCGGTGGCGTTCGGTTGATTTCGTCGGCCAGCACGATGTTCGCGAAGATCGGCCCGGCCATGAACTTGAACATGCGCTCGCGAGTCACCGGGTCGTCCTGGATGACTTCGGAGCCGGTGATGTCGGATGGCATCAAGTCAGGCGTGAACTGGATTCGCTTGAAGCTCAGGTCGAGTGCCTGGGCCAGCGTCGAGACCATGAGGGTCTTGGCGAGACCGGGGACGCCCATCAGCAGAGCGTGACTGCGGCAGAAGATCGCCATGAGGAGTTCATCAAGGACTTTCTCCTGCCCGATGATGATCTTCCCGATCTCCTTGCGCAACTTCTGGTGCGCTTCGCGGAGTTTTTCGATCATCGCAACATCGTTCTCGACAATCGCGCTCATGGACTGGCTCAGTGGAGGTAAACGGGGGTGTCAATTGGGTGGATGAGAACGCGGCCTGCCGAATTCTCATCCGATCGGTGGGAAGCGAAGACGATCCGGCGGGAAGGTCTATCTAACCACATTGGACGACCATACGCAAATGGGTCAACCCAGGAATTCTGGGAAAGTTGTAACGAACGCGAAAAGCCCACCCGAAAATCGGATGGGCTTGCGACAACTGAAGCAGCTTTCAACCTTCGGGCTTGGCGAGGTCGATGGTGAAGTCGTTCACGCCTGGCTTCAGTTCCTTGCGAAGCGGCGACCCCGATCCGCGGAACTGCTTGAACTTCTCGCCAGCCTTGCCCGTCGCGGCAACATCTAGCGAAATCTTGTAGAAGCCGGGTGGGATCGCCCCGCCCGCGGCGACGAGTTCAAACGTTCCGTCGGAGTCGATGATCGCGGAGTACATCCTGCCAGTTTCCGTCTGACCATCAGCCGCGAGCGGCACCAATACGACGCTCTGCGGCGTGGAGCTGACCGGAAGAACAAGCGGCTGGCCATTCTCAAGCAACCGCCCCTTCACCTGCGAAGGAGTCTCCGCACACCCGCACACGCCGATCGCCAGATATAGAACGATTGCCGTTCGAGACACAGTCCACCTCGGGTTAGTAGTCCACCGTGATGACCTGGCCATCGTTGCGGCTGTGGAGCAGGAACCACGTCCTCTGATCGACGCCATTGCGAATGTAACGGATGCTGCCGTCGGCGAACAGCGTGTTGACGCCGCCGGTGTGCTTGCTCTTGGCGGTCACTTGGTTGCTTTCATTGATGTACGCCCCCATGCCGATGTCAGGGCGGTTGTCGCCTTGCTCGATGTCGTCGAAGCCGCTGAGCGAAATGTTCGGGCCAGGGCTATCGCTGCGTCCATTCCCAGCCGAGAGGCTCGCCCCGTTCTGTCCCATCGCCCACGTCCCGCGAATGTCGTTCGCCGACGGTCCGATCCGCAATTCATCAATCATGATCGTATTCGACGTGCCATCGTTGATCGCCGGCAACATGATGCCTGTGTTGATGGCGAAGACTCCCCCGCCAGGGTAGTTGAGCCCCGAGTAGCCACCGGCAGACGCAAACGTCGGGATATTCTCGACCAACTTGCCACTGACACTCTGCACGTTTCCGTCGCTGCCATTGAGGCGAAACAGGCCAGGACCGGTATTCGCGCCGTAATTGCCGCGCGCCCAGCTATTGCTTGCTCGCGTGCAGAGGACATCGGCACCGGTGTCGGAGGGGCACAGGTATGTCTTGATGCGAGTGCCGACGATAGACCGCCAACCCGCTTCAGCAGCTGTGGTCGGATACGCCTGAATGCTGGCCTGAACCGTGGCGTACAGGTTGCCTTGCTCGATGTACGGGAGGATGAGCACGGCCCAGTTTGGGCCGAAATTCTGGCTGTAGTGGGTCGTGTCGGTGACCGACGAGTTGGCGAGCACAGCCGGCGGTAACGTGCCAATCGTGTCATGGTGAGCGTGGCAGGCGATACCCATTTGCTTCATACTGTTGGAGCATTGTGTGCGAGCAGCTGCTTCGCGGACCTTCTGCACGGCCGGCAGCAGCAAACCAATGAGAATGGCGATAATCGCGATCACCACGAGCAACTCGATCAG
>JAIOPV010000118.1 GCA_021413735.1 Planctomycetota bacterium
AAAACCCACGGGGATAAACCCCGTGGCTCGCTGGGCCTCCGGGGTACAATACCAACGCATCTCCGTCTTCGTCACGAGGAACCGTCATGGCGTTCGATGCCACAAAGTTTGCTGCCGATGTCGAGGCGTTCTGTCAGGAAGTGCGACCCGAAGAGGAACTCGCCTACGCGGAACGGCGTTTCAACGAGTCGGTCGTGCCGCTCGCGAAGAAACACAACCTCCTCGGCATGAACATTCACCCAGAGTACGGCGGTCGCGGGGCCGACTCCGTGAACTACTTCAAGGCGCTCGCTCGCATCGGTCGCGAAGGCACCACCGTTCGCACATTCTTCTCGGGGCACCTCAGCATCGGAGCGTACCCGATTCAGACATGGGGCAGCGAAGTCGTGAAGCGGAAGTATCTGCCCGCGGCCGCGAACGGCGACAAGGTTCTCGCGTTCGGACTCACCGAACCCGACGCTGGCAGCAACCCCCGCCAGATGACGACGACCTTCGAGAAACGCAGCGACCATTACGTTCTCAACGGCATCAAGTATCTCATCTCAAACGGCGGCATCGCACAGGCAATCGTCGTGTTCGGCTACGACGCGGCGTTCCCCGAAGGCGACCCCAACAGACGCATCTCGGCGTTCGTGGTGGACACCGACGCGAAGGGCTTCGAGGCCGAGAGCTTTTCGCCGAACGCCAAGATGGGCATGCCGACGTCGAACACCGCGATGTTCGAGATGCACGACGTGAAGGTGCCGGCTGAGAATCTGCTCGGCGCGATCGGCGACGGCTTCCGCATCGCAATGGGAACGCTCGTGAGCGGTCGGTTGAGCGTCGCGGCGGGTTGCCTTGGCGTCATCGAGGATTGTCTGGCCGAGACGGTGGAGTACGCGAAGATGCGGAACCAACACGGCAAGGAAATCGCGAGGCACCAGTTGGTTCAGGATCACATCGCGCACATCGAGATGGACCGCGTCGCGAGTGAATCGCTGTTGCTGCGAGCAGCCGAGGCGAAGGGACGTTCTGAAGCAAACCCCGGCGACAAGGAACTGCTACGACAAGCCGACCTGCTCGCGGCACAGACAAAGTTCTTCGCGAGCAATGCCGCGTGGGATGCCGCCGACCGAGCGGTTCAGGTGTGGGGCGGCAAAGGCTGGAGTACGCTGTACCGCCCTGCCCGACACCTGACCGATGTTCGCGTCTGCCGCATCTACGAAGGCACCGACGAGATTCTGAAGCTGAAGATCGCCGCGGCGGTGCTCGGCAAAGAGTGGGAAGCGTTCAAGTGATCTTGGTGTTTCGTGTTTGGTGTTTCGTGTTGAGTTGGGCATGCACGGTGCGAGAGTCAAATTTCCCAGATACCGCAGATTTTCAAAACGCCGATAAACACGCCAGATAACCCAAATTATCTAAACACCAAACGCGAAACACGAAACACAAACAAACCACTTCCCCCGCACAATCTGCCCGGTACACTGTTCTGACCTGATGACCCGAGCAACATGGATAGCTTGGAGTCAGGCGTTTCAGGAAGAAGCATCATGAGTCGATTCTTGTTCGCCCTCGCCGTTGGCGTCGCGTTCGCCTCGACCAGCACGGCAGAAGGCCAAGCTCCGACGACCGCCCCAGCCCCGACGACGGCAGCTCCGGTCGTCACCAACGCCCCCGTGCTGGGCAGCTACTCGCCAGCCACCAGCAGCACCCGTCGTGGCCTGTTCGGTCGGCTCCGTGGCCGCAGCGTTGGGACCGTGATGAGCAGCCCGGTCACCACTGGCACGATCATCACCACCCCGACGACGGCTCCTTCGACGACCGTTCCTGCCCCGATGCCGAAGACGACCGGCGGCGCAGCGGTTGGTGGTAACCCAGTGGTCACCGCTGGCGGCACAGAAACCCCAAGCAAGGTTGTTCCAGCCGGCGGCACGACGACCGTCCCAAGCACGGTCGTTCCAGCCGGAGCGATGACCGCCGCAACCCCGATGATGGTCGCTCCGACGACCATGACCGCAAAGCGAATGGGGCTGATCGCTCGTCTCCGAGCACGCAACTAAAGTTTGAGTTGTTTCCTACTTCCAACGCCGGGGGTCGCCAGTTGCGACTGCCCGGCGTTTCCGTTCACTTGGGCTCTTCTTCCAGCAACGCCTTGGCACTCGAATCGCGTTTATCTTCGAGCCAGGCCACATCGCTGGTGTCGTCCGCGAATCGCTTCACACCGACTTGCTTGATCGCGGCGTCGCTCACGACGTTCAGCTTCGTGTAGCGTGGGTGGTGCGAGTCCTTGTACGGGTCGTTGCGGGCCGCGTTGTAGCAACAGATCATCGCCCACCGCGGGTTGTCGCTCTTGTTCTGGTCGCTGCGGTGCAGCATGTTCGGGTGAAAGAACAGCGTGTCGCCCGGCTCCATGACCACATATTCCAGCGGGAACTGTTCGGGACGCTTCAGCAGCTCCTCGACTCGCTCGCGATCAGCTCCGGCCTGATCGCCCGTGAGGATGTGGTTGATCCGCCCGCAGCGGTGCGAGTTGCGGATCACTTGCAGACAGCCGTTTTCCTTCGTGCAGGGATCGACCGCGATGAACACCGACGTGAGCAGCGGTTCCAGCACGCCGTTCTGATACCAGTAGCCGTAATCCTGGTGCCACGCCCACGCGCCGCCGACCTTCGCATCCTTGAGGATCATTTTCGAGTGGTAATGGTAGACCTCGCCGCCAAGTAGTTTCTCGCAGCTCTTCACCATGCGTTCGCAGCGTGCGAACGTGCCGTAAATGCCGTCGCCGGGGTGGTTCCACAGCGACAACCGCACGACGCCCCCTTCGCCGTCTGCCCGCCCGAACGACTGCTTATCGAGGACGTTGTCCTGCTTCGCGGAGCGTTTCAGCAGGTCGATTTCGTCGGCGTCGAAGAACCCACGAGCGAGGGTGTAGCCGTCGGCGTGGTACTGGCGAATAGCGTTGTCGGAGAGGATGGGCATGGGAACACGTTGTTAGTTTGTGAGCGTCGAGGCGTAAGCCCCACGGTGGACATTCGGCAACCCTCGGGCGTACGCCACGACGCTCCGACGCTCGCAAAGAAATGTCCGTTCGATTCGTGACGCATTACGGATACCATATCCGAAACGGTGCCCTCCCCCAAAAACCCAATCATACCCATGCGAACCCTTGTGTTCTCGCTGCTCTTGTTCGTCATCGCGCCGGTCACGCCCGCGGTTGACGCCCCCATCTCGGCCCAACCCGCCAAGACCGCCGACGGTCCCGTGCCCACCAAGGACGCGGCCGCCAAGATGACCGTGCCCGAAGGGTTCAAGGTCACACTGTTCGCGGGCGAGCCCGACATTGTGCAGCCGATCGCATTCACCTTTGACGATCGCGGCCGCATGTGGGTCGTCGAGTGCCTCAGCTATCCGAAGTGGAGCAAAGACGGCAAAGGCTCCGACCGCGTCGTCATCCTCGAAGACACCGACGGCAACGGCACGTTCGACAAGAAAACCGAGTTCATCACCAACGGCGTGAACCTCTCCGGCATCGAACTCGGCTTCGGCGGCGTGTGGCTGTGCTCGTCGCCGAACCTCGTGTTCATTCCGATCCTCGAAGGTGACAAGCCCGGCAAGCCTGAGATAGTCCTCGACGGCTGGAACATGACCGACACGAAGCACAACATCTTCAACTCGCTCGGTTGGGGTCCGGACGGCTGGCTCTACGGCTGCAACGGCATTCAAGCGAAAGCATGGGTTGGCACGCCGGGCACGCCGAAGGAGAAACGTCCCTACATGGACTGCGGCGTGTGGCGGTATCACCCGACGCGGAAGATCTTCGAGCCGGTGGCGCACGGCACCACGAACCCGTTCGGCCTCGACTGGGACGAGAACGGCGAAATGTTCATCACGAACTGCGTGATCGACCACCTGTTCCACTTCGTGCCGGGCGGTCACTACGAACGCATGTATGGTCAGGACGTGAACCCGCACGCTTACGGGCTGATGAAGAGTTGCGTCGATTACCGTCACTGGGCGGGCGGCGACTGGACCTCTTCCCGCACCACGGGCATCGGCGGCAAACCGGAACACAGCGACGCGGGCGGCGGTCACGCTCACAGCGGCTGTGCGATCTACCTCGGCGACAACTTCCCGGCGGAGTATCGCAATACGCTGTTCACGGCGAACATCCACGGTAACCGCCTCAACAACGATGGCCTCGCACGCACTCCATCTGGCATGAAGGGCGTCCGCCGCAAGGATTTCCTGTTCGCGAACGACTCGTGGTTCCGCGGCATCTGCGTGAAGTGCGGCCCGGATGGTGCGTTGTATGTGAGCGACTGGTGCGACACGGGCGAGTGCCACAATTACGACAAGTGCGACATCACGAACGGCCGCATTTACCGCGTGAGTTACGGCGACCCGAAGCAGTGGAAGGGCGACGTCTCGAAGCTCAGTGATGCCGAGTTGGTGAAGATGACCGTGACGGCGAGCAATGAGTGGTTCAGCCGCAAGGCACGTCGGGTGCTTGAAGAGCGTGCGAGTGAGAAGAAGTTGGAGAAAGGCACTGTCGAGGCGTTACAGAGAGCGGTCAACGAGGAAAAGGAAACCGCGCCGAGGCTGCGGGCATTGTGGGCACTTGCTGCTGTTGAAGAGATGTCTCTGGCCCAATTAATCAGTCTCGTCACCGACAAACAGGAGGCTCTCCGCGCCTGGTCCGCACGATTCTTGCTCGAAGAGACCTCACACATCCAGGCGCCCGGCGGTCAGAAAGCAGCACTTATTGCTGCTGAACAGGCGATTGAAAAGCGACTACATGAAGAGGAGTCTCCATTTGTCCGTGTTGCGATCGCATCGGCTCTCCAACGTCGTGACCCCGGGTTGCCAAGCGGTCTCGTCGGGAATGCTGTGGGGTACTTGAAGAAAAAGTCCGACCCTGCCGAGGAGCAGATGGTGTGGTACGCGCTCTCGCAAAAGTTGCAACGCGATCCGTCTGGCGCCGTCCAGCACATCTACAGCTTAGAGTCATCATTGATTCTGAAGAACCTCGTGCGATTCCTAGTGAGTCAGCCGAATCAGGAAGATGTCCTCAATGAGTTGTTCGCCTTCCTCGTCAAATACCAAACTCCGGAGACCCCCTTGGAGGTCCTTCGAGAACTCCGCGTTAGTTTGACAGGAGGAAAAGCCCGGAAGGAACCGAAACTCTGGCCACCGCTGCTCACCCGATTCCGCATGAGCGAAAACGCAGAGTTGCGACGAGAAGCGGAGGCGGTTGCAGTTCTGTTTGGCGACAAGGAAGCCATTGCAAAGCTCTCAAAGGTCGTCAGCGACTCCACCGCAACAGCAGAGGATCGTCGGGCCGCCATCGAGTTGCTTCGCCCGCTGAAACTCCCCGAGTTCGCGAAGACGCTTCGCACTCTCCTCGACGATCCGGCTGTTCGCACCGCGGCCATCCGTGGACTCGCGGCGTTCGCCGATGCTGAGACGCCAGCGGCCATCATCAAGGCGTATCCGAAGTTCACCGCCGAGGAGAAGCTCGACGCCGTGCAGACGCTCGCCGCACGCAAGGAATGGGCAAACGCACTGCTCGATGCCGTCGAGAAGAAAGATGTTCCGCGTGCCGACATTCCCGTGACCACCGCACGCCAGATTCTCGCACTGAATGACAAGGCGTTGTCAACGCGGCTCGATTCAGTGTGGGGCAAGATCGCACCCGCTTCGCAAGCTCGCGTCGAACTCACCAAGAAGTGGAAGGCACTTCTCACCGAGGACACGCTGGCAAAGGCGAGCGTCGCGAACGGTCGCGTGCTGTTCACGAAGCACTGCGGGGCGTGTCACAAGATGTTCGGCGAAGGGCAAGCCGTCGGGCCGGAACTCACCGGCTCGCAGCGATCGAACCTCGATTACGTGCTCGAAAACGTGCTCGACCCGAGTGCGGTTGTGCCGCGAGAGTTCCAGATGGTGAACTTCGCCACAAAGGACGAGCGCGTGATTTCGGGCATCGTGCTGCGTGAGACGAAGGACGCGATCACGATTCGCACGACGAACGATACCGTTGTGCTGCCAACTGGTGACATCGCGACCCGCAAGCAAACGAACGTGTCGATCATGCCCGACGGCTTGTTCGAGCAGATGAAGCCGGATGAGGTTCGCGATCTGATCGCGTATCTGCGTGCGAAGGAGCAAGTGCCGTTGCCAAAGTGACGAGTGACACCGGTCGAACCGCCTGCGTCAGCAGGCTGGATGTGCAAGCATCAAGAACCCGGCCTGCTGACGCAGGCGGTTCGACAACACCTACGGAGACATGGTTCCGGACGTGAATTCAATTATCGCGTCAGAATAATTCGTCGCAACCGATTCCAAGCGGTAGCTTTACATAAATTCTGATGTAGTTTCTTCCGGACGAATGGAATGGTTCCGGACCTGAAACGATTGGTTCCGGAGGTGGGGTGGGGAAGTGGCCCGGAACCAATTTGACGCGCCGAAGTTGGGCTTGAACCCGGTTTCGGCGTGTGGTGAAATCTGCCTTCCCCTAACTGCGTCCACGGACGGACCACACCATGAAGACCACTGCGGCGGTCCTCGTTGCGCCAGGTCGGCCCCTCGAGCTGGCCGACCTTGATATCCCAGTTCTGAAGCCGGGTCAAGTTCTCGTCGAAGTCGCGTTCTGCGGCGTCTGTCACACCCAGATTCTCGAAGCACGCGGGCACCGTGGCGAAGATCGCTACTGCCCGCACTGCCTCGGCCACGAGGGCAGCGGCACCGTTCGCGAAGTCGGTGCCGGCGTCGCGAAAGTGAAGCCCGGCGACCGCGTCATTCTCTCGTGGATCAAGGGCAGCGGAGCCGACGTCAACAGCACCGTCTACGGCTGGAACGGCCGCGATGTGAACGCCGGCGGCATCACGACATTCGCCACGCACTCCGTCATCAGCGAGAACCGCCTCACGATCGTTCCCGAAGGAATGGACATGCGGCTCGCGGCTCTCGTGGGCTGCGCCGTGCCGACTGGTGCGGGAGTCGTCTTCAACACGGCTCAACCTCGCCCCGGACAAAGTCTCGTGGTGTTCGGAGTGGGTGGCATCGGCTCGTGTGCGATCGCCGCAGCACCGCTTGCGGGTTGCTATCCCGTGATCGCAGTCGATGTGAACCCGGATAAACTCGGCCTCGCGAAACAACTCGGCGCAACTCACACCATCAGTGCCCGAACCGGCGATGTCGTTCAGCAGATTCGAGCACTGTGCCCCGGCGGTGCGGACTTCGCAATCGAAGCCACCGGCAACCCGACCGTGATGCAGCAAGCGCTCGCCTGCGTTCGACCACAGGGCGGAACGGCCGTGGTGGTCGGCAACGCAAAGCACGGTCAGATGCTCGAACTCGACCCACGCGAACTGAACCAGGGCAAGCGGTTGCTCGGCACATGGGGCGGCGACAATAACCCCGATCGCGACTTCCCCCGCTATTGCAAGCTGATCGCTGCGGGCAAGCTGAATTTGGAACCGCTGCTGTCGCGAACCTATCGGCTTACCGACATCAACGCCGCATTGAACGATCTCGAACACGGTTTGTGTGCCCGTCCGCTCATCCAGGTCGCGGGGTGAACCATGCTCATCGGCCTCGACTTCGACAACACGATCGTCCGTTACGACCGCCTCTTCCATCGGCTGGCAGTCGAACGTAGTCTCATTCCCGCATCGCTACCCGCAACGAAGCAATCGGTGCGTGACTACCTGCGTGCCGCTGGTCGCGAAGACGACTGGACCGAGCTTCAAGGTATTGCCTACGGCCCGCGAATTGTGGATGCCGAACCGTGGCCGGGCGTGTTGGAATTTCTGGGCCGCTGTTGGGATGCTGGCGTGCAGGTAGCCGTGGTGAGTCACAAGACGAAGCACCCGTATCGCGGCGAGAAGCACGACCTTCACACCGCCGCCCACAGGTTCCTTGAATCGCACGGGCTGTACGACCTCGGGCTGTCGCGCGATCGCGTCTTCCTCGAACTGACGCTCGCCGAGAAGTTGGCTCGCATCGGTTCGCTGCGATGCTCGGCCTTCGTGGATGATCTCCCCGAAGTGCTTGGCGAACGCCTGTTCCCCGCAGGCGTGCAAAAGATCCTGTTCGATCCCTCGAACGCTCAGGCTGCTCCCACCGACGGCACTCGGGTCAATTCTTGGCCGCAGTGCGGCGACATGCTTCTCGCGGCGAGGAGGATGTCCGCGTGATTCCGCTCGATTCGGTCCAGATCAATCGCTTGCTGGCGCTGGCAAACTTTGGGCCAGCGCTTGGCCTCACACCGCTTGCGGGCGGCAAGAACAACCGCGTCTATCGTGTTGAAACCGAGAACGGCGAAGCCGTTCTCAAAGTCTATTTCCGCCATCCGGACGATCCGCGGGATCGCCTCGGAACTGAGTTCAGTTTCTCGAGATTTGCATGGAGCAGCGGCATCCGTTGCGTCCCCGAACCCCTCGCCAACAACCCTGAGGCCGGGCTTGGGCTGTTTGAGTGCGTGACTGGGCAACCAGCTACGAGTATCACCGACGACTTGATTTCGCAGGCAATCGACTTCGTTCGCGAACTCAACGAATCCCGCTGGCGACCGCTCGCATCGCGTCTGCGGGTCGCCTCAGAAGCGTGCTTCAGCATCGCCGAGCATCTCGGCACTGTTGCCCGTCGTGTGGATCGGCTCACGCCTGTTACCGATCCTGAAGCCGCAACATTCGTGAAGCGAGAGCTCCTGCCCGCGTGGGATGAGCTGCTGGTGGCCACACACTCCGCTATCAGTGACAACGGGTTGTCACTCGACCGCACACTTGACCCGACCGCTCTCTGCGTGTCGCCGTCAGACTTCGGCTTCCACAACGCTCTGCTCGAATTCGATGGCCGCGTGCGATTCCTCGACTTCGAGTACGCTGGCTGGGACGACCCCGCGAAACTCATCTGCGATTTCTTCTGCCAGCCAGCCGTTCCCGTTCCGATGCAGTTCTTTGACTCGTTCACGCAAGCCATTGCCGCGTGCTTCCCTGACCCGGAAACCGTGCTTCAGCGTGCGAAGTTGCTCATGCCGATCTACCGCGTGAAGTGGGTCTGCATTCGCTTGAACGAGTTCGTGCCGACGAGCGGCCAACGACGGCAATTCTCGCTGAGTGCGAACGAACTCGAAGCACGGCGAGCAACACAACTCAACGCGGCACAAGCCGCTCTTCACCAACTTCAGGAGGCCGCGGCATGAAAGTGGTCGTCCTCGGTGCGAACTCGTTCTCCGGGCAAGATTTCGTGGATCTTCTACTCGACGATCCCAAGTACAGTGTCGTCGGCGTCAGCCGTTCGGCGGAGCGTTCGGCGCTGTTCCTGAAGTATCGCACGCGACCCGAGTTGTCGTCCTATCGCTATCACCGTCTCGACATGAACCGCGATGGCGGTGATCTGCTTGCGCTGCTCGATCGGGAGCAACCCGAAGCGATCGTGAACTTCGCGGCACAGAGCGAAGTGGCTCCAAGTTGGGATCACCCCGAGCATTGGTTCCAGACGAACACCGTGGCTCTCGCAAAGCTCGTGAACCACCTTCGCAAGCAGAAGTACCTCAAGCGATACCTGCACGTTTCGTCGCCGGAAGCCTACGGCACTTGCGTCGGTCGCGTAACGGAAGATGCCCCGCTGAACCCCAGCACTCCCTACGCCGCGAGCAAGGCCGCAGCCGATTTCCTCCTGAAGACCTACGCGAAACAGTTCGGCTTCCCGCTGCTGACGGTGCGAGCCACAAACGTCTACGGTGCCCGGCAGCAGTTGTTCAAGATCATCCCGCGGTCGGCGATCTACATGAAACTCGGCACCCCGATCGAACTGCACGGCGGCGGCCGAGCGGTGAAGTCGTACATCCACATCCGCGATGTGTCTCGTGGCGAAAAGCTCATCCTCGAACGCGGCAAGCTCGGCCAGATTTACAACCTCTCGCCAGATGCTGGCGTCGAAGTGCGTGAAGTGGTGCGGCTCATGTGCGACCGCCTCGGCAAGCGTTTCGACGACGCCACCCGCACCGTGGATGAACGCCCAGGTCAGGACGCCGCGTATGTGATCGACTCAACGAAAGCTCGCACCGAACTCGGTTGGGAATCAACCGTCTCGCTCGAAACGGGACTCGGCGAGGTTGTGTCGTGGGTGAACGAATACTGGTCTGAGATTCAAAGCCAATCGCTGCAATACAAACACGCCGCATGAGGACATTCGCATGAGACAGAACTGTCGCGTTTGCGGACGAATCGGCGTGCGGGAACATCTCGACTTCGGGCCGCAGGCGATTCGCAATCGGTTCCTACGTTCGGCCGACGAACTGGAATTCACTCATCGGCTGCGAATCGGTTACTGCGGCTCGTGCGGTATGGTGCAACTCACCGACCCACCGCCAGTGCGAGAAGTGCGACCGCAGTTCGAGTGGATCAGTTACAACGAGCCTGAACGCCACCTCGACGAGTTAGCCCGTGTGCTGGCGAAGCTGCCGAGTATCACTCGCGATTCCACCTTCGCGGGGCTCACGTACAAGGACGACTCCACGCTCGCTCGCCTCAATCGCCTCGGCTTCGTGAACACTTGGCGACCTGACATCCGCACTGACCTTGGCATCGACTCGCCGTTCGCGGGCATCGAATCCGTGCAGGAAACGCTGCGATCTGAGACGGCTGACGCGCTCGCCGCGAAGTTCGGCCGCCCCGACGTGCTGCTTGCGCGTCACGTTCTCGAACACACGCACGACACGCCGGCAGCGCTGGAGTGGGCCGCGAAGCTCGTGCGACCCGGTGGATATGTCGTCTTCGAAGTGCCCGACACCGTGCGAGCGTTGGATCGCCTCGATTACACCACCGTCTGGGAAGAGCACACGCTGTACTTCACGCCAACCACGCTGCGTGCGTGCGTCGGACTCGGCGGTTTCGAGATCCTCGGGGTCGATACGTATCCGTACACGCTCGAAAACTCGCTCGTGGTGATCGCTCGATCAGGAGCCGCGAGTTGGACACTTCCTAACGACGTTGCGGGGATGGCTCGCGCTGATCGCTTCGTGAGCGAGTTTCAACGCATCCGCGAACGCACCCGGCGACAACTCCGAGACCGTGGACGGGTGGCGATGCTCGGAGCGGGACACCTCACCGGGGCGTTCCTGAACCTGTACGGACTCGCGGAGCAGATCGAGTTCGTGACTGACGACAACGCGAACAAGCAGGGGCTATTCATGCCTGGCTCGCGATTGCCAATCCTGCCGAGTTCCGAACTCGTGAACCGCGACATCGACCTGTGCCTGATGACGGTTCGCCCCGAAATCGAGGACGCGGTCGCTGCGAAGAATGCTACGTTCACAGAACGCGGGGGCGTGCTGGCGTCTGTGTTTCCGGATAGCCCGTACTCGCTCGAACGTGCCAGTCGCCCCGTGGGAGTGCTGGCATGATTGCGACGATTCGCAGCGAAGAAGTGTTGGTTGCCGACGGGAGCGTGGTGCAAGTGACCGCTGCCGATGTGGCCGAGGTGGTGCGCCGTGGCACTCGCAGTTCACGCAAGCGAGCACGGCTCTGCACACACCCGAATGCCAGCGATTCACTTCACGAGATGCTGATTTGTCTCGCGCGTGGAACCTATGTGCGACCACACCGGCACACAGGGAAATCCGAATCGTTCCACATCATTGAGGGCGAATTCGATGTCGTGTTGTTTCACGACGACGGCTCAATTCGCGAAGTGATCTGCATGGGGCCATATCACTCGGGCAAGACGTTCTTCTATCGCCTCATGGAACCGTGCTTCCACACAGTTCTTGTGAAGACGCCACACGTGCTGTTCCACGAAACCACCAACGGCCCGTTCAATGCAGCTGACTCGGAGTTCGCTCCCTGGTCACCGGTTGAAGGCGACTCAACGGTGCCTGCGTATCTCGATGGTCTTCGAGCGATGACAACACGCGATCTCGGAGCTGTGGCGTGACACGCAAGCACTCGATCATCATCGGCGGCACGAAAGGCGTAGGCCGTGAACTTGCCGTCCTGCTCGCGTCGGCTGGGCAGCACGTCACGGCAGTTGGCCGTAACCCTGCTGAGTTCCCGCTGGTTGCTGATGGGCAAATCGAATATTTCACAGGAACCGCTGAAGAACCCGATGCGTTGCTCATTGCACTTCGACAGCAAATCGAGAAACGCGGCAAGCTGTCGAGCCTTCTCTTTCTCCAGCGGTATCGCGGTAACGGCGACTCGTGGGGTGGCGAACTCGCGGTCGCGATGACCGCCACCAAGACGCTGCTCGAAGGCCTTGTGCCGCACTTCGACTTAACCAGCGACCGCTCCATTTGCATCGTGACCTCGAACGCGAGCTCGTTCGTCGCCCGCAACCAGACGCTCGCCTACCACACGTCGAAAGCCGCTCTCAAGCAGATGGCCCGCTACTACGCCGTGAAGTACGGACCGCAGGGCATTCGCGTGAACGTGGTCGCCCCGTGTGCGTTCGTGAAATCGGAATCGGCTGTGTTCTACGCCGAGCAGACCGAGTTGCAGGCGATGTACGCGAAGATCACGCCGCTAGGTCGCATGGGCACCGCAAACGAAGTGGCGAAGACCTGTGCGTTCTTGTGCGGGCCAGATGCGTCGTTCATCACCGGCCAGGAAATCACGGTCGATGGCGGGTTATCGCTGATGATGCAAGACGCCCTCGCTCGCGAAGTCACCGGGCTCACGTAACCGCGAATCATCCATGAGGTTCATCATGCCAACAGCCATTCAGCCTGGTTCGACGAAGCGAGCCACGCATTACAAAGCGACGCGGTGCCTGCTCTGTGGTTCCGGCGATCTCTCGTTGGTGTTGCCGCTCGCACATTCGGCAGTCGGCAATGACTACCTCCGCACACGGCAACAGCAAGATAAATTCGCCTTATCCCTGCACCTCTGCGGCGAGTGTGGCAACGTGCAGATCGAAGACATCGTGAACCCGGACCTGCTGTTCCGGGAGTACACTTACTCGACAACCTCATCACTCGGATTGGTGGAGCATTTCCGAAAGTACGCGGCCGAGATCGCGGCTCAAGTGGGTCTCACTGGTGGTTCGCTTGTCGCCGACATCGGCAGCAACGATGGCTCACTGTTGAAGGCTTTCGCAGAGCGTGGCTGCCGTGTGGTTGGCGTCGATCCCGCTGTCGAGATCGCGGCACGAGCGACGGCCGAAGGCGTTCCCACCGTTCCGGAATACTTCACGCCCGAAGTTGCCCAACGCGTTCGCGACGAACACGGAGCCGCAAAGCTCATCACCGCGAATAACGTCTTCGCGCACTCGGATCAACTCCCCGCGATGGCCGACGCCGTGCGGCAACTCCTCGACGCTGACGGACTCTTCACGTTCGAGGTTTCCTATCTGTTCGACATCGTGCAGAAGATGCTGTTCGACACCGTCTACCACGAACACCTCTGCTACCACTCCGTGCGATCACTGCGGTCGTTCTTCGCTGTTCACGGATTGCAACTGATCGACGCACGCCGCATTCCCACGAAGGGCGGTTCGCTGAGGGGCACCGTTCAACTTGCTGGCGGCCCTCGCTCAGTGTCACCAGAAGTGGGGCGACTCATCGAATGGGAAAGCATCGTTCGGCTGCACAGCCCTGAAACGTTCCGAACATATGCTCGTCGAATCGAAGTAGCGAAAGAGCAATTCGGCTCGATTCTGGACCATTGCCGTGCAACTGGTAAAGTGATCGCGGGTTATGGTGCTTCGCCCACTGTGACCACCCTGATTGACCAGTTCCATCTCGCCAACCGCCTGGATTTTCTGGTCGATGACAATCCCGTCAAGCAGAACACGTTCAGCCCGGGACATCACCTCCCGGTCTATCCCTCGGAAGCGCTTTACGAACGCGAGGCCGACGTGATCGCAGTGCTTGCCTGGCAGTACGCAGCACCGATCACAGCGAAGCATCGACGCTTTGCTGAGGCTAGCGGACGGTTCGTCGTGCCGTTGCCACAGTTGCAAGTCGTGTGATCCAGACCGGGTTGATATCGCCTTCGCGGGTGTGTTACCCTTCGGCCAATTGAATGAGAAGGCGGCCTGCCGAGTTCTCATTCACACAGTTGACTCGCACAAGGGAATTGAAATGGTGATCTTCGACGAGATCAACGAGGCCGCAGGCTTCTGTCTGGAATCGCTCACGCCCTCGGAACTGGAGTTTGTTCGCGGGTTGATCTTCGACCAATACCTTAGCCGCATCAAACAGCTTCAACCCGATCTCGTGCCCATTGCCCGCGAACGCGGCATCACACGCTACCACACGCTGCCGACGACGTTCGAGCACGGCAAGTCATGGCCGAAAGCAACTCGCTTGCTCGATCCGAAGCATGTTGCAGATTTTGCTCGTATGGGCTTCTTCCGACGAATTCAATCGCAGTTCGGGCCATCAACCGTCATCAGTCACGATGAACTGAACTGGCGGCTCGTGCGGCCGAACCAGCCGAACGACATCGGGCCGATTCACGCCGACAAATGGTTCTGGGATGCGGGCTACGGGTACGGCTCGATGCCCGCGAACTTCGATCGCTTCAAGATTTGGATCGCGATTCACACCGAACCGGGAGCGAACGGATTGTGCGTGAAGCCCGGTTCGCACCGCCAGGAGTGGAAGCACCACTTCGAGGAAAAAGACGGCGTTTCCAAGCCCGTTTTCGACGAAGACCCTCACACGATCGAAACGGAACTGCTCCCGCTCGGCCCCGGCAAGCTCGTGATGTTCCACGATGAACTGCTGCATGGTGGGGTCGTGAATCGAGGCAGCACTTGCCGCGTGAGCATCGAACTGACTGTGTTGTTCGACCGCAACGACGCCAGCACCCGAGCCACGATGCTTCGACAAGAGTTGACCGCAGTCGCTTGAACAACCTGACCTGCCGACGACCCGGAACGGAGGCCGGGACCGATGTTCTTTCACAAATACATTGCGGGTTCGCACCTCGCCTGGCTCTTCCTCAGTGCGAACATCTTGGTCACACTCAAGGCCCTCTGTCGGCCCTCGCGAACGTCGATCCGGGTTCTGCGTCAGGTCGCGATCCGTTGCCTTCTCGCGGCACACGCCTGGCTGCTGTTGCGTGGCAAAATTCGCGTGACTCGTGTTGTGAGGCTCTGCCTGTCGAGCGGAGTCACCCGTGCGACTCTTGAGCGAAACCTCGAAGCGGCCGTTGCCCTCGCGGAGTGGGATATCGGTCGGCAGAAATTCGATCGTGCCGAAGCACTCATGACCAGGCACATCGACACGAACCCCAACCACCCACGAGCCGCGAAGTGCTTCGGGCTGCGGTCGCTCACGCACATCTGGCGCGGCAACCAGAACGAAACCATCCACGACTTGACACGTTGTGCGGCGCTGCGACCGAGCTACGCACGCGGCTTCAACTTCCTTGCGAACCTCTCGCAGATCCACGGAATTCGCGGCGAGGTGACTGAAGCTCGCGACGCGATGGCGAAGCAATGCAAGGTTCGTCGCGACGAAGACCCGAGCGAATACCTCACTCGTATTTTGCTCGACCGCACAGATCGCTACCTCACGAACATTCCCACAAAAGACACTGTCGGCGTGATGTTCGGGGCGTATCACCAGGCGTTCGGGCATGCAATCCTCGACCCGTTCCACTTCTACAATCTGTTCCGCCACCGCTTCGATCATCTCGTAATCTTGCACCCCGGCCTGCTCGATTACTCGCGTGCGTCGTCGCACATGATCGCGGTTATGCAGCAGCACCTTGATCAGATCGGAGTGTTGCCAGGCGACCTGAATTACTTCCCATGGCAGAACCTCGGCGAACTCACAGCGGGGCGAATCACGTTTCTGTGCCACAATTACTGGTCGTTGAACCGCATGGCGTACCATGCCAGACGCGATCCATACCACCCGATGAGTATTGGCCGGCGATACGTGAAACTGCCCCCGAAGCTCGTCGATCGTGCCGAGTTGGTGTGCCGAAAGAACAAGCTCGATACGTCGCGCCCGGTGGTTGTGCTGCACGCCCGCTCGCACGGATACCACAAACTGCAAGTTCAATCGTTCCGAAATGTCGACGTGCGAAACTACATTCCCGCTGTTCGCCGCTTGATTGATCTTGGTTACAACGTGGTGCGAATCGGCGACAAGGAGATGACAAGTATTCGCGATGACGTGCCCGGTGTCCTCGAACTTCCTTCGCTCGCGTGCTACGACCACTCGCTCGATGCGTACTTCCTGTCTCGGTGCAAATTCATGATGAGTTGCCAGTCGGGGCCGTGTTCCTTGGCCCGTGCGCTCGGCAAGCCGAACCTTGTGCTGAACGCGGTGTACCACCATACGATGCTGCCCGAAGTCGACGAGATGTTTGTTTTCAAGCAGTATCGTGATGCCACGGGCTCGGCACTGAGTCTTGAGGAACTACTCGAACGCCGTTGCCATCTGTTCGACCGGAGTTCGCACTTCACGGATGCAGGAATCAGTCTCGAAGAGGCGAACGCCGATGAGATCCTGGCCGCGACTGAAGAGATGTTAAGTAGTTTGGAGACATCGCATCGCGAGGACACGGACTCACAGGCGGCGTTCCGCAATTTGATGCTTCGCTATGCGGCTACTGCTCCGAACACGCATCCACTCGCCAGCAAGATGACCGACTACATCGGGTATGCGTTGCCGGAAGCTCGTGTGTCAGATGCCGTGTGCGAGATGCGGCCTGGATATGTCTCGGCTTCACGCCGCAAGGTTCGTGTAGCCTGATTTGCCACTGGCGAACAACCTGGAGGAACTACGATGCCCCCCCTGACCGGACATCTCGAGTACTACAAGCAGCACGGCATCAACCCCGTTCGCTACGACACGTCGAACTTGGGTTTGCACCTCGAACGCCGTGCGTCGCTGTATCGCACGCTGGGGATCACGCCCCTCGCGATCCGTGGTTCGCGGGTGTTGGAGGTCGCACCAGGAACTGGTCAGAACAGTCTTTACCTTGCGAATCAACGGCCCGCGAGCCTCACGCTCGTCGAACCAAATCCGGCTGGTCAGCGTGACATCGCGGCAGTGTATGCGAATGCCGAGTGTGCAGTCGTTCCGGAGATCATCGCCTGCCAATTCGAGGAGTTTGAGCCAACACAACCGTTCGATCTGGTGGTGTGCGAGAACTGGCTTGGCGATTCAGACCATGAACGCGGCTTGCTCCGGAAGCTCGGCGGAATGGTTGCCGAGGGTGGACTTCTTGCAGTGACTGCGGTATCGCCTGTGGGGGTGCTACCGAATCTCCTCCGGCGGGCGTTGAGCAATCGGCTTGCACCGCCCACCGAAGCGTTTGCGGACCGAACGGCGATCTTGAGCCAGGCGTTTGGTTCGCACCTTCGGACTGTGGGAGGCATGACTCGCAGCGTGACCGATTGGGTTCACGATAATATGCTGAACCCGGCGTACCTGGGTGTGATCCTGACCGTACCAATGGTGTTGGATGATCTGGGGGCGAGTTTCGACGTGCTTGGTTCCAGTCCGCAGTTCGCACAAGACTGGCGATGGTTCAAGAGTCTGTGCGGCGAGAACCGCGACTTCAACCGCCACATTCTCGCGGAGTATCACGCGAACCTGCACAATTTCCTCGATCATCGCACGCAGTTGCCAGCCCGTGATGCTCGCCGGAACGCACAACTGGAAGCGGGAGCATTAGTAGTCGCGGAATCGTTGCGAATGTGGGAGGCCAGTGAAGGCGATGGCGACGAAGTGGAGCTGACAGTTCGCAAGCTGATCGCGGGAATCTGTGACCTGCCGACGGCTTACTCTTCCGCGTTGAACGAGTTCTTGGACGCCTTCGCGGAACCGAGGCTCACGGCCGAAACGGTTGCTGAGTTGCCACACTTCGGACCGCTGTTCGGTCGCGAAACGGTGTATTTGTCTTTCGAGAAAAAGTAGGGCCGGCTCGGCCGGCCATTTTCGCTTTTCTCACCTCACTACAACTTCGGTCCGACACACAACGCGAACAGATAGTGAGCCATCGGTGTGTACCCGGTGTGAACGACTTCATCGTTCATCGAGAACAGAAACACGTTCTCGAAGTGCCGCTCCATCACGCGGCGATACTCATTGCCGTCCTTGCAGTTCACATGCCCGGCCTTGCTGCCTTCCGATGCGTACACCTGCGACTGCAGCGACGGCGAACCGATCACCGCCACGCCGCAGCGAGTCACGGAGCGGGCAATGTTCCCGACGAACGCATCTTCCTGCTCCGGGGCAATGTGTTCGAAGACATCCAGTGAATACGCCGCGTCGAAGCCGCCACCCTGCACCGGTCCCGTCAGGATGTCGTGAATCACCGTCTCGCATCGCCAGCCTTCGGCATCCATCCGTGAACGTGCGTCGGCGATGAACACCGGGTCGAAGTCGCTCGCCGTAACGGAGCGTACTTCTTGCTGCACGACGCGAGTGCCGAACGCATCAGCGCATCCAATCTCCACCACGCGATTCTTGCCGCTAAGCATCTTCGCCACGAATTTGTAGCGTGCGAGGATGAACAGCAGCCCCCGCGGATCGTCACGCCATCGCTGATTGCTCATGATACCGAGACGGGCGATGCCATCACGCAAAGCCATATCGACTTCGAACTGATATTGCGGTTCGCGAGTTCGCGGATGAGCTGGCGGAGTGCGTGTGTCCATTGTCTCTCCAAGTAGGGCCGGCTGTACCGGCCGCTTTCGTTATGCTGGCCGGCTCAGCCGGCCCTACGAAGCGCCGGCGGGCGGCTCAAAGTAAATGAATTCGTAGTCGCCGGTGTAGCCAGCGAGATTGAACAACCACGCCCACGATTCGGGGCGAAAGAACGTCTCGCATGTTAGCGCCCAGCACTGGAGGTTGAACAATTCCTCCGTCGTGCGGAAGCTCTCGACGCAAAGAAATTGCTTGGCGGAAACTCGTTGCATCTCGGCGAGTGCCTTCACGACACCCTGCGGCGGCAAGTTGTGCAATGCGTTGATCGAGATGGCAAGATCGAACGACTTGTCCGCGAACGGGAATGGCTCGCAGGCGTCGTGTCGGAACAAATGCGGCCGAACCTCTTCCTTCGCGGTGGCGAGTCCGACTTCCGACACATCGAACCCGCTGATCGTACATTCGGGAAGGAGCTTCGTGAACTCGTGCAGGATGAACCCGCGACCACAGCCGACATCGAGAATGCTCGCGTTCGCTGGGAGTGAATGGGCATTCACCAACTCACGAGCCACAACATTCCAGCGGCCGTCGTACTTGTAGCCGCCGTAGCCGTAGCGTCGGTCGCCATCCCAATAGTCCGCATCGAATCGGCGAGCAACTTCGGAACAGTGCACCTTCGCATCCGCCATGCGGCCGAGGTAATCGCGCGCTGTCCGGCGATGCAGTTGATTCACAACATTGAGCAACCGACCCATGTGCTTCCGCCCTGCTGCAATCAGAGGAGTTACTCGAACGTCGGCCACAGATCCGAGCGGTTGATCGCTGAGAGTCGGCGACGAGATCGCGTCACGAGCAGTTCCTTCACCACCGACACCACCGACTCAGGCGAGATGCCGTGCCGTCGCATCATTCCGGCCTGATCGCCATACCCGGACGGAAAGGCATCGGGGAAGCCAATGCGACGGAACTTTCGCAACCCCAGCAACCCGGCTTCGGCCAGAAACTCCGCGACCGCACTTCCGAGACCGCCAATTACGCTGTGTTCCTCAACGGTCACCACGACAGGCACACGCTCAACGGCAGCGGTCAGGGATTCCGTGTCGAGGGGCTTCACGGTCGGCATGTGGAGCACCGTCGCGTCGATTCCCGCGGCTGTGAGTTGGTCGGCAGCAGCGAGACATACTTGCAATCCAACGCCCGTCGTGACGATCAACGCATCGTGACCATCCCGCATCGGCACCGCACGCCCAATTCGGAAATCGTCGGTATCGACGGTCACGATGGGGTCGTGACCTTTCGCGACGCGAATGTAAACCGGGCCGTCGTAATCGACCGTCGCACGCACGGCTCGGGCCATTTCGTTGGCATCAGCCGGTGCGATGATCGTCATGTTCGGAATCGATCGCATGATCGCGAGGTCATCGGTTGCGAGGTGCGTTGGTCCGAGTGGTGCGTACACGACGCCGCCGCCGTTGCCGATGAGTCGCACGTTCACGTTGTGCATACACAGATCGACCACAACCTGCTCGAAGCAACGGCGAGTGAGGAACGTCGCGATCGTGTTCAGATAAACGACGCGGCCTTCCATCGCCATGCCAGCCGCGACACCGACGAGGCTCTGCTCTGCGATCCCCTCCATGAAGAAGCGATCCGGGCACGCCGCCTTGAAGTCGGCCATGACGCCGACACCAAGGTCCGACCCGATAAACACGATTCGTTCATCGGTGCGTGCAAGTTCGGTAATCGTCTTGAGGCAGCGTTCACGCATTGTTGCATCCTTCAAGTTGGGTGGCTGAGAACTAGGAAGGCCGTGTCCTCATCCGATGGCGGTCAGCAGGCTCTCGACTTCCTGATCCGTCACCTTGTTCTTGTGATGCCATTTCATGTTGTTCTCGGCGAACGCGGCACCCTTCCCCTTGATCGTGTGTGCGATGATCGCCGTGGGCTTGTTCGCGTCGAGCGGCAGCGACTTGAACAGCGAACGCAGCTCGTTCACATCGTGGCCATCGACCTCACGAACAGCAAAACCGAACGCAGCCCACTTCTCTGCGAACGGCTCCAAATCCTGCACTTCACGAGTGCTTCCGTATGCCTGATGCTTGTTGTAATCCACGATCGCAGTGAAGTTCGACAGGCGGTGTTTACCCGCACACATCGCAGCTTCCCAAACCGAACCCTCGTTGCATTCGCCGTCGCCGAGGATCACGAACACCTTGGAATCGGACTTCGCGATTCGCAGATGCAACGCCATGCCAAGCCCGATGCTCAGACCGTGCCCCAAGGCTCCAGTGCTGGCCTCCACGCCCGCGACTTTGTTCGCGTCGGGGTGACCACCAAGGTTACTGTCAGCGGTACACACGCCATCGAGTTCGGAGTGCGGGAAGTAGCCTTTGTCGGCGAGCAGTGCGTAGAGTGCGAGGCAACCGTGGCCCTTGCTCAGAATGCAGCGGTCGCGGCCCGCCCACTTCGGATCAGTCGCATCAAAGCGAAGCACGTCGTCGTACAGCACGCGAAGAACGTCGATCACCGAGAACGCGGAACCGACGTGTCCACGCCGCGCGCCTTTCAACATCCGGACAACGAGCTTGCGAAGTTGTCTCGAACGTTCATCAAGTTGGGTTGCAATCATGGTGTGCGTCCTTGCAGTTATCGGAAGCGCCCCGCCGGGTGCAACCCGACAGCCTTCCGCAATCGTCGGCGAAGCAGGCGACTCGCCCATTGAACCTTCCCAAACATCCCAGGTGGCGCCACCCTCAAACGAGTCAGTTGAATCTCTTCGACCAGCCGCCGGTTCTCTGTTTCGAGGTCCGCACGTCTCGCGATGATTTCACGCCACGGGTCTTGCAGGAACACCGCCGCGAGCTCCCGCACGGTGGCATCATCGTCTGTCGTCGCCAGCGTTTCGTAGACCGCCGGCGCGAAGCCTGCGAGCAGCGCGAGAACCGTTGCGTCACTTCGATCTGCTCGCTTGGAAGCCGCCCGCAGCAGGTCCGGCCCGAAGTGACACGCGGCTCCATTCCGACGAAAGAACGGCACGACGTCCGCATACTCTGCCGACATCAGCAGATTGAGCAACGCCCCGAGGATGCGAACATTGTCGGTTCCGCTGCGGGCGTTCGTGGCGTAAGAACCCTTGTGCAGAACGTGAACGCCAAGCGTCTCCGGCAGGTGAACGATGCCATGGCGAAACGCAACCACGAGGAACGCGAACCAGTCCGAATACCACGCGAGTTCCTTGCGATAGCCGCCTGCTGCACGGATGGCATCGGCACGCACGACGATCGCACTCACCGGCAGCGTGTGCCACACACGACGGCACACTTCCTCGGGCGAGAAGTATGTCGGTCGCTCGCACCATCCCGGATCGTTCACGATGAGCGGGCCGGCATCGCCTTCTGTGCAGGAACCATACGCGACACAGACGCCCGCTTCTGGGTGCTGCTCGAACTGCGTCATTGCCTTCGCGACGAAGCCGGGCAGGATGTAGTCGTCGGCGCCACCGGGCAGAATGTATTTTCCTGTGGCGAGTGCGAAGCCTTGGTTATAGCTCGCAGTGACACCGCGATGACACTCGTTGCGAATCAGGCTAACGCAGGGGAATCGTGCGGCGTAGCGTTCCAGCACTCGCACGCTGTCGTCGGTGGAATCGTCATCGAAAACGATGACTTCACGCGGCCGCAGTGATTGCGACAGCACCGCATCCAGCGCTCGCGGCAGAAGCCGGGCGTGGTTGCGGTTCGCGATCACAACTGACAGATCCGCGGTTCGCATCGTCAATCAATCCGCCCGCTTTGATTTCGCCCCGAAGGGGTGTGACAACCTAGCCTGGGGCAACGCCCCAGGTTGGCATCGCAAAGAGAATGCACTCTGAAAGAGTGCGACAACGATTGCCGATGCCTTTGTCGCACCCTTTCAGGGTGCAGGGCATTTCACCTGGCCTTCCTGGGGCGTTGCCCCAGGCTAGGTTGTCACACCCCTTCGGGGTGAAAACCAAGACACACAACCACATGCATTTCGACACAGCACCGCAACGGGAGGGGTCTTGTTCTGTCACGCCACCTGCTTTTGCTTGGCGAGATGAGCGTTCATCGTCTTGATGTTGAAGTAGCGAGGGTCGCTGAGTGAGTTCGGCACCTTGCCCGCCGTGAACGCGACAAGCAGTTCTCGCACCGCATCCGGAACCGTGTATCGCGGTGCCCACCCAAGCTCGCGACGAATCTTCTCGCTCGAAACGTGATACGACCGCAGATCATCCGTCGGCGATGTCACGATCTTCACGTCTTCGCCAACCTCGGCCTTCACCAAATCGGCAATCGCGCTGATGGAAAGGTTCTGCCAGCCCGCGTTGTAGATCTTGCGGTCGATTTTTTCGGAAGGCCATCGCAGCGTCTGAACGTACAGGTCAGTCATGTCCTGAATGTGCAGATTGGGCCGACGCTGCGAGCCGCCGAACACCGTGATCTCTCGCTTGTGATACGCGAGGTTCGTGAGGATGTTCACCGACAGGTCGAGCCGCAGCCTGGGCGAGTAACCGCACACGGTCGCCGGGCGAAGCGTCAGCGTCGTGAACCCAGGCTCGCTCTCTTTCTGGAGAACGTCTTCGCACATCGCCTTGAATTTCGAGTAATCCGTGAGCGGCCGCAGTTCGAGTTCTTCGGTCACGTTCTCTTCATCGCGGACGCCATACACGCTCGACGACGACGCATACACGAATCGCTTGACGCCGTGCTTCTTCGACAGTTTCACGAGTGGCAAGAACGCATCGTAGTTGATTGACTTGCCGAGTGTCGGGTCGAGTTCGAAGCTCGGGTCGTTCGAGATACACGCAAGATGGATCACTGCCGTGCAGCCCACGAGCGCTTTGTCGAGAGCGTGTTTGTCGCGGAGGTCCGCTTTGACCACACTCAGGTTCGGGTTGTTGCGAACGGCTGCGAGTGGCTCTCGGCCGAAATAGCAGGTGTCGAACACGCGGACCGCGTGCCCTTCCGCAAGGAGCTTCGGCACGAGAACCGCACCGACATAGCCCGCACCGCCCGTGACCAAGACCGTGAACTTTTCAGATTCGCTCATGATGTCTTTCTTGACTCAGTGGGAGGTCAGGCTTTCCAGCCTGACTCATTGACCTCCAGAGTCAGGCTGGAAAGCCTGACCTACGTTTCAGCCTTTCGGTGGCACCCGCGGACGCTTCACACGCTCGCCACTCCCTCCAGCACCAACGCGTACCTTCTTCTTGCGAGACAGTGGATCGAGCGGAGTCTTGTTCTGCGTGTGCATCTTCAAGAGGCATTCGACATGACGGTACAGCGGTGTGCGTTCGATAGATCGCTGGTTGCCGAGAATGGCGACCGCTTCCGCACCGACCACGTTACCCAGGAACGCGGTCACTTCCGGAGGGGCATCCATCGCCGCACACAGGGACGTCGCACAAAGCACAGCATCCCCTGCCCCGACGCGATCCACGATCTTCGTTGCGAGCGCGGGCACGCGAGTGAAGCGATCTGGTCGTGTGTGGAACAGCGTGCCGAGGCTCCCGCGAGTAATCATCACACTCGGGCATTCGAGCTTCACGGCGACGTGCTCCGCCATCTCCTCAGGAGAGAGTTGCTGATTGCGAGTTTCGAGCGCCACTTCCCGCTGTGCGAGGCAAACGTAATCGGCTCGCGGATACTTCGACACCATGTTGAAGCCGTGATTCCCGGCGTTCGATTGCGTGTTCACAGCCAGGAACCGCGACCTCTGACACAGCACGTCGATCGCGTTCGCGGAAAGCATGCCGTGGCCATAATCCGCGACGATCACCACGTCGTACTTTGGCAGCATCGCGCGCAGCTGGTCGCAGAGGTCAGCATCCGCCTTGGCGTCGAGCGGTGCATCGTTCATGCGATACACCTCGAACATCTTCTGCGACAGATACTTCTCCACGAACCGCTGTTTGACGATAGTCGGCGAGCCAGGTTTCTCCACGAAGATCGGCGTCACGTTCTGCTTCAACACACCGCGAACGAAGTCGGCTTCGTCGCCGCCTTCGCCAAGTTGCGTGAAGACATCGACGTTGTTCACGAACCCCGCGAGATGATTCGCACACGCGAGAACGCCGCCACCGAATCGGTCTGCGCCAAGGAAACGACTCGCCAGCACCGGCTCCTTCCCGGACTTGCCAATCGCTTCGCAATACGTGTACTCGTCGATGATCGTCTCGCCGACGACCAGCACCCGCAGATCCTCGGCGGCCCGCAGTGGTGCCAGTACTTCGTCGGCGGAATAGCGAGTGGCGAACGACGCGAGGTAATCACGGACTGCGTCCGGGTACGGCGAGAGGTACTGATTGATGAGGCCGGACGAACTGTAAACGATGTCTTCGGTGAACGCGACTTCGCCACCGACTTCGCGAATCGCCTCGGCTTCGCGGGCAACGTGGCCAATCGTGTCGGAGAGGTTGCGGAACTCGCTGCCTTTCGCGAACACGGCGGGCTTCAATACGCGGATCGTTTCAACGGCACTTGGCCAGCGATTCACGGCAACGTAATCGACGCAACCGAGCGAGGCCAAGAACTCAGCCCGCAGCGTTTCGGGGAACGCGGGTCTGCCGACGCCTTTGTTCACGAACCTGTCGGGCGTGATCGTGACCACCAAGACATCGCCGAGTTTGCGTGCCTCTTCGAAATGTCGAACGTGGCCGATGTGGAGCAAGTCGAAGACGCCGTGACAGTGGACGATCCGCTTGCCAGTTGCGCGGAGTCCGTCGAGAACGGTGGCGAGGTTTTCGAGGGTGAGGAGCTTACCGTTCGATGCCATACGTGCGTTCCTTGCACGAAATGACCGCGTCGTGCGGTCGGAGGATCGGAGGCGGAATTTCAGGTTGCACAGAGTTTAGACGGCGTGACCGGGTGAAAAAAAGGCCAGTTTTGGAGCGGCCGCGTCACTGTGTGACGGAAGTGGTTGCGACCGTCTGAATGTGGTGCATCTGGTCGCGTCGCGGAATGCTTCCGCGGAACGGGTTGCGTCGGCTTTCTGACGCTCCCGAATCCCGCATAACCCACACAAATTACTCAAGTTCTCACTCCCCTCGTCCGATACTCTCGTGAGCGGATATCAACGGAGGGCAGGAATGTGACACGCGGGTTCCTGCTGTTGCTCGGCCTCGGTTGTTTCTCTTCTCTCGGTTGTGCTCTCGGTCCGCGAGCGTTGGAGAAGAGTCACCGGATGTACAACGAGGCGTTCGTCCGCGTCGATTCCGAAGAGCTCCTGCTCAACATCGTTCGGCTTCGGTACGGCGATTCACTTGGCGAGGTCGAGGTCTCGACGATCGCCGCACAGTACGAACTCTCGGCACAGGTCGAGGGTCGGCCATTCTTCGGCACCGAGTCCACAACCAGCAACATCTTTCGCACATTCTCCACCGTGCTCCCAGGTGGTGGGTTCAACGGTGCATCGCGGCCGACTCTCTCACTCACTCCCATCCAGTCGGGCGAAACTGTCGCCCGCTACATGCGTCCGATCACCCTCGAAGGGCTCATCTTCTTCTCCGAAACAAGTTGGCCCATCTCCTCCATCTTCCGCCTGTGGATTGAGGGGATGAACGGGCTTCCCAACGCACCGTCGGCGAGTGGACCGACCCGGAGTTTCGCCCCGGAGTTCGCCGAGTTTCAGCGGGCTGCCGAACTCCTTCAACTCATCCAGGATCGTGGGGAGTTGACTTTCCGGAAGGTTGAGGAGGAGACGCTCGGCGATCCGATCCCGGCCGACCGAGTGACTGGGGCTGATCTGGTAGAAGCCCAGAACGCGGGTAGTGAATATCGGCTGACAGCAGACAAGAAAGCCTGGCAACTCGCCCGCAAGGGGCGAAAGCTGTACCTCGATCTGAGCCCAAATGTGCTGGAGAGTGCGGAGTATCAGGAACTCGTCGGGTTACTGCACCTTAAACCGGGGCTGACTCGGTACGAGATAACCCAGAGTACGGTCGGGTTCATCGACAAGAAGCCGGGCGCGCCACCGTCGGAGAGGATCAATCTCGTTCCGCGGTCGTTGATTCAGGTCGCCTACTACGCATCGCACGGTGTCGAGGTGCCGCCCGCACACCTGACCTGCGGACTCGCCAAGCCAACCCTGGAATCAGACGGCCGAGTGTTCGACTGGCATCAGGTGACCGATGGTTTGTTCACCGTGAAGGCGGTCTGCCAAAGAAAGCGCCCGGCGTGTGCGGCGGTGGCGGTGTATCATCGCGGTTACTGGTTCTACATCGATGACACGGACCACGCGACCAAGAGCACATTGAACCTCCTGCGCCCCGCTCGCCGGTTGGATCTGGGTTCGACCAGCAGCGACCGACGCCCGGCAGGGCCGACCTTGACCTTGCCCGTCGGACGATAACCGTTCATCAGCAGCGGACCACCTCACCCGCTTCATCTCGGCATCGCGCTCGCCGACGCCGTCGCGATGGGGAAGTTCAAGTCGGAAGGGCTGACGGCCTCGTTACTGAATGCCGAGGAGAAGGCCGAATTCTCCAAACTCGGCCATGACTAACAGCGTGATCACTTCGATGTTGCTGTACAGCAGCAAGCCGTTGCTATTCTCGCCTCTGCGGGTTTCGGATCGGGATTTGTCGGCATCAACTTGTGGCCAGCGGTGATGCTTCATCTGGTGATGGTAATGTGGTGCATTGCGTGCCTTCGGATAAAGCGCAGTTCGAGTGGAGAATAACCTTCGTCGAATTGAAGTTGCCACCCGCGCCGGTGATGACCGCACGACGTGTGACAGCTCACCCAAGATCACTGGGGCAACGACGGCAACTGCTGGGGACCAGTGCTCGCGGCGACATTCGCCGGGGTTGGATCGGCCGGAGCACAGGTCGGCTTGCGATTGCATCCGCCGCCAAACTTGATCTGCAATGTGAATGTGATCAACTGGACCTCGGCCGACAGCTTCGTGCCGACTCCTGTCGCTTCGCGAATGGGACCACTGATCGAGTTGTGGAACCCATACGCATACCCCAGTGAGGCCGAGATTGCGTCCGTCAGGGTCACCGTACCCCCGACCGCGATCGTGTTTTGGGTAATCACGGGAGCCTGCACGTTGAACAGCGTGCCGACGCTCGGGATCGGATTGTCGTTGTAGATGTAGCCCGCGCTCAGCGCGACCCGATCGGTCAACTGATACCGACTGCCAAGACCAAGCGCGAAAACGCCCCGCCACCCCAGACCACCATCCTTGAGCGGTGTCCCAAACAAGTCCGTGCTCTTGTAGTCGAAGTACCGCATATCCGCCGAGAGCAGCAACTTCTTCGTCGGACGGTAGGAGATGCCCCACGAGTAAATCGCCGGTAGCGTCGCCGTCAGGTACAGAGTCTTGGGCACCCCGAGTTCGTTTCGGCTGTTGAATGCCCAGCGCTCGAACCACTGCGGGCTGGTATAGCCGAACCCAACATCGAGTTCGTCGGTGATGGAATAAACCAAACCGGCCCGGAACCCTCCACCCCAGAACGGGTAGGAATGGGAACCTGTCGGGAAGGTACCGAGGCCGTCGCCATTGGCGTCGTCAGCACCGCCGAAGTAGGCCGGATCGAACGAGGCGAGGGCAATGGATACAGTTGGCCCGAACCCGAACACCAAGCGATCGGTGATCTTGTACGCCACTGTCGGAGCGAGTTGAAACATGGTCAAGCTCGCGGCAATCGGCCCGCCCACATTGTTCCCCAACGGACCGATAGGCGAGAGAATCGGGTTCGAGGGATCACCCGGGAAGTTCACTGACCCACCACCAAGGGTGTTCAGCGCGAGCCCGAACGTCCATCGGTCGTCGTACTGATCCACGATGCCAATGTTGGACGAGAGCCCGACACCGCTATCGCTGCGAGTGCTGCCAGACTTCAATCCCCCCGGTCCCGGGAATGTCGAATCGACGTGGAAATTCGGGAACAGGAACGCTCCGCCGACCGCGACCTCCGAGCGACCGAGCCGACCAATCGCTGCCGGGTTCCAGTACAGAGCCCCGATGGCATCGACTGGTGTCGCCGTGGAAGCGCCGCCCATCGAGAGGTGAGCCGCGCCGCCGCCGGGCAAATATAGCCCTTGGGCGTTTGCGATCGTTGGAGACGCGAAGGCCGTGAGGATCACTCCAACCCAGACTCGCAATCCGATCCGCATAGCAAACCTTTTCGAATGTACCGGTAATAGGAACCTAATCGGTTCGGTGGGTTATGCGGCTTGAGGAGAGGTGGTCGGTTGGATTGGGTTCACTTTCGGTATCGAGTGTGCAATATGGCTGGCACGGCGGAGGAACTTTCTTTTCTTGGCTTGGACTCGGATCTTTCACGACCGGAATTCACCTCTCGAACGGGAATACTCGCTTCCAGTCATCCTTCATGCTTACCACGGTCCAGCCGCGTTTCGGGGCTTCGTCGAGACCCCTCTCGAGTCGGGCGAGACCGGCTTTACGATCGTAGGCATACTCGCGCTCGGCGTCAGTGTGGTGGACGATCAGCCCGAAACGGGGGCCGGTTCCCGCTGTGGTCCACGCTAACATCTCGAAGTCGCCGTCCGAGTTACCGAACGCCATAATCGGTCGCCGACCGATGAATCTGTTGATGGCAACAGGCTTGCCGGCCTTGTCGTCGTTGAAATCGAGTTCGGGCAGTCGCATCAGCACGGGCTTACCGTCGCGCAGTTCGTACTTCGTTTTGATACTGCTGCCGACCACCTGCTCAGGCGGGATGCCGTAGACCTTCTCCGCCCACGGTCGCATGAACTCGATTCCACCGCCGGAGACGATGTACGTCTTGAAACCGTTCGCTCGCAGATACGCAAGCACTTCGAGCATTGGCTGGTAGACGAGTTCCGTGTACGGTCGCTTGAACCGAGGGTGCTTCGCGGTGGCAATCCAATCCTTGACGATGACCTCGAACTCTTCCGTCGTCATTCCGGCGTGGCTCACCATCAGCAGTTCCATCAGCGATTTCTCACCACCTGAGAACACCGTCTTCATGTCGTCTTCGAGAACGGCCTTGAATGGCTGCTTCTCCTTCCACTCGGGGTGCTTCGGAGCGAGTGTCTTCACGCGGTCGATGGCGAAAACGAGTTGGACGGGCAATGGCATTTCGCACCAGAGTGTGCCGTCGTTATCGAACGTGGCGATGCGTTTGGCGACCGGAACGAAGTCCTTGCCGCCTTCCATCGTCACCTTCGCGACGAAGTCGAGGATGGACTGCTTGGCCTTGCCATCATTCCACGACGGAAGCGGATCGGCAGGGGCCGAGGTCCACAACAACTTCTGGGCCGTGCCGAAGTCGCCGAGTTGGTAGACGGCGACAGCACGAGCCTTGAACGTGAACGCCTTGAATGGTTCGGCCTTGAGCTTGTCGAGGTATTCGCGGGTGCCGACGCCGATGGTGACGTGCGGGTTGTAGTTCTTGCCACTAGACTTCGGCACGAACGCCGTGACATAGTCGATGAGTCCCGCCACCATCGCTCCCTCATCCGGCTTGGGCACGAAAGCCGCATCAGTGCCCTTGTCGGCGGTGAACGGAGCTACTGAATCGATTAACTTCTGTTGGAGGCGGAGCAACTCCGTAGTCGGTTCGATCACGATTCCGGCGAGTCCCGTCTTCCCGGTGGGGATGTCGTAATATCCGGTCGTCTTCAATTCCCAAGTCGTCGGGTTTTCGTCCTTCAGCACTTTCGCGATGCCAGCGTACACTTTGTCCAGATCGCTGGTTCGGACGAACCGCTGGATGATCGTGACGTGTGGTGCGTGGTCGGCGTCGAGCGCAAACCCCTTCGGATAGTCGGCACGAAGTAGGGCATTCGCCGCGTTGGCGCGGTCGATCATCACTTGATCGGGTGCAAGTAGGATGTCGATCGCCGTCACATCGGAGGCGATACTCGGCGCTTGCCCGGAGACTGTTCCGATGGCTATCAGCAGACTGATGATTGCGAGAAAGGCACGACGTGTCGACGTCATTGGTGCAGACCCCGTTTGATGCTTCGAGCTGTGAATTGAAGGATGTCGGTCGGGCCGTTCCCGACCGACAAATTGATTCAGCTTAACACTCACTATTTCGGCAACACTGTCTTCTCAGTCGGTAGACCGCCGTCGGTGCTGTACCCCGGATCGAGGAACGTCTCGCCCTGGAAACCGAGGTAGTCCACCTGTGACTTAAGCCACTCGCTCATCTTTTGCTGCTTGGCGTAATTCATGAGCCGGGCTTCGAGATCCTTCACCACGTCGGGGTGCTTCTCCGCCACGTTCTCCTTCTCGCCAGGGTCTTTCACCACGTCGTAGAGTTCAGTCTTACCAGGCAACGTGGCGACCTGGATGAGCTTCCAGTTGCCCTTCCGAATCGCACCACGAAAGGCTTCCACGTTGATCAGGATGTCGTCGTGCGGTGATGGCTTACCATCAGCGATCGTGGCGATCGCGTCCTTGCCATCGAACGGCTTGGTGGGGTCGCCTTTGCCACCGGCCAAAGCGAGAAGTGTCGGCATGAGATCGACATGGTGGAGTGGTTCATTGACGATTGCGGGTTTGAGTTTCGCCGGCCAGTTCACAATCGCAGGCAGGCGGACACCGCCCTCTTTCAGACTGCCCTTGCCGCCGCTGAACGGAAGATTCGAGCACGGTGGTTTGTCATTGAGGGCCACTCCGCCACTCGCCTCACGTTCCTCCGGGGAACGTGCCCCCGTTGCGAACAACGCGCTCGTGGCCCCGCCGTTGTCCGAGGTAAAGAAGATCAGCGTGTTCTCTCGCATTCCCTTCTTTTCGAGAGTGTCAACAACGCGACCCACTTCCTTATCCAGACTCGTAATCATTGCTGCGTATGTTCGGTGCTGCTCGTCTGGGAACGCGTCCTTATACGCTTCGATCTCCTCCTTCGGTGCTTGATACGGGGCATGTGCAGAGAGGGAGGCGAAGTAGAGGAACAGCGGTTTCGACTTGTCGTGCTTCTCGATGAGGCCGACGGCCTCATTGCCGATCTGGTGTGTGTAGTACCCCACTTCTTTGAGGAAGGTGCCGTTGCGTTGCCAATCGATAACGCCACCACGATCCTTAGTGAAGTAATCCACCTCGCCGATCACGTTGCCGTAGAAGTGGTCGAACCCGCGGTTCTGCGGCCAGAACTTCTTGTCCGCGTGGCCAAGGTGCCACTTGCCGACCATTGCGGTGCTGTAGCCCACTTCCTTGAGTGCCTGTGGGAGCGTGCGTTCGTCGATCGGGAGGCCGTATTTATGGCTCGGGAAGATCACCAACGTTTGCAGCCCATGCCGCATTGGATAGCGACCGGTCATCAACGCAGCGCGAGCCGGGGTGCAGAGCGGGAGGCCGTAGTATGATTCGAGCCGAACGCCCCCCTTCGCGAGAGCGTCGATGTTTGGTGTTTTGATCTTGCTGCCGCGGTAGCCGAGGTCAGCGTTGCCAAGATCGTCCACGACGATGACGACAATGTTGGGTTTGTCCGCCGCTGATGCCGTGGCAGTACCGAAAACCCAACCGAGGGAAACGAGCGCAGCAGACATCAGGAATCGCGAACGCATGGAACCGATCTCCGTGGTGAGTTGCAGAGAGAAAGCGAACCGACCGGGGTGATACTCCAACCCCGGTCGGCAACTCGGACGACTCCCTGTCACTTGTTCGGACTTTCCTTCAACTTCTCCAACACGTCAGCGAGGTTGAAGCTGGCAGCTTTCTGGCGCTGCGGATAATCCTTGAACGTACTCAGGAAATTGCCGACATGATCCTGCGCCGGGACCAGCAGGAAAGCGTGATCCAGTAACCAGTCGTAGTAGGTGTTCGAGGTGATGTCCGCCCGCTCGTAGGGGTCGAGCCGAAGGTTGAAGATCTTCGGAATGCGGAGCGTGACGAACGGTTCCGACCAGATCCGCAGCGTGCCTTGAACACGCTGTTCCATGAACACGAGTTTCCAGTTGTCGTAACGCAAAGCGGTAAGTTGTTGGTCGTCGTTGCAGTAAAGGAATGACTGACGCGGGCTCTTCGCGGCTTCACCGGTCAGGAACGGAACGAGGTTGTCGCCGTCGGGGTGAACCTTGTAAGTCGTGTCTCCGATCTTGTACCCCTTGAGCAACTTGGCCTTCACGTCAGTGTCGCCGGCCATCGCGAGGAGTGTTGGCAGCCAGTCGTGGTGGCCGACCATTTGGTTCGAAATCGTGCCAGGTTTGATCTTGCCCGGCCACTTCACCAGGCACGGCACGCGATAAGCGCCTTCCCAATTCGAGTTCTTCTCATTGCGGAACGGCGTCATCGCTCCGTCGGGCCAGGTGTTCATGTGCGGACCGTTATCCGTCGAGTACATGACGAACGTGTTGTTTGCGATGCCCGCATCGTCGAGCGCTTTGAGCACGGTGCCAACGTTCTTGTCGTGATCCATCATCACGTCGGAGTATTCGCTCATCCAGCGGCCAGACTGCCCCTTGCTCGCCGGTTTTTCGTGAGTGCGGAAGTGCATGTGCGTGAAATTCACCCACACGAAGAACGGCTTGTCGGCTTTCGCCTGCCGAGCGATGAACTCCGCGGCGCGGTCCGCAATGTCGTCGTCGATCGTCTCCATCCGCTTAATCGACAGTGGCCCGGTATCATTGATGATCTGCTTGCCGACCTTACCGAACCGAGGATCGACGGTCGCGTCGTCCTTGTCTGTGGTTTTGCAATCCAGCACGCCGCGAGGGCCGTACTTCGCACGGAACGCTGGATCTTTCGGGTAGTCGGCGTGCTCTGGCTCCTGTTCCGCGTTCAGGTGGTAGAGGTTCCCGTAGAACTCGTCGAACCCGTGAACCGTGGGTAGGAATTCGTTGCGGTCGCCGAGGTGATTCTTGCCGATCTGGGCCGTGGCGTATCCGAGCGGTTTGAGCAACTCGGCGATCGTCGGGTCTTCCTTCCGCAAACCGAGCGTTGCCCCCGGGAGACCGACTTTGGTAAGGCCAGTCCGTAAACCGTGCTGACCGGTGATGAACGACGCCCGGCCAGCGGTGCAACTTTGCTCCGCGTAATAGTCGGTGAACATCATCCCTTCCTTCGCCACGCGGTCGATGTTGGGCGTGTGGTAGCCCATGACCCCATGCGAGTAGGCGCTAATGTTCGACTGGCCAATGTCGTCGCCCCAAATGATACAGATGTTCGGCTTCTTGCCGTCCTTCTGGGCCATTGCGGACACTTTCGCATTGTGTGCACCGATCGCTGAAAGACTTGCCTTATCGACCCCGGCGCAGCAGTCACCACCGCTCAGGGAAGCCTGAGCGGTCGGTGCTGGCGGAGCCGAAGTGGTGGCTTCCGCGTTCTGGAATGGGTTCAGTTTGCCGCTCGCGGCAGCGTAGCCGAGTGCGACTCCGATGAGAGTGGTGACCACCGCCAGGAGTTTGGTACTTCTCAACATGGTTTGCAATTCTCGGAGAGTGAAGAGTGACTTTGAACGCTGTTCCCACAACTCTTTCGTTGTGACACAACGAAAACCAACGCGGAACATGCCGGTATCAGGAGTACATTCGTGGTAAGCGCCGGGACGATATCGCCCGCAATGGGAGTCGAGTTGCGATTGATATCGCCTGAGTGGGACCGCATTCGCAGGAGGGACCGGTCGGGTCGACAACTCCACCATAACCAGTCGCTTGCGAAACAAATCGCAGTCAGACCAGTCGGTGCACCATTTCGATGCGTTGCCCGCCATGTCGTGAAGGCCGGAAGGAAACGCCGAATCCAATCACACCCAAAGCGATTAGCTTCCGTACCCGGTTCATGTCTTACCAATGAAGAAGATCCGCACGGTGTTGACAGCGAAGAATCACGACTTGGCACATTCGATGCCAAATGCGAGTCCCGACCATCCGATGCAGCGATTCCTTGGCGACTTGCTTGACGTGTTTCTGTGTGATCGCTCAGTACGACAAAATGGTGACGCTATCCAATGAGCGATACTTTGCGGCAGGTGAACCGAAACGCACATCAGTTGTCAGAATCGCTCAACGTGGCGGTGGGCCCAAGTTCGCAGATCGCATTCCCGCCGGGTCGCTCGATCACGACGGCGAACCCTTGCGGGATGCTCGCAACCCACTTCGTCGGCCCGAACACTCGCCAGTGGCAGGTCAACCGCAATCTCGGGTCTCGGGTCTGTTTCGGCAAAGGCGATCACCGTTTGCACGAAAACATTCGGCCAACTCACGGAACTCATAGCCGTCGGGCGCGGGCAACAAGTCGAACGGGCTTGGGGACGGCTTGCAGAAGGTGCGTCGTGACGCGCGTGTAGCGTTCGGTCACTTGACCGCAGGATGACTACATCAGCGACTTCGTTTCGCACCAGAGTCATTGAACTCCGCGGTCCGCTGCGCTTTACATCAGGTTCCTCGGTGGGAACTGAACCGCCCCCGGGAACTGCGAAACGTCGCGAATCACAGCACCAAACAATCGGTCGGTCTCCACCGGTCCAAGTTCCTCACACACCCAGACGTAAGCAGCATGGAGGGCGGTGTGCATGTCCGCTGGTGTGATTCGACTCGTAAAGGTGTTCGATTTCTCATCGGCCCAGGCGTTCAATTCAGCGTAGCTGCCGGGGTCGAGATCGACCTTCTGGAGACGCATGGCCACCCCGGCTCGTGCCGCAGCGGGAAGGTCTGGTCCAAGACGACGTAACTCGGCAAGCAAACCCGCGAGCAGAGCACCGAAGGCGGACGCCCAACTGTCGATGCGGGCTTCGGGCGCCGGTGCCTGCGTTGTTCGTGCTCGGGTTGGAGCAGTCACCAAAGCCTCTGCCCCGCCTCTGGTCGGAGCTGGCGCGGCGGGGTCCGGTCCAATCTCGTCCAGATCCGCAAGCACCCGCAGGCGGTTCATCGCGGCGAACAGTTCTCCAGGTTTCGGCGGTGGGCCGACTGTTTCGGTCAGACGAGTCAGAAACTTCTGAACGGAGAACACAGGAATCGCCTGGAATTCCCGGTCGCACAGTTTTACGGCAGCATTGACCATGTCGTCGGGGAGCCGGGTGCGCGACGCATGATACACGATCCGACGGCGACGCGATGCTTCTTGAGGCGTGACCATGTGTCAGTTCCTCCCGACGGGTGCGGTGATTGCGGGGCGAGGTGTGGTGGCGGGCCGTGCCGCCGGAGCAGTCGTGGTGCTCGCGGTGCCGCCGTGCAGCAACCCATCCTGAAATTCCGGGTAGCCGACTTCCGCGTGTTCCGCATAATCGAGTCCGCGCTGTTCATCGACGCTGCCGACTCGAAGTTGCATCCAGCTTCCGATCGCTCGGTACATGATGTAGGCCGTCGGAAACACGAAGATAAACGCGGTGGCGGAACCGAGTAACTGAATGCACATCTGGCGAAGGTCCGTCCCGCTTTCCTTGAAGATGCCCACGGCGAGAGTTCCCCAGACGCCACAGAATCCGTGAACCGGGATCGCTCCAACAGCATCGTCGATCTTGAATGCATCAAGGAACGCTTCGCCTAGCATCATCACGGGCGTGGCAATGAGCCCGATCAGAATCGCTGAACCTGGCGTGATAAACGCACACCCGGCCGTGACTGCCACCAACCCACCGAGGCTTCCGTTCACAATCGTCGTGAGCAAAACCGGCTTGCCAAGGACCCCGCACAGGATGAGAGTTGAAACTACGGCTGCACATCCTGCGAGGTGCGTGTTCAGTGCGATCTTCCCAATGCTGATGTCTGCTGAGGTGGTGCTTCCCGCGTTGAACCCGAACCAACCGAGCCACAGCACGAATCCGCCGAGTGCAACGAAGGGCAAGTTGTGACCGGGGATCGGTCGCGGTGTGCCGTCCTTCGCGTATCGCCCGGTGCGCGGCCCGAGTGCAGCCAACCCCGCGAGGGCACAACACGCACCGACCGTGTGGACGACCGTGGAGCCTGCGAAGTCGATAAACCCGAGTTGCTTCAGCCATCCGTTGTCGTTCCAGGCCCACGACCCGTAAATCGGGTAGATCAACGTGGTGATGAGGAATGACCCAACCAGATAGGCGTTGAATCGAATTCGCTCGGCCAGCGCTCCGCTGACAATCGTTGCCGCTGTTGCCGCGAACATCATCTGGAAGAACAGCAGCGTGTATTCGAACGGTTCGCCCGTGTTCACTGCGAACTTGGTTGTGCCATACCAGCCGGATGAACTGAGGCCGAACATGACCCCATACCCGACTGCCCAGAACCCCAGAGCTCCAACACACATATCGCAATAATTCTTCATGATGACGTTGATGGCGTTCTTCGCCCGGACCATTCCGCTCTCAACGAGCGCGAACCCCGCTTGCATGAAGAACACCAATATCGCTGCTGTCACCACCCAAAGGGTGTTCAGCAAAACCTGGACTTCTGGCGTCATCTGGTTGCACCTCTCCGTTGTGTGAAAAGCAAGTCCGACCGACCCATTGCGGGATCTGGTTCGGTTTGGGGAGAAACGCTGGAGAGGTTGCGTTCCGGACCCGAGGATTGGGCGGTCTCTGGCGAGAGCCGTGCGAGATCAATGAGCGCGATTGTCTGGTCGCCGACTTCAACTGGCATCACGATTTGCTCGGGATCGCCAGGGAAGGCTCGTTCCGAAGCGAGGTTCGGGATGGGCAGTTTCAGAATCCGCACGCCGCGAGGAATCAGCAGCCCAATCGGTTCAGCGCTGCCTGGCGAAGCAACCACGGCAACCAAGGACTTCCCCGCTTCAAGTGGTTGTAGACCGAGCCACGCACACAGATCGAGCACGCCAATCACCTGATCTCGCCACGGCATGACACCTGTCACGAACGCTGGTGTTCCGGGCACCGGCTTGAATTGCCGCGATTCGACCAACTCCGCGACGAGCGCTGCTGGCAGCCCAATGCCCCACGCTCGTTCCGCCTCAATTGCGGCAGGTAACGGAATCACCATCAAGCGATCCCGCGATGTGGCAGAGATTCGATGAGGCCACGGATTGCTTTGTGGCAATTCGCGGCTCGACCGACCCGTGAAGATCGAGTCCAGATCGAGCCACGGAATAATGTCCGAGTCTATGCGAACGACCGCCGGAAAATGTTGCGACTGCACCACAGCAGGCATTCGCAGAAAGCTCGCGGACGTAACGATTGTCCCCTGCGATGACTGATTGACCAGCACACCGACCGGTCCGCTCGGAGTATCGAGGAGGAGCAATTGTGAACCGTGTTGTTCGCCGGTCTCGGAGAAGCCGAGGAGCCCGGCCAAACTGAACACGGGGATATCGCTGGTTCGCGTTGGCAGCGAACCGACCTGCGGCCATTGATCGACGACCGGCGCGACCTGATCCGCGCGTTCGATGCCACGCACGGACGAAAGGTCGAGCGAGATCCAGAAATCCCGAACACGGCACTGCGATACTCGGGATTGCTTTGTTTCAACGAGAGCCATGTTTACCTTGGTCACGCTGGAACAGGAGCCGAGGCCGCTTCACGGAGAACGCGGAGCAACTCGGCAGGTTGATACGGCTTCACGAGGTAGGCCGTCGCACCGAGTTCCATTGCCTTGCTGCGGTGTTTATCGCCTGCTCGCGATGTCAGCATCACCACGGGTATGTGACGGTGAGCGGGGTTCGCTCGAATCGTCGAGAGCAGTTCGTAGCCGTCCATTCGCGGCATTTCGACATCGAGCAACACGACGTCCGGCAAGCGCTCGGTGTGGTGAAGCACATCGAGAGCATCGAGTCCGTCTTTCGCGGTGTGCGCATTCAATCCAGCGTCACGCAACTGCCCAGCCACGAACCGCCGAACACTTGGCGAATCGTCCACCACCAACACGAGCAACTGTTCGGACAGAGCGGTTCGAGCCGCCTGTGTGCGAGAAGGTGTTGCGAGATTCGGACGAGCGGCACGAACCGGGATGCACAGTTCGGTTGGATCGAGAATCAGCACGACGGAACCATCGCCCATCAGAGTCGCACCCGCGATTCCGGGGGCGTGGCGAACGTGTGTTCCCAGCGACTTCACAACCACTTCACGACCACCCACGATTCGGTCGAGGACCACCACATAGCGTCGATCCGCGACGTTCACGACAACCGCCGGGGGACGCGGCGATTGCTCGCTTGCGCCTCGCAAACTCAGCCGCTTGGCCAGCGTGAACATCGGTAGCGTTTCGTCGCCCAACCGCACGACATCCTGCCCGCCGATCTTGCTGCACTGCTCAGGATCGAGCCTCAGAATCTGTGTGATCGATCCCAGCGGCAACGCGAATGTCTGCCCTTCCGCATCCACCATCAGCGCCCGGATGACGGCGAGCGTCAGCGGCAATCGCACAGTGAACGTCGTTCCTTCGCCGGGTGTTGACGCCAGCGAAACGGTGCCCTTCAACCGTTCGACCATCACCTTGACGATGTCTAACCCCACGCCGCGACCGGAAATCTCACTGACTTGCTGTGCCGTGCTGAACCCTGTTTGGAAGAGGAGATCTCGGAGTTCTTCGGGAGCGGCGATCGCAGCGGCTTCGGCCGAGAGGAACCCGCGTGCCACAGCGACAACCCGAATCGCTTCGGTATCAATGCCGCGTCCATCGTCGCTGACGCGAATCACGATCTGCGTGCTTTCGTGCGACGCCTGCACGCGGATCGTTCCAGTTGCGGGCTTGCCGGCAACTTCGCGAGTTGCGGCGTCCTCGATTCCGTGGTCGATGGCGTTCCGCAGCAAGTGCAAGAGCGGTTCGCTCATCTCGTCGAGAACGGTTTTGTCGAGGTCTGTGCTCTCACCTTCCAGCACGAGGCGAACTTGCTTGCCAAGACCGTTAGCCGTGTGGCGAACCGTGCGGTGCAAGCGGCTCGACAGGTGGGCCAGCGGGACCATCCGGACCCGCATCAGTTTGTCTTGCATTTCCCCCGTGAGTCGCGATTGGCGCACGAGGTAGCCATCAAACTCGCCGGTCAGTCCGGAAAGCTCTTGCGACACCGTAATGATGTCGGTCGAGGTTTCGGCCAGTTCGCGGATCATCAGGTGGAAGTCGGTGTAGCGGTCGAATTCCAACCCGTCGAAGCCGTGTGTCGTGGTGTGCGACCCGATGCGATTCGTGAGTCGATTGCTTCCAAGCGCGCGGGCTTCGTACTGAGTTTCGAGCTTGCTCGTCGCACGCCGCAACCGCTCGGCGCTGAGTTCGAGTTCCTGAAAGAGCCGGCTCAGTTTGCCGAGTTGTTGCTCAAAACCCGATCGGCTGATGACGAGTTCGCCGACGAGGTTCACCACCTCGTCGATGCGTGCGATGGGGACACGCAAACCTTCGCCAGCGGCCCGCACTGCGGCCGCATCGGTGGCAACCGACGGTGGTTCGCTCGCGACCGGAACGACGATTCTTGGTTCATCGTTTTGTGTCGCAGGAGCGGAACTGCCAGAAACCCGAGCAGCTTCAACTGCCGCGAGGAATCGCGGAGAAAGCTCAGCGACGAGTGCCTCCCCTGCCCGACCTGCGGCGAGGTCTTCAAGTGCATCGTGAGCATCAAACAGCAGGCTAATTTCATTCGGGTTCGCCGAGCGTGCGTTCTCGAACAGCACATCGAGCAAATCTTCGGCGCGATGTGCAAGCGTCGCGATCTGCGGGAACCCGACCGATGCCGCTGCACCTTTCAGTGTGTGGGCAGCGCGGCGAATCTCCTGCAAGTATTCCTTGTTCGCCGGTTGCTGTTGGTACAGTGGCAGCGTGCGACCAAGGACCGCGAGGTGTTCCTCGGCTTCCGCAGTGAACACTTCGAGAATCTCGGGCGAGATCGCCGCGAACGCGTCGGGGGCGTCTCCGAACGTAGGGAACTCGGGTTCGTCGGCGTCATTCGGCAAAGACATCTCAACCGCTCCGGAAAGTCAAACGGGGTGGCGACGAGGCATCGACAGGGCGCGGTTCACGTTCCCGCGACCATGCGACCGCCACCCACGACGACCGGAACAGCTTTGCCATTCGCACGACCCGACCACTTGGCGTTCGTGTCGTATCCATTCAGCTCGACTTTCGGAGCGGGTGCCCCGGGCAACCGGAAGGTTGCAACCGACTCCCGAAGACCATCCGCGAGACTCGCAAGTCCCTGCACCGCGTCGGCCGCTTGCTTCGTGCCGGTTGCGGTATCCTGCGTGATGCTCGAAATCTCGATCATCGCTTCCGTGACACCTTCCGACGCCCGAGCTTGCTGCGTCGCCGCGTGAGAAATCTGCTGGATCAGTTCGGCGAGCTTGTTCGACACACCCTCAATCTCGTCGAGCGCCTGACCGGCTTGCCCCGCGAGTTTCGACCCCTCGACGACTTCCTGAATACCCTTTTCCATCGCACCGACCGCTTCGTTCGTTTCGCTTTGAATCGACTTCACCAGCGCCGCGATCTTCTTGGTCGCCTCTGTGGAGCGGTCGGCCAACCGCTCGACTTCTTCAGCAACCACCGCGAAACCGCGGCCGGCCTCGCCTGCCATCGCAGCCTGGATGGAAGCGTTGAGCGCGAGAATACTCGTTCGATCCGCGATGTCGTCGATGAGTTGCGTGATCTGTCCAATCTCCTGGCTCGACTCGCCGAGCCGCTTGATACGCTTGGCGGTTTCTTGCACCTGATCTCGAATGCGGTCCATACCCGTAATCGTGTTCTTCACGGACACGTTACCTTGACGGGCATTCTGGAGAGCTTGGCGAGCAACAGTCGCGGACTGGGCGGCGTTGTCGGAAACCTGGTGAATCGAGACCGACATTGCTTCAACGGCCTTCGATGTCGTGGCAATCTTGACGGCTTGTTGTTCGGCACCGCCAGCGAGTTGTTGCGTCGAAGTATAGATGTCGCCGGCAGACCCGGTCACTTCGATCGTGGCGCGTTGCACGCTGCCGATAACCCCGCGAAGTTGATCGAGCATGTAGTTGAACGAGTCGGCGATGGCACCCGTCACGTCGGCGGTCACTTCGGCTTCCTTGGTGAGATCGCCTTCCGCGACGCCAGCCACTTCTTCGAGTAACCGCTGAATCGACGTCTGAATCTGGTCGCGTTCTTCCTGCGATTGCATCAGGCTCAGGGTGTTGTCGAGCATCGCGTTCAGCGTGAAGGCGAGGTCGCCGAGTTCATCCTGCGACGTGACCGTTGCGCGAGCGTTCACGTTCCCGATGCCAATCTCGGCGAGCACGCCCTTGACTTCGCCGAGTTGCTGAGTGATGCCACTCGCGATGCCGTACACGAGCGCACTGGCGAGAAGCAGCACGATCACGATGAACACGGCGGTGCCATAGAGTCGCGTCGAGAACACCTCGTAACGTGCCGTCAACATGCTGCGAAGTACGGGCATGTCTTCGTCGTTGACCTTCTGATACGCGGCGAGGGCGTTTGATCCCTTCTCCCAAACGTCGGCGGGCGGAACGGTGATCGCGGCTTTCTCCTCGACAGTGGGCGCTTCCACGAACTTGGTCTGAACCAGAGTAACGAACGCATCAGCGGCAGCGGTGGCTTCGGCGAACTTCGGAGCGAGCTTGTTGTAAGCGTTCGCGTCGCGGTCCTTGAGGATCGTCACGTTGCCGTCGTAGTTCGATCGTGCTGCCGCGACCTGTCCGAGAAGTTGCGAGAGCTTGTACCGATCTTGGAGCGTGATCTCTTTCTTTGCAGCAATTTCGAGGGCGAGGGCGCGTGTCTGGCCCACGAAATCGATCAACGATGTGGTTCGCAGCGTCAAGTTGTCTTGCAGGTAGTACGTAACGAGAATCGGGTCGAGAATCAGGTTGGACTTTTCACTCACCGCGACTTGGATTGTTGCCAGATCGGTGAGGATTTTCGTGTGACGCTCGGCAGCATCCTCGGGCTTCATGTCGGTCGCACGATCCGCGAGCGAAGCCCAATCCGACTTCACTTTTTTCCACTGCTCGCTCGTGCCGAACAGCGATCCGCTCTTCGCGTCGGCTGCGTCTTCGACCTTGATGGCTTCATCAATCCGGTTGCGGCTCTCCGCGAGTCGCGAGCGGAAATACGCCTTCTCTGTTTGATCGCCTCGCACGGAGGCGTCCACCATTGTGCGGTAAGCAGTGATCTGGTCGTTGAGTTTGTTCAACGGTTCGATGTGGTCGAGGCCGTTCAGTTCTGCCTTGAGGAACCCGCCATCGTAGCTGAGGGCGCTAATGTAAAAGCCCGCCAGTGCAACCGCGGGTAGACCAAGCGCAAGCGCGATGACCACCAGCTTCTGCCACATCTTTATCAGAGTGAACCGTTCAACCAGTCTCATCGCGAAAGCTCCAGTGGTGATTCAGTTTTTCGAGTTCGACATTTCAAGTTCCACGTTGAAGACCGAAGGCTCTTGGCCGTCGTCTCGAAACGTGAATTACCAGTTTGTGTTGGTAGCTGGCCTCTGTGAGACCGGTCTTTGGTGTTGTTCAAGCTCTCCAGGGTCACAGACCCCCGGCTCCGATTCGAAACCGACGTTCAACGCTTTCAAGCTCCTGAACCCAGCGATCACGCCGATCCGAAAGGAAGGAATTCGGGCGAGAGCAGGAGCCGATCAGGAACAAGCACAACGACCTGTCGCCGATCCATTCCGGCAACTCCCGCCATGTACGCGGAACAGCGAGCCACAATTGGGGCGGCCGGCATTCGAACCTCATCAGGCGGAATCGCACGAATGCCGCGAACTCGGTCCACGAGAAGTCCAGCTGACAAATCCCCACCGGGAGCGGTCACGACCATCAGGCGGCGATCCTGTCCAGGCATGCCGGGTTCCTCGTCGAGAAACGCTCGCATGTCCACCATCGAAACGATGCCGCCGCGGATATTCGCAACTCCAACCAACCAATCAGGCGAACCCGGCAGCGGAGTCGACACCGGCGGCCGACCAATCTCACGGACCGAGTTCAGCGGGAACGCATACTCGGTGTCGGCCACCGCGAAGACGACGTAGGAGTGTTCCGGGTTTCGTTGCGTTGTGGCGGTCGGCGCTGCGGCTGCGTCGGCCACGGCACTTTGCGGATCGAACGCCACTTCCTGCACGAATCGTTCGAGAATGCTGTGGCTATCGGCGGCGCTGAGTTCGGCCTTGGCTCGCAACTCAGCCCGACACTCCCCGACCGTGTCCTCAGCAACCGCCGCGAAGTCTTCGGTTCCGGGCAGCGTGGGTCGAAGCGTCAACGGCAACTCGAACGCGGCACCGGCTTCAATCCGATCCGTTTGTGCGAACACGACTCGCGAGAGTGCGTCGAAACCTTCCGGTTCAGGAGTGATGTTCCAACCAGTTGGGATCGTCACGCGAAGTCCAACCATGCGTGCGGGAGCAGCCCCTTCGTTCCGCACGATGACCCTTAATGCGTGATCCTGATTCACACGCCACTGCGTTGGTCCGTCGAATGTTACTGCCAGTTTTGGGATCGTGACGGCACACGCGACCTCAACCGCTTCCGTAACCTCCGGGTTTGCCGTTACAACCCCACGCAGACCACCCGCACCCGGAAGCCGTCCGGCTACCTGAACCGTGGAGGTCGTCTCGCCTTGTACTGGGATTACGCCGAACGCAACGACTTCTTCACTGAGAACCGCGAGTCCGTCGGTCGCGGAAATCCGAACCTCGACATTGCGAAGCGGACACGTCCCGGTGTTCCGAACTTTCAGCGTGAACGCAGCTCCTGCACCGACCTCCACACCGTCTGGCCCTGCGAACTCCAGCGTTACCGCAGGACGCACAAGGGGAACATCGACACTCGTTCGCGTCGTGTAGCTGGTCCGGAACGTGGCCTGTCCGTGATCGGACCAATCCGCTGCGTTGGTCGCCACCGCCTTGATTCGGATAGGAATTTTCGTGCCAATCGCGGCTTTCCCGAACTTCCAGATCAGCGTGCGGGCTCGCGATGTGGTGATCGCGGGATCGGTGGCAAGGACCTTGAGACCAGCGGGAATGTCGTGTTCGACCTGCACGTCGCTCGCCGCGACTCTTGATCCAAGCGTGACGACGGCTCCATACAGGAATGGCTCGCCCGTCGTCTGCGTGACCGGAGGACGTGGACTAACAACAGACGGTGGAGGAACGGGAGCGGGAATTGCGATGGCCGGAGGTGGATCAGCTTCAACAGGGGCGAGCATCCCGCTGAGGTCCGGAGCTTCAGGTGATTCGTCGGCACCCATCCATTCGGGCAAGCCGTCCGAATCGTCCGCAGGATCAGTAGGTGGCATGGGCGACAGTCATCTCCGGGGTGTGCGTCACAGTAACCCGCCGAGGACAGAGAGCAGTTCCGCCTCGGCGAAGGGTTTGGTCATGTAGCCATCGGCTCCCTGCTTGAGCCCCCAGAAGCGATCGCTGTCCTGGGATTTGCTGGTGAGTAGGACAATCTTGATTCCTTGAGTACCCGGTGCCGTCTTCAATTGCCGACACACTTGAAACCCGTTCTTTCGTGGAAGTACGACATCAAGGAGGATCAAATCCGGTTGCTCGGCAGCGGCTTTCGCCAGCGCATCTTCTCCATCGATCGCAGTGATGACGCGATAGCCGTTGCTCAGAAGCGCGTTGCTGACGAGCTTCAATTCCGTCGGGCTGTCGTCCACGACGAGGATTGTCCGGGACATCGGCGAGCCTCCCTGGGTAGAACTCCTTGGTCCTGATTCAAAGGGTGAGTCAATCTGGCAGGTCGCGAATTTGCGTGTTGAATTCACCGAGGAAACCGCTCGCGGCTTCGACCCAAGTGCGAGCGGCCACCGACGACGGAAACGCTCCGGTGAACAATGCGAAGTACGCCGAGAGAGTCTCGAACGCGGCGAGCAGACACGCACGAATCTGCGGCCCGACGCTGTCGTCGCGGTTCGTGACCGCCGACCAGATGGATTTGAACACGCCGGTTGGCGCGGCTTGTCGCGCTTCGTGCGTTGCCATCAGAAACGCGCCGGCTTTCGCGAGCGCATCGGCTTGCAACGCATTCAGATTGTCCGGAAGGTTCACCGCCGTCGCCACCGCCTCACACTCCGCGATCATGCCTTCGATCGCATCAAGGATGGGTTTCACGTTTCCGCGAACCCGCTCAGGGATGCGACCACGACGCGCTTCGAGATCCGACAACAGAGTCACGAGTGCGGTGATCCACTCTTCGGCAGAGAAGGTCGGCTCTGGCGGCGATGGTGGTTCTGGTTGTGGGTTGTCCACGGGCGCATCGTCGGGTCTGCGGTGAATTTTCAAGGCAGAGGTCATGAGTCGGCTCGGCTCAGTTAGGGGGAGGTTCGATTCAGACTTTCACAGCAGGGCAGTGTTTGCGCACGGCTGCCAACAAAGCATCGGGCTGGAGAGGTTTTGAGAGGTAGGCATTCGTTCCCGCGAGCCGACCGCGAATCTTGTCGAAGAATCCATCCTTTCCAGTGAGCATGATGACTGGAACCTTCTGGGTATCGGGATTCCGTCGAACGAGTCGGCAGAGTTCGTAGCCATCCATTCCCGGCATTGCCACATCAAGCAGGATCAGTGTCGGAACGCCAATTTCTCGAATTCGGTCGAGCGCGGTCGATCCATCCTCGGCTTCGATGACTCGGAAGCCAGCGGCGGTCATGGTCATGGCAACCAGTTTTCGGATCGTGCGGCTATCGTCGACAATCAGAACTGTTTCCTGCGGCGGGGTTCTCCGATTTTCCAGCCGGGGGACGATTTTTGTGTCAGTTTTCGCCGCGCTGACAGTCGGTGCATCGCTCAGCGCCTGTTTCGGAGCCTGTTCTGCGGGCGGTGCTGCTGCGAGTTTTGCGCGATAATGAAGCACGCCCCGTTTCGCAGCCGCGTTCTCGGGGTTAATCTCCAGCGCTCGCCCAAGGTGCGCGAGAGCTTCTGTTGGGGACTCTGCCACACTTGCGAGCCACACCCATGCAGTTTCGTTGCGTGGTTCGTTGGCGATCACGGAACGGAGCAACCGTCGAGCGGTCTGTGGGTCTTTCGCCTTCACGGCGGCGATGCCCGCTTGCAAGCGAGCCGGTCCGAGAGCAGCCTTCGCCTTCTCGTTATTTGGGTTTAACGCAAGGATCGACTCCAAAGCGCGACACGCTTCAGCAGGCGATTCCGCAACTCCAGCAAGCCATTGCCAGGCGGTTTCGTTTCGGGGATCGAGTCTCGTCGCCTCGAGCAAGAGGAGGCGGGTGCGTGGCTTATCGTTCGCTCGAACCGCGATGGTGGCTTCCCGAAGCAAGTCGATCACATTCGGGTTAGTCATCGTTCCTTCCTGTCCTCGGTTCACCTAAAAAGCACATTCTGAGAAGAACCTGACCACGACATATAGCGACCACCGTGCCGTTGGGATTGAACGATGCACTTATTCGGTCATTTCTTCACGAACTGGTCGATCCCTTCCTGCTTCCACACTCGAAGTGTCGCTTCATCCTTCGGGTTGATCTTCACGCCGAGCGCATTCACTGGAACTTCCGATTTCTTCTGAAGTTCGATCCAGGTTTTCTTCATTCGAGGGTCGAGAGGCATGGGCGGTCTCCTTATTCACCGTGAGAAGGTCGCGGCGGCGGTCCGTTCTGCGACGAAAGATTGTGAGGCTGGAATCAGCAGGTCTTGCAGCGTTTCTCGTGTGATGTGCGGGGTCTCAGGTGCTACCACCACCAACGCGGGAAAACGAAGTGCCTGATTCAAACGACCGGCTAAGCCGGCGAGAGAATCGACATCGACTGACTCAATTTCCCGTTGGAGAGTTTCGGTCGGTATTGCGTGACCGAAATACAACTCTTGCGTCACGAGTCGGCTGAAAAGTGTCGAGGCATCCTGTCCGCCGAGCAGATGCTGCCCGCGGAGTTGCATCTTCGCCCGCCACAGTTCTTCGGTGGTGATAGGGTCTGTTCCACTGGCCAGAGCACACAGACTATCCCACGACAATGAGACAACTTTCATTAAATCTTCAGGAGCGGTCGCGCCTTCGATCACGAGCAAACCCGCGTCGGCATACGCCTGATATTCCGCAGCGATGTGGAAGGCCAATCCGCGTGTTTCGCGAACATCACGGAACAACCTCGAACTGATCCCACCACCGAGGATCGTCGTGAGAAGATGCCAGCCGTATCGATCGGGACTGGCGTAGACCGGCGCAGGGATCGCGAGAGCAAAATAGGCTTGGTTCACCGGGTGCGTTTTCACCACGACGCCGCCGCGATATTGCGGACGCGGGCACTGTCGCGGACCGGCCTGACCGATCATTCGCCAGAAGCCGTCTCGCACTTGCGCGACGAAATCATCGTGATCGACACCACCCGCCGCCGCCACGATGAGACGATCCGGCAGATACGTGCGATGCGTGAAGTAGATCACATCTTCGCGGGTGAGTTTGCTCACCGTATCGGGCTGTCCCGCCACGGGGCGACCCAGCGGATGATCCGGCCACACGAGCGATTTCAGGCAGTCGTTGACCAACCGATCGGGTTGGTCCGCCAGTGTCGCGAGTTCGCGCCCAATAGCACCTCGTTGAGCGGCAACGCATTCTTCCGGGAAGGTGGAATTGAGGAGCAAATCACCAAACAGATCAAGGACGTAGGGGGCGTATTCATCAAGAACTGTGGCGGCGTAGCACGTGTAATCCCGCGTGATGAAACCTCCAACCTGCCCACCAAGGCTGTCGATCAAGCGAGCGATTGCAAGTCCATCGCGATTACTGGTGCCTTCAAACATGAGGTGTTCGGTCAAATGCGCAAGCCCGGCCATCTCGATCGGTTCGTCCCTTGGACCAACGTCGAGTAGCGCACCAATCGCGCAAGATCGAAGACCTGGAATGGTGTGGGTCACGACCCGAACACCATTTTCAAGTGTCGCAGTTCGGTACATTAGCTTTGCTGGATGGTAAACTGCAGAAGTTACTTAAGTCGAAACTCATGTTTAGTCATGATTGAAGCGGTTGGGGAGATTGCCGGTTCAAGCAGACTGATGGGATGTTGGGTCGGTTGCACGCAACCGCTTATTGGGGAGAGAATCCGCTACCTCGCGAATCAACTTTACGATATGGTGGGCCGCCTGACGGGCAACAGGAACTTTGTGAAATTCCCTCCGCTCGTGAGTATTTAACAGCGTGACAACGTTTAGATTTCGGCTTGGAAGAGCTCCGGGTGTGACCGGGCAGACGACATGCCGCAAGGCAGAACAAGCCGTCGGTGCTCTCAGCCGGCCATGACTCAAACTCGGGAGAAGAACGAAGGAAGCCGAGGAACAATCCTCGGCTCGCTCGTCTGGCTTGACCCCGTTAAGGCTGATTACTTCCCCTTGGCGTCTTTCAAGGCAGTCTCAAGGAACAACTTTACCTCATCGAGTTTCGCCGGGTCGTTCGCACGGAAGAGTTCGTGTTCCGGTTCGTCCAGCGGTGGCATGTCCTTGTCCACGCCAACCCGTTGCAGCAGTCGGGTCAGAACTTCCTGTTGCCGGAACCGATCGGCCCCCTTCAACCACGCCTCGCGAGACTTCTTGTCGAACGGGTCGAAGGCCAACGCCGGAAGGGGTTCAGCAAATCGTGCCCGCCCTTCGCCGCGCACCTCGTGACAACGCAAGCATGCGGTCGTGGGGATCACCCGGGGTTCCACTTCGGCCTTCCCCTGAGATGGAGCAAAGACCGAACTCGAAGCGTACTGCTCGCGGTTGGGCGCGAAACCCGCTGGAATCCCATGCGTCTCTCGCAACACCTCGTCGAGCCCCTTCACAAACCGATCCTTGAAATCCTCTCGATCGGGAAGGATGCCCCCTTCGAGCGCGTCCTGAAAGCTCGGCCCCTCGAACACTTGCCGGGCAAGCGTTGCCACGACGACCTTCGGCTTGTTCACACGCTTGGCAGCGTCGATCAGGGACTTCGCGAGGAACGCCCGATCACCTTCACTGAGCCCGATCGATCGTGCCAGCGACGCCGTGCTCACGATCTGCGAAGGCTGAATGGGAGCCTTCACCGGGAGTCGAAGGAAAGCATTCGGGTTGCTCGGTTGTGCCCTGCTGACGAGGCCATGATCTCCGAGGATGCGGCCGACGTCGTATTTTCCGACCAATTCGGCGCTGCCGCTCCAAGCTCCCCCGCCGTTGCCGACCGATCCCGCCGGGCTGAAATCCAGGAGTACACTCGACTTCTCCGCCTTGCGGATGGTAACCCAATCCGACGCGAGCGTCGGGAACTGGCGAGCGAGCAGATTGTTCGCCTCGACAGCCGTGTCGCGGTCGATCTTCTCCAGAGTACCCGCTGAGGTGATGCCGACGAGGAGCGCTACCAGCGCCTTGCGGCCCTGCACGTCGCGACTGAGTAAACGGAACCCCTCGCGGTTCAGAGAAAGGCTCGCACCCATCCGCACGGCCGCGTCCACCTCGGGAGCCTGTGCCGTGAACAGAGCCATGCCGTCGATTCGGTCTTGAGGCCCGAAACGCGGGACTCCTGTCGCCGGGAGGAAGGCAAGTTCCGTGGCTCGTCGCACGACGTCGTTGTGAGTCGTGTTCGACCACGGGCCGTTGCCGAGAATCGGCCCACGGTTCTTGTGGCAACTGAAGCAACGGACTCCATCCAGCACCCGGATCTGCGGGTCACCGCCGACGTCCTCGATCACGCCGAAGTCGAACTTCATCCGGCGTGGGTTCCACGAGATGAACTCGATTGATCGAACCTGCGGGGCACCGATGACAGGTTTCTCCATGTTGACCGCGAGGAACAGTCGGCCGTTGAGGTTGGGGCGGTTCGGTGCGGTGGTACTCAGTGGCCCGACTTTCGACGTGACAAGGACCCGTGGGTTCGCAAGCCCCGATTCAAGCGACACTGCCGAGAACGGCACCGGGAGTTGAACGAAGTCGCCGAGTTGAGCGAGCGTCTGCTGAAGCTGCGTTCCGGTTGCGGGAATCTTCCCGCCGTTGGCGGTGATGACGGCGGTAAGGGCACTGGCTTCGTCGAGCGGCGTTTCGAGCTTCGGAGCAGCCTTCACGACAGGCCCCTTGAGCTGCGCCGCCAGCCGGCGAGCCTCAGACTGAGCCGTCTGCATGATCGCAGCCGCCTCTTGCCGTACTGCCGTCTGATCCTTGGCCGAGTACCCGGCCTGGGGACCGTTGCCGTAGCCGCCACCAAGGGCTCCCTTGCCTCCACCGGGCGGTCCCTTCCCTCCGAAGGGTGGCGGCCCTTGCGGGAATCCGTCGCCGTTCAGTCCGACCATTGTGCCGACCGCCAGCGCGGCCGCGACCCACCATCGAGTTGCCATGCGATGCCTCAAAATCGAGTTTGGACGTGGTGACCGGAAGACGCATCATTCGAGAGACGTGGTACGGGTTGGGGTCGCCCAGAAGACGAAACCCCAACTTCGCGGACATTCCTCAACGACTGGTATTCGATGCTGTCGGATTCTGCGTCGTGGTCTGCTTCGCGGTCTTTTGCTTCGAGGCGGTCAGGTCTGTCGTGACAGGCCGATTCGCCTGCATCTGCATCTGCTGGAGGCTGGCGACCCGCATCTGTGCGAGTTGCAGTGGCTGGTTGTAGGCGGATCGCATCTGTGCCAACTGCGATTGCGAACTCGTCTGCGAATTCTGTGATCCTGGCACCCCAGTCGTGGCACTTTGCCCACCACCAGCGCAGTGCCCTCCCCCGCGACTTTGGGCGGCGGCCTCGCCAGCCGATACTGCGGTCAACCCGACCGCGACCACAGCCGCGACCAACATGCGAATACTCATGACGAAACTCCCGGTAACCGTGACGTGAAGCGATCCGCCCGCGGTCGCCCACCAAGGCGACACCTTGACGTCGAACAATAACGCCGGGCTCACGGATGTGAGCGTGGGACGGTGAGGGCCACTAAGTTGTGACGTGGTTGTTAGTGTGCCCGCGTCTGAATCGTATGTGTCCAGCAGAACGGACGTCGTTGTCAGAACGCGGCAAGTGTTGTCGAATCGCGTCAGACTGGGCGGAAGCAGTCGCGGTACTCAATGGGGGACATGCCAATCTTCGCGCGGAAGGTCACGGAGAGATGGCGGGTATCGTGGAAGCCCGCTGCCGCCGCGATTTGCTTCACGGACAGAGTCGATTCGATCAGCATTCGCTTGGCGTACTCCAACCGGAGGCGAATGAGTTCGGCCAACGGTCCGCGGCCCAGACTCGACCGGAACCGTCGCTCAAGCGACGACCGCGAGACGCCGCCTGCCTGTGCGATGTCATCCACGCCGATGGGCTCATCCAAATGATCGTGGATGTAGCACAGGGCCGACGACAACTGCGGATCGGCCACGGCTCCGCCGTCGGTGGATCTGCGGGCAACGACCTCTCCTGGGGGAAGCACCAATGGAGATGTTGGGGGACAGCCTCCGGCCATCAACCCGCGCAGCACTTGAGCGGCTTCGTACCCCATGCCTGCGAGCGGAACCGAGATGCTCGACAACGGCGGCTGGGACGTGAGACACAAGAACTCGTCATTCAATAAGCCAAGGATCGCAACGTCTTGGGGCACCCGCAACTCGGCCGAACCGCACACCTCAATGAGCCGGTGGGCAAGGGCGTCGTGAGAGGCAAACACCGCAGCGGGTCGTTGGAGTCCTGACAGCCAGGTCGCTGCTTCAACCCGCGATGTCGGCCTCTCGGAATAGGGGTCGTCGAACGCTCCTGGTGGTGGGGTCTCGCAGCCTTGGCCGGCTTCACCGAGCCGAGCCGTGAATCCCGCCCGAAGTCGATCACCAGCCAGGCTCTCGCAGTTCCCAACAAAGGCGAAGCGTCGAGGACCAAGTCGGAGGAGGTGCTCTGCCGCAAGTCGTCCAATTTCTTCCGAGTCGAGCAGGACACGCGGGAAGGGGTGGGTCTTCAGGTCTGCCCCGGTATCGACCACGGGGCCACCCCACGCGGCAAGGGCGTCCGCAGTCTGGGGCGTGCGAATCATCGCGATGACCCCATCAGGATTTCCAGCGAGAGCGACGCTGGAGTTGTCGTGCGTGTGAAGCGCGAGTTGCCAGGACGGATCCTGCTTTGCTGCGTACCGGTAAACGCCTCGGACGATCTCCGGCCACGGCCCCGGACGGAGCGGGAATATCAGCGCGACCTTGTTCGGTCGGGAAAGCGACACGGGGGTCAAACTTGCCGGGCCTCGACTTCGTTCCGGTGGACTTGAGCGCAGAACCATTGCGCAATTCGATAAACGGCAATTGCCGACGGTCGGAGACACGCTGAGTCTTCACTCGGACCGCGACGGCGGGAATCCAGGTTTCAGCATCATTCCCGGTAGCCATATCGGGGCTCGACGCGATTTCCTCGACAATTGAGTGCGTTTGCCCTGCGGTGAGAAGCCGGGGCCAGTTTGCGGAAGCGCTCGCCGGAGGTCAGTACGGTGAGATGAAGCGACGGCATGTCGTCACATTGGGATGGGTGAGCCCACAGCAACCTTCGCTTGGCGACCAGCGGCTGTCTGGCGGAAATGACTTCTCGACACGTTAATTACCCGTTCGCTCCCAAGATGACGAAAAAATACTGGAATGGTGGTGGGAAGAATGCGACAAGCCGAGGAACACTCCTCGGCTTGTGTGTTGAGAGAAGTAGATTGATCAGATGCCGTCGATGGTGATGCCACCAGTGACGATGCGCAGCGAGAAGCCGCTGGTCTGCACGGCGCCCGTCAACGGAGCGAGATAGACCAAACCCGACGATGCACTTTCGGTTAGCAGAGCAATGTTCTGTTGTGCCCCGGTTGCTGCGACGTGTGTGATGGCGTGATCCTTCACCGCCGTGCCCGTGAGATATGTTCCCGCATCCGGCCCCGTGCTGGCGATCGTGATTGCACCCTTGGAAGCCGCCGGATCAACGAAGTACACGCCAACGCGAACCTGCTGATTGGTGGTACTGGTCAGCGGGTCGAGTGCCGAGAACACCAACTCTTCCTTGCCGTCGCCGTTGGAGTCCACGAACGCCACGCGGCCATCGCGGTTGATGCCACTTGCTGCCCCCGTTAGTCCTGCGAACGGTGCAAACGCTGTCGTGCTGTCCGCGTTGAGCGGTAACTCTGTGAGAGTTGTTCCCTTCAGTTGAAGCACCTTCACTTTAATCTGTTGAACGGCGGGATCGGGGCTATTGACTGGTCCGCCGCGAGTCACCGCGATCTCGTCACCGCCAAGTCCATCGACGTTCCCGGCCGCTACAACCACACCCTTCTGGTAACCCGGACCGAACGGCGTCCTGATGCCACCGAGGATGTTGTTGCTGCCGGCAGGCGAAGTCCCGTCGATCACGACCAACCGACCAAACTCCTTCCGGCCAACCGTGTCGTTGCCACCACGAGTGCCCGCGATCAGATCAACATGCGTGTCGCCGTCGATATCACCAACCGCAATGTTCAGGCCATTCGTGTAGGGTCCATCCGTGCCATTGGGGCCGTCGTGGTTCGCGAACGGCGTGAACGTGTGAATCAGTGTCAGCGTCCCCTTGGCAAGTGCTGCCCCGTCGTACACGAATGCCTTACCGGCGTGGTCTGCCGTCAGACCCAACACCCCAGCAGGATTCGCTGCGGCAACCACGAGATCGGGAACCGCGTCCCCGCTGAAGTCACCGAGAGCAACCGAGACGAGGCCCGTGTACCCCGCGATGGGCGTCGCAGTCGCGATGAGGCCACCGGTCTTGTCCAGGAGCCGAACGGTGCCGTCCGCTCCACCAATTGCAAAGGCTGCGGTCGTGGTTGGTGTCCCGTTGGACACGCTGAACGTGGTGCTTGGTCCGGCGGCGAGAGCGAGGTTGCCGGCCGTGTCGCTGGCGGTACCGGCAGCGATCGAAATGCCCAACGTGCCAGAACCCGTGATGTTGCTGATGGTAACCGTTTTCGAGAGCCCAGCACCGCCGCTCACTGTGACCGTGCCGTTAGCGGTTCCCGTCTGGTTCAGCGTGATGTCGGCTGCCGTCAGCGTGTTCTTGTTGAAGTTCTTGTCGGCGAAGAGGATCGTGTAGGTGATTGGTCCCGTGGCCGTGGTGGTGGCTGACGGATTGCTGATCGTGACTGTCGGTTTCGTCGTGTCAATGAGCAGGTTCACGCTGTTTGCAAGCGAATGGCTCGTGGGAATCACGAGTGCAACCGTGTTGCCGGAGATGTCCTTCAGCGTGCCGCCGCTGACGATGAGGCTCGTCGAGTCAAGCGACTGGGTGTTCTGACCGGGCGCGACGGTATAGGTGCCTGTCGCGTGTGTGGAATTGCTGAACGGCGAAATCGTGACGCTGTCGCCAACATTGAGGTTGACTGTGAGTGTGCCGGTGAGGGTCACAGGCTTGTCGAAGTTCACAGTCACGCTGATCGTGTCGCCCGCCTTGTACTTCCCGCTGGGTGTCGCCGACGTGATGCTCGTGATTCTGGCGGGGTTGTCGACGGGGATGAAGTACGTGAACAGGTCGGCTGGCGATGTCGCTGTTGTGCCGCCGGGTATCGTGACAGTCACATCAACGACGCCGACGGGAGCGGCAGGACTCTGAGCAATGATTGTCGTATCCGAGACAACCGTGAAGGTTGCTGGGCGTCCGCCGAAGTTTACCGCAGTTGCACCGGTGAACCCCGTTCCAGTGATCGTGACCGTCGTCCCACCCGAAACCAGGCCGAAGGCAGGATCGATACTCGTGATGGTTGGGGCGGCTTCAAACGCGCCGATGTCCACACTCGGACCGACAATTCGCGAAAACCCAGGGCCACGCTGATCCGTTGTCCCGATGGCAAGGGCGTTATTTCCTGCGTTGATCGCGATGCTGCCGGGCAGCAAGGCGTAGGTGAGCGTACCGCCGCCATTATCCTGGAGCGAGCCGAGAGCAAGCTGGGCAGCAGTGACACCGATTGTGTCGCTGCCGACGAAGCCAGTGGCGCTTCCCTGGTCGCCGATCAAGTTGTTGCCGTTGCTGTCGAAGAAGCCTGAGACATCAGCATCGGTGGCAGCCGTGTTGAGGGCGACGATGCTGTTGCCCAAGACGGGATCACCGGAGCATCCGCAGCTGAAGATACCGCCACCCTCGGCAATCCCGGTGCTGCCGGCAATGCCGTCGCTGCCACCGCCCGTGGCGATGCCAGCGGTGCCGGCGGCGCCAGCGACGATGCTGTTGCCTGTGACGGTGAGGTTGGTGAAGGTGCCAGCAACGGTGGTGTAAATGCCGCCGCCAGCGACGTCGCTGCCGTCGCCGGCATCGCCGCCGTCGGCAGGATTAGCGCCAGTGCCCGCGTTGCCGCCGTTGCCACCGGCGCCGCCAACAATCGTATTGGCCCCGATCGTGCTGTTACTGATGCCGAGCGTCGTGCCGCCCAAAACAAGCAAACCGCCACCCCAGGCGTATGTGCCGCAGCCGCAACCGCCGTACCCCCCGTTGCCGCCCTGAGCGGTGCCGTAACCTCCCTCGCCCCCAGCTCCGCCAGCGGCCATGATGTTCGTGTTTCCGGAAATCGAGCTATTCCGGATCGTCATGGTGCCGACACCAAGCGCCGCGATCCCGCCACCAAACGAGGCAGAGGCAGGATCACCACCATATCCGCCATCGCCACCGATCGTGGAACCCTGGCCGCCGTTGCCACCGATGCCTCCTGCACCACTCGCCGCCGCGTTACCGGTGATCGGACTGTTGGTGATGGACAAGCTGTCTTGTTTGATCACCGCGATGCCGCCACCCAAAACACTCCCCCCATCGCCACCGAAGCCGCCATCGCCACCAACGCCTTCGGAATTGGAGTAACCGACACCGCCGTTGCCACCCTGCCCGCCGAGCGCCTGGTTGCCGGTGATTGGTGTGGCCGTGATGCTCAGGGTGCCGTCGCTTGCGAAGATGCCGCCACCCTGAGCGCTGCCGCCATACCCACCGTGGCCACCGTCGTTGCCCTCGCTGTTCGTGCCGTCACTGCCGTCGCCACCCCGACCGCCAGCGGCCTTGTTGCCACTGACCACGCTGTTCTGGACGTCCAAACTGGCGCCGCTGCTGAAGATGCCGCCGCCCAGGGCGCTGCCACCTGTACCGGCCCCGCCACTGCTGCCACTGCCGTCGCCCCCTTTGCCGCCGATGGCTGCGTTGCCGCTGATCACGCAATTGCTCTTGATCGTCAAACTCGTCCCGCTGCTGAAGATGCCGCCACCCAGGGCGCTGCCACCTCCACCGGCCCCGCCGCTGCTGCTGTTCCTGCCGTCGCCGCCCCGAGCGGTGTTGTGCGTGATAATGGTGCTGTCGATGACCAGCACGCCCGTGCTGGAGTTGAAGATGCCGCCCCCTAAGGCACTGCCCCCGCCGCCGCAGCCGCAACCGCCGGTCGAACCGTTGGAGCCCTGAGCCAGACCCTCGCTGATCACATCGCCAGTGAGAGTCAGCGTGCCTCGGTTGTAGATGTTGCCACCCTCGCTGCCAGGCTTGGCCGAGGGTGTGGGAGAAGCGTTGCCGCCGGTGATTGTCAGCCCGGAGATGCTGACTACCGCGCCGCTGTCGGTAATGTCGAAGATCCGGCTGGCCGACCCGCCATTGGTGCCGTTGATCGCCAGGGCACCGGAACCCGGTCCGATGATCGTCACACTGGTCGAGATTGCGAGTTCACCCTGCGTGAGTGTGATCGTGGGGCCTGTCACGCTCGTGTCGAATGTGATGGTGCTGCCCGGATCGAGATTCGCCCGGTCGATGACGTAGCGGATGTCGCCCGAGAGGGCCAAACCAGCGCCGGCATCGCCAGCTACGTTGACCAGGTAGCTCGACAGCACAATTCGGTCGTCGAGTAACTCCAGCATCGGCTGGCAGGATTGAGCCTTCTTGCGACCCCGAGCGGTGCGGGCAATCTGTCGTGCATGGTGCTTCGAAGTCACGAGAAGTCTCCGCTGTTCACCCAAGAGCCGACCCCGTTCGAGCCGATGCGCAGCCTCATTGGCTGTTTCGTCTTTCCGGTCGAACTAATCGTGGAGTTTGTGGCCTTCTGCCACGGAATGTGCGTCCACAGTTGACAAAACCCACGCAAGCGGCCCAAGTTATCAAGGCTATGCCGCTCAGGTGTCCAAAGCAAGAATGGACTGGGACACGACTTTTCGCGCCGGGCTGTCACTTGGTTCCGGCTCGCATTTGGGCCTTCTGACGCGTAACAGCGGAGCACTCCGTCGCAAGGTATTCGTGCTCATTGTGATGCATCAGGAAGCTGTATTCTGATACTCATTCTTCCGGACATATGAAACGGTTCTGGGAAGGGGTGTGCATCTCGCCCGGAACCGATGAGAAACGCGAGGATAGCTTGACTCCACGAAAACGTTGGATCCGCAATCCCTTCTCACGATCCAGGTTCACCCCCGGTATCCGAACCCGCCAGGCCGATCAACGGCCCAATCCACTGTTGGTAGTGTCGCCAGCGGCCAACCGAGCGTTGGTAGATGGGCTTGCGCACCTGGGTCATGCTCGCCGTTCGCACCACCCGTTTCGTGTCATGGAATGACAGGCAGACTGGATCCCACTCCACGCCGCACCAAGAAACCAGCCGACGTGCCGAGCCTTCCAGGTCGGCCACGATCGCCTCGTAGTCAATCTCCAGCAGCGGCACCGGCAGCACGCGGCGCCAGTGTTCCATCAACCGTTGGTACTCAACGATGCGCGAGCCGATGTGCTCCAGCTCACACGCCCAACGGATGTGCCGGAAGTGAGTCAGCCAGCACGACAGCCCCACGTCTCGGACGTCGCGGCGCATGTGAATGATGCGTGCCTGCGGAAAGAGCGTCACGATCAGGCCGAGCATCAGGTAGTTGTCGGGCATCTTGTCAACGATGCGCAGGGCCCGAGGATCGTGCGGACGCAGCCCACTCAGATAGTCGTCGGCCAGTTTGCGGACCACGCCCCGCGACAAGTCCGCGATGCAGTCGACGCCGGGAGCCTGCTTCCCGACGAGACCGGGAATGGCCCGATAGGCGTTGCGGGCCAGGTTCAACTCGCCAGCACCGTGTACCTGGGGATGGCTGGCAAGGATCTGCTCGGCCAGCGATGTGCCGGAACGTGGCAGCCCGACAATGAAGATCGGCAGTTCAGTCTCGATTCCCCAGCCACGCACTCGCTCGAAATGTTCCGGCGGATAGGCGCGGATGATCCTCTCGACGTAATCGCAATGCTCGGCCGGATTGTAGGCTTGGCCGCGCTGCCGGTACGCCTGGGCGAACCAGTCGTTTGCCTTGCGTGCGTAGTCGGCGGCACGGTCGAAGCGGTTGCGAGAATCCATTACCTGAGCCATGCCGAACTGCACGACCGCCTGCCGGTGGCCGGGTACTCGGCCAGTGGCGAGCAGGCGTTCGATGGCGGTCTCGTCCGCGGGCGGCAGTTGATCGCGGAGGGTCATCGCCAGGGCGCCCAGCGCCTCGGGGTGGAACGGCTCGTGCCGCAGTGCTTCGCGGAAGGCGGCAATGGCCTGTTCCTTCTCACCCATCTCGGTCAGAAGCAGACCGGTGTTGAGATGGGCGTCGGCGTAATTCGGCCGCAAGCGTGTGGCTTCGCGGAAGGCGACCAGCGCTTCCTGCACTTTGCTCTGATCCTGCAGGATGTAACCGAGGCTGTTGTGGGCCTCCGCGTGCTGGGGTTGCAACTGGATCACCAGGCGGTAGCGGGCGATCGCGTCTTCGTCCCGACCGTTTTCGTAGTAGGCATTGGCGAGGCTGGAGTGGAAGGTGGCGTTATCCGGCTCAAGACGAGTTGCCTGGGAGAAGGCAGCGATGGCCTCGGCGAACTTGCCCTCCTCCATCAGAAGTTGCCCGAGTCGCTGGTGCGTCAGAGCCTGGGCCGGTGCCAACTGGAGGGCTCGCTGCAAGGCAGAGCGTGCCTCATCTCGCCGCCCCAGGACGCCGAGTACGTGCCCCAGGTGCGTGAGCGCCGTTGGGTGATCCGGCTGCAGACGAAGCGATTCCTCACAGTGAAACAGGGCCGTGTCCCTCTGGCCCAGTTCGACCAACACCTGACTGAGACCACCGTGGAGTTGTGCCGTGGCCGCGGTCCCACAGAGACGCAACCCTTCGCTAAAGATCGCAGACGCCTTGTGGAGCTGTTTGCGTTTGTGGAGCAAGCTGCCGAGGTTGTAGTAAGGCAACGCCCAGTGCGGTTTCCTCGTCAATGCGGCCTCAAAGGCGACGACGGCGTCATCGAGTTGGCCTTGCTTTTCGAGGACCAGGCCGAGGTTGTTGTAGACCTCGACTCGATCGGGCTCCAATCGCAACGCCTGGCGGCAATGAGCCGCGGCCTGTTCGAGATTGCCGGCGAGCCGATAGGCTTCTGCAAGGTTGACATGGTAAGTCGCGGTCTCGGGCTGAAGGGCCAAAGCCTGCCGGATCAACTCGACTGCCTGGCTATGCAACCCTTTTTGATGAGCGATGACGCCGAGCAGGTGGAGGGCATCGGCGTGATGCGGCTGGAGGCGCAGGACCTCGCGATAGAGGAACTCAGCCTGGTCGATGCGACCGGCCTGATGATGGCCGACGGCCGTCTGGAATGTGTCCATCTCGCTCTACTTCCTGTTGAGCCGAAACTCAAACTTCGCCTCCGCCGCGATTCGACAGTGGTGCAAGAACAATGGGCATTGTCCAGCGGGTCCGCAGTGGGAGATGTACGGCCACTGGAAAACCGAATGGAACAGCGACCCATCTTAGATCCGCACCGATGTCGAGGCAGCGGGCGGCCCGAGCCGACCAAAGAGCGGAACCGCCGACTCCCAGGCGTCGTAATCTTCCGACCGGAGTGCTTCGAGAAGGGCTGGCAGCGGCGTGCGGGAATCGGGCCGCATGTACTTCGCGAGTTCGGCATCACGAATCCACTCAGCACGTAAGTCGGAGCGATCGTCGAGCCAGTCGGCGAACACGAGCCTGGCGTTGTCGTCGGTCGGGTCAGCTTCGAGTGCCGCCCAGAACGCTGCTTCCTCGGAAGATGCCATACCCGCCTCTCGTTGAATCTTTCCGGATGGTGGGGCCATCTTATCATCCGTTCAGACAGTCGGTGATCTTGGTTTCGGGACAGGATTATGGAGAATCGGAGTCGCCCAACTGTCCAGGTGTCCGATTTCGGCATCGGATTCGCATTCACAGGTTGCCGCGGTGGCGGAGAAGGCCAAGAAGGCCAGACACGCGACCGGTTTCGGACGGAATTCCTGAAACCAAAAGTGGTTGGCTGCCGTCTAACGAGCGAACAGAGATTTGGGGTAAAGCGCGGCAGGAGCCGCAGAATCTGCCTTTCCCCATCTCAAAGTTCGAGATTCGGTAACGGAATTGTGCCAACTTTTTGAATTGGCAAGAGTTGCCACCTATATTATGTCTCGGGGGAATTAGAACCGGTGAGGGGCGAATTCCGCTCAAACCGACCTTGGCCCTCGGGGAACACAAAGAACCCAACAAAAAAACCGAAACAGGCTCCCGCGGTGCTAACCATACGGAAGCTTCTACCGGGGAGGTGATGGATCATGGCTCGTCAAGACGCACTACTTCGACTCCATAAGACCCTAATCGCTCGTCGGACAGAACTCCGCAAGCGGCTCGGTGTGGAACTCGAGGATCTCGCACACGTTAAGCACTCCTCTGCCTCTGGCGACGCAGCCGACGCTGCATTCGACGCGAGCGGGGAAGAACTTGCTTCCACTCTCGCGGAACTGGAGTCAAAGGAACTCGCTCAAATCGAGCGTGCCCTCCGTCGCCTCAAGGCGGGCTCCTACGGCAAGTGCGAAGTCTGTTCGATCACGATTCCGGTCGCTCGCCTGAACGCACTGCCATACAGCACGCTCTGCGTGAAGTGTCAGCGCGAGATGGAAGCCGAGGGCGGCTGGTTGCACAGTCGCGCTGGCGAAGATTGGGGTCGTCTCTCCGAGGGCGGCAACCCGATGGAAGAGCGAGACGTGCGAATCTCCGATCTCGAAATCGACATGAGCAAGTGAGTTTGCACGGTTAGCACCGATTGTTCCGATTAGCACAAGCCCGCAGCCAACACAGGTTGCGGGCTTTGTTCGTTTCATGCTCTCACTTCGACACGAACGCAATCAGTTTTTTCGCAACTTCCCTCAAGTCACACGTGAACACTGCGTACAGTTCATGGTGTTTGAGGCTCGGCTTGTCGCCCCGTTGGGGCGATCGCTTCACACTCCCGTTGCACAAAACACAAACCCATGAACTCGAAACTCGCGATCCTGGCAGTGTGCGGTGGTTGCTCCTTCGTGGGCGGTATTGTCGCAGATGTGCTGATGCGGTCGCCCGCTTCGGTCAAGGCTCACGCTCCTCCGCTCCCTCCGATTCCAACTCAGATTGCCGCCGACCTTGAGAAGCCAACCACGCAACTGATGGCCGATCGGTTTCAAAGCATCATCAGGAAAGTCAGTCCAGCGGTTGTCGCCGTCGATGCCGTGAAACCTCCGATGTCCGACCCGACTGCCAAAGGGAAACCGGTTGAGGAATCGGGTTCCGGCGTGATGGTGAAGTTCCCGGGGCTTGCGGGCGTGGTGGCGATCACGAACAACCACGTCGTCGGAGCAGCCGAACCCGCCAAGGTGTTTGTGACGCTCTCCGATGGCCGCATCGTTCAGCCCTCGAAAATCTGGGCCGACGCAGAATCGGATATCTCGCTGCTTCACCTCGACGACGACACGTTGCCCGCCATCGAACTCGCTGACAGTGACCGAGCCCATCGCGGTCAGTGGGTGCTGGCGTTCGGCAGTCCGTTCGGATTGAATCAGACCGTCACGCATGGGATCATTTCCGCCACAGAACGCGGACAGATCAACCTCGGTTCCACCATCCGCATCAAAGAATTCTTGCAGACCGATGCCGCCATTAATCCAGGCTCAAGTGGTGGTCCGCTCGTCGATCTCGACGGCCGAGTGATCGGCATCAACACGGCGATCGCCTCGAAGAGCGGCGACAACAGCGGTGTGTCGTTCAGCATTCCCGCGAATCTCGTGAAGCGAATCGCGAGTCAACTCATCGAGAAGGGAACTGTCACTCGGGGCTACCTTGGCGTGCAACTCGCAAGTGTTTTGGAGCCTGCGGAAGCGTTACGACTTGGCCTGAGTCGGGTGAGCGGTGCGCTGGTGGAAATCGTTCACCCGAACACGCCCGCGTCGGCTGGTGGACTGAAGACTGGCGACGTGATTTTGAAGTTGGAGGATATCGGACTGCGAGATGAAAATCACCTCATCAACCTGGTGTCGGCGTTGCCGCCGGGTCAGAAGGTGCAGCTCGTGATCTGGCGAGATCGGAAGACGCAATCACTGACCATGACGGTTGGCGAATATGGTTCGCAGAAGCCCCGCCCGCGATAGGCGATGAAGGAGTCGGGAGCGGCCATTGAATACGGGGGAGAGGCATCCCCCGTCATGGCGAATGGGCGGACATCTCAAGTCGAGCAATCGCGAATCACTCTTCGTCTTTTGGCTTCATCCGAAGGAAAATCATCACGCCAATCAGGGCGACGAGGGCCAAAGCCATCCCAATCATGACGTAAGTGTTGCCGAGAAAATCCATCGCTGACCCTTTCCAAGAATAGTTGAGGGATGATGGCAACCGGAACCCGTTGAGCGAGTTTGTTTGGCCACCCATCTTGTTCGCAGTGCAAACGTGTTCTACCCGGTGGTTTGGGGACGTGCAAGTGTCTGGAGCAAAAACTTCACCTTGCCCTCACCGTAAGGTCCACTGACGTCAGGTTTCCCAGATTGTCTAACCGACGTGCTGCTGTTCCGGCCTTGACAGTTCCCCACCACTCGCAGTATCCTTTTGAACAGCCACTGATCTCCGGTTCAGGTCTTTTGACTCCAAACGCGACATCCGTCGCACCTGCAACAACCGTTGCCGTTCACGCTGCCAGCCCACGAAGAAGGTTCTTCCACGATGCCGGACCCGGCCCCCGCGGGCAGTCTGTACCTACTTGACGCTCACGGGATGATCTTCCAGATGTTCTATGGCGTTGGGGGCATGAACGCCCCCGACGGCCGGCCGTCCAACGCCGTCTTTGGCGTCACGCGGTCGCTGATGAACCTGTACGATCGCGAGGCCGCTTACCTCATCGCCACGCTCGACCACAAAGAACCCACCTTCCGCGAAAAACTCGACTCAACCTACAAGGCTCACCGCGATCCGCCGCCAGACGATCTCGTCGCACAAGAGCCGATGATTCAGCAGGTCATGGAAGCGATGGGGATCCCGTTCCTCATCCTGCCGGGCTACGAAGCCGACGACATCATGGCGACGGTTTCGGTCGAAGCCGCCGCACGCGGGCTGGATGTCTTCCTGTGCACGTCCGACAAGGATTGCAGGCAACTCGTCACCGACAAGGTGAAGATGCTGAATCTTCGCAAGGACTACGAAGTCCTTGATGCGGCCGGCGTGCTCGCCGATTGGGGCGTGCGACCCGATCAGGTCGTCGACTTCCAGGCACTCGTCGGCGACTCGGTAGACAACATCCCAGGTGTGGTCGGTGTCGGTCCGAAGACCGCAGCGAAGTGGATTCAGGAACTCGGTTCGCTCGATGCGATCATCGCCAACCCGGACAAGGTTTCGGGCGGTCCGAAGACGAAGCAAGCACTAAAAGACGCCATCGCGAATGGCAAACTCGCGTTGAGTCGCAAGCTGGTGACGCTCGACAAGAAGGTTCCACTGACATTCGATTGGGAAGGCTGGAAGCGAAAGGAATGGGACGGCCAGAAGTTGCTGGAACTGTTCCACGAGTTCGGCTTCCGTTCGTTTGCCGAGCGAGTTCGCAAAACGCTGACCAAGAGCGGCGAGGCGAAAAACGCGGTCGCGCTCGAAGCGGCAGGCTTGGCTCCGGCGAGCGAAGTGTCTGGGCGAGCGGGGGGCATTAGCCCCCCGAGTCCGAGTAAACCGAAACCAAAGACTCGTGGGAAAGCGCCCACGGGCCCGAGTCTCTTCGACGTGCTGATGGAGGAAACTCCAGCGGAAGCCGCCGTTCCCGCAGCACCGCCCGACAACTGGGACTTCACCGGCTACACGCTCGTCGATACCGCCGAAAAGTTCGAGCAGTTCCTGACGCTATTGAAGGCACACAAGGCGTTCGTCTTCGACCTCGAAACGACGGGGCTTGATCCGTTGCTGTCCGAGATCGTCGGTTACGCCTTCTGCTGGGAGAAGGGCAAGGCTCACTACCTTCCCGTGCGTGCCCCGAAAGCCGACGCTCAACTCGACCCGGTCGCGACGCTCACCGCACTGAAGCCGATCTTCGAGAACGCGGCGATCGAGAAGCGGAACCACAACATCAAGTTCGATCAGATCGTGCTGTCAGCGAACGGCGTGAACCTCGCGGGCGTTGCGGGCGATTCGATGATCGCTCATTATCTCCTGTATCCGGGCGCGTTCACGCACGGCCTGGACGATCTCACGCAAGAGTTGCTCGGCCACGCGAACATCAAGATCGCGGAGCTGATCGGCAAGGGCAAAAAGCAGACGACGATGGACAAGGTGCCGGCGGCGACCGTCGGGAAGTATGCGTGCGAAGATGCCGACACGGCGTTTCAACTTGCCGCGAAACTTGAGCCGGAACTTGTAAGGGCGGGCTTCCGCGACCTGTACGAGAAGTTGGAATTGCCACTGGTGCGGGTTCTGGCCGAGATGGAAGAGACGGGCATACGAATCGACGTGCCCTATCTCACGAAACTCGGCACAGAGATGGCCGCCGAGATCGCAGGCTACGAGAAGGAGATTCACGAACTTGCCGGGCACCCGTTCAACATTGCCTCCTTGAAGGAACTGCAGAAGGTGCTGTTCGACGAACTGAAGCTGCCGATTCAGCGTCGAACGGGTGTGAAGGGTGAGCCAAGTACGGATCAGGAATCACTGGAACGACTCGCCGCGCTGGGGCACGCCCTGCCGAAGAAGTTGATCGCACACCGGCAGGTGAGCAAGCTAAAGAACACCTATGTGGATGTGTTGCCCGCCATCGCGAATCCCAAAACGGGCCGCGTTCACACATCCTTCAACCAGGCCGCGACCGAGACTGGTAGGTTGAGTTCGAGCGATCCGAACTTGCAGAACATCCCAACGCGAACGGAGCAAGGGGCACAGCTTCGCAAGGCGTTCATTCCGCGAGATGGCTGGACGTTGGTGACCGCCGACTACTCGCAGATCGAGTTGCGGTTGCTGGCTCATCTTTGTGGCGACGAAACGCTCAGGGACGCATTCGCGGCGAATCGGGATGTTCACACGGCTGTCGCCGCTCAGATATTCAAGGTGAAGGAAGAGGAAGTCACGAAATCGCAGCGAGGTGTGGCGAAGACGGTGAACTTCGGCGTCCTCTACGGGATGAGTGCGAAGGGGTTATCGGAGCGGCTCTTGATCTCTCGCAAGGAGGCGGAGCAGTTCATCGACGCCTATTTCGCACGCTACCCGAAGGTGCTGGACTATCAGCAACGCCTGCTCGCCAACGCACGCAAGACCGGTGTCGTTAGCACTCTGATGGGGCGTCATCGGACGTTTGCCCGCGAGACGATCAACACGCGATCGAACTACCGCAGTCGGGGGCACATTGAACGAGAAGCGATCAACATGGAGATTCAGGGTTCTGCCGCGGATCTGCTGAAAAAGGCGATGCTCGCGGTGCGGGCCCAGATTCAGGCTCAGAAGTTGCAGGCGAAGATGCTCCTCACGGTTCACGACGAATTGGTCTTCGAGGCGCCACCGAACGAGGTGAAGCCGTTGGCCGCGCTCGCTCGTGCCGAGATGACGGGCGCAATGAAACTGGATGTGCCGTTGAACGTGGACGTGGCCGCTGGCCCCAACTGGCTGGAAGTGGAGGACGTGTAACGTGGCGACGGAAGTGCCCACTGCGGCAATCCATTATCCAAGCGGGGATGGGAAGCCAATGGCTGAAACGTGGCTGCACGTTCGAGCAATCATGTGGCTTCATCAAGCTCTGGAGGATTTCTTCCGCGACCGGAACGATGTATTCATCGCCTCGGACATTTTCTGGTACTGGGAGAAGGGGAGCCCGGAGGCGTGTATCTCGCCGGATGTCATGGCGGTTCTTGGGGTTCCCCAACGCGACCCGCGACTGCGTCGAAGTTTCTATTCCTGGGAAGAAGCAGAGCGAGTTCCATCGGTCGTGTTCGAAATGGCGTCGCGAAGTACAGTCGATGAGGATTTGGGCACGAAGTTCTGGCGATATGAAGAACTCGGCGTGCGTGAATACTTTCTTTTCGATCCGGAAGGCGTTCATCTGGTTCCTGTGTTGCAGGGGTTTCGACTCAACGGCACTGCCTACCGCCGAATCGTGGCCAAAGATGGGACTCTCGAAAGCGAACTCGGATTTCGATTGCGGACCGAAGACACGATGCTCCGGCTGATCGACACTCGAACGGGCCAACCGATTCTGACTCGTGCGGAAGCTGCTGACGCAGCGAAGGCGTCGGCTGAAACTGAGAAGAAGCGGGCAGATAACCTCGAAGCGGAAGTTGAACGTCTCCGGGCACGCATCCAACAGCTTGGCGGTGGGAACGGAAACGGTTCATGATTGCCTATAAGCACGGGCCGAAGCCGGTGATCGGGTTGGTCGGCGGAATCGGTGCTGGAAAAAGCACGGCAGCCCGATGCTTCGCCAATCGCGGGGGATTCGTGATTGATGCTGACGCACTCGGACACGAAGCCCTTCGACAGCCCGAGATTATCCGGCAGGTCGTGGAACGCTGGGGCGTGGGCGTTCGGAAAGACGATGGCTCCCTCGATCGACGTGCGATTGGTCGGATTGTTTTCGGGAACCCAACGGAACGAACCGCTCTCGAAAAGATCGTGTTTCCGTTCATCACGGCTCGCTGCGGAGAAGAGATTGCGAAGGCGATGGCGAACCCCAACGTGCGATTCGTTGTCGTGGATGCTGCAGTGCTGTTCGAGGCAGGCTGGGATCAGAATGTCGATCGAATCGTCTATGTCGATGCTCCGCGTGAGTTGCGTGTCAGGCGACTCGCAGAACGCAGCGGATGGACGGAAGCCGACCTGACTGGTCGCGAAACTGCTCAGTGGCCTGCGGAAACGAAAATGGCGCGAGCTGATGAGATAATCGTGAACGCCGCCGGACCCGATGAATTGCAGGAACAAGTGGATCGTCTGCTAATTGGTGTTTAGTGTTTGGTGTTTCGTGTTTAGTAAGCCGGTTAAGAATCGTTTAGCAACCGCGTAGGTCCGAACTAAACACCAAATACTAAACACAAAACACGAGCCAGGGTCTTTTGCCGCAGTGCCGTTGGCGTTCAAGGAGAGCGACCGTTCTCCCGCCAACTGCGAGACCCGGAATCGCAAAGTTGATGTTTTGCCCGCCGTTGAGGTTTATTCATGTCTGACACCAAAGCTGAATCCGCGAAGCCCACCCGCTCAACTACGAGCCGCACACGGGCTCGCAAAACCGCTGAGACCCCGAGCGTCGAGGAACCACGTCCCGTGGTCGCTCCCGTCGTGGACGACGATGGTTTCGCCACTGGCATTGTGGACGAGCCGCCGCCCGTGGTTCGCACGAAGGAACCGGTGGCTGAAGTCGTCGCGCCGGAACCACCGCCACCTGCGCCGCCGGCTCGCGTCGAACGGCCCCGCGTGGAGCCTCGGCAAGAAGCGCCGCCACCTGAACCCGTGCGCCACGAGCCGCCACCGCGACCGGAGCCTACCCGTCCCGAGCCTCCTCGCTTCGAGCAACCACGCAACGAAGGTGGCCGCGTCGATCCGAACGAACATGGCTTCGACGCCGAGACGAACTCGCGTTACGAGGAGATCAAGAAGGGCAACACGTACATCACGCAGTTGCAGCACATGACGATCGCGCAACTGCAAAAGGCAGCACGCGACGAGAACATCCCGAAAGAAGAAATCGTCGGGCTGAAGAAGCAGGATTTGATCTTCCGCATCCTCAAGGAGCGAGTGAAGGCCAACGGCCTCATGTTCGGCGAGGGCACGCTGGAAGTGCTGCCGGACGGCTTCGGCTTCCTCCGCAGCCCAGACTACAACTACCTCCCCTGCCCCGACGACATCTACATTTCGCCGTCGCAGATTCGGCGATTTGGCCTGCGTACCGGTGCAGTCGTCGCCGGTCAGATTCGTCCGCCGAAGGAGAACGAGCGCTACTTCGCGTTGCTGCGAGTGGAGGCGATCAACTACTACGAGCCCGACCTGCTCACGCAGAAAGTCGTGTTCGATGACTTAACTCCGTTGCATCCCGACGAACGGCTTCGCCTGGAAACCGACCCGTCGGAACTGAACACGCGAGTGATCGACCTCATCACGCCGATCGGCAAAGGTCAGCGTGGTTTGATCGTGGCCCCGCCGCGAACCGGCAAGACCGTGCTGCTTCAGAAGATGGCGAACTCGGTCATCAAGAACCACCCGGAATGTTACGTCATCGTGCTGCTGATCGACGAGCGGCCCGAAGAAGTGACCGACATGAGCCGAACCGTGATCGGCCCAAAGGTCGAGGTTGTGAGCAGCACGTTCGATGAGCCGCCGGAACGGCACGTGCAGGTCAGCGAGATGGTAATCGAAAAGGCGAAGCGGCTCGTCGAGTACGGCACCGATGTCGTGATCTTCCTCGACTCAATCACGCGACTCGCACGCGCTTACAACACGGTGTCGCCTGGGTCGGGCAAGTTGCTCTCGGGTGGTCTCGATGCGACAGCCCTTTACAAGCCGAAACGTTTCTTCGGTGCAGCACGCAACATCGAGGAAGGCGGCAGCCTCACGATCCTGGCGACGGCCTTGATCGAAACCGGCTCGAAGATGGACGACGTGATCTTTGAGGAGTTCAAGGGCACGGGCAACATGGAGTTGCACCTTGAGCGCCGCATGGTGGACCGTCGCGTTTACCCGGCGATCGACGTGAACCGTTCAGGTACACACAAGGAAGAATTGTTGCGCACCGAGGACGAGTTGCGTCTGGTGTACATCATGCACAAGATTCTCTCGGACATGAACCCGGTGGAGGCGATGGAGTTGCTGCTGAAGCAACTCAGCAAGCACAAGACGAACGCCGACTTCTTGAGCAGCGTCACGCTGACGTAAGATGATTTGCCTGTGAGCGTCGAG
>JAIOPV010000075.1 GCA_021413735.1 Planctomycetota bacterium
TTTTCGTTCGAGAATGGACGCCGCTGCGTTCGATGGCAAGCAAATTCTCTGCGTTGCACGTCTTTTGTCTTTTGGCTTCACCCAAACGCACCCAGACCAAAACCCAGTAGTTCCAACGCGGAACCAGACGCAAACGGCTGCGTGCGGATCGTGGCACGCTCGTTTGCGTTCGCAACCGGATAGATCACGGAGTTGCCCGTTCGTACTCCATCAGGGCGTTGTTGTAGAGATTGATCTTATGCGGCTGGAAGCACTCGCCGCGAAAGCTCTGTTTGTACGCCATACCGACGTGCCAGGAGCACTCGCCGCTGGGGCCGGACGTGCGGATGGCAAAATGTAGCAGTGGGTTTCGACACTTTATTGGGAAGATGGTTTCCGGCGTGCTTGTGGATGCAAACGTGCTGGAATACCACTTTTCACAAGACGGGTCGGAAACAACGCTTTGCGAAAAGCAGTGCACAGTCAGAAATTGAATGTTAATTCACTGGGAAAACAAGGCGATCGTGAATCGCAACTCCTCCGAACTGGTCCGCATGTGACCCGGCATGTAACCGAAACCTAGATCTAACTCTCTTCGACTGATGTCGTTGCTCAAGATGAAGCCGTGACGTTCTGTCAGCACCGTTCAAGTCACTCCACAGTTCGGATGTGCGTGATCTTCAGTTCCGCTTCCAACTCCTCGATCCGTTGCTTCAAGCGGATGTGCTCGATCTCGGTTTCGGAGAGCACCTTCGCGGGTCGGCCCGCTGGTTTCAACTCCAATGCCGCGATGCCCGCCTCAATCGCCAGCACACGGCGTCGCTCGAAGCGTTGTTGGCAGATGTCCAGTCGTTCACAGGCGTCCTGAACGCGGCACTCACCTGCGATGGTCTCCAGGATCACTTGCGTGCGCTCACTCGCCAGCGCTGAGCCTGTCAGCTTCTCGGTCAACTCGGGCCCCACCGGCGTACCGCCGTCGCTTTGGCGTGGAGCGAGCTACCGCTGGCACTTATTGAGGAATGGGGGTTGGATGAACGGGTTCATGACCGAGGCGGAGAAAAGGAAGTGCGGTTTTACTGGCAGGCCCATCCGACGTTGCTGCCGGTCTGGTGGGCAGGCAAGTTGCGAATCGAGCGGTGGGGGGAATAAAGACCGAGCCGAACGAAAGCTGCCGCCGACGGGATGGACGTGGCAGGAGAGTGTAGAAGAAGGGAAGTGGGCCGCGCTTGCTCCTGAGCCGGTGATTATTCCGGCCATTTACGGACTAATGAACGGGGTGTGGTTCCGCGTTAAGCAGGGAATGCAAGGGCTACTCGTTCAGGACAGGCAGGGCCGAGAAATCGTTTTCATGGTCACGGAGCCATCGACGCGGTACTTCCAGGCGATGACGCGGGCCGAGTGGATGCCGCGACTGATTGAGGAGGTCATCTGACATCCAATTCGTCCCAGCAAGCGGTCCTGCATCTCGACGAATTCTGTCGCCGTTGTTCACGTTGACAAGGACGGCGAACGTTGTCATACCCTCCATAAGTTGTGTGAAGCCCCTGGCTTGCCGAGAGGATGACGATGAGGTATTTGCTCCCCATTTTACTGCTCGGTTCGTACGCTGCGAACGCTCAAGCCGCACTCATCCCGTACTACCGCATGGATTCACTGGCTTTCCAGTCCACCGACGTCATATTGTGCGACGAGGTTAAGTACGAGGAGAGCGAGGCGACGTTCACGGCCGTCGAAGTATTCAAGGGCTCATGTAAGCCAAAAGAGAAACTCACTGTTAAACTCGATTCGCTATATCGACGCACGCTCATCTCGCAGCCGCCACTTGAAAAGGCGGAAGAATTACCGCTTGGGAGGGCCCTACTTTTTCTGAACAAGGTTAAGGTGAATGGTCCCGAGGGTCGTGACTTCTGGGAGCCGGTTGACGGCGGGGTGAAGTTGGTCATCAAAGGCGAGACTTACTGCTACGGGCAGTTTGGGAGTAACCCCGGTCCATTATGGCTCGCACGGATGGCCTCCGAGAACATCAAGGTGCAGGCAGCATCGCCGTACAACGAAGAGCTACTGTTGAAAGACTTACGGGTGGCGTTGGAGAAAGCTAAGGGGCTGAAGGAGCCGAGCCGCGTTAGAGATTTCAGAGACGCTATTCGGCCAGACTAGAACAATAGTTTTCAGCTCTGCCTTCGATGCTCATTTTCCAGGCTTCGCTCGCCCCTCCAACTCCGAACGCGAGGGACCAACCGGGCGGCCACCTCCGGCTGTGTCTTGTCCGAATCTGCCGCCCATCGTCTGAGAGTTCCACCACCCCGAACTCAGAGTGCGTCGAGAGGGAATCGGTTGTTGCCTATCGTGTTGCGGAGCCAAAGGAGTCGAATGCAGCCATTGCGACCCCGACTCATCCTCGACAGGCGTTGTTTCACAGGTTACCCTGCATCACAGCTTTGAAAGTTAGAGGATTCCTTGCGACGTTCGAGGAGCTCCCCAAATGCGGATTCTTCGAGGCCATCACAGGCTTGTTAACGCGATGACATCCTTACTATTGACCTTGTCAGCGACCCTCGCCGCTCCTACCCCCTCGCCACCATCCCTGCCGAAGCCGCTTCCCGACGTCGTGACCAAAGTGTGGGCAGAGGCCGGTGCCAAGGTCGGCTGGCAACAACCGGATGATTTCGGTGGGTACTTCATGGCCGATTTTCGGATTGGCGGCCAGGGGCAACTCGGTGAAATTCCGGCCTTCAAGCTCCGCAACCATCGGGCCGGGGTATTTGCAGAACTTGCCCTCCCTGCCGAACCATTCGCGCTGGACCTTGAATTCAGTGACCTGACAGACTCCGACCTCGAACAACTGGGCAGATTCAAGCACTTGCGGTCTCTCAACCTCCGAGGATGTCGATTCACGGAGTCTGGGCTCATTAAAGGTTTGGCTTCACTCACGCAACTGCAGTCTCTCAGCCTCTTCAACACCGATGTCGCAGACACTGCCCTCACAGCGGTTGGCCAACTCAGAGAACTCCGCACACTGAACCTGGGAAATAACACAAACACGCTGTCCGATAAAGGCATGAAAGAATTAGGTCGACTTGGTAACCTTCGGAACCTCTGTCTTAACTTCGTTCCGGTCACCGATGCGTGCGTGAAGGAGTTGGCGGGTCTCAAGACATTACAAAAATTGCATCTGCAATACACTCACGTCACTGATGCTGGACTACACGACCTTGCTACACTCCACAACCTTGAAGTTCTAGGGTTGACCAACACCAAGGTGACCAGCGTCGGTCTCCGTGAGCTTCGCAATCACGCCAGTTTGAACCACTTGATACTCCAGCGCGTTGCGCTCGACCCCGCCGCCGTGAAAGAGCTTTCCCAGCATCAAAATCTTCGGGAATTAAATCTATCTTTCACCGGGCTAACGGATGAGGGCCTGAAGGATATCGCTGAACTTACACGGTTGACTGGTCTGCACCTCGATGGCACCAAAATCACTGACCTCGGGCTGAAGCGGGTGCAAAGACTCGCCGAACTGGAATGGCTGAACCTCGACCGAACAGTCGTAATGGGCGATGGGCTCAGCGAATTGCGTGATTGCAAGAGCCTGCGTTCGTTGTCGCTTGGCGGATGCCCTGTCACTGATGCGGGATTGAAAGGCCTTGCCGAATTGAAATCGCTGACTCGGGTAAGTCTCGGCCACACGAAGGTCACAGACCAGAGCACGAAGACGGTCTCATCGCTCAACCGATTAGAAGAGGTCGAGTTGTACGATATACCCATCAGCGACGTCGGCATTCGAGAATTGGCAAAGCTGAAACAGTTGAAGCGATTGAATCTTCGAAACTCGAAAATTACAAATGCCGGGTTGCAAGACTTGGCTGGGCTCAACCACCTTCAGTATCTGGAAGTCAGCGGCACAGAAGTCACCGAAGCAGCGAGTGCTGAGTTCGCGAAGAAATCGCTCGGTTGTCAGATGGTGAATTATCCCAAACCAGTATGGCGCCCAATTGCGAAATAGGTGTGGGGTCTCGACCACGACTTTTCTCTGCTCACTTTCTAGGTTTTGCTTGTCCCTCCAACTCCGAACTAGTGCGTGGAACCAACAGGACGGCCACTTCGGGCTGCGCTCACCAGCGGGCCGGAAAAACGTTTTCATTGCCCATAGTCGTCTTCCGTTTTTTCTATGCGGGCAAATGTGACTGGTAGTCCCTAAAATGTTGGGTGTTAGAGGTTTGCACATTTTGGGAGGATCCCCATGGCCCGCCGCGTACCTCGACCAGACTCGACCACGCAGCAAACTCTGTCGCCGGTCACCACTGTTTGTCCGGCCTGCGGCGGACACCTCTACTCGGATTACTCCAACTTCCGAACGGTCACCGCACGCGAGGTCAGAGACAGGCAGAGATAGGGTTGGACGAGCTCGCAACCAAGTTCCTGGTGGCAGAGGATACATTGATGTCGAGCGTTCCCACCGGTTACCTGCTTGCACACCCCGGCCTGACAGCCAGCGAGTACCAACTCGTCGCGGCCCGCCTACTGCGGGAGTTGCCTGCAATCCGGTTCCACGGGGAGCCGATCGCTGGACCGTCCACCGCCCCGAACGTGCCCGCATTTGCACTGTGGGTCGACCCCGCCGATGCGGGCAGTCGGGTCGAGTTGCTAGTGATCGAGACGGTTTCCCGGTAGCGGGGATCAACCACGCACGCCGAAACGCCCGGCGACCGCGGAAAAGTATTGAAGTCGAGCCCGATTAGCAAGCGAGGTCCAGTTGGTCCAGTCGAGGTCGAGCATGGGGGAACTCAGTACTCGTCCTTCGCAGCCTTCGCTTGGTCCACGCCGCAGTTGTCGCCGATCTCCCGTCGTGCTGCCTCCAACTCGTCGCGGTTGACCAGCACGATCTGGTGACGCTGCCCGCCTGCTGGCGTGGCCTCGGAGTCGATCCCGAACTGTCTCTCCAAGTAGTAGGTCAGGCAAACCCTCGTGGTGATCTCCACCACGCCGTTCTTCATGCCGAAGTCGAGTTCGACAACCTTCCTAGCACCGCCCTTCAGGTCAGGGTGCGGCTCGAACCTCAGTGTGATCTCGCGCTTCCACGCCGTGTCGGCCTCCGGGTCGATCTCCGATTCTTTCGTCTCGCCGATTTCCAGGATGCGGGCCAGCAGGAAGTCCACGAACCCGCCGCGGGTGTGGCACCACGCCCGTGCGTGCCAACGGAACCCATCAAACGCCAGTGAGTGCGGCGAGATCCAGCGTGGCTTCGGTTCAGGGCGCTTCACGGCTTGGTAAGAGATGTGGACCGAGAGCCGATATCGGATCGCGTGCAAGATGGCTCGAAGGGTTTCTGGTTCCATGTGCCGACGGAGGGCGGGCACGATCGTGTGGGCCGGCGAGCGGATCGCCCACGCCTCGTCTTCCGAAAGCAGCCCCGCGTCGATCATCCGCAACTGCGCGAGATAGCGGGCGGCTGATGGCTCGAAGAAGACCGGCTTGAACCTCGGACCGGCGACGTATGTCTTGAGATGTTTGTCGTAGACCGCATTATTTTTTGCTTCGAGCTGGTACTGGGTCAGATCGGCCGAGGCTTGGGGTACGCTCACTCCGAAAAAGCTGACGAGATCGCTGCGATTCACGCGGCCTTCCCAGAACAAGCGGAAGTCGATGAATTCGAGGCGTTGCTCTACGGACCAACTGCCCTTCTTCCGTTGCTTGCCCACTCGACTTGCCCCTCTCGCCGGAGATGGGTATACTTTCTAGACGGGAATAGTTTTCCGTTCTAACTATTTTGTATCCGGATCGCTTGGTGGGTCAACCATCTGGGGGAGCGATGTGGACGCGGGGGAAAGAAGTCCTCCGGCAAAGTCGGAATCACCGGACCGGACCGGGGCATGTCGGGGGAGAGGCCGTGACGACCGCAGTTGTGGCTCGCCAACAAGGTGACGATTACCAGGCCAGAATCTTCTGGCTCGAAGCCTGCCGGATGTTCAGCAGGTACTCGAAAGTCGCGCGCGTCGCCTACGAGTTCAAGGCCATCAAGTCGTTCGACGACGTGGCCGTTATTTACTCCTCCCCAATTCCGGACGAGCGGGGCGGGACCGTCTCTGCCGACTTCTACCAATCCAAATACCACGTCGATCTGAAGGGCAACCTGACGTGGGAGGCGATGATCGACCCCTCCGCCATCGGCGCGACCTCGGTGTCGTTGCTTGAGCGGTTGAAGGACGCCGTTACCGACCACGCCGGGACCGGGGCGCGGTTCAATCTGATCTCCGCGTGGCCGATCCACCCCGGCAACGCCCTGGCCGAGGTCGTGAGCCGGCGGAACGGCGAACTCAGGCTGGAGAAGCTCTTCGACGGGACGACGGACGCAAGCGCGAAGGGCAAGATCCGCAAGGCGTGGCGGAAACGGCTAAAGCTCAAGACCAATGACGAGCTGAAGCAGATCGTCTCGCCGCTCCGCATCCACGCACCGTACCAGACGCTGGAATCGCTGCGCAAGGAGCTGAACTTCCGGTTGGAGTTCGCGGGGCTCAAGCCGGTCGATGACGGGCACGTCGGGCACCACTACGACGACCTGATCCGAAAGCTCCACGGGAACGGGACGCACGATTTCGACCGCGACGCGCTCCGCGCCTGTTGCGAGGGCGAGGGGCTTTGGCTCGGCCGGGCGGCAGAAGTGGGGGATCGCATTCCGATTGGGATTCGCAGCTTCCTCCGTTTTGCTGAACACTTGGAGGATCAGACCGCACACCTGCTGTGCCTCCTCCAGTTCTTCGACTTTCGCCACGTCCGCGATGCCGCGTCGTGGCAGAGGGACATCGGGCCGCAGGTCAAAGCCTTCCTGTCGTCCAACACCGGAAGGAACGACCGCTACCTGCTCCATCTCGACGCCCACACCTCGATCGCGTTGCTCGCCGGGCATGTCCTCGACATGAAGTCCGGTGTCGACATTGCCCTCGTGCAGCGCGGGGCGGGCAAGACCGCGATCTGGGAATTCGTCCCGGTTCCTCCCCCGAGCGGCCCCGTCGTGACCACTCGCTTGGAAGCCGTTCATGTCGGTGCGACCGATGTGGCTGTCGCTCTGTCGGTCAGTAACGACACCGCGCCGGAGGTGATCGAGTATGCCAAGAAGAACTTGCCGACGGTGGGTAGTGTGCTCGCGGTAACGGTGACGCCCAACTCCGGCCAGTTCGCGGTCCGCGACGCGGCCCACGCCTTCCAGATCGCCGACGCCACCGTGGGCGCGATCAGGGCAAACCGCGCCGCTGCCGGTGGGACGATCCACCTCTTCTCCTCCGCGCCGAACACCGCGATGTTCTTTCTCGGCCGGATGACGACCGGGTTGGGTCGCATCCAGCTTTACGAGTACCTGTTCGAGTCCGGGATTCCTTCCGCGTACGTGCCGTCGATCGTACTGCCGGTGTGACTTTCGATCAGCATCAGGAGCCTCAATGGAACTGCCGAGCTACTTCAGTGACTTCTTGACTGAGATCAGGCTGACGAGCAGCCAGATCGACGACTGCCGCACGGGGCACACCACGCTCCGGAGGCGGCTGCTTGAGGACGGCATACTGTCGAAGGTCATCGTCAACACGTTCCTGCAAGGGAGTTACCGGAGGGCGACGGCGGTCCGCCCGAAGGGCGACAGCAGGGCCGACGTGGATGTCATCGTCGTGACGAAGTTACACAAGGACGAGTACACCCCGGCCCGCGCCCTTGAGCAGTTCGTGCCCTTCCTCGACAAGCATTACGAGGGCAAGTACAAGCCGCAGGGCCGGTCCTTCGCGATCGAGTTGGCTTACGTCGATCTGGACATCGTGCCGACCGCCGCGCCCTCGGAAAGCGAAATCGGCGTGCTGAAGGAAGAGGCCATCAGCGACGACGAAACCCCGGAAGGGGCAACGGCATCGCGCGGCCTGCCTGGGTGGCTCACCGTGAACGCCGGGCAGCCGGTTCGGTTCTCGCGGGCCTTTACCGAGAACGCCCGGCAGGACCCTCAATGGAAGATCGAGCCGCTGCTCATCCCGGACCTCGACGTCCAGGAATGGACCCCGACGCACCCGCTCGAACAAATCCGCTGGACGTGGCAGAAGAACCGCGCGTGCGGCGGCCACTACGTCAACGTCGTGAAAGCGATCAAGTGGTGGCGGCGGTTGAACCCCGAACCGAAGTACCCGAAGGGCTACCCCGTGGAGCACCTGATCGGGTACAACTGCCCCGACGGCATCGAGTCGGTGGCGGCGGGCGTCACAGCGACGCTGGAGAAGATCGCCGCGGATTACCAAATCTACGCCCAAATGAAATGCACGCCGAGCTTGCTCGACCACGGGGTCCCGCAGCACAATGTACTGAAGCGGGTATCGGGAGAGGATTTCGCCGCGTTCCACAAGCTGGTTAGTGCCGCCGCCGCCACGGCTCGCGAAGCCCTCGACGCGACGACGGTGGCCAGCAGCGCGAGGAAGTGGCGGGAGCTGTTCGGAAACAAGTTCCCGGACGGCGGTGAGGACGATGACGGTGGAGATAGCGGGGGCGGGAGCGGTGGCGGCGGAGTCGCGGCGGTGGGTGGCTTCACCCCACGGACGGAGCCGACGGTGGTGACGGGAAGGCGGTTCGCGTGAATCGTGAGCCGAGCGCGCGCCTACGACAAGGCAGGCGCGATCTTGAGGGCATCCCCGGCGTCAAACTACTCGAAGACTTCGTCTGGTACGACGCGGTCAAGAAGTGGGCGATCCGGGTTAGACTCACCCGCGAAGGGCCGGAGAGCCGGTACGTACCGCGCGAGACCGACTGGTACGTCCTCGCCGCAAATGACTACCCGTGGGGCAAGCTGAAGTTCTGCCCGGCGAAGCAAGGCTCAATCACCGCGACGTTCCATCATCAGGGGTATAACCGCCCGTGTCCCGACGATCGGCCGTGGACGTTCGGCGACGTGTGCCTGAACACGACGGTCAACGTCCTCGGTCGACACGGGCTGGAAGACGAGCCCTTTAATGCCGGCGGCCGACGCGGAAGGATGCGATGGCATGCGCTGCGAGCCCTGGAATGGTTGCGGCTCGCGGCTTCGGGGGAGTTAGTCAAAGAAGGAGAACCGTTCGAGGTTCCGCACTTCCCGGATGCCATCCTCGCCAACACCACCGTGGTGTACGCCGAGGACGCGGCGTCGTTCGAGGCGTGGGATTCGACCTCGATGACGTACGGATTGCTCAACCTGGTGCCGCTGGCCGCGAAGCCGTCGATCCATGCGATAACCGGGTTCTATCCGCTTCCTGGACAGCCGGTGCTGGAGCAAAAGTGGGGGCCGGGAACGCTGTCGGACACACCGCCGGCGCGGGGCGTCTGGCTTCGGGTCGCCGCACCACTCGTGAACGAACCTTGGCAGGCCCCGGCGACGTGGAGCGAGTTGTGCAAGGCGTGCCGCGCGGGCGGGGTCGATCTTGATCGCATACTGATGAAGCTCTTCCGACCGATCCGCGACGGGCAACAGCACGTCTTGCTCGTCGGGTTCCCGATGCCCGAACGCGTCGGCGGAAAGAATGTCCGGATGCACTGGCAGCCGATCAGGCTGCCTGTCCTCGTTCAAGGGGACGTGATCCGCAAAGGGTTTCGCCCCGGTAAGGAAAGCGCACGGTACTGTCTCGACCGGTCCAACGCGTTGGCTGGAACCGCGGAACTCGAATGGCTCAACGCCGAGAACTGGTCTCAAACCCAGCTCGTTTCGAGGGGCGCTGTGTCTGGCGACTTAGCAAACAGTCACGTGCTTGTTCTCGGCGGCGGGGCACTTGGGTCGGTCGTGGCCGAGTTGCTGATCCGCGCCGGTTTGCGGCGGTTAACGATCGTAGACGACGAGCTGCTGCAAGTCGGAAACCTGTGTCGGCACACGCTCACACTGCCTGACGTGAAGACCGCGAAGGCCGAGTCTCTGGCGGCTCGCTTGCGCAACATCAACCCCCACGCGGAAATCGATTTCGTAACCGACGAGTTCCCGCCTCGTGGCGAGTCCGCGGCGGTGCTGACACGGTGCGATGTCGTGATCGACTGCACCGCTAATGATGCCGTGATCCACCACCTCGGCCAATTCCCCTGGAGTGGTAAGAAACGATTCGTTTCATTGTCGCTGGGCCACGCGGCGCGGCGGCTGTTCTGTTTCTTTGCCGACGCACCGGCGTTCCCGGAGGAGCAATTCCAACTCGCCCTGTCGCCGTGGCTACAGAAGGATCGCGCAGAAGTAGGGGATGCCGAGCTGCCGAGGGAAGGGGTCGGCTGCTGGCACCCGGTGTTTCCGGCGCGTGCCGACGACGTGTGGCTGATGGCGTCAATAGCGGTAAAACACCTCGAAGAGACGTTGAAGCCCGGCACGCCCGCCAACGGGCTGACGGTGTTCGAGCAGCAGTTCAACGGGGCGGCATTCACTGGGGTGGTGCGAGTGCCCTCCGAGGCGGCCAATGGTTGACAGGCATTTTCGGTCGCCTGACAAGCGATTTGGGGTTCAGATCTCCGAAGCCGAGTTGGCCAAGGTAGTCAAGCAGTGCTTCAAAGCGGGGCGGAAAGAGACCGGGGGGATTCTTGTTGGGAGGTATACGGCGGCCCACGACTGTGCGGTCGTGACTTCCGCGTCTGATGCGCCGCAGGATTCGCACGCGGGCGGGACTTGGTTCAGCCGAGGTGTTGCCGGGCTGCAACGATGGCTGAACGGTTTGTGGAAATCAGAAACGTTCTACTTGGGAGAATGGCATTTCCATCCATTCGCATTGGCGTCCCCGAGCGTGGATGATCTCGCAGAGATGCGGTCGATCTCGACCACGGAGTCGTATCACTGCCCCGAACCGCTCCTGATGATAGTGGGCGGCGATCCGAAGAAGGATTGGCACATCAAGGTCTTCGTCTTTCTCGCTTACGAAGGGCTTCGAGAACTGCCCGAGGTGAAAGCCGGAGGATCGGCTCCAAATGATGCGTGAATCGCACTTCGTCCTGCATTTGCCATCCCGTCGCCGTCGGTCGCTGCACGGGTCTGGGGGTTCAAGAGACGCAACCGTGCACGGATGCGCGGTATAATCGCGGCCCGCCACCCAAAACCAGGAGGCAGCCAGAGGCGATGCATTGGCAGGCCATCCTTGAGCCGGAGGGAGTCCGGTGGGGTGGGGTTCTATCTACCCCCTGCCGCTCTTGTCGTGCTCTCGTTCGAGCTTCCTGAGCACCTCCAGTGCGACTTGGGCCACGCTCGCGAGCGCGATGCAGCCATGCTCATGAAGTGCGGACCTTGCGCTCGTCGATCCGCCTCATCGACCGCAACCGGTTTCATCGACCGCAACCTGACAACTTTCTTTCTCATCTATCCAGGTCCTAATCTGGGATCTCACGAAGCTCGCGCGACGACCGAAGACGGTAACGCCCGCGGCCGCGTCGTTGGACCGACCGCAGGCAGGCCGCTAGGCTGATTCACGCTGCCCTCTCGCCGTCTCGGAGGTCATCGTGACAGCCCGCACCGCACTGCTCGCTCTGTTGCTCGGCACGACCACGCTCGCCCGCGCCGATGACCCGAAACCCGAGCCGCTGCCCGAGGGGGCGAAACTCCGCCTCGGCGGGCCGCCGTTCGGACCCTATCTGACCACGTCGTTCCAACTCCTCCCGCCCGACTACAAGGCGATCGCGTTGCCCGACGGCACCAACTCGCTGCGGCGTTTCGACCTTGCCGGCCGTTCGCTGGACAAGACCGCCCCGAGGCCTCGGTTCCCCGGGACTGGGGATCCAGAATTCGTGATGTCCGCTGACGGCAAACGGTGGGTCTTCGTCCAGTCCGCCGACCTCTCGGTGCGTGACGCGGCCACCGGCGAAGTTGTCAAGCGGCTCGTCATGTCCAAGGGGTTCAGGACGGTGACCGAGATTTCCGGGCTTTCCGCCGTCTCGCTATCCACCGACGGCAAATTTCTGGCCCAGGGGGCGACCGGCCAGGGGGTGCCGGGCCAACCCTCCAAGGGCGGCGTCATCGTGTGGGATGTGGAGAAGGGCGAGTCCGTCTTCCAGACCGGCGTTCCCCTGGGCGGTCTCGGCCTCCCGGTCCTCTCACCGGACGGCAAACTCGTCGCGGTTCGCGGCACCTTGTTCAGCGGGGGTCTCCCCAAACCGGGCGAGGAAGACCACCGCTACACATTCGCGGTCTACGAGGTGGACGGCGGGAAGGAGTTGCTGCGGGGGCAGGCCACGCCCGGAGGACTGCCGGGGACGGGGATTGCCACGGTCGCGTTCTCGCCCGACGGCTCCGCGGTCGCAGTCTCGTGCGGCGACGGGGTGGTCGATCTCTTCGACGTGAGGCCCGGTAAGCCGCGGGCATCGCTGCTCGGCCGTAACAGTCAGGGCCAGCACATCGCGTTCTCGCCGGACGGCAAGACGCTCGCGGCGGTGGCCGAAGACGGCTCCCTCCAGCGGTGGAACACGGCCAACGGCAAGCCACTGGGCACAACCGAGGGGCCGCAAGTCGGAATCAACTCCCCGCGTGGGTTGGCGTTCGTGGGCAACGAGCGGGTGCTTGCGTGGGGCTTCACCGGTCGGTACCCGGTCGTGTGGGAATCGCCCTCGGGCAAGGTCCTCACGCCAGTCCCCGAGCTCACTTCCGGCATCAAGAGCATCGCGTTCGCAGGCGAGAAGGAGATCGTCACGTCGGGAATGGACGGGCGTGTGGTCCGCTGGGACACCGCCACCGGCAAGGCGATCGGCCAGGTGGAACTGCGCCCCACCACGACCCCGCTGCAGGGCACGTCGCGCTTCATCGTGGACCTCACGCCCGACGGTAAGAAGGCGATCACGAACGGCGCGGCCAGACCGGCTGTTGCCGTACTGGACGTCGCGACCGGCACCGAAGAGTTGCTCCTCCCCCGCAAATGGGTGAACGGGTACACGGCGACCACCATCCTCTCCGCCGACCGAACGAAGCTGGTCGAAATGCGGATCTCATCCGACATGACGAAGCGTGGAACCTGTGTCGTGTGGGACCTGGTTGACCGGAAGAAGCTCATCAGCGTGGAACTCCCCGTCGCAGTGGGTAACCCTCCGCACGCGGATGTGAGCCCGAACGGCAAGCGGCTGGTGACGATCGCATACCAACCAAACCCGGCAGGCGGCCAGCGAACCCTGATCGTGACCGGGTGGGACCTCAAGACGGGGAAGAAGTTGGGGGAGGTGGAGGACGCGAAGACGGGCTGGGTGGCGTTCGTGTCGGTGGCCGGGGATTCATTGGCGGTGGTGCATTCGGGCACCGGGCGGCTCCGTGCGTTCGACTACGAATCGGGACGCGGCGGGGACATCTTCGAGGAGGGAAAGGCGGGGGGCGAGCACATTGCTGGCCCGGTGGTGTTCAACCCGGGCGGCAAGCAGTTCGCCTCGTCCGCACCGGGGAACGAGCCGGGCACCTACGTCGTGAAATTCCGCGACTGGCCGACGGGAAAGGTGCTGCACACATTCCCCGCCCACCGCGCACTCATCAGCGCAATGACCTTCTCGCCCGATGGCAAGTCCCTCGCGACCGGTGCGATGGACGGCACGGTGCTGCTGTGGGACTTGGCGGTGAAGTGAACTGGGTTCCACCATCAAGTGTTCCGGCGGGTTTTGCTGGATGCCGAGACGCTCGCCCTCCTGAGTCGCCCCCGGAGGATGTCGTGAAAACCTGCTTCGCGATCGCCGGCTCGTCCCGCCACGGCCGCAACTCGTCATCCGGCTGGAGCGCGGCCCCGATCGCCGCCTCCAACGCTGAGTGTACGCCTTGGCGTAGCGGGCGAATGGGGCGAGGATGGCACCCGTGGTGACAGGTGTCTCCAGCCACCCAGCCTCGACGATGACAGGGGTTCGCCAACACAGACGTCACCACACCTGCGCCCCTGCGACTGCGCCGAACCAGGGCGTAGATCAGCGTCGAAAAGGGGTTCTCCCGCGGAAGAACCCCTTTTCGACGTTGATTACCACCGGCTGTTCCGGAGGAAAACCGACTGGAACAGCTTGTCCTACGGGAAACAGGTAACGTCCGATGACAAATTGGCCCGGCTCAACGAGGAGTGGTAGAGTGCTACTTGAGGTGATCGCCTTATCATACAACCAGGAAGATGCAGGTCTCCGACAGAAGACTGAGGTCCGTGGACCATCCAGTCCGCACCAGCGCAGCGCCAACGAGAGAAAACGCGGAACCCGCATCAACATTTCCTGCGTCCGGAGTCGGCAAGGTCGCGATAAATCTCTCGACAGCCACCCTCGCGTCGCCACTGTGCGACGGAGGCATTGCCTTCGCGTGGCCACTAACCTTGGCCTCCCAGATGTGCAGGCCACAGCCAGCATCGCGGAATGTCTGCCAGTTGAGGAATGCCTTCCGCGGAACGGTTAGTTGCTCAAGAACCTTGCGAAGAATCCAGCATGTGACCACAAGCCCTGTCGCCAGCACCGTTGCCCCGATCTGCGAACTCCATGCTGGCGAACCCTCCCACAATCTTCCTGCCGTGAGCGTTTGAGGATCGCCGCGAAACGGGACGTATAGGGGTGACTCAATCCCGAGTGAGACGCTACAACCACGATTCAGGTGCTGAGCTATTTCGCTGGCACAATCGGCGATCTCGCCCCCACCAGGACGATAACCCGACGCATCATCGACCAATCTGCCGGACCATCCGAAGGCCGCCTTTCCGGGTGCACCGACATCAGCACAGCACACGAACAGCTCTGGCTTTTCTGTCGTCATCACACCTTCCCTCATTCACGAGGCCGTCGAGAAGCAGAGCTGCCATCCCCCCGACGTCGGCTCGTAATACTCCACGAGACCGCCGAGCGTCGGGACCAGCTTGCGCAGCAGCGAGGGCATCTCCTCAGGAAAGCGGACCGGGTCCATGCTGATCTCTTCCGCGAAGTGCTGGACGAGCGGTCTCCAGTATTTGCTCTCCTCGGTCACGAGGATGCGTCGGAGGACTGGACCACCAGACGCTGGCCAGTTGCTCAACACGTATTCCGATTTGCACCCGATCAGCCAGCAATACTGCACTCCCTTCGGTAGCGCAGTGGCCAGTTCCTGCCAAGAGACGATATTCGCCGTGCCAGCAAGACCGCCAGGCCCAATCCCGGGTTCGCCCATGTGGGCGTAGATTGCAAGTGAGGCGTTTCCCGGCTCGAGACGTGGTTGGCTGTTCCACGCCCGCAGAGCGGCAAGGAACGACGCCCTCTCGTCGTGAATCTCGCGCCGGATGTGCTCAATCCCCGCAACATCGAGCCAGGCCTGCGGCGCGCTTTTGTCGTCCTTATACACGAATGCGGCCGCCTGGCACGCCAGATCGCCACTGACTGCTTTCATGATCATTCCTCCGACACATGTCCCACTTGCCGTTCGGCATCTTTCTCGATGGCCCCCTCGATCATCTTGATGAAGTCGTCGGTCGCCGCACACACCGGTTGCGGATCGACTCCCCACTGGACCATGCGGGCATCGACCTGTTCCTCCAGAACGTCGATCGCGGCCTTGTCGCCGGCCAGCGCTCGCCTGCAGGCGTCGTTCACTTTCGATGAAAGCACGCCAAGCCTCTTCTCGGCCCAGCTGAGCACGTGTCCCAGTTCGTGGACGATCATGGACACGGCAACATCCTCCACTTCCACGGTGGCCAGTCAGTCGAATCCGGGACCACTGAACCGGATCTTGTGGCCTTCGTCCTCGGTGATTGAGGGAGTGTGTCCCTCGCCGTCAACCGTGACGAGGCAAGGGTGGTCTTCCAGTGTAGTCGCTGGGGAGCCGATGTCCGAGGCCCAGTGCGACTCGATCCTCTCGCGCACGCTCTTCGGCAACTTCGCAAAGGCTTGCTGGAAGAGCCGGGCGAAGCGGGCACCGTCCCCGCCCGAGACGACGACGGTGAGGGTGTGCTTCGCGGGAATCGGGAACGTCAGAGCGGTGGCCATGTCAGCGCTTCTTCCTGGGCGGCTGCTCAACGTGTTATTGTAGCGGGTGGCCCGGGACCCGGCCTACCAGCTCGGCTCGGGAAGGACCAGCTGCCCCGGCTTGCATCTTCGGGGACAGCGACCAGTGGGCCAGCGTCAAGAGCATCGCTCCGGACCGGTTTCGCCGTATCGCCCAGCTCGAGCAGAACTTCTACAACACGATCAGGAAAGGCCGCTCAGTCGAGGAGATGGCCCGGCAGGGCGAGGAGTTCGTGTCCGACAAGCCCGAGGATCTGCGGAGGCTTGCCATGTCGCCGGACGCCTTCACCAAGGCGATGTTTTTCCTGACCGAGGGTGAGGTCTGGAAGGCACCGGCAGGGGCGTACCGGCGGTGCAGGTGGCCGAGTTGAGCGGAGTTATCCCCCTGCTGCTGGCGGCTCAGGCAACAGCGATGTCACTTCCTCGATTTCTGCTGTCGGAAAACGGATAGCAACCCCTTCGTTCCCGCGTCGGTCCCAGACGACAAAGGACACATGGGCTTCAATCAGGTCGAAGAACTGACGTGCCTGTTCAGCAGTTACAAAATGGATGTACGCAAGGTGGTAATGGGAGCTGTTATAGCAGGAGTTCAACGTTTCCCATCCCTGTCCCCAAATTCGCTGGATCAGCGGCACCAACTGAACGTCGATGGGGATCGCCTCGCCGTTGTGTTGAAGATCCTGCTTGGGATGCTCGGGCTTGTCCCTTTTCGCAAAGATCGTCGGCCTCGCCGGTTCCATGTAGGCATCTTCAGGCGTTTCCGTTTCTTCCGGGTGCTCAACCTCCTCCTGTCCCTTCGGAGACAACTCGGCCAGAAGCTCTTGCAGTCGCCCTTTCTGTTCGAGGTCGCCTGGCTCACCGGACTTTTCCTTGTCCTTCGACATGTCGCGCCTCCTCGTGCTGGTAAGCAGGCCACCGCCATTCTACCGCGCCATCGGCGCGCCTGGAAGGTTCTCGGTCAAGAGAGGACGAACGACGAACGACTATTGGCATCCGAAGCCGAGTGATCATTCTTCGCTGTCGTCCGATGCCCGGAGGTTAGTTGCCGCGGCCCGTCCGTCTCGGCCACAACGAGACTTGGGTGTTCCGGTGAACCTGCATAGCGTGCGTCGGTCCCGATCACCGCCGCACTCAACGCAGATCCGCCAATTCGCTCCGGTCACATCGAACCAATCGGGCCATACCGGGCAACCGCAGATCCCCGACGTGTCACAGGTGCCGATGTGTTGCTTGAATTGACCCGCGTACTGGCTGGTTTGACCCGCACCCACTTTTGGCGAAGTTGTGCTGGAGAAATCCTGGATACTACATAGCAACTACCTAAATTTATATCAAATATCTGTCATAATAATAGGGCGATACCGGATAGCTATTGCGAACCGTTGGGGTTTCGCAACTCTTGCTCACCACGGATGCGGATCTCACGGAGTTGAGGTGTCGCCGCTGACGATGGCCACAACCACAGTCGCTCCTGTCACTGGAGCGTCGGGAACCCAAAAATAACACCTGGCACGTTGTCAACCCGTCCCACGCTCCCTCGCCGGCGCGGGTGGCCATCGCCGAATTCCTCTGCCAGCATTTAGCCAGCTCAAGGCCGGAGGACTCGCCTCGCGGGGTCAGAAAATGAAAGCGGAGTTAATTCCGTCAGGGCGTAGGCGGTGAGCGCCCCCATGAACGGGCGAAAGTAGTCGGCGGTGTTGAGGTACCACTGGTCGACGTGGCCGGTGGTGGTCGCGACCATGTTCTCAAGAAGGAGCGCCAGGCGGGTGTAGTTCGTGGGGGAGAGGGTGATTCCAGCCCGGTAGGCGTTGATGAACGTCATCATCGCGTAGGCAACTTCCCTGGAGAGCAGATCGTCGGACACGTCCCCGGCGTTCTGGTAGGCGGCGTTGGCGAGCTGAAGGGTGATCGTGCTGAGCGCGGAGACCGAGCGGGAACTTCCCCGCAGGACGTCCTAGAGGTACCCTTGGGTGAAGTTCCTAAAGCCCCGGACGCCCCAGTGTTCGGCGGCGATCAGAACTCCGCTTTAGCGACAATTAGAATTCCCTACTGAACCGCTGCCGCATCGGGGGCGCATTGCCTCACGATTTTTGTTACCGAGAGGGGGCCGTTGCCTCACGATGATGTTACCCATCACCAGAGGCACACGATGCACACCATGATCAGCCCGCAAACGAAGCGAGAACTTTTGCAAGCGCTACGGGAACGCTACC
>JAIOPV010000076.1 GCA_021413735.1 Planctomycetota bacterium
AGATAATCCTCGAACGCCCGACTTCCCCAGGAGCCGATAACGATGCGTAATCCGAAACGCTTTGCGATCTTTGCCAGTCCCGTCATTCTCGCTGCGGGCTTCCTGCTCGTGAACCGGGAAGACACCACGGCAGCAGACGAACCCGCACCAAAGGCCACCAATCCTGGCCCCAGCGATCACACCATGTTCGGCGGCACCAAGTCCCGCAACATGGTCAATCTGGTCGACAAGAAGATCCCGGCTGTGCCACTCGAAGCCAAGATGATGGTGCCGGATCCGAAAGATCCCGAAAAGAAAAAGACGATCGAGAAGATCATCCCCGCGGATGGCGTGGTTCTCTGGAAGGCAGACCTCGGTTCGCGAGCCTACGGCGGGCCCACCGTCGCCGGCGGTCGCGTTTACTGCGGCACGAACAACCAACGACCCCGAAACGATCGCGATGTGACCCGAAACAAGGAAGGCGAGATCGAGCCGATCGACCGCGGCGTTCTGATGTGCTTCGACGAGAAGACCGGCAAGTTCCTCTGGCAAGCGGTCCACAACAAACTCGAATCCGGTCGGGTGAACGACTGGCCCGAAGAAGGGGTTTGTGCCACGCCGACCGTCGAGGGCGACTTCGTCTACTACGTCAGCAACCGCTGCACCGTGACGTGTCTCGACGCCAACGGGTTCGCGAACGGTAACCAGGGCTTCCAGGGTGAGAAGTACCAGGATGCCACCGACGGCGACATCATCTGGCAGTACGACATGATGAAGGAACTGGGCGTCTTCCCGCACAACATGTCGGCGGGTTGCCCGCTCATCATCGGCGACATCCTCTTCGTTCACACCGCTAATGGCGTCGACGATGGCCACTTGAATCTGCCAAGCCCGAACGCGCCGAGCTTCATCGCTCTCGACAAGAAGACGGGCAAGCTCCTGTGGAAGAGTAGCTTGCCGGGCAAGAACATCATGCACGGGCAGTGGTCGAACCCAACTTTCGCGGAAATCGACGGCGTGCGGCAGGTGCTGTTCGGCGGCGGCGACGGCTGGATTTACAGTTTCGTTCCCGAGACGGGCGAACTGATCTGGAAGTTCGACGGCAACCCGAAGGACTCCGTGTACGAGTTGGGTGGCACGGGCACGCGAAGCGACTACATCGGCACGCCGGTGATCTACGACAACAAGATTTACATTGGCCTCGGCCAAGACCCGGAACACAGCACGGGCATCTCGCACTTCTGGTGCATCGCTCCGAAGAAGGACAAGAAGGGCGACATCTCGAAGTTCCTCGAAACGAAGACGAAGGGGCCAGACGGCAAGGACGTGATCGGCGAGAAGCCGAACCCGAATTCGTGCGCTGTGTGGCACTTCGGCGGCGACGAATCGCGTTCGTGGGCACAGCGTGACTTCAAGTTCGGTCGCACGATGTCGTCGGCCTGCATCGTGGACGACGTGCTTTACATCTCCGAGTTGGCCGGCTTCCTCCACTGCATGAACGCCCAGACCGGCGAACATTACTGGAAGTTCGACACCAAGGCGTCGATCTGGGGGTCGGCATACTTCGTCGATGGGAAGGTGTATCTGGCGAACGACGCCGGCGACCTATTTGTGTTCCGGCACGACAAGAAGCCCGTCAAGATCGATGAGCTGGACATCAAGGCCGACAACATGAAGGAGGCCCGCAAGCAGATTCTTGAGAAGAAGCGGCAGGTGGCCGAGAAGTATCTGATCGCGAAGGTCGAACTCGACGCTCCGATTCGCTCGACTCCGGTTGTCGCGAACGGTGTGCTGTTCGTGATGTCCGAGAAGACGCTGTATGCGTTCAAAGAGAAGAAGTAAACCAGTCTCGTTTAGCGGCCGCCCCATCGGGGCGGTCCGCCAAACGCCGCCCCGATGGGGCGGCCGCTAAATTGATGACCGACCGTTGCGATTGCTCATATTGTGAATGCTATCCGCACCGCGACCCCAACCGAGCTGTTCAACGTGAAAGACACCCCCGGCAAGCCCACTCCCGTAACCGGCGCAAACCTCGAAGAGAAGATCAAGAACGCCCGAGCGCAACTCGACGCTCACGTCCGCGAGACCGTTCGCTGGCACTTCAGCCCCGAAACCGGCACCCCGTTCTGGCTCGACAAAGCCAAGACGTTCAACTTCAACCCGCTGACCGACGTCAACGGCTGGGACGACGTGAAGAAGTTCCCCATCTTCGAGGACGAATGGCTCCGTGGCGGCCCCGTCCGCAAGTGGGTGCCGAAAGGTATGGCCGATCGTGCTGTGTACGTCTTCGAGACCGGCGGCACGACGGGTCTGCCAAAGTCGCGAATCGTGATCGACGACTTCAAGATCGACTACGAAATGATGTCGGACACGCTGCCGGACAAATACTTCCCGAAGGGTAGCAACTGGCTGATGCTCGGGCCAAGTGGTCCGCGTCGGCTGCGGCTCGCCATCGAGCACCTGGCACAGTATCGCGGCGGCATCTGCTTCGCCATCGATCTCGACCCGCGGTATGTGGTGAAGTGCCTGAAGGCTCGCAAGATCGCCGAGGCACAGGCGTACAAGGACCACTGCATCGACCAGGCTCTGACGGTGCTCGCCGGCGGGCACGACATCAAGTGCATGTTCACGACGCCGAAGCTACTCGCGGCACTCGATGAGGCGCTTCGCAACGGCAAGCTCGAAGATACGTATCGTGCGCTCGGCAAGAGCATCCCGTCGGGCGGTCTGCGCTCGATCAAGAGCACGGGGATCACGGGTATCTTCTCGGGCGGCACCGAGTTCACGCCGGACTTCACTCGCGAGGCCGTCGAGGAGATGCTCGACAACGGCGAGGTGTACATGACGCCGACCTACGGGAACACGCTGATGGGCCTGGCGTGCAGCAAGCCGATCGGAGCGCACGACGGGTACAAGATCAGCTACTACGCCCCGCAACCGCGTGCGGTGATCGAAGTGGTGAACCCGAAGAACTACGACGAGATCGTGCCCTACGGCGGCACCGGCCGCGTGTTGCTGAGCACGTTCACGAAGGAGTTCTTCGTGCCGCGGTTCCCGGAGCGTGACGAAGGCGAGCGCGAGAAGCCGTTCGACAAGTACCCATGGGACGGCGTCAGTGGCGTGCGACCGTTCGCGGAGCTGGCCGGCGGCACCGTGGTCGGCGTGTACTGATTCTGAGGGCGAACCGATGCCGTCGCCGTTCCCCGGAATGGACCCGTACTTGGAAGCCCCGGCATTCTGGGCGGGGTTCCACCTTCGACTGATAGCGGCGATCAGTACGGAGTTGAATCGCCATCTCCCAGAGCGGTATTACGCAGAGATCGACGAGTACGTTTGGCTTCACACGGAAGACGACGAACGAGAATTGCTCGGCAAGCCGGATGTGTTCGTCCCTGACAAAAACGGCACGCACACGAAGACCCGTGGGACACAGCCCAACTCCACAGCGGTCTTGGCTTCGCCTGTCGAAGTAACGCTCCCGAAAGCGAAGAAGAAAAAGCAACGATTCGTGAAGATCGTCGCAGCCGACCACCAAACGGTTGTGACCGTAATCGAGATTCTCAGCCCGACGAACAAGGTGACGAGCGAGGGACGCAAGAAGTACCTTGCGAAGCGTAACGAGTACCTGGGTTCGACGACAAGTTTCGTCGAGCTAGATCTCCTCCGAGCTGGGGAGCGAATGGCGATGGGGCGTCCATCGCCTCCCGACGCGGATTACTACTTCTTCGTCTGTCGTGGCGGGAAGTACCCGAAAGCGCAAGTGTGGCCGTTTACGATTCGCGATGCGATTCCCATGTTCCCGGTCCCGCTGGGGCCGAAAGACGCCGACGTGCCGCTGAACCTCCAATCTTGCATGGCTGAGATGTACGACACGAGCCGGTATGGAATGCGGATTGATTACACCCAACCCACCGCACCGGCGTTGCGTCCGGCCGACGCAGAGTGGGCGAGCGACCTTGTGAAGTCTGCGAAGAAGCAAAAAAAATAAGGATCACCGACTGCCATGATTCACATTCCCGCGCTGCGATTCGGCAAAGTCTACACCAGCATGGATAAGGCCACGTTGGTTCACCATGCCACGGGCGAACCGGTCGCGGAAGTGAGCCAGGTCACTGGCTCCATGATCTCCCGCGACCTCGGCCAGATGGAGCGAGCCCACAAGGAACTCGCACGCATCCCCATCCGCGAAATCCTCGCGATGTACAAGAAGGCCGCCGACTACTTCCTCAACGCGACGCTGCCCTGCGGCGACACCGAACTCACGTTCGATCAGTACGTTCGCAATCTGTCGGCGACCACTGGCAGCGCGATGGTCTTCTGCGACCGCAACGCTCGTAAGGTGCAGTACGTCCTCGCGAACATTGAGGAAGTGATCGCCGGCCTCACTCGCGGATTGCCGCTCGACGCGCTCGACACCGGCTACACCACCACGACCGGCCGAATGCAGGCGTTCTACCCCACGACCGACGTGTTCGGAGCGGTGTTGCCGTCGAACTCGCCCGGAGTGCATTCGCTGTGGGTGCCGACCATCGCCTTCAAGATTCCGCTGCTGCTGAAGCCGGGCCGCGAAGAACCGTGGACACCGTTCCGTGTTCTGCAGGCATTCATCAAGGCCGGCGTGCCCCAAAGCGTGCTGGGCTTCCTGCCGACCGATCACGCCGGTTCCGCTGACATCCTGCGACTGTGCGGCCGAAGCATGGCGTTCGGCGACGACCGCAGCATGGCACCGTACAAGAACGATCACCGCGTCGAGATTCACGGCACCGGCTACAGCAAGATGATCTTTGGCGAAGACAAGGCCGACGACTGGGCGAAGTATCTCGATCTGCTCGTTGAGTCAATTTCGGCGAACGGTGGGCGTGCATGCGTGAATGCTTCGGCCGTGTGGACGCCCCGCAATGCCGACGCCCTCGCGCTCGGGTTGGCGAAGAAACTGGCGACCGTGAAGCCGCGAGAATGGGACGACCCGGCAGCCGAGATCAGCGCGTTCGCGAAGCCCGAGGTCGCGGAAGCAATCAACAACATGATCGAAGAAGGGCTGAAGACGCCCGGTGCGCGTGATGTCACGCAGGAAGTGCGAGGCACGCCGCGGCTCGTCAAGGAAGGCCGCATCGCGTATCTGCTGCCGACGATTGTGCGTTGCGATTCGCCGGATCACCCGCTGGCGAACAAGGAGTTCCTGTTCCCTTACGCCAGCGTAATAGAATACCCGCAGGCCGACGTCCTGAAACGGATTGGGTACACACTCGCGGCCAGTGCCTTGACCGACGACACAGGGTTCATCGCGGAGTGCATGGCCTGCCCGAATATCGAGCGGCTGAACATTGGACCGCTGCCCACAAACCGACTGACCTGGGACCAGCCGCATGAAGGCAACCTCTTCACCCACCTCTACAAGCAGCGTGCCTTGCAGCACGCCCCGCGCACCGCTGCAGGCGTTTGATTTCCAGCCACTCGGCCGGGTCATCTCCGAAGCAGGGAGCCTTGCGCGCCTGGGTGAAGCGGTACGGTCCGTCGGTGGAACCCGCGTGCTGCTCGTCACCGACCCTGGCCTCGAACACGCCGGGCATCCGCAACGGGCCGCACGCGTGATGCTCGAAGCGGGCCTCACGGTGTTCACCTTCGACGGCGTCAAAGAGAACCCGACCGAGCGCGAAGTTGATGCGGGTGTGGTCTTCGCGAGAACGCACAGCGTCGATTGCATCGTGGCGGTCGGCGGCGGCAGCTCGATGGACTGTGCGAAGGGCATCAACTTCATCCTGACGAACGGCGGCCGCATGGCCGACTACAAGGGCCACGGCAAAGCGACGAAGCCGATGCTGCCTTCCGTTGGGGTGCCGACCACTGCGGGCACCGGCAGCGAAGCGCAGTGTTACGCCCTGATTACCGATGAACGATCGCACTTGAAGATGGCGTGCGGCGACAAGAAAGCAGCGTTCCGCGTCGCGATCCTCGACCCGGAATTGACCATTTCGCAGCCGAAATCAGTGACCGCGGTGACGGGCATTGATGCGGTTGCACACGCGATCGAGTCGCACGTTTCCACAAAGCGGAACCCGCTGTCGCAGATGTGTTCGTTGGCAGCGTACCGGTATCTGGAGGCTAACTTCGAGACGGTGTTGCGATCGCCGAACGACCTCGACGCACGCTCGGGAATGCAGGTCGGTTCGCACCTTGCGGGCATGGCGATCGAGAACGCGATGCTCGGCGTCTGCCACAGTTGCGCGAACCCGCTGACGGCTCACTACGGTATCACGCACGGCATCGCGATTGGCGTTATGCTCCCGCATGTGATTCGCTTCAACGCAGCACACAGCCCGGAAATCGACCATCTCTACGCGGAACTGCTCGGAGACTACGGTCCCGCGAACGGTCGCCCTGCGGCTGAGGCGTTGGCCGCTCGCGTGACGGAACTCACGGCCGCGGCCGGCTTGCCGCAGTCGCTGAAGGAGTGCGGCGTCAGCGAGACAATCCTGCATCTGCTCGCGGAAGAAGCCAACCAGCAATGGACAGCCCGATTCAATCCCCGTCCGGTTGTCGAAGCCGACATCCACAAGCTGTATCAGAGCGCGTGGTGAAATTGCGTTGCGAGCGTCGAGGCGGGTGCCCGTCGGTGGGGTCGTGTTGACCTCGGCAATTCTCGCATGCTTCGTTTCACCCGCTCCCGCCGATTGGCCCGTGTTCCGTGGTGATGCCACGATGACCGGCGTCGGCACCGCCAAGTTGCCCGACCAACTCGAAGAACGCTGGACGTTCAAGACCGGTAGCGCCGTTGAAGGAGCCCCCGTCATCGCCGAGGGCGTCGTCTATATCGCGTCACTCGACAAGCATCTCTATGCCATCGACCTTGCCACGGGCAAGCAAAAATGGAAGGTCAAACTCGGCGCAATGCGGGCGTCGCCGGGTGTGAAAGGTGGCCGCGTTTTCGTCGGCAACCTCGACGGTGTATTTCACTGCGTGAACGCGGCTGATGGCAAGATCGCCTGGAAATTCGAGGCCGAGGGCGAGATTCAAGCAGGAGCGAACTTCCACGGCGAGAATGTCATCTTCGGTTCGCACGACTCGAATCTCTATTGCCTCAACCCCGAGGGAAAAAAAGTCTGGACCGCCAGGGTGGAAGGTCCGATCAACGCTGCGGCTGCAGTTGTCGGAGACCGAACCTTCGCCACGGGTTGCAGCGACGGCATTCTGTATGTCATCGACGCGACCAACGGGAAGGAACTCGGCACGATCGACCTGGGCGGTCAGACCGTTGCCACGACTGCGGTTGTCGGAGACAAGGTGTTCGCTTCGATGGAGTCGAATCAGGTTGTGGGTGCGGATCTGAAGGCGCTCAAGAAAATCTGGGCGTTCGAGGCACCGAAGCGACAGCAACCGTTCCACTCGTCGCCGGCCACGGCCGCTGGGTTGGTGATCGCAGGCAGTCGAGACAAGAAGGTGTACGCACTCGACGCGAAGACCGGCGAGGAGAAGTGGAGTTTCACCACCGAGGGGCAAGTGGATGCTTCGCCGGTGGTGGTCGGTGAGCGTGTGTACGTCGGCTGTCTGAATGACGACGGGAACTTCTATGTGCTCGATCTGAAGACGGGCAAGAAACTCCAGGAACTGGAACTGGATTCGCCTGTGGGTGGTTCGGTGGCGGTTGGGCCGGATTGCATTCTGGTGGGCACCGACAAGGGCACGCTCTACTGCCTCGGCAAGAAGTGATGGTGCTCTTGGGTTTCGCCGCTTGCGGCGTAGCGGTCAGCGTGAGCGCTACGCCGCAAGCGGCGAGAATCATCCCAGCGCTTCGCCGATCACAACTCCATACGGGATAAGCGGCCCTGGG
>JAIOPV010000024.1 GCA_021413735.1 Planctomycetota bacterium
CGGTGCGGTGAACTACTTCATCTACAAACACACGGACAAGATCACGAGCACGATTCGTGCTGAAGTGTTCGACGACAACCAGGGCGTGCGAACGGGCTTCGCGGGTCTGTACACGGAAGTGACCTATGGCGTTGCGTGGCAACCGAAGCCGGGCATCATCATCCGCCCGAGCGTTCGCTACGACAACAACTCCACCAGCGCTCCGTTCGACGGCAAGCACGACATGTGGACCGGTGCCTTCGAGTTGATCTTCCGTTGGTGAGCCTGATTTGATCTGATTTCTTCAGCCGCTTGCGACGGAGCACGAACAAGTGCTCCGTCGCAAGCGGCGAAATCATTTCTGCTCGCCAGCCTACCCAAGTCCCAGCAACGGCAACGTGTCCCGCTGAATCAACGCCTCCATCTTCACCTCGTCGAGCCGTGGCAGTTTCGTGCCTTCGAGCATCCCGTTCAGCGAGCGTAGACCGTCGAGAGTCGCGTTGACGGTCGTGAACGGGTAATCCGTGCCGAACAGCACTTTGTCCCAGACGCCGTATTCCTGTACCAACATCAGGCTGTGGTACAACTGGAACGGTCGATAGTGCAAGGCACTGAGATCAGCGTATACGTTCGGGTGCTTGCGAATCACGACGACGCATTCGCCCTCATAGGGATGACCCAGATGCGCGAGGATCATCTTCACGTCTGGGTGCCTGCTCGCGACGACATCGAGGTGCCTGGGCAGCGTGCATTCCAGCGGTGCCTGACTCACGAACGTGGTGCCGGTGTGGAGCAGTACAGGCAGGCGATACTTCGCGGCGTACTTCCAGAGCGGATCAAGTCGTTCGTCGTCTGGCCGGAACGCGGCGTACATCGGTAGGAGTTTGATGCCGCGAAGCCCCAGCACTTCGTGCCCGTGCCGCAACTCCGCTTCCCAGTTCGGTTGCGTCGGATCGACCGAAAGGAAGCCGATGAGCGTGTCTGGGTGCGTGGCGACATAAACCGCAACGTGTTGGTCATCGACCCAGATGCCGCTGAGCTTCGCCTTGCCGCCGAAGACGATTGTGCGAACCGGAACGCGAGCAGTTGCCCGGTAATCCTCGTAGCGCACCGTGAGATCGACTTCGACGCCCGCCCGCGCTCGCTTCGCCTGTTCGCGGAAGTCGGCAGTGAAGTCTCGCGGGTATTCCCAAAAGTGCGAGTGAACGTCGATCATCATGTGGGCTGCTCCTTGGATCAATCTTGACTTCGCCGTTTGCGGCGTTGCATCTGACACGTGCAACGCCGCAAACGGCAATACCAATCAACTCGTGGGCTTATCGTTGGGATCTTCGAGCGGCGTGAAGCGATACAGCCACCACGCAACCCCGCCCAGAATCAGCACCACGACGTACACATCGAAAATCGGATCCCATTGAGCACGACCACTGAACCCATGCGACGCCTGCCAATCGGCGAACACGCCCACGAACCCCTGCGATGCCATCGCCCCGAACACACCAACGCCGTTCGTCAACCCGAAGAGCGTCGCGACGTGGCGACCCGATTGCGGAATAATGACAGACCACCAGTTTGGCTGCTGAATGTGCATCGCACACATGGAAACGCTCCACAACACACCGAGCGCGATGGTGGAGTCGCAGCGTGTCCCGACGAACAGGCACACCGCCGCGATGAAAAAACCGATCATGCTGGCGTACCGGCGATCTCGCACGGGATGGGCCGATAGCCGGGAAAATCGATCGGAAAGCCAGCCGCCAAACAACATCCCGATGAGCGACCCGGCGATGACAAGCGCGTTGATCCAACTCGACTCAACGTTGGTGGCTCCGCGGGCATCTCGCAGGTATTTGGGGAACCAACTGTAGAAGAAGTACGTGAAGAACGAGGCGAGTACCTGGATGATGCCGAGAACGATGATGCCGTAGTTGGTGAACACGGCTCGCCACGGCACCGGGCCTGGGTCCAACGGCGGGGGCGGCAGGTTCGCCCGAATCGTCTCGAGTTCCGCAGGGTTCACGCTCGGATGGTCTGCGGGGTCGTTGCGGAACCAGCGCCAGAACCCAACAGCCCAGACAATCCCGATCAGCGCGAAAGTGCCGAACATGAACCGCCACCCGAGGGCTTCGATCAGGTAAGCAGCGGCAGGGGCGGCAACGATCGCGCCGACCTGCGCGAACGATAGCATCACCCCCTGTACTCGACCGCGTTCGGAAATCGGATACCACCGCGACACGATTCGAGCCGCGTTCGGAAACGCACCCGCTTCCGCAGCACCGAACAGCAGCCTCACGAGAATCAGCGTGAATAGCCCGGTCGCCGCTCCTGTCAACGCGGTAAAGACCGACCAAACGACGACGACCCAGGTGAGAACGGACCGCGGGCCAATGCGATCGCCGAGCCGACCAACCGGAACCGCGCACAACCCGTAGGCGAGCGTGAATGCCATCATCACGTAGCTCATCTCGGTCTTCGATAGATCGAATTCCGCGATGATCGGGTCGACCGCTTGCGACATGCAGATGCGGTCGAGGTAGAGGATGGAGGATAGCCCACAGAGCCACGCGACGAGGACGAAACGCGCTCGTGTCGGTTTGGATTCGGGTTCAGGTGCTGGCATGGCGGCATACGTGAGGGTCGGGTGGGCGTCGCACCAGTGTAGCCGCGATTCGACGAAGTAAACACAGGGCTTCCGCCCTGTGCTACGAAAGACGACCCCTCCGGGGTGAAGAACCTACGGTTTGTTTTCGCCCCGGAGGGGCCGTCTTTCGTAGCACAGGGCGGAAGCCCTGTGAAACCTTTCGCGTTTTGCTCCGTAGTCTGGTGAAATGTCTGGGCGGCCCTGCCCCGGAGTTTGTCATGCTCATCGGTTATGTCAGCGATGAACGGTATATTGCGTTGCCCGACGTGCTGCTGGAATTCATCAGCGTCAGCGGCGAATCGCGGGAAACGCGGTCGCGAGCATCCGGCGCTGTGCATCTCGAATTGCCACCAGGCGAATATCGCGTCGTGCTTCAGAAACCAGGCTTCGGGGCGAAGTTCAGCCGCATCAAACTACCCGTCGAGACGCCGCACCACTTCCGTTTGCTCACCGATGGCTTGCTCGGGTATGCCTGGCCGAAGTGCGTCCGATCGGGGGAATCGTCCGAGTTCAGGGTGCATTCCGTCGAGGCGTACAAGCTCGAACTGTGGCGATACGGCTACTCGCCTGAGTTCGTGAAGAGTCTCGGCTGGCACGATGAACATGGCCCACGGGCCGTGATGCAGACGACTCCCGATGGCGACTACACGCAGACCGGAGCCGAGTGGAACAAGGTTGGCTACGCGAACTCGGTGCATTCGCAGCACGTTCCCGGGCCAAACCGCAGCGGCTTATATTACTTCCGTGCCAACACCGTGAGCGGTCGGCAGTTCTCGTTCCCGTGGGTGGTTGCCCCTGCGAAGCCGGTCGCTCCGATGGCAGTGTTGGCGTCGAACATCACCTGGAACGCTTACAACAACTTCGGCGGCCGCAGCAACTACATTCACGCCGACGGTCTGCCCCCAACACCGACCATCAACTCACGCAGCGAACTCAAGCGATACTCCGACGCTGGGCACTTCACATGGGGTGCCGACAACTACCCGCCGTTGTCGTTCGATCGCCCGGAGCCGTTCAATCACATCGACTTCGCAGAACGCATCACGAACCCGATCGAAGGACGGCAAGCGTGCCACCTCGCGCCAGCGGAATGGCGACTCCTCGGCTGGCTGGAACAACAGAACTTCGCTTACGATTACTACGGCGAGACGCAACTCGATGACGGCACGCTTGACCTGTCGAAGTATCGCGTGCTGGTGATTGCCGTTCACCCTGAGTATTGGACGCGGCGAATGTACGAGCGTGTGAAACGCTGGGTTTTCGAGGAGGGCGGCAAGCTCGTCTATCTCGGCGGCAACGGGTTGAACTGCGAAATCGAATTGCTGCCGAACGGCTCGATGCTCTGTCACAACGGCAAGCTGACGGGACTCTCCGTTGCGGGTCTTGGCGGCTACGAGAGTCGGTATGCGATTCGTCACGAGTCGGAAGCGAACTTGCTTGGGGTGGTGTTCACGCTGCCCGGAGCGATGACCGGCGCACCGTATCGCGTGGTGGATGCGTCGCACTGGGCGTTCGCAGGTACTGGCTTGAAAGCTGGCGATACGTTCGGCGAGAAGAGTTTGCACATGCGTTGCCCCGGTGGCGCGTCGGGGCACGAGACGGACAAGGCTTCGCCGAGTTCGCCTGCGAATGTGAAGATCATCGCGAAGGGCATGAACCCCGACGACGGCGGCGCCGAGATGCTGACCTTCGACACAAGTTCTGGCGGCAGCGTCTTCTCGGTGGGTTCGATTAATTACGTTGCGTCGCTGCCCGTAGATGAGAACATCTCGAAGATCACGGCAAACGTACTACGACGATTCTTGGGATAATCCAAGGCGAGAATGGAGTTCGCGCGATGCCGCCGACATTATGGTTCGCGTGTGCTTTGGCCGTGCTTTTCTGTCGAATTGGGTGGGCTGGCATCTCACCTCTCGACTCGGATAGGGTTCCCGAGCATTTCTATCCCTTGGTCGGGACTCCGCACCTGTTGGCGGTCGTTGTGGTCTTTTGGGCGTGCCGCGCGAACACTCTCGCCGTTCTTATTGCGTTGATGGGATCCGCTCTTGTGGCATGGATTCCTTGGGCCGAGCAATCAGGCCGGGCAACGGAAGGTTTCGAGTGGAGATTCAACAACGCATTCGGAGCGGGGATGTGCTGTCTTGGAAGTTACGGTGTCGTGTCTCTATCCGCGTTTGGTGTACTGTTGTCATCAGTCTTGGTTGGCCGTCGAGAACTGAGTTCCGACCCTGTGAGGCACCATGAAGATCACTCGCATTGAGCCAATTCCCGTGTGCGTGCCCCTCAAGAAGGGGCTGACCGCGAAGACCGCCCACGGTGAACATGCCGTGTCGCCGTATGTACTCGTGAAGGTTCACACCGACGCGGGACTCGTCGGGCTTGGCGAAGCGACCATCTCTGGGCTGTGGTCCGGCGAGACGCAAGCGGGCACGGTGGCCGCGATTCGCGATTACATCGCGCCGCAGTTAGTGGGCAAAGACCCACGCGACATCACCGCCGCCCGCCGTGCGATGGACTTCATCATCAAGCTGAATCCGTTCACGAAGTGCGCTGTCGAGATGGCACTGTGGGATATCGCCGGGAAAGCCGCGAAGGTGCCGGTGTACCAACTCCTCGGCGGCAAGGTTCGCGACAAGGTGCGAATCAAGCTGGTGGTGTGGGCGCGAGATGTGCCGGGGTCGCGGCTGATGGCTGAACAACACCTCGCCCTCGGTGTGACCTGCGTGAAAGTGAAGACTGGCCTCGATCCGGAGTCTGACATCGCTCGCGTTCGTGCCGTGAGAGAGGTGACCCCGAAGCACATTCCCGTGACCATCGACTCGAACTGCGGCTGGACCATTCAGCAAGCGAAGTATTGCCTTCGTCAACTCGCCGACGTGAACCTGCTGCTCGCGGAGCAGCCGATTCCAGCGGGTGATCCTGCTGCGCTCGCCGAAGTCCGACGCGACACGCACACGCCGATCATGGCCGATGAAAGCGTATTCACGCTTCAGGATGCGTGGCTGCTCACGACGCACCGTGCTGCTGACATCTTCAGCGTCTATCCCGGCAAGCACGGCGGCATCGCGGCGACGGCCGAGATCATCGCGGTGGCGAAAGCGGCTGGGCTGCGCTGCACGATCGGTAGCAATCTCGAACTTGGCATCGGCACTGCAGCCATGCTGCACGTCGCGGCGGCGTTCCCGGAAGTGGACTGCGACGCATTCCCGGCCGACACCATCGGGCCATTCTATCACGATGGCGAAGTGATTACGCAGCCGCTGGATCTTGGCCCGCCTCATGCGAAGGTGCCGGATGGCATTGGGCTTGGCGTGGAACTTGACGAGGAGGCCGTCAAGCGCTGGCGTGTTGGGTGACAATGCGTTGTCACTGGATTCACATGACACGATCTTGAGCCCAGGTGTATCGGCGACCGGTCTTGAATTCCTTGTATTCGGCGTCAGTTGGGTCGTGGATCGTGGCGGGGTCGAAGTTGGTGTTCACAGCCCGCAGCAGCGGCAAGACGTCGGCATCGGGATAGCCAACGCCGCGAATCTCAAAGTAGTCGCGGTTGATGTCGATGATTTGGAGCTTGTCGAGCCAGACGCGAACGAACCGCAGTTCGCGAAGCTCCCACCGCGTGCGTTTGAGGAACTCCAACGCCGCCGGGAGGTCGCCGGAAGTGTGATCGTGGGTGGAAAGTGGGGTCATGGTTGTTGTGGCTGGGATTGGGTCTTTGCCGCTTGCGGCGTTGCACTTATTTTGCAACGCCGCAAGCGGCAAAACGGGGGTTCAGGGATATCGTCCCAGTTCTTGCAGTCGTTTTGCATAGGGCGACTTCGGGCTGTGCCCCGCGTGGAGCGGCCAGTTGTCGTACTCTTGAACGAAGGGCCACTTCTGTGCGGGCAGTCGAATCTTGATCGGGTTTCGTTCGATGTAACCGATGGTTCGACGCACATCATCCGGATGTTCGAGGAACACACTCCACGCGGGACCGATCAGCCACGTCGGATGCGACGGTACACGATGTCCGGCTGCGACCAACTTGAGTCGGCTGACCTCCATCAGAATTCCAGCCATCTCCTCAGCCGTGTGCTTGTGCTTGCGAATCAGGATGTGGACGTGATCGGGCATCACTGCACAGGCGTAGCAGGTGTATCGCTCACGTTCAACCACCTCACCGAAGGCTTCCGCGATGATTGACCGTTCTGTCTCGTGAAAGGTCAAGAGTTCGTGTTGAAGCAACTCAGCAGCGCGTTCGTAGAATTGACGGATCTCACGGCCGGGTGGCTGAATTGCTTTGCGACCCAGGTGAATGTCGCCAAGTTCACTGAGTGAGTCCGCAACCGTGTGCGAGCCACTTCCGCGAGGATCGTTCGGGAGCCACCAACCGTATGCCGTCCAGATGAGGTGATATCCGATCACAAGGGGATGGGGCACTGTGGATGCTCCAAGTTAGCGTCTGTTTTGCCGCTTGCGGCGTTGCACTCATTTTGCAACGCCGCAAGCGGCCATACTAAACCAATCCCATCCTACCGCAGCCCGGCCAGTTCCTGCAGGACGTGCCAGTTTTCGAGCCGATCCTGCTTCGCCATCAGCACTGTCTCGGAAGGTTTGCCGTCCTGGTCGAAGTGCTTGCTGAAACGGCCCTCACTGCGAGCGAAGTCCACGAACGTCACCTCCTGATTCGTCTTCGGATGCACGAACCAATCACCCTTCATGTTCGGATTGCCCATCAGCGACAACCGCTTCTTGATCGTATCGCCAGCACGGGGATCGTAAATCATCAACGGGAACGCTCGCGTATCAACCGCCAGTTTCGCCTGCTCACCAGCCATGTTGTCGGCCACGCCATGTTCTGGCTGACATGTCGTGTAACAGCACACAATCGCAGGCCCATCAAACTCCATCGCGCCAATCACCGACTTGTAGAAGTGATTGACGTGCGCCGCAGTCGTCTGCGCCACATACGTTCGCGGATGCATGATCGCAATCTGCGCGATCTCCTTACGGCGTTCTTGCTTGCCGAAGATTGCCTTGCCGTGAACCGACATCTTCGTGTTCTGACCCGTGAAACTCGCCGTGCTCGCCTGGCCACCCGTGTTCGAGTAAACCTGCGTATCCAGCACGAAAACCTTGATGTTCATGCCGCTCGCGAACATGCGGCTGAGCGCCTGGAAACCGATGTCGAACATCGCACCGTCGCCGCCGACCACCCACAGCGGCTTGTCCTTCCAACCCATCTGATCCCACCGCATCCGCACGCCAATCGCGTAAGTCGGAGCGTTCTCGAACAGCGAGTTCGTCCACGGCACCATGTACGGGTTGTACGGGTACGTTGACGTGTACACGGTGTTGCATCCCGTCGCGGCGACGATGCCCCACTGTTCGCCGTACTTGCTGCCGGTGGCAGCGCACAGCATTCGCAACGCCGTGCCTTCACCGCAACCCGCACATGAACCGGCGCCGCCCGTGTATATCTGCGTCTGCTCCTTCAGCATCATGTCGATGAGCAGGTTGCCGCTGATGTACTTCTCGTTGCTCGGACCAATGTTCTTGAAGATGCGGTGACTCTTTCGCGCCTTCAGCATCACCTCGTCGGTTTTCGGGATCATCTTCAGGGCGTTGTCGTCGCACACGGTCACGCACTCGGCGCAGCCCTTGCACTTCGACGGGTCGATGATGATGTTGAACATCCCACCGACGCCCTGCTTCTTCTTCCCGGCGTCGTAATACTTCTTCGTCCGCGACCACTGAGCCTTGAACATCTCGCGGTCGGCCTCAGGCACCGCCAGGAGCTTCTGTTCCCATTCGTCCTCGCCCAGAACCTTGCCGAGAATCGCGGTGTCGGGGCACTCCGTGACGCAGTCCATGCAACCCGTGCAGTTCTCCGGGATGTACTCCGGGATCTCGGGGGAGATGTAGCTGAAGTCTCGCAGCGAAGCAGTTCCTGCGGGGATCAGCGACCGCGCGATTGACAGATCCGCTGGCAAATCCTTCTCGCCGTAGCCTTCCTCGTAGCCGCGAATGACTCGCTCGTTGAAGTCGTTGACGTCGAGCAATGGCAGCCCGACCTTCTTGTACTGTCGATCAACCAACGTGCCGTAGCAGTTGTTGTTGAACGGATCCTTATCAGACGCCTCGTTCATCGACGGGGCGTTGGGTAATGCAGCCGTGGCCATTTCGGGAACCTCGGTATGGATGTGTGTTGGTGTTTGTCTTCGCCGCTTGCGGCGTTGCACTCTTTTGCTACGCCGCAAGCGGCAAAACAGTGTCAGTGCGCGTAAATGACGCTCTCAGGGATTTCCTTCATCTCGCTGCGACCGCGCTTGATGCAGTTCATGTTGTCCTGCACCACCTGCGTGCCACGCTTGCCGAAATACTTGGTCAACGCCTTCTCGACGCCCGCGTCGAGTTGCTCGTCCGACATCTCGGCTTCTCGCACATACGGCGTCAGTCGGAGGAACGCGCCGAGCAACACGATGCCCTGCATTCGCATCTGAAGATCGGGTTCGCTGGCCACCTCGCGAGCAATCTGAACCATGTCGCAGTAGTAAACGCGCACCTTCTTCTCACGAATCGCGTGCTGATTTTGCAGCGGGATTCGCTTCCACACATCCTCGGGGTTCGAATACGGCGATTGCATGAAGATCGCCCCCCCCGGCACCAGCCCCTTCAGGGTCAGTTCGCTGAGCATCGCCGTCGGGTCGTTCACGCAGAGCAGCTCGACCTTCTCCAACTCGGAGTGCATGTTGACGTGCGTGTCGGCAATTGTCAGGTAGTACGTCGTCGGCAGCCCCTTCTTCTCGGAGCCGTACTTCGGATATGCCTGTACGTCCTTGCCGAACACGTTGCCTGCGATTGTCGCGATCACCTTGTTGGTCGTGACTGAACCGAAGCCGCCGACCGAGTGACCTCGCATCGAGAAGCCGCCCTTTGGCCGCAAGTCCGGATCGTCCTTTCGCGTCAGAGCCGTCTTGTGGTCGATGCCGACGGAGAAGTAATCCGGCCCGCCGATCATCATGTTGTGGAACGCCGCGATGATGTCGCCGGGTCGCACGTCTCGACTGCCAAGCCCCGCCGCTCCGTGATAAACCTGCGGAACGTGCGTGATCTTCTCCTGACCGTTCTGCCCGGTCACCGCATCACAGAACGCGGCCTTGATCTCACGAGTGAGGTGGTTGCCCGTGGTCGAAAGCGGATCGTCCATTCGCTCGAAGACCGTGAACGCCTTGCAGTCTTTCAGGGCGTCGACGATTGGCCGCGTCGGGAATGGCCGGAACACCAGCACGGCCATGCAGCCCGCCTTGATGCCCTTCACATCACGCAAATAGTCGACCGTGACCTTGGCCGTCTCCATGTAGCAACCCATGCCGACGAGAATGTACTCGGCATCTTCGCAGCGGTACGCATCGACGTGGCCATAACGTCGCCCAGTCTTGCGTGCGAACTCGTCGAAGGAATCCTGCAGCTTGTCCGCGATCTGGTCGTAGTACCAGCGCTGGGCAATCTTGCCCTTCATGTACGAGTCCTGGTTCTGCACACATCCCGACATCAGCGGACTGTTTGGGTCCATCAAGTTCGTCAGCTTCACCTTCGGATCGCCGATGAACTCCTTCATGAACTCAGGCTCCGTCAGCCGCACAGTTTCAACCGTGTGCGTCGTGAGGAATCCGTCTTGCACGTTGAAGAACGGCGTCGAAGATGCCTCGGCGGTGCGGCGAGCGATGAGGCAGAAGTCGCCGGCTTCCTGAGCGTTGCGAGCGAAGATCATTCCCCAGCCGACGTCGGCGACGCTCATGACGTCGTCGTGCCCGGCGTGGACGTTCAAGCCTTGACTCGTGAGCGCGCGTGCCCCGATATTCATCACCACCGGCAACCGCTTTCCGCTGATCGTGTACAGCACTTCCTTCATCAGCACGAGCCCTTGTCCGCTGGTGAAGTTGGTGACCCGCCCGCCCGCCACAGCGAACCCTTCGCACACAGACGCGGCAGAGTGTTCGGATTCTGGCTCGAAGAACATGAGGGAGTCGCCCCAGAGGTTCTTGTGGCCGTTCATGACGGATGCATTGAACCCGCCGCCCATTGTGGTGGAACTGGTAATCGGATAGGCACCGGCGGCCTGGCTAATGTGAATCTCGGCGTGAACGACGGCTTCGGCTCCATCGCACGTTGTCGGAATTCCGGGGTACTGGTACGCGGTCTCTGTGGGCTGCTTTTGCGGTTCCACAGTGCGGACCGGACGATCTGCGACAGCAACGCTCATTGAGATCCCTTTCTGAGATGTAATCCGGACGAGGGCGATTCCACGGAATCGCGAACGTGAAAAGTGTGAACTGCGGGAAATTGCGACGGCGATTAGCGCCGGTCAGCGAGACGCACGCGACGAAAGACGAGCGACAGGTACCGGGCATCGTCCACGTCTGGGAACGTGTCCGGTCGCCGATTGGAGCCTGGTCGCCCCGGGCACCAGCGGAGAATTCCGCCTTCCAGTTGGTAGATGCAGAGTGAAACGTGCCCAGCATGTTCTGCTGGGCCTTCCTCCACGTGCATGTTCATCTGGCCGGGCGCCAGATCGAACCTGCCCATGTAGATGTTGCCGTTGAGAAACTCGAATGTGAACCGATGCCCAGCGATGAGCAATCGGGCCTGTCGTGGGCCAGCAACTGTGGCCCAGACACCTTGGAGTTGTTCGAGAGCCGAATGGACTTGGGGCTCGTCTACGGGCGCAAGCACAGCCATAACACGTCTCCTGTCGAACACGTCCGTGTGAGGATGTTGCGGAGAGCAACGATCTCAGGACACGGAGGGAAAGGGTGTTCCGAAACGCGAAACTGCTTTCGACAGACAGCCCCGAACGGGCCGGCTCTTCGCGGGGTGATGGGGTGAGTCAGAGAGGCGTTTCGGGTCGTGTGGACCTGGCCCGAGACCACCGGTCTGTTCGCTCCACAGGCCGTGAATGCGACGACACCGAATGGATCTCTCTGCCGAACTAAATCGGCAGCGCGCCGAAGTCGTGGAACTCCGGAAGGGGCTACTCGCCTGCGGCACGTTTGGATTTACGAGGTGGATTATAGACCGCCCTGTAACCCATCGCAACGGAATAGTCGTTAGCATCGGTGCCCGACGATACCTTGCGATTGATTCCGGACCTGTCCGCGACGGTTCCGGAGAGACGGAAATGTCACGGTAAGTTCATCAAGTTTGTCGGCGAATGCCGCAAGCCATCCACTCGAATGATGATCCGCCTCGGAATCCTCGGAGGCAGATGTTCTGATGGACTTTCTTCCGGGCGAATCGATTGGTTCCGGGGCTGAAATGATGGTTCCGGAGGTGGATTTTCGGGCAGTCCGCGAGACCGCTTTGAACCGGCACCGCAAGATATAATCTGAAAAGAGGATGCGTCAGAAGAAATCAGTTCAGCTTGTCTGAACGATATTTCTTCCGGACGAATGGAATGGTTCCGGGGCTGAAACGGTTGGTTCCGGACGTGGGGTGGGGATGTCGTCCGGAACCAATGGGAATCGCTGAAATCGCCTCCGTTTTCTTGACAATGCGCGAATCAACTCGCTGGGTTTACTGGTTTCGCTGGTCTGCTCAGACGAATAGGTTCAACCCAAATCACCCAATCTCAACGACCGGAAACGACCGAACTTGCGTGCTCTGGTCGATTGACATTGGCGCGTCGCAACCGTATGAACAGGGTCTGTCAACCGCCCCGCTGGTGTCGGAGGTGCGCAGTCCGCTCTGAGGGTCTTTCGTGGAACAGTCCATCTTCATCGACTTCCACTTGCCGAACGCCACGACGTGGCTGTACTTCTCGTTCATCCTCGCGCTGACGCTATTCTTCCAGTTTTCGCGACTCTTCTGCGTCCGAAATCTCGACCTGCTGACGCTCTTCCTGCTCTGTCCGGGCTTCTTGCTCCTGTACGAAGCACGCCATCAACTCGCCGTCGGGCGAACCGAACGCGGCGACCGAGAATTAATCCTCGGTTACTGCTGGCTCTTGGCTGGGTCCGCGTACTGGTTTGTTCGGGCCGTATTCGACATGGGGCTGGTTCGGCGACCTGCCGTAACCCCGAATCTGACCACAGCGGGTCTGGGATTTCTTGGCGTGGCGCTGTTCGTTGGGCAAACCTCGGTCGCACTGCGGCGAACGTCTGATCCGTCCGAAACGGTGCAGGTCGGGAAACGACCGACGCCGATTGAACAAGTTCAGGGACAGGCCACGGCAGTTGTGCAGCAAGCTCCGGCGGAAACGATTCAACGGGCGTCACCCGATGACGTGCGGTTCTGGGTCGAACGCACGCTTTGCATGGCGTGTCACGCGCTCATCATTGTCGCGCTTCTGCTGATCGGTATCCGCCATTTTCAGGATCGTGCCGCGGGAATCGGCATGGGAACGCTTTACCTTCTCGTGCCGTACACGGCGTTCGACGTCGGACGGCAACTGCATCACGTCTGGCCGACGGCCTTCCTCGTGTGGGCGGTGTTTTTCTACCGCCGTCCGGTGGTTGCCGGGTGGTTGCTGGGCCTCGCAGCAGGTACGGCACTGTTCCCGGCTCTGCTGTTCCCGCTGTGGTTCGGGTTCTACGCTCGTCGCGGCGCAGGTCGCTTCGCTCGGGCGTTCCTGTCGGCGGTCACCATCAGCGTCGGAATCACGGCACTCGTGATGGGTTGGGGCGGAGACGCCGGATTCGGCATCGCAACCACGCTGAGCCTTCCAGACTGGCAGCCCTGGAAGGCACCGACCGCCGAAAGCATCTGGACCGGTGCGCACTGGGCGTATCGGTTGCCGTTGTTCGTGCTTTTTGTGGCGTTCCTCGCTGGCGTGGCCGTGTGGCCAAGCCCGAAGAATCTGTCGCACCTGATCTCGCTGTCGGCAGCAGTGTTGATCGGTGTGCAGTTCTGGCACGCGGATCGTGGCGGCGTTTACGTCCTGTGGTATCTGCCGTTCCTGGTAATGATGGTGTTCAGGCCGAATCTGACAGCAGCGGAACCGCCGAGCCTGGAGCCGGCAAACGGAATCGTGTCTCGGATCGCGGTCGCAGCTTGGCGACGAGTTCGCCCACCACGGCAAGAGCCCCCGAAACAACTGGCCGTCTGAACTGAGGCGGAAGAAGGCAGAGGGCGGAAGGCGGTACGTGTTGAATTTCCGCCTTCCGCCCTCTGCCTTCCGCCTTT
>JAIOPV010000254.1 GCA_021413735.1 Planctomycetota bacterium
ATCGCCGACCGTGCCCACGCTGCCGAAGAACCCAGCTTTCCGAGAGTTTCCACTGCATTGCCGCGAACCTGTGCGTTGACGTGCTTCAGTGCGTGAACCAGCGCCGAAACCACGCCCTCACCGACGCCGCCCATCTCGCCAAGAGCCTCAGCCGCCAGAGCGCTCACCCAACTGTCCTGATCGCGGAGCGCACGGACAAGCCCCGGCACGGCAACATGAGCCGCCGACTCTCCGATTTTGCCGAGAGCCTCGACAGCCTTCGCTCGCACCACATCGTTCCCATCTTGAAGCGCCTCGACGAGAGGTGGCGCTGCATGTTCCGCTGACGCTCCGACGTTCCCGAGTGCCTCGGCTGCCTGCGCACGAACAACGGTGTCGCTGCTCTCCAGTCCTTCGGCCAGTTTGTTCGTGGAGTGACCATTCAGCGGACCGGCAGCCGCCACAGCCTCGGACGCCGCAACCCGCACGGACTCGTCGCGATCCTGAAGCAACTCGACCAACTTCGGTACCGCTACCTTCGCTCCGTGACCGAGAGACTTCAACCCGCGTGCCGCTGATGCACGAACGGCTGTGGCCGGATCGTCGAGCGCCGCGAGAAGCGCGCTGGCGTTGCCACCGATTTGCCCCAGCGTTTCCGCAGCCTGACAGCGAACGGTTTCGTCCGCGTCTTGAAGCAGTTCAACGAGAATGTCGGCGGTGCTCGCAGCAGCGGAACCCGCTCTTCCCAAGCCCGCCGCGGCCTGACACCGCACAGCGGCCATGCCATCGCGCAGCGCACGAGAAAGAGCGGCGATAGCGACGGGAGTTGGGTCGATGTCCGAAGCGGCTTCTCCCCGATGCCGAAAGATGCGCCAACGTCCCTTCTTGCGGCGCGGCATCCGCACCAGGCGAGAACGCTCGGCCTTCACCCCCGCAGCAGCGATCAACCCGAGCGCCTCGACTGCACTCAGACGAACGTGGTCACTCGGATCGTCCACGAGTCCCGCGAGAGCCGCTGTCGCTTCTCGCGCGGCGAGTTGGCCCAGCGTTCCAGCAGCGACCGCCCGGACGTGCTCATGTGGGTCATCCAGGTGAATAATCAGAGTCGCAACTGTGGACGGCCCGATGGCAGCGAGCACTTGCGGCAACTGGTCGCGCTGTTCCTTGGTGAGCGACGTCATTTCGCGAAGCGATACGAGAAGCGGCCCGATGACCGCTGCTCCGAACTGCGGAAGGGCGTTGCGGGCGCGGTCGTGTATTGGCTCGTGCGGGCTCCAGAAGTCGGTGATCGTCTCGGCGAGAACTTGCCCTTGCCGCACGGATGCGAAGATCTGTTGGAGCAGAACGAGCGTGAAGAACGATCTGAACACGGCAAGCAGGACGGCTGCGGGCCATGCTGCTTTCTGCACGAAGGTGGTGTGAACGAGGCGGTGAGAGTCAGCCAGATTGAGGATATCGACGAGACTCAGCAGATTGATGAGCGCGTATGTCAGGAAGTCGATGAACGCTGGGTGTCCGTCTTCTGCAATTCCGTACCAGCCTCGGCCGAAGCTCTCGTAGAGTCCCTGGTTCAGCAGTGCGAATCCGCCGATCACGGTGGCCGCCGCCACTCCCAGCAGCGGCAACCCGACCCTGTGACCGTAGCGAGCCACATTGGGGGCGAGATCCTGCCCCTTCATCGGGTTGTGGACAGCCTTTCGTCCGCGTTCGACCTCGTATCGTTCCAGGTCGAGGAACATATACGCCAAACACGTCACGAGTCCCATCACGAAGCTCACCCCCGCACAAGCGAGAGTGACTTCCGGGTGAGTCGCGATTGCGAATTCGCCCACGGTTACCAAGGCGATTGCGATGACGCCGTACACGGTCCAGTTCGCCCACGAAAGCCAGCGTTCCCAGACACGAAACCCGCGGTGAATCGTCCAGCGAGTCGCCTGACCGAGTCGGCTGAACACCCAACCAATCAATCCGGACTGGTAGAGGACGCCCACCGTCAGAGTAATGAGGATGAGCGTCGCCAGGACCGAGTAGGAAGAGAGTCTGTGATCGAGTCGAATCAGCCAATCGTGGGCCATCGAGGTTCACCACTTGAGTGGGCGGGAGGCGGGGCGGTGGAGTAATCCCCCACAGGATGCCGGAATGCGCGGAAGCTGCAATCCGAGTGCCAAGTCGCGGTCTCGCAAAACCACAGCAACACCATCATCCCGATCTTTCAATCGGAATTCCTGCACTAATCCGACCTTATGAGAAGTTCGGTGGCGGCGATTCGGTGCTTGCGGTGGGCCGTTGCTTGTGGTGGTGTTCGAGGCGCTCGATCCGCTAACCAATCCCAACAACCAGTGGTGCAAACCGGCGGCTTCTTGCTGACCGTCATCCACGGTGGCATCACCATCGACGGAATCTGATCCGCGAACGAACAGTGCCCGAATTGCTTGCCGGCCAGTGAGGGCCCAACAATGGGAGTTTCTTGACATTCGAGGTGGCTGAGGTAGAGAAGCAGTTCGCCCGCTCTTCATCCGGAGTCCAAAAGAATGAGAACCGCGGATTCGCGTTCTCGGGGCTTCACCCTGATCGAACTCCTTGTTGTTATCGCTATCATCGCGATTTTGATTGGGCTTCTCCTCCCAGCGGTCCAGAAAGTTCGGGAAGCTGCCGCCCGCATGAAATGCAGCAACAATCTGAAACAAATCGGCCTCGCGCTCCACGGTCACCACGACGCCTATGCGTATCTCCCGCCCGGCCAGTGGAACACCAACGGAGCCAACGTCCCCTACTACAACCGCGGCTGCTGGATGCCGCACACCTTGCCATTTATGGAGCAGAACAGCGCGTACGTTGACTACAAGACCTACATGGACGGCGGCGGCTCCGCAGACAGCTATCCGAATGCGAAGCGAGTGTTCACGAATTTCTGCTGTCCCTCGGACCCGGTCAGTCCGAAAACCGTCACGGCTGCGTCGTTCCCCAATCAGGGCTTTCACGGGAACTATGTCGCGTGTGCCGCCACGACGATCTTCAATCCCTCAACTGATACGACAGGCCTAAAACGCGACGGGATCATGTATGCCCAGTCGAAGACGAAATTCGGTGAGGTGACCGACGGACTCTCGAACACGCTACTCCTGAGCGAAATCATCCTCGTGGCGGATACGACGAGTCACGATATCCGTGGCCGGTATTTCAATTCGTATGACGGCAACTGTCTGTTCAGCACGATCGCCCCACCGAACACCAGCGTCGTCGATGTAGATGTGAACTGCATCAATGTTCCTGGCCGTGCGCCCTGCACAGTGTCGACTTCAAATTCGGTGCAGCACGCTCGCAGCAACCACACCGGAGGCGTCAACGCGACTCTGGGCGACGGCTCAGTCCGATTCATCCCCAACGGCATCGACCCAACGGTCTACCTGGGTCTTGGCTCACGAGCCGGCGGCGAACCCTCCGGCAATTACTGACGCAGATTCAAGCTTCACTTCTTCTCTTCGACCGTCAGTTTGAAGGGGGCGCTGGTCACGGTCACGATGCCATACCCATCGCCATTGTCCGCTGCCCCCTTCGGAATCGGCAGCATCCCCGTCTTCAGCTTCGCCACCAACTCGTATTCGCCAGCTTCCGTCCAGTACGAAAGCTGACTCACTCCGCGAAAACCAGCCGACAGCGATTTCAGCGGAAAGGTAATTGATTTGCCCGCTTCGATGCCGACGCCATCCGGTAGGCGAAACTCAAGCGTCATCGGAACTAGCGGAGCGATGCTCACGGCACCCTTGCCCTTCAATTCCAGCGTCAGCACGACGGGATCACCCTTCGCCCACGCCTGGATTGTTTTGTCCGAGGTGTTCTTGAGTTCAACCGTCAGATCGACAGCCGGCGTTGCAGGAGCGCGGCCCTTCCCTTTCGCGGCAGTCTCGATCGCCTTCTTGTAATCGGCGATCGACAAGCCACCGGTGTCGAGCGTGTATTTCGTCGTCTTGCCGGTGATGGTCAACTCCAGCGGCGCGGTCTTGGGATCGGCACCCGCCTTCGTTTCTTTTTTCTGGTCTTCACCGAATGAGACGCCCGCAAAACCGATAATCAGAGCGAACGATAGAATCCTGCAAGACATGAGAACTCTCCAAGGTATTAGGAATGTGCTGCAACGATCCGACGAAATGACCGGTCGCACGGATTGCCGCGAGTGTCGCGAGTCGGAGGCTGTCAGAAGTTCCCGTGAAGTTCGCGAGTGACTCTGGCGCTTGGACCGTGCCACTGGAAGTTCTATATTCACCCATGCCCTAGCCGGTCACTCTTCCCCACATGCCAGGCGGTGACATGGACGAGTTGCACCACGAATGCGGTGTGGCCGCATTGTATTACTTGCCGAGCCGGGGAGACCGCTCACCCGTATGGACGGGTGATCCCGACCAACTCTCCCGCCTGATGCCTCGCATGCTGCTCGACTTGCAGAATCGCGGGCAACTTGCCGCGGGCATGGCGACCTACAACCCCGACCGCGAACAGCTTGTCGACACTTACAAGGAAGTCGGCACCGTCATTGAGGCGTTCCGGATCAACCATCCGCCGAAGTACGCCTCCATCATGGAGGAGTACGCCGGTCGCGGCGCGATTGGGCATACCCGATACGCGACCTGCGGAGCGACGAAACGCAGTTACGCTCAACCCTTCGAGCGCCGCCACGGCTGCAAATGGAAATGGTTCGCGTTCGCCTTCAACGGTCAGCTCACGAACTTCGCCGAACTTCGCGCCGAACTCCTTGCCAATCACGACTACCACCTGACACGCGACAACGACACCGAAGTCATCATGCACTACCTCGCGCACGAAGTGCGCGGCGATGACCGGCCTGATCTGGTGGAAGTCTTTCGCAAACTCGCGACGAAGTTCGACGGGGCGTACAACCTCGTGTTTCTGAACGCGATGGGCGACATGGTCGTGCTGCGTGACCCGATTGGGTTGCGTCCGCTGGTCTATGCACAGGATGGGCCGGTCTTCGGAGCGGCGAGCGAGAGTGTCGCGCTTCAGAACCTCGGGTTCCGCAACATCAAGTCGCTCGAACCTGGCCACATGATTCTCATCCGCGACGGCGAACTCACGATTCATCAGTTCGCTCCGTCGCCGAAGAAAGCACACTGCTTCTTCGAGTGGATCTATTTCGCGAACGTGTCCAGTTCGTTCGACGATCGCAGTGTGTACCTGTCGCGTGCCCGGCTCGGCCAAGAATTGGCGAAGCAGGAAAAAGCACTCGGCCGAATCCCGCTCGACCCGGAAGATACGGTCGTCGTGCCGGTTCCGGATACGGGCAAAGCCGCAGCCGACGCGATGGCGTTCGCACTGGGCATTCCGTCGGTCGAGGGCTTGATCCGAAACCGCTACATCGGCCGCACATTTATCGAGGGTGCGAACCGAGCCGACAAGGTTCGGCTGAAGTTCACGCCGCTTCGTGAAGTGCTTTCCGGCAAGAAAGTGCTGCTCGTTGAGGACTCGATCGTTCGCAGCACGAGACTGAAGAGTTTGCTGCATCATTTGCGGGATCAGGGCGGGGCACGCGAGATTCACGTTCGCGTTGCGTGTCCGCCGATCATAGCCCCGTGCTTCTACGGCATCGACATGAGCACGGTGAAGGAACTGTTCGCCCCGAAGTTCATGGCTGGCAAAGTGCCGACGGTTGCCGAGCAAGACGCGATGGCGAAGGAACTCGGGGCCGACTCGCTGTTCTACCTGCCGGTGGATGCGGTCGCACGCTGCATCGACTTGCCGGCCGAGAAACTGTGTCGTGCTTGCGTGACCGGCGACTATCCGACGCCGATGGGCGAACAGCTTTATCAACTCGCATTGCGGAATCACGCCACGGGCAACAGCGACGGCCGTACTTACGACCGCCCAACCGAACCGCTGGTGTGCTCGGTGACCGACGCGGGACAGACTTGAGATGTGTTTGGTGTTTAGTGTTTAGTGTTTTTAGCGTGGTTGTTGGTGTCACCGTGTGGCTGTGGGAAGGCGGAACATGCGTGTTCCCCTTCGCCTCGCAGCCATGCGGTGTTTCTGTCACAATACCCATCAACACTCAACACCAAACACTGAACACTAAACAACCGTTTTCAGGACGAAACACATGCCCGAAGAATCCAAACCAGCCGAACAACAACTCTTCGCATACGAACTATATCCGACCGTTGATACGGTGCTGGAGCCGGCTCCGATTAATCGCGATTGGATGGATAACGCGCACCAACGGCATCCGTATCGCTGCTTACCTCTCGTCATCGCGAACCAGTCGGGTTGGGTGTTGCGTTCGACAGCGGGATTTCGCGCCTACTGGTATGGCGGCGTGAACAAGGAAGATGTCGAGATTCAATTCGACGCACACGAAGACAACCGCATCGTGAGCCACTTCGGTAGCGCGGTCATCACGTTCACGGTGCCGTTCTTGTTTCGCACACCACCGGGCATCAACCTGTGGGTGAAGGGCCCGAGCAACATGGTGAAGGACGGCATTCAACCGCTTGAGGGGGTCGTGGAATCGGACTGGCTCGCGTCCACGTTCACGATGAACTGGAAGATCACCCGGCAAAACGAGTGGGTCCGGTTCGAGAAGGGTGAACCGTACTGCATGTTGGTTCCGGTGCCGCGAGGACTGGCGGAAAGTCTCGTGCCACGACAAACGCAGCTTTCGACGAACCCGGAACTACAAGAACAGTATCGTTTGTGGGAGGAGGGTCGAAAGGGCTTCCTTCACGGGCTGCGAACGCGCGACCCCGAGGCAGTGAAACGCGGCTGGCAGAAGGATTACTTCCAGGGCCGCACGCCCGACGGAAAGGAAATCGACGAACACCAAACGCGATTGAGCATCAAGGAATTCGAGAAGGACAAAAAAGCAGAGTAGCCACGGATGAACACAGATGAAACACGGATAAGACCAAACACCGAGACAATTCAGGGTTTCAAAACAAAGTCTTCGTGGCGTTTGGTTTTATCCGTGTTTCATCTGTGTTCATCCGTGGCTCGGTTTTTCGTTATTCATTTCACCGCATCCACATTTGCGGTCTGCGACGCTTCCCACTGCTCGATTGTGCCGATGGGCAGCCAGTAGTTCGCCTCGACCACGCGGAAACCTCCGCGTGCAGCGAGCTGTGCCACGGCGTCCGTGATCTCGTACTCGTTGCGTGGAGAGAGGGGAAGCGTCAGGTCGAACACGTCTTTCGGAAACACGTATCCGCCGATGTTCGCCAGTTGCGGTGACGGCAACCCCTTCGGCTTCTCCACGATCTGCTTCAACGACCCGTCGGCATTCGGGAAGATGATGCCATAGCTCTCCGGGGCATCGACCGGATGAGCGAGAATCCCCATCGGCACAGCTGCGAGCGCCGCAAGATCGGCACGCCCAATGAGGTCGTCGCCGTTGAGAACCATCACGCGGTCAGCGGTGACGATTCCCTTGCAGCTCATAAGAGCGTCGCCGGTGCCGCGTGGCTCGGCTTGGCGAACGGTCTTCCAGTTGCGAACGTGCTTTTGCGTGCGGAGGTAATCCTCGATCTGTTCCGCGAGGTAATTCACAACAACAACCAGCCGTTCGACCGGGGGCAACGCACCGATGATCCAATCGAGGATCGGGCGTCCCTGCACGGGCAGCAACGGTTTCGGAATGGTATCGGTGTGGGGTCTGAGACGGGTGCCTTTGCCGGCGGCGAGAATGATCGCGTCCATGCGGTTCTAGTGTATGCTTGGCGAAGCGAGGCGTCTGGTGTCTGCCGAATGAGCGACGCCATTTCATGCTGCGATTGCAGCGAGGATGTCTTGCACCAAACCGACTCGCGTTCGTCTTCCGCCGTGTGGTAGAATTCTTACATGTCAACCATCACCGTATTACCAGACGACCCGCGAAGTTCCACTCCAACTTTTCGTGCCATGGGTGGCGATAAACAGGCTGTCGGGCCCACAATAGGGCAGGCGATCGACGAACTGCGAACGGAACTCGGCAATCCTCAAGAAACGACCTTGGTGATTGTTCAGCCCGTGACTCCGGATGCCCTCTTCACCGCTGTTCAGCGAGATCGCCTTGCGGCCCTCATGGGAAAGTGGCGACAAGCTCGCAATGACAGCACGACTCTTCCAGCAGCCGAGCAGAATGAACTCGACGCGCTTGTCGAAACTGAACTTCGTGCTGCGGCAGAACGCGCGGCCCAGTTGCTCCGCTCGCTACCGTCATGAATTCCAAATACCCAGTCGTCGCCCGTCGCGGCAACCATCGCTGCGAGTATTGTCGTGCACCGGAGGCGATCTTCAATTTCCCATTTGAAGTGGAGCACGTCTTTCCAACATCTCGGGGTGGCTCTGACGACGAATCAAACCTGGCACTCACTTGTCGGTCATGTAACCTTCACAAATCGGATGTTGTGACGGTTTGGGACAGCGTTGCGGAAGAAGAGGTTGCGTTGTTCAATCCTCGAACGGATCGGTGGTCCGAACATTTTGAACTGGAGTTGGAACGAGGTGAAATTCGGGGACTGACAGCGACGGGGCAAGCAACAGTTACTCAACTCCATTTGAACGACCCGATACAACTCATGGCTCGATTACTCTGGATTCAACTGCGACTGTTCCCGTGATAAAGCTAGCAAACTCGGGTCGCGATCGTTGGCCGTGGTTCGCAGATGGTGCTAGAATCTGTGCGTGACACTCACCGAGTTACAAGCACGGATCCGCGATCTGTTCGGAGCGAAAGACGCTCGCCGCGGGGTTGAAGGCACCTTCATGTGGTTCATGGAGGAGGTTGGGGAACTGTCGGCCGCACTCCGCGATCGCAACGACCCGAACAACCTCGCACTCGAATTTGCCGATGTCTTGGCCTGGCTTGCGACCCTCGCGAACATCGCCGGCGTAGACCTTGAAGACGCGATGGCCCGGAAGTACGGCGATGGCTGCCCGAAGTGCCACGCCAACCCGTGCGTTTGCGGAAGCGCGAAACCGTAATTGTGCCTGGCGACCCCAGGCGAAATCTCACCTCACCACACCCATAAACGCCGATGACCAACCCGCGAACCTGGCTTACCCTCGCGGCGTTGCTCCTTCTCGCTGCACCAGCGTCGGCCGCTGCCCCCCCGGTGAAGATCACGTCTGCACGGGTTGGACTGCCGCCCGGAGGCAAGGCCACCGAGCGCGACGAAAACGGGCAGGGTGTACACATCGCGAAGTTCGCGTGCTGGGCTCCCGTGTACGTTGATCTCGATGTTGCCGTGACCATCACCGAGCAAGCGGAACTCGTCATCGAAGCCGCCGACCCGGACGAAATCGCCACCACGCTGACGGTTCCGTTGAATCTCGCCGGTGCCCCCATCGGGAAGCTCTCGGCTGTCGAGGTTGGATGCATCGGCTACGTCAGGCCGGCTGGCGTTGGCGAAGTGATGCTCACGATCCGCACGAAGGATGGGAAGCCGTTGTCCGAGCCGTTCCGGGTGCGATCACTGCGGCCCCGCGACCCGCTGACGTATGTGGTGTTGTCGCTTGGCGGCGCAATTCCCGGATTCGATCTCCCCAAACCAGCCGGTGCGCCCGAACAATCGACGGAACTTCGCGGTGGTCGCGTGGAACTCGCGACTCTCACAGATGTGGCTCAACTTCCGGATCGCTGGGTCGGCTACGAATCGGCTGATCTCGTGATCCTGAACACGTCGATTGGCTCCGACGAGTTCCTTCGCAAACTCTTCGGTGAAAGCGGTGGCGCTGCCGAGAAAGCGAAGCGGGCGGCGTTGCTCGAATGGGTGCGCCGCGGCGGGCGATTGGTGGTTTCTGTCGGCGGCAACTCTGCTCTCGTGTCGCAACTGCCGGCGCTGCGTGATCTGCTTCCGTTCGAGATTAAGGGCACACGCACGCCGAATGCCGTGGGGCTGTCGTGGCCGACGCGGGCCACGGGTAAAACCAGTTCCATGCGTGGCGACCTCGGGCACAAAGGGCTTCCGTTCCCCGTCGCGAATCTCGTGGCGAAGGCGGATCGACCCGCTCGCGTGCTGATCCCGATGCCGGACCCGACGACGCCAATCAAAGACATCATCGCGGGACAGGGGCCGTATGGGCTCGGCAAGGTTACCGCCATCGGCTTCGACCTCGACCGTGCCCCGTTCACCGAGTTCTCATCGCGGCCCGAATTCTGGGACTGGGTTCTCTACGAAGGGGGTGCGAATCGTGCCTCCGGAAGCGACAGCAAAACTCGCCCCAACTCTGGCTCGCTCACCGAAGAAGAAGACGAAGCAGCCATCGCACTTCGCACGCACACTGACACATTCGACGGAGTGCCGGTCGTGTCGTTCGGCTGGGTCGCGATGCTGATTGTGCTGTACATCCTGCTCATCGGGCCGGTCGAATACTACTTCCTGAAACGCGTCCTCGGTCGCCTTGAACTGACGTGGATTACGTTCCCGGTGATCGTGCTGACGGTGAGCCTCGCGGCGTACTTCTCGGCGTATTCGCTGAAGGGACGCGATCTGAAGATCAACAAGATCGACGTCGTGGACATCGACCCGGCGACCGGCCGCGTTTACGGCACGACATGGTTCACGGTGTTCAGCCCGCGTATCGACACTTACACGATCGGCGTGACACCCGGTGAGGGTTGGGGCGACACCGAACCGGGAACCGCTATCAGTTGGGTTGGCGCACCGCGAGGCGGTCGTGCGAGCTTGTTGCGGCGAAAGTATTCCTACCACACCGACGCGGAAGCCGTGGCGGACGGCTTGGAGAAGGTGCCGGTGCAGGTGTGGGGTACGAAGTCGTTCGGCGCGAACTGGAGCGGTCGCTTCGACCCCGCTGCACCCACGGCGATTGCGAAATCAGACCTGTTTCACCCACCCGGCGACCCTGACAAGGCGATCGGATCTTTCGTGCTGAACCTGGCCGCTCCGGTGCTGTCGGATTGCGTGCTGTTCTACGCGGGGCAGGCGTATCCGGTGCCGGGTGGCACGATCCGTCCTGGCGAAACCGTGCGGCCGGTGTGGGACAAACTTCAGCCCGCGTCGCAGTGGCTCCAGAAAGAGGGCGGCCTCGAAGATCTTCTCCGCCGCGCTCCGAACTACTCGGAAGGCGTCGGTCGCGGCCGTGGCAACGTGCAACAGCCCACGGCGGCGTTCGGAATGCTTCCTCCGTGGGGCGTTCTCTTCCACGAGGGGACGCTGACCTACGGCGACAACGTGATTCCGCGAAACGCCTCGCTTCGCCGTCTCGATCAGAGCTGGCGACTTAGCCCGGACCACCGCAGCGAAGTTATTCTCGTGGGGCGTGTGGTGACGCCGTCGGGAACGCCTGCCGAGGAATCGTTATCGGGTCCGGGAGCAGCGTCGCGGCTGTGGCTGCGTGAGCTGCCGGGTTCGGGTCCACGAACGCCGATCCCAGGAACCGGCCGTCAGGAAACGTGGGTGCGGGTGTATTTGCCAATCAAGTGATGTTTAGCACCAGTCCCAACGGGGCTGGTGGTGCGATGCGTCGCCCCGTTGGGGCTGACGCTAAACCAACCGTCGAATGCGGAGCGAACCGTGATCGAATGCCGCGATCTGACGAAGAAGTACAACGACCTGTTCGCTGTCGATCGGCTCACGCTGAAGCTGGATCGCGGCGACGTCTACGGCTTCATCGGGCCTAACGGCTCCGGTAAGACGACCACGATGCGAATGCTCGCCACGCTCCTGAATCCGAGCTGGGGCGAGGCCACCGTCTGCGGGTATTCGATCTACACCGGATCGAAAGACATCCGCCGGTCGATCGGGTACATGCCCGACTTCTTCGGCGTCTACGACGACATGAAGGTGACGGAGTACCTCGAATTCTTCGCGGCTGCGTATCGCATCACCGGTCCGGAACGTCGCAAGAAGGTCGATCAGGTTCTCGATCTCGTCGACCTGCAATACAAGCGAGATGCACTCGTCACGAGCTTGAGCCGCGGCATGACGCAGCGACTCGGGCTGGCTCGCGTGCTGCTCCACGAACCGCAAGTTCTGCTGCTCGACGAACCAGCCAGCGGTCTCGACCCGCGTGCCCGAATCGAGATGCGAGAACTCATCAAAGAACTGCGGAAGATGAACAAGACGATCATGGTTTCGTCGCACATCCTCCCGGAACTGGCAGACATCTGCAACAAGATCGGCATCATCGAACGCGGCAAGCTGATCTTCAACGGCACCGTCGAAGCCGCGATCAAGCAGGTTCGCGGCAACTTCGTATTCACGGTTGCGGTCGGGGGCGAGCGAACCGAAGAGGCTGCGACGAAGATTCGCGAGTTCGCAGAGGTGGAATCCGTGAAAGCTGATCCGAAGTCGGATTCGCTTGATGTGCGACTCAAGGACGGCTGCGAGGACGGGACGTTCCTGCCGGATCGGCTCGTTCACGCGGGCTTCCGGCTGCGTGCGTTCAAGGAAAAGGAAGTGAACCTCGAAAACGTGTTCATGGAAATCACGAAAGGCATCACGAGTTAAGGAACGTGTCCGGAATAACTTCCCAACCCGAAGATCGGTCTTGGTATTGACCTCCCCCCTTGTGGGGGAGGTCGCTCCGAATCTTCGAGGAGCGGGTGGGGGGTATGCCTTTACAATTGTTGACGCCTTACCCCCACCCGTCTCGCAAAGCCTCGCCGACCTCCCCCACAAGGGGGGAGGTCAAAACCAAAAGCCAATACCGGGAAGTTATTCCGGGCCTGTTCCTAAGCCGTTGGTCCGCGAACCCGCGAAGGTTTCGTGTGAACGGTTCGCATTTGAAGTCGATTGGGTGACATCGCCCATGCCAAAAACGTCTGAAAACATAAGGTAGCGTCCGTCCTAGGATCAAATCACCACAAGAAGGTATTAGACATGGCGGAACGCGATTCTTCCCCCGCGAGGCAAGAACACCTACACCGTGATGCTGAGGCTGTCACCCGTCGTCAGTTCTTCGCGACAAGTGGCACACTGGCGGCTGGCACGGTGGCATTGTCCTTGCCTGTTCAGGCGTTGGCGGAGCACGTCGAGGGGCTTCCCGCTGAGGCCGCTGCGGATCAAGCCTTGCCAGCTTTCATGGAGATCGTCACATCGAAGGGCAAGCCGGCGAGCAAACGCGACGTGGCCGAGGCCGCTGTCATCAAGCTCGATTCTTCGATGAACGAGCTGTACGCGGCAACGCTGAAGTTCTCCCGGCGCAATTTCCGCGAGCAGTTCCCGATCATCATCGCCCTCTTCACCGGGCAAGGCGGGCAGATGATCCTCTACCCACCAGGCAAGGCGCCCATCGTCGCCGACCGCGTCCCGGTCGCTTACGAACTGGCCAAGTCGGTCTCGCACAGCCCGATGGCGCTGTACCAGGTCGTCTCGCCATTTCTGAAGGATCCCACGGCTGACAGTTCCTGGAAGGGACCGATGCGGACCTTCCGGACACAGAACGAGACGGCACTCGAAAACCTTGAAGCCCTCGATCTGTCCAAGGACGACAAGGAAGCCCTCGGCGGCATCCTCAAGCTGAACATCAGTTTCATGAACAACTGCCTGGATAAGGGCACCTACACCTTCGCCGAACTTGATAAGTTTGCGCACGCCCAGAAGCCGTTCCTCGAGAAAGCTACGTGGATCGCTGGCAACGCCCAGGTGTCGCACTGGATGAAGGTTCTGGACGACTGGAAGAAGATGCTCGGTAACGACTGGGACAAACTCTACGCGGCCACCAACACGCTCTACGTCACGCGACAAAACAACATCCTGTTCACGGTCCTGGCCCAGTACATGGGCAAAGAAGCCATCAACGAGCGGTTGCTGCTGCTGGAGACCTCGGAGTTCACGACGACCCCAGAAAAGATGCTCGACGTTGTGACACGCATCGTCGCCGACCGCTCCTTGGGCAAGGTCTTCTTCGACGACTACTACCTGATGGACGTGGAGTTGCTGAGTGACCCATCCCGTCGGGCGATCAAGGAACAGGTCGCCAAGCGGGGGATGAAGTTGCTGATGCCCACGCTGTCGCCGTTCCATTCCAATGCATGGCCGTGGCGGACTGACCCCAAGGACGGCGTCGGGCCGGCGTCGCTGTATGAAATTTGGAAAGTGGACACCAAGTAAGGCCGGCGTTTCGACGGATCAAAAGCGAGACACGCGAGAAGCACATGGGTGCCACTCTCGCGTGTCTCGCTTGTTTTTCAGTCAGGATATTTCAAGTTCGGGGCGAACTACTGCCGATCATACATCTTGCCCAAACCTCACAACTGGTCCGAAGCTCCTTGGGGATTTCCCCTGCCGCAAATCACGCGATTCCTGGCTATCTCACTCGCGTTCTTCGCGTGTGTTGGTGCGGCGTTGGCACAAGCGCCAGATGCTCCGCCCACGGTCGGGCCGTCAGGAGCGACTCCAACTGATTCCGGAACGGGTGGCGTCGTGGGAGGCGCCCCACAGGGGAGCGGGCTGGGAGGCACTCCGTCCGGGGCCATTAGTAGCAACCCGGGCGCAGTCAACATCTCGACCGGCACCGGGAAACTCGGCCAACTCCTCGGCCTGGAGAAAGATTCGGGCGTTCACTTTGGCGGATTGTGGATCGGCGATGCGAGCGGGGTGCTGGCGGGTGGAGTGCAACCCGGTCAATGGGGTTTGAACAGCCTCACCATTCTGGATACGACGCTCGATACCGAGAAGTTGGGCGGTTGGGCGGGTGGTCTCTTTGGGGCCGAATTCCTCCAGTTCAGCGGCCAGCCGACGAATAATCTGGCGGGAAGTCAGCAGGGTTTCGACTCGCTTCCGGCAGGCCCTCCGCTCGTCCGCCAGGAGCTATACCAACTGTGGTGGCGGCAAGAGTTTGGCGAGAAGTTCATCGTTCGTGCTGGCAAGATGGTCCCGACCTACGACTTCAACAACGTCAGCAAGCCAGTCCCCGTCTCCGATGAGGCAGCGCAGATTCCCTCTGTCACGAGCGTGGGATTCACGCCGATCTTTGTGAATCCCACCATGCTGGGAGTTCTGCCAGGGTACTACAACTCGGCGTGCGGCGTGACGCTCACCTATTTGCCAACCAAGCAGATTTACGTCAACTACGGGGCTTACGATGGTTCGGGGGCGATCGGCGATCAGACCGGGTTGATGGGGCCTCAGTTCAACGGGCACTACTTTCACATCGCCGAGACGGGGGTTGCGTATCGCCTCGGATCCGAGCAGAAGCCCGGGCGTGCTGCGATTGGCATCTGGCGGCAAACAGGCCCACTCACTGCTGCGAACACCGGGACAGTGCAAGGAGCAGGTGGGGTGTATGCGTTTGGCTCACAGCGATTGTGGTATCGCAACCCAGGGGTCGACCATAGCGGAGTGAGCTTTTACTACCAACTTGGAGCGAACAACTCGAATGCCCTGGAGTTCCGACAGTATTTCGGCACAGGGCTCACAGCGTTCGGATTGGTCCCCGGACGAAAGGATGATTCGTTCGGCTTTGGTCTGGCCTGGGCATTCCTGAACGGCGACCCGAACGCCGGCACGTTCTTCTCACCGGGCCTGCCGGGGACGAAGCTCCGCACGAACGAAATGATGATGCAGTGGTACTACCAGATGGCGCTCCGGCCCGGAGCCTACTTCCAACCTGCAATGACGTATATCCCAAACCCCGGTGCCAGACCGGGAGTGCCGGGGGCATTCGCTGTCACCCTCCGGCTCACATTGCTCTTCTGACCACCATATCTCGCTCAGCTCGTGGTCGAATCTTCGAGGGTTCTGCTGATGCCCCTTGTCAGGACTTCTTCGGAGGCATCAGCACTCGCTCGATGAACGTGGTGTCAATCTTGCCCTCGATGAACTCCGGCGTGTCGAAGATCGTCTGGTGAATCGGGATTGTCGTCTTGATGCCTTCCACCTTGAACTCACGCAATGCTCGCCGCATCACCGCGAACGCTTCCGCTCGCGTCGGTTGATGCACCAGCAATTTCGCCACCATGCTGTCGTAATTCGGCGGCACCTTGTAGCCTGCCACGACGTGCGAATCGAGACGCACACCCGGACCACCCGGCGGTCGCCACGTCGTGATCGTGCCCGCACTCGGGCGGAAGTCGTGGGCAGGGTCTTCAGCGTTGATACGCACTTCGATCGCGTGGCCGCGCTGCACGATGTCCTTCTGCGTGAGTTTCAACTTCTCACCCGCAGCAATGCGGATTTGCTCGCGAATCAAGTCCACGCCAGTGACGAGTTCCGTGACGGGGTGTTCGACCTGAATGCGGGCGTTCACCTCGATGAAGTAGAAGTTGTTCTCCTGATCCACCAGGAACTCGCACGTTCCGGCCGAGTAGTAGCCAGCTTGCTTCGCCAGCCGCACTGCAGCCTCGCACATCTTCTCGCGAACCTTCGCCGGCAGGTTCGGCGACGGCGATTCCTCTACGAGCTTCTGGTGCCGGCGTTGCAGTGAGCAGTCACGCTCGTAGAGGTGAACCACGTTGCCGTGCTTGTCACCAAGCAGTTGCACTTCGACGTGCCGCGGCCGATCGAGGTACTTCTCCATGAAGACGCTGCCGTCTTTGAACGCACCCTCAGCCTCGGACTTCGCTGAGGAGATCGCCGCGGACAGGCCGCTCTCTTCACGAACGACACGCATCCCACGACCGCCACCACCCGCAGCAGCCTTGATAAGAACCGGATACCCGACGGCCTTGGCGAATTTCATCGCCTCCGCATCAGATGTAATAAGCCCATCACTGCCGGGAACCGTCGGAACCTTCGCGGCCTTGGCGACAGCCTTCGCCTTGTCTTTGTTCCCAAGCTTGTCCATCGCTTCGACGGGCGGCCCAATGAACTCGATGCCCGACTCCCGGCACTGCTCCGCGAACTTGCTGTTCTCGGACAGAAAGCCGTAGCCTGGGTGAATGGCTTGAGCGCCTGCCACCTCAGCCGCAGCAATGATCCGCGTTACCTTCAGGTAACTCTCGGTTGCAATCGGCGGCCCAATGCAGATCGCCTGATCCGCGAGTTCGAGATAGGGCGCTCCGCGGTCCGCCTCGGAGTACACGACAGCGACTTCGATACCCAGATCACGACACGCGCGGATCACTCGGAGCGCGATCTCACCGCGATTCGCGACCAGTATCTTCCGAAACATCAGTCAATTCCTGCGAGCGTGAAGTGCGAAACCCACCCCAAAATCGCGAGGTGGGCTTGAGGGATGCCGACCAACTCTCAACCGGGATCGACCCGGAAGAGGACAGCATTGAACTCGACGTAATCTTCGTTCTTGGCAACGACCTCGACGATCGTTCCCGAACAGCCGGCCTTGATCTCGTTATTCACCTTCATGGCGACAACCACGCACACCGTAGTGTCCGGGTTCACCTTCGAGCCAACCTTGACGTATTCTGGCTTGTCCGGTGAGGGGCGAGTGTAGAACGCCCCGACGAGTTCGCTCTTGATTTCGAGCAACTTCTTCGTGGGAACTGGCGGCTGAGTCGCCGGAGTGGGTGCTGTCACCGCGGGGGCGGGGTGGGCCGCAGTCGGGGGAGCCGCGTAGCTCACCGGTGCAGGGGGCAACCCGGCCTGGATCGCCGACCCTTTTCGGAGACGAATTCGCTGATCTGCTTCTTTCAGATCGACCTCGGCCAGGTCGTGATCCGTCATGAGCTTCAGCAAGTACTCGACCGTCTTGACATCGAACGGCCGGGGCGTGTCCCGTTTCTCGTCGGCCACCGCGGAACCCTCAAGGCCTAAAAACCCGGCTCGCTGGCCGGGGAGAGAACTAGTCTACGCCGCAGGCCGAACATGGCCAATTCGTGTTTTGTGTTTCGTTCATGCTGTTCTGGGAGCAAGGCGCTTCAGCACGGAACACAAACACCAAACACCAAACACTCCGATCACCCTTCCAACGACATGAGTTCTCGCGGCAGAGTCGTGAGCAGACTCGCGCCGTGAGCGGTCACCAACACGTCGTCCTCGATTCGCACTCCGCCCCAACCAGGGATGTAGACACCAGGCTCGATCGTGATGACCATGCCGGCTTCCAGGGTGTCCTCGGAGTTGGACCGCACGCGAGGAGCTTCGTGAACCTCCAAACCGATGCCGTGGCCCAATCCGTGCGTGAAGTAGTCCGCCAGCTTCAGATCCTTCGCGCTGGACAACTGGGCGGAAGCGAACACCTTCCGGGCCGCGGCGTCCACTTCCTTCGCCTTCACCCCTGGCTTGATCGCCGCCAGTGCCGCATTCTGTGCCTGAAGTACCACTTCGTAGACTTCCTCGAATTTGACGCCGACTCGCTCGAACTTGTTGCGTCGGGTCGGAGACGTGCCAAATGGACTGCGGAGCGTTCGCGTGATATCCGATTTGTAAAGCATATCCGCGCCCCAATCGACGAGGATTTTCGTGCCGTCGCCGAGTGGCTTGCTCGTGGGCGGTGCATGCGGCAGAGCGCCGCGTTCGCCAACAGCAACAATCGGCGGGAATGACGACGACCGACCGCCTGCACGACGGATGTAGTATTCGAGCGAATCCACCATCTCCTTTTCGGTGTCCGTTTCGCGAATGGTCGCCACGAACATGCGGAAGGCCCGCTCGGCGACACGCACAGCCTCCTTGATCTGTTCGATTTCCGCCGGGTCTTTGAGAATTCGTTGTTTTTCGATCACCCCGCTGACGGGAACGAACGTGACCTTGGGTGCCAGCATCTTGAACTGTTCGAGAACCCCGAGCGTAATCTGGTCTTCCTCGATAGCCACGGTCTTCACGCCGGATTTGTTCAGAACCTCAGCAGCCGCCTCATAGGTCGTCTTGTTGTGATTGCGAATGTGAGCGTCCAGCTCTGCGCACTCCTCCTTGATTTGCTCCTCGAAGCGAGTGTCGCTAATAACGACGCTATTCTTCGCGCTTCCGAAGTAGAAGCTGTCCTCACCCGTGAAGCCGGTGAGGTACGTCACGTTGACGGGATTGGTGACGAGGAACGCATCGGTCGAGGCTTTCTTCAGGTTCTGGACGACAGTTTGGCGGCGTTGGAGTAAATAATTCATACGAGTGTAAGCCTGATCAGATAGGGATGTGGGTTGGGGATGTTCCCACTAAAGTATGGATACCGCGTCTGGCAGCATGCGACGGAATGGACACTTTACGCTCACAAGAGGGCGACGAGAAGTGACAAGTCAGCTTTTCTTGACACGGCAGCGCCCGGGTGATAGCGATTATCCATCATACACCGGTACGGTCGTGGCTCTTTTAGCCTATTTTCCACAATCGTGAAGAAATCAGTGAAGTGCAGATGATTCTGACAACAATTTCTTCCCCTTGGGTGCCATGCCAACGATTGACACAGCGACCGATCCCGCGATGCCCGACCTCCTGTGGATTGGCTATCACCCGCGAGCGATGGCGCCGCTTGTCGCACTCATCGCGATTGTATCGGTGGTCGTGTGGACCGGTCGTTGGTATCTGGACGATTTTTCGCAACTCGCCGACGTGCTGGGTGGCTGGGCGATGTTCGGCCTTGCGTGGGGCGTGTGGCCGGCTCTCGTTGTCCTGTTTCTCTACCGCACCGTGACCTTCACCTATCGCCTGACGAATCGTGCCGTGTATGTGGATTTTGGGCCGCTGTTTTTGCCGGTCGCGCCAGTTCTCCTGAGCGAGCTTGATCTGGTCGTCGTTGGTGGTTGGTGGTTGCCCCGGCAACTCGGAGTGGGGTATGTCGAATTGCGGGCAGGCGAACGCGTGCTCCGGCTGAAGGGTGTCCCGTCCCCGGATTCGTTCGCGGAACGAATCCGAGCGATGAAGAACGCTACAAAACCGACGGCGTGACCCAACAGCCATCACGGCATGAGGTCCGTCACGATGCCGATTTTGGGGATGGCTTCGATCACCCGCTTGACGCCTTCAGTTGTTACTTTCGTCCCTTCAATGCTCAAATTGACGATCTTTCGGTTGTGACGCAAATCTCATCCCTTGTCCGTTACTTCCGAGAGCTTCGCTGCACACGAATTTGACGCAACGCCGGTCAAAAAGTGACAATCACCCACACAGAACTGCCGCAATCACGACCCAAATACCCAATACTCGCTCCGTTCCTTCTTCCTGTGAGTTGCGTTCGTCTCAACTGCTGCGAATCCCTGTCCACCGTGACCGAATTCTCAGCGGGCTGATGGACCACCCGCAAGACCAAACCGATCGTAAATCGACGACAACGCAAGCTGTCGTCGTTGAGTCACGCTCGCTCGTGCTTCAGTCTCCGTCGACCGCACAGCAACTGCAAGCGAAGGATTCACCGGACTGGAACGTGGCAAACGGCTGACGGAGCGGTTTTTGTTTTCGAGGGCATGCACTTGACGGCGAAAGTCTCGTCGTTTACTGCCGCGTCTATGCGGGCAGTTCTATGGGCATACCTGGATAGAACGGCTTGGTGTTTCGTTGTCCCCGTCAGGCCGAGGTGGTATTCTGCCCGAAGTCAATTCCCCACAATCCCGCACGAGAATACTCTCATGCCCTGGCTCGCAACGGCCATCACGTTCCTGTGTGGGACAACTGTCCTCGCTGCGGCCGAATTGCCGACGGGCAAGGAACACACCAACTCGCTCGGTATGAAACTGGTGAGGGTCGAGGCTGGCGAGTTCGTCATGGGTTCGGGCGAAGTTCCGCCGAGAACTCGCGAAGAGTGGGATGCACGCGAGTGGGACGAAGCACCGGCTCACAAGGTGAAGATCTCGAAACCCTGCTTCATGGGTGCAACTGAAGTCACCAACGTCCAGTACGAGCAGTTCGACCCCGAACACAAGAAACTCCGCGGCAAACACGGCGTCAGCAAACTCGACGATGAACCTGTTGTGATGGTGACCTGGCAGCAAGCGGTCGATTTCTGCGCCTGGCTCGCCAAGAAGGAAGGGAAGCCCTACCGGTTGCCGACCGAGGCTGAGTGGGAATACGCTTGCCGAGCGGGGACGACCACCGCGTACCACACCGGCGACACACTCACCCCGGAGCAGGCGAACTTCGGCGTCGCGACTAACGAAAAGAAGCGGCTCACCACTGTTGCTGTTGGCGGATACAAGCCAAACGCCTGGGGTTTGCACGACATGCACGGGAACATCGCCGAGTGGTGCCTCGACTGGTACGGTCCCTACGAAGCCGGCGAACAGAGCGACCCCGTCGGTCGGGCAGACGGCTGGGCACGGGTGACACGCGGTTGGAGTTACTTGCCGGCTTCGCACAAGCTCGGGGCAGTTCGTTACTGCCGTTCGGCGAACCGCTCGGGACACTTACCAGACGACGCGAATCGCGTCACAGGGTTCCGCGTCGTTCTGGGCGAGATGCCGACGACGAAGCCTCTGCCGGTGGCCGAACCGCCTTTGAACCAGCGAGATGTGAAACAAGGCCCGGCTCCGAAGGATGGCCCCGACGCGACGAAGCCATACTTCGCGGATTTGGCGAAGGGGCTGTCGGTGCCGAAGGATATGTGGGGGCCGATTTACGGTGCGTGGAACCACTTCTCGACGATCGCCGTTTGCCCCAATGGCGACCTGCTGGCGGTCTGGTACACCTGCACCCAGGAAGAGGGGCGTGAGTGCGCCCAAGCGGCGTGCCGACTCCGCGCCGGCTCAGATAAGTGGGACACGCCTTCGTTCTTCTTCGGCACACCAGACTGTAACACGCACGCCCCGGTTCTGCTCTCCGACGGCAAACGCCTTTACCACTTCTTCACGCAGTCGTTCGCGGGCTGGGACGACGCTGCCGACTGCATGCGGGTCTCGGAGGACAGCGGCGCAACGTGGTCGAAACCTCGCGTGATATTGAGCCGCGAAGATCCGTTGCGGATGAGCCAGCCGTGTTCGGCGTTCGTGGCCGCGAACGGAAAACTCGTCCTGGCTGTGGATGGCGACTTCGGCCATCGCGACGAACGCATCATGACCAGCGCCGACGGCGGCAAGACGTGGACAGTCAGCAAGGGTGATCTCCGCAAGGCGGCCGGAAAGTACGCAATCCATCCTGCGAGCGTCCAGCGAGCCGATGGTGCGTTCCTGACCTTCCTCCGCGGACCCGACCCGATGCCAGCATTCGCATCGAAAGACGAGGGCGAAACGTGGGAGCCAGTGCCGACGCCGTTCCCCGGAATCTCCGTCGGTCAGAAGGCGGCGGCGCTAAAGCTCGCGGGCGGCGGATTGCTTCTGTGCAGTTTCGACAACAAGAAGCAACTATTCGGCGGCGGAACGTTTGCGGCGCTGTCGTTCGACGACGGAAAGACATGGCCGCACGTCCGCAAAGTGGAAGGCCCGACAGGTTACATGTCGCTGGCGCAAGGCCCGAACGGTGTGATCTACCTTCTCGGACCCAACGGGAGCAACATCCGCTGCGTGGCGTTCAACGAGGCGTGGCTCAGGGATGGGAAGCCGCTGAAGCCGAACGACAACAAGTAAGACGGGACTCGGGATCGACCGGGCGAGACGAACCCGATGAGTCCACCGGGAAGCAACCAACGCGGGAATGGAGGTAGAATGAGCATGACCTTCCCTCTTGGCGGCGATTTGCCTGTGAACCGAGTCGGTTACGGCGCAATGCGTCTGTGCGCTCAGCCAGGCAACTTCGGTCGCTTCCCCGACTGGGAGGCCGGTAAGCGGTTACTTCGCCGTGCCGTCGAACTGGGCGTCAATTTCATCGACACCGCCCACGCATATGGCCCGTCTTGCAACGAAGAACTGATCGGCGAAGCACTCACGCCGTACCCGGCTGGACTCGTGATCGCGACAAAGGGAGGCGTTGAAAAGACGGCACCAGACAAAGTCTTCCCGGACGGACGACCGGAAACCATCCGGCGTCGCTGCGAAGAAAGCCTGCGTCTGCTTCGTGTCCAACGCATCGACCTCTATCAACTTCACCGGCCTGACCCAAACGTACCGTTCGCCGACAGCGTGGGCGCGATCGCAGAACTACGCCTCGAAGGGAAGGTGCGGCACGTCGGCTTGTCGAACGTCACGGTTGCGCAGATCGAGGAAGCACGAGGAATCGTGCCGATCGCGTCCGTGCAGAACCGCTACAACCTGCTCGAACGAGCTGACGATCCGGCAGTTGATTACTGCGCCGTGCACGGAATCGCGTATTTACCCTGGGGACCGCTCGCGGCGAAGCCCTTCGCACCCGATGCTCCGCTTGCACGCACACATGGTGCGCTGGCCTGGCTGCTCCGGCGATCGCCGAACATCATCGTTATCCCCGGTACGACTTCGCTTGCGCACTTGGAGGAGAACGTTCGTGCTGGAAGGCTGATGCTGTCCGACGAGGAGTTTGCTGCGATCTCGGCCAACAACGCGTGACCAGTTCGACGAGCCGATCGGTCAACTCTTCGGTTTCGCCTGGTGCTCGTTGACCCACTTCAGTTTCGGCGACGGAGAAATTCCGAACCATGCTCGTTCCGTCATCCGGTTCGATCGCTGGCGATGGGTCCTCCGGTTGACCTATTCATTCGACGAGGTAAACCACCTGAGCCTTGCCTGCCAGGGTTGGGACAACGAGTCCCACACTTCCTGACGCACCTGTTGCTACAAATTTCCCGACCACAAATTGCGATTGAAATATGCCTGGACCAACCGCCGTTAGTTGTGCCCACCGAGCATAGGCAGTGCCAGAGATCGTGTCGCCGCTCGCGTTACGCTTCAGCACGATCGGTTTCGTATTCCACCGGCGTTGATAGATGAGGTACCCAGCGAACGGGCTCTCCGATCCGGTAAGTGAAGTCAGATTCAAGTTACCCGCATCGATGTTGATGTCGCCAAAGGTTACACTCATGTCCGTTCCGAGTTGGTTACCATCGCTTTTGTCCGGACCGCCGGTCGTCGCGGCGTAGTTGCTCCCGGTGTTGTAAAACATCACGCCAGTGCCCACGATCGTTCCCGTCGTGGAGAGGTTCAATGCGTGTCCAGCATGACCCCCACGAAGAACATAAATCCCAGCCTGAAATGTCACGGTCCCAGGTCCACCTGTGACCTCGATAGACCCATAGATGCCGGGCGACAGACTCACGCTTTCCCCGCTGGTGAGGAGGATTGAGACATCCTGCGGGGCGTCGTGGTTTTGGCCGTCGGCTCCTGGATAAACAGCTAACACGCCATTCGCGGTCGTCGGCGTTGCAAGATTCAGGAAGGGATCGCTCATGAGCAACTCACTTGCCTTCAGACACGCCGCACCAGCTGCGGTGCGGTAACTGGCTGGAGTGTCCACACCACCAACAACCCGGAGGCGGTCGGCTCGCACCGTTCCGCCGTTCAGGACTCGTGCGGCCGGACCAAGAACCCCCAGATTCACCGTCGCGCCCGCTTCATCGACTCCAGTCCCTTGTGAGTTCACCCAAACTCGACCTCCGACCGTCAGAGTGACTCCATCGACTGTGAGTCCCGGGCCCGCGCTCGGATCGAGTGCGGAAATGAGTTCCTTGGGAGCGCCAAGTTCGGAACCTGCAACAGCACGCGAGACAGCTTGTGGGTTCGTTGGCCCTGATAGTACCTGGATGAACCAGGTGTTCACAGGGACCGTAACAATTACTTCCGAGTAGCGGGTATCTCCCACATTGACGCCAAGGCTCGGGGGTGAGTTGACAACGACCGTTGCGCCCGTGAGTCGATGCTGCGTTCGGACAATTTCTTCTGCTGCGGCAAGGGCTGTTGCGCTGGATTCGCCTGCGAGCAGTTTCATCGCGACCACTCTCGAAGCAGCGTCGGCGGCGTTCTGACCCTGTCGGCGTCCAGCGAACAACGCACCGGCGTCGAGGACCAACGCAATCATTCCGCACAACGCAGGGAGGAGGAGCGAGACGAGAACGAGGACTTTCCCCGAGCGCGGGTTGCTTTGAAGTCGATGCATGGCAGCTTCTGTTAGTGCGAAATAATGGCTGTGGAAATCGTGGTGAGGGTGACTGGACCACCTCCCCACAACTGAGGAAAAGTGGGTTGGTAAGGAGTCTGGACTGTCACCCGCACACGCGAGCCGGGTTCGTTGTCACCATCGGGCCACTCGACTGTCACGGTCACACTCTCGGGAGCAAGACCACAGAGTTGTGCACGGATCTCAGATGGGAAGGCGCCAGAATCACTGGCGAGAGTCGGACCAGTGGTGTCTGGCCCCCAAGAGCCGAGTGTTGCCGCTTCGGATCCGTGAACTGATGCGACTCGTGTTCCGTGGCGGGCAACGTACGACAAGATGTGCTTTCGATAAAGCGCCATGCTGAGATCGAGCATCGCCACGATGAAACTGAGCAACACCGCGAGGACGATGACACCCTCAACAGTCGTCGCACCGCGGCGATGATTAGCGCGTCTCATGGTCCAATTCCGCGACGGAGTGATTCAGGGTCGGCTCAGAGGCATCACGGTAACCCGTTGAACAGTCACTGATGTTGGGAGTCCTGGCCAGCGGGTCACCATCTCGAATGGATACGACACAGTCACTGCGACTCTGGCATCGGTCCCGGTCCCAGTTGTGATGATTACAACTGTCAATGAGGATGGATCGAAGGAGGTCATTCCCGCCATTTCGTTCACAGCTGCCTGACGGACTCGCTCTTCCCACCGTTCGCGTGTAGCTGTGGTGTAAGGGTGTGTGCTACCAAATTCACCTGCCGAACGAGCCGCACTTATCACCGTGAGATCGACATGGACAATGCGCCCAAAGTCCACGCCGCCGAGAATCATGAGCGCCAGAAATGGGAGAACGAAGGCGAATTCCGTCGCTGCGAGTGCTTGGCGTTTGGTTCTCGGATACGCGATCATTTTGTGGTTTTGGAGAAGAGGCTTAGGGTCTGGATAATCATCGGACCAAGGATGATGGCGAGGACACCCGGGAAGATGAACAACAATGTCGGGAACAGGATTGCGGTTGCTGCCTTGTGTGCTGCTTCTTCAGCTTGGAGTACCCGCTTCGCACGGAGTTGATCCGCGAGCGCAAGAAGCGCCGGGACCAGCTCAGTCCCCAGTCGTTCAGCTTGTCCAACCACCGAAGCGAGACTCACGAGTTCGTCCAGATCGGTCCGATCGGCGAAGTGACGCAGGGCATCACCTCCCGAGAGTCCAATTTCGACTTCACGCTCCACCAGTTTGAGATCGCGCCACAAATTGGGGTGGGACTCTTCCAGATCCGCAGTGACGATTCGCCACGCAGCCAGGAGGGAGGTTCCTCCTTCAAGACACAGAATCAAGATGTCGAAGAAATCTGGGAGCCCCCGCCGGAGGTCGGACTGCCGAGTTTTCCTGCGGGCGCCAAGCCAGAATCCCGGCGTCACGAACCCGATCCCACTTGCGAAGGTCGCGCCGATCGCGGCATTGGTCATCGTCACTTTCCCAGTGAGACCCAAACCGATCGCCAGAGGCCACGGCAAAAGAGCCAGGGCGATTTGGACCGCCAGATACACGGCCGGAGCCTGCACTTGATAGAGTCCCGCATGTGCGAGTTTCTTCCGAAGAACCTCCGAGCGATAACTGTTGATTGGGAGCAAGGGCGTGGCGACACGAGCCGCCAGAGCTGCCAACCGAGCAAGAGTCCCGCGAGGCGGTGCTTCTTCGGGGTGCCCCGCGAGAACCGCCACTCTCGCCGCGACGCGGTCTTGTTCGTCTGATCCTAACGAGGAAAGGGCGAAGACCATCCCAACCACTGCGAGGAATATCAACACACTTAGCGGATCGATTGACGGCATGGCTTCCCTGTCAAAAGTTCACCTTGAGAATGCGGCGAATCCACAGTATCCCAATAATTTGCGAACCAATCACGGCCGCCAACAGACGGGGATTCTCAAGCATTGAGATGGCATAAGCTCGCTTGACCACGAGCATCACGAGAAACACAGCCAGCGGCAGCACCATCAAGATTCTCGCCTGGAGTAGTCCCTCTGCAGTCAGGGTGCGAATCATTCCTTGGACCCGGAAACGTTCGCGAATGACACCTCCAAGTCTTCCGCAAACGTTGGTCAGGTTCCCGCCGCTTCGGTAATGCGTGAGGATCGCTGTGATCGCAATCCGATATTCGGGCAACCCCGCTCGTTCCACCAACTCACGCAGTCCAGACTCCAGCGACAAGCCCAGGTTCATTCGGCTCGTGAACCGGGTAAACAGCTCTCTGGCTGGGTCCCGGAACTCACTTGGGACAGCCGCGAGTGCCTGTGGGAGCGAGTGTCCAGCTCGGAGAAACCTCGCGATGAGATCAAGAATCTCGGGTAACTGTGTGAGCAGCATTTCGTTGCGTTTGCGGGCACGAGCACGAACATACATGAATGGTGTGACTGCTCCGACTACTCCCGCTATCAATCCCAGCTCGATACGCCATATCCAACCGACAGCGACTGCACTCACCACGCCACACCCGACAATAATTTTGAGCATGTCGGTGGCCCTGAGCCCCAACCTCGAATGCTCAACCATTGCCGCGAATCGGAAACCAATGGACCGGCGAGACCCGCGAGACTGAATCCCATCGCCGTGCTTGAGTTTCATGAGCAACAGCAGTGGGGTTTCAATGCTTTTCCCACCTCCAAACTCGCGCTCGACGCGAACCTGGATTTGACTCTCCGTGGACTCCATCGCTTTTAGCAAAATTGGGCCAAGGCTCGCCACCGTTGCGATCACGGCAATGAATACGAGGACGGCGGCAAGGTAATTACTCATCGGGTCTCCAACCGGAAGACCCGAGGGTCAAGTGTGACCTCGTGCGAAGCCATCCTCTCCAGGACGTGTGGGACGACACCCGTGGGATGGAGTCTGCCTTGAGCCTCCCCGTTCGATCCCGCTCCTCCATGTCGGAAAACAAAAATGTCCTGGATCGCGATCTGGTCACCTGCCAGTCCAATTACCTCACTGATTCGTACAACCCGGCGAATGCCGGTCGGCAAACGGGCAACTTGAACGACAATGTGCACGGCAGACGCGATCTGGCGACGAATGCCCCACAACGGTATCTCCAACCCCGCTGACGCAACCATGATTTCGAGCCGTCCAAGAGCAGCTCCCGGATCGTTCGCGTGCAGCGTTGTGAGGCTTCCGTCGTGCCCTGTGTCCATCGCCTGGAGCATATCAAGTGCCTCGGCTCCTCGGCACTCACCAACGATGATGCGGTCCGGTCGCATTCGGAGGGCGTTTCGCACCAGATCTCGAGTCGTAACCTTACCGGCACCGTCGGCGTTTCCTGGACGAGTTTCCATCCTCGCGACATGCGATTTCTGGAGCCGTAACTCTGCCGCGTCTTCGATTGTGACGATCCGTTCTCGATCACTGATGAACGCGGACAGCGCGTTCAAGAAAGTGGTTTTTCCGCTGCCGGTACCCCCCGAGATCACCATGTTGAGTCGTCCGCGGACACAACCACGGAGGAACTCCGCTGCGTCTACAGTGAGCGCTCCACGTGTGACCAGATCTTCGAGCCGCAGTGCTCGAACTCCGAAACGGCGGATTGATACCAGGGTGCCATCGAGAGCCACGGGAGGGAATACCGCATTGATTCGACTTCCATCCGGGAGTCTCGCATCGACAGTTGGTGAGGATTCATCAACCCGCCGTCCAACCCGTCCAACAATCCTTTGGACCACCTGTCGAAGATGCCGATCGTCCTCAAACGCGACATTGGCCGGTTCAAGCCGACCGTGACGTTCGACGTAGACGGAATTTGGACCGTTAATGAGGATGTCGGTGACATCGGGATCGCTCATGAGCGGTTCGAGTGGACCGAGGCCGAACGCCTCGTCGAGCACTTCACGAACGAGCCGTTCGCGTTCGAGTGCGTTGAACAGTTGTGGTCCACTGCGGATGAGTTCCTCGGCCGCTCGACGGATTTCCTGTCGGAGTTGGTCTTCTCTCGCTGTCCCTGCCGATGTGGGATCGAGCGCTGTGACCAGACGCTCGTGGATCTCTCGCTTAAATCTCAGGAACTGTCGCTCCCGATCGGGCTTGGATACTGGAGGTTGCATCGTTGGTTCCGTGATGGTCCGCCGGCGCTGGAGTTTGACGACCGCGGACCTGTCATGTAGCCTTGATCGCTGTGCGGATGAGATCGGTGAGTTTGACGAGACTCCGAGCTGCAGAAGATGAGGGGCCATTCCGAACAATCGGATCGCCGACGTTGGTCGCCCGGTTCATCGCCTTTGAGTCGTCCGGAATGAGGTGAAAGAGTCGCCCACCCAGAGCCTGTTCCGCCTGGCTCTGCGTTAAGGCGTGAGGCAGTCCATCTCGATTTGCGACTACCTTGATGCGATGTGCATCAACTCCAGCGGTGGCCAGATGCTCCAGAGTTCTGCGGGCGTTCCGCAAGCACGGAAAATCAAGCCGCACAATCAGCAGCACAATATCCGAAACGCGCAACGCATGAATCTGCTCCTCACGAAACGTCGGGCTCACTTCAGCGACAGTGTAGGGAGCAAGCGTCCGAGCCAGGCTCAGCACATCGCGAAGATCCTCAGCAGTAATTCCGGGAGCGGAATCGCCAGGCGTGAGACGGCGAAGGGTACTCGCAGCTCGCCGCGGTGAAGCGAGCAACCTCAGACCCGATCGGTGTGCGATCAGTGCCCTCTCGAACAGGTCTCGATCGAGCGAGACAGAACTCATGAACAGATCGGCAATCGTATATGTTGGATCAATGTCAAGGAGCGAAGCAAGGTCGCCAGTTTCGAGTTTGAGATCAATGAGGAGGCATCCCCCGTGACTCTGTGCCAGAACTGCCGCCAAGTTCGTGGCAACAGTGCTCGCTCCAACTCCTCCGCTTGCACCAAGAACGGCGATCATCCGCCCCGTCGCCCGGGCGTTCCCGACATTTTGACGGATCAACACTTCGTCGAGGTCAGTGTTGATTTCCTCTTCCATCACGAACTGGTCGGCACCTCCCCGCAGAGCCCGGACAATCAGCTTGGGATCTGTCGCCGCACCGATCGCGATAATCTGCCCTGTCGTCGCTGCTCGAATCTCGCCCAGAGCGAGAAGTGCTCTCGCGGGATCTGGGCTCATGCACACGACCACGAGTTCGGGATGCGACTCCCCCAGACTGGCTGCGCTGGTCAGCGGAAGAACCTGCGACTCTGAGCAGGAGTAACCGTGCCGAGTCAGGGTACGGCAGATAACTGTACTCAGTTGTGTGGAGTCGCTCAGAATATCGACTCGCATACGCGAACTCCTCGGAGAAATGCCAAGAGGCACGTAGCGATCTGGTCAGAGGTCGAGAACACCCGTGGCGATGGGTGATTTCCCGACCATGACCTTTGTCAGCCAACCGTCACTCTCGGAAGACGTGCTGTCACTCTTCAACAACTGAACCGGGAACTGATTTACTGAACGTGGCGTTGGCGTTGTCACTCAAAGAGACCACACCGATGACACACACTCCAACGATGAGAGCCAGGATGATCGCATATTCGACTGCGGTCGGACCTGCTTCACCCTTTAGGAATGACACAATTTTCTTCGCGACCTGCCTCATCACAAAACTCCGTTCGCAACAGGAAAACTGACACTGTGGACAGTTGCCAGTGGCTCTCGGAGCCTTCGATGGGCATTTTCGTGAGCGTGATTGGTTAATCAGCAATGCATGTGCCGTTCAGATGACCCCGTCCGGCAGAGCAGGCCCCAGCCGCTGCGTGCGAGTTTCCCTAACCCCTGTGCACGTCGGGCCAGCCGAGCTGTATTCAACCGCCTAATGATGAGACAACCTAAATACGGAATGGTCTTCAATCTGAAGTTAGCATCCCTTTCTTACGTGTCAGGATGTCACCCAACCGTCCACCCAGCGACAAACTGCGCAACTATCTCGGCGTGAGCCGCGGCGTTCCGGGTGTGCTCGTTGCCATCATGCCCTACGACCTGACCGCGTCCTCAATGCTGTTCCCCTGCGAAAGTTGGAGCAAAGATGCCTCTTCAGGTCGAGGAACCAAGCAGCCTCAGTATCCAGGAATCGTCTGAAGCTCACGGTTGACGATGTCCCGGTCTTGGTCCCTCGCTTGGCGCTCGGGCTCGGACCAAGCAGCTCGGGCTCGGACCAAGCAGCTCACCCCCAGATTTTTGGGCGAGAAGCGCGAGGCTCTGCGAGCCGGTGAGGGGCGTTTTGCAGTCAGTTTGAAGGAGACGTGGCCGTGAGTTGTTCGATCTCACGACCCACGGTTTCGATCAACGCTTCGAGGCAACCGGGGCTCACGGCTGCGATGATCTCCTGATAGATACCGTAGCCGTAACTCTCAGCGCTCGGGATGTAGCCCGGTTGCCAGTCGTTCGTGAGGGTCGCGATTACCACCGCGAACTGCGTGAAACGCTTGCGAATCTCGATCTGAAATTCCTGGTACAACTCGCCCGGCACGAACACCCACAGCGCACTGCCAAGTCGTGACACCGACACTCTCAAGGGGTAGCCCTTCCCCGCTGGCAACGCCGCGAGCCGTGTCAGTTGACGCGTCATCTGCTCGGAACGTGCCCGACACTCGCTCACTTTCTTCGTGTCGTTCGCAGCACGAGCGTTTGCTTCCTCGGCTTCCCACTTTGCGAGAGCAGCCCGCGTCTCGGCTTCGGTCGGCAACTCCATCCGATACTGCAAGTTCACGGTGAAGTCGTGCGTCTGCCAGCGGCGTGAATCCTCTTCTTGCTTCGCGTCGAACGGTTTGTGCTTCCACGTTCCGAGAATCGCACCCGACACCACTGGGCCCGCATACACGAAGGACGTTCCCGGTTCGGGCAATGCTTCCAACCCCGACAACGCCGCGAAGCCGAGCTGTCTGCCGTTACGATCCGCGACCGCCGTGTCGCCGACGTACCCTTCCCACGGTCCGAGTTGCCCCGACGCACCTTGCAGAAACAAGCACGGCGTATCCCCGGTGTTCGCCTCCACGACTTCCCGCATCGCACCGAGATAATCCGGGCTGATCTTCGTGTTCTCCCACGCCAGCGTCGTCGGGTGGCACGCATAATTCACGACGGTTCCAAGCGTTTTTCCGCTGTCGTCGGCAACCGCCTTCACCACAAGAACGGTGTCGTCGGAAGGGCCGTCGGGGTTGAAACCGCACACGAATTGTTTCGACACGGCATCCCAGAAGTCGCGGTGTCTGGCAAGCGAACAGCGAGCGGTGCCGTACACGAGGGTCGCGAGTTCGGCACTGTCGGCAGCGCTCGCGGCAAGTTTCGCACAGGTCTCGCCCAGCATGTCGAGGTATGGCCCGATGAGGTCGCCGCCGGGCAAGTGCGACCGCGTTCGCGACATCCACGCCGAGCCGTGCGTGTGCGACATCGAGATGAACACGTTTTCGGGCGAACTGTTCACGGCCTTCGCCACGAGTGCCCGGATACGGTCGAATTCGTCGCGGTCGAGCAGGCAGTGATCGAGGCCGAGGATCACCTTCTGCTGCTTGCGATCAAATGATTCCAGCCACATGGCGGTTGCGGTGAGTGGTCGGTGAATGCCAGTGGCGCGATCATGCAACGCAGCACCCCACATGCGATGGTAGATGCCAACGGGCGGCGTGATGTCCGCACGGGCGAACCCAACCATGCACCAACTCTGGGGCGTTTCAACGCGGGTTGTCATTTCTGTTCCTCCACGTCACCGAACAGCGTGCCCTTGGGGTTCAGCATTGCCCAACAAATCGCAGCCAGAAGAATCATCGCATCAAACAGCAACAAGGCTAGATCCCATCGCCCTCGACTACCGAGCCAGCCCACGGCAATCGGGAACAGAGTTGCTCCGAGATTCCCACTCATGTTCATGGTCGCGAACACCGTGGCAACCTGTTTGCCGCCGTAAGACATTGCGAGGGCATACGCACTGACACCGCCAGCGATTCCGCAAAACGAACCGATGCTGATGAGGACAACCGTGAGATCTGGATCGTCCACGAAATACGCGATCAATGTGACCGCGGCACAAATCACGAGCGCGGTGAAAGTCATGCCTTGGCGTGCGAGCCGCGAGTTACCGGTGCGCTTCAACACCCAGTCGGAGAGCAGCCCGCCAAGGAAGCCACCGAACGCACCTGCGAACGGCGGCCACGCCGCACGCGAACCAGCGTCTTGGAGGCTGAGCCCCTTCACTTCCTGGAGGAACCGCGCGAACCACGTGAAGAAAAACACCACCGCACCCGCACGCAGGAATTGCTGCGAGCACAGCAGAATCATCTGCCAGTCGGTCACGAGTTTCGACCACCGAATCGGATTGGTCACAGGCGGAGGCACAAATTCGTCAGCGGCTTGGGGTGAAGGAGAATCGGGTCGCGGAACGATCAACCCGAACGCGAGTGCCCACAGCAATCCAGGTGCGGCATACAGTGCGAAGATTTGTTGCCAGGTGAGTGGGCCAAGAAGTTGCGTTGTGATCTTCGGAGCGAGGACTGCGCCGAGGCTCATGCAGCACGCCAGCATTCCGGAGGCAATCGCTTGCTCTGTTCGCGGGAATGTCGCCCCGATGGCCTTCGTGCAACACGGGAACACGCCAGCCTGTGCCGCCCCCATCAATCCCCACAGAAGGGCGAGCGCCCAGAAGCCGCCCGCGAGCCCCGCCAGCCCGGTGCATGCCGACCACAAGACCGCGAAGATCACCAGTGCCGGCTTGCTTCCAAGGCGATCCGCGACCCAACCCGACGGCAACTGAAACAACGCATACGAGAAGTAAAACACACCGAACACGTAACCCATGTCGCCGGGCGTCAGGCTCAACTCGGCTTCAATTACCTTCGATGGGCCGTTCATCGCCGTGCGTTGCATATAAGCGACAACGGTGATGAAACACAGGAAGCCGAGCAGAGTGTATCGCATGGCGATTCCTGTTACGCCGACCGTTCGCCGAGGGCGTGTTGCATTTGCGCGAAGAGTCGGTCCACTTCGTCGGCGGTTTCAGCGTCGAGTTCCCAACCATACGGCCGACGCCGACGCACGCTCGGGAACAAGCCGCGTTTCACCATGAGATGCTTTTCGACCGCGAGGAAGCCATCGAGACCCGCTTGCAGTTCCAACGCGACAATCGCACACAACGGGAAGTACACGCGATAGGCTGCGTCTTCGTCGTCGCGTTGAAGGGCTTTCCACACAGCAACGACGCCATCCAAGAGATCCATTCCAGGCATGGTGCCGGTGATGCCGCGTCGATAACTGTCGATGAGGAAGATGCCGCCGGAACCCTCGAATATCTGGGCGTTGCCGCCGGTCGCGTCGCGAAGCGCCGAGAGTTGCGGACCGTTCGGCGCGGCTTCCGGCTTGAACAGAATCTTGTCGGGTCCGTATCGCTCGAACAGCTTCACGCACGCGGCAATCGGAATGCTCTGCCCGACATATCCGGATGCGTCCTGCACGATCACGGGAATGCCAATGCCGTCTGCGAGCGCCCGGAAGTGATCGACGAGGTGCGCCTCGCTCAGTCGCGACGTGAGCGGCGGCACAGCCATCACCGCATCGCAGCCAGCCTTCTCGGCCGCAACCGCGAACGCCAGCGATTGCTTGGTGCTTTCCGCTCCGACGGCTGCGAACACCGGTCCGCGCCCTGCTGCGAACTCGACGAGCATCTTCACGAGTGACAATCGCTCGTCATGCGTGAGCTTGAACGTCTCGGACACCATACCGGTGCCCAGGCCGTCGGCACCAACGCTGAACGCCCAATCGACGGATCGCTTCAACGCGGCCGTGTCGATCTCGTCATGTTCGGTGAACGGCGTGTGCGCAATCGCGAGAACGCCTTGAAGCTGTTTCGGCATGTTTACCAATCTCCCACGCTGCCGTCGGTGTAGAACACACGCTGCGGCAACTCCTGCTGGAACGGATGTTTCTTCACCTCGGCTTCGTTAATGACGATGCCCAGTCCGGGTTTCGTGTTCGGTCGCACGATGCGGCCAACCTTTTCCACCGTGAAGCCTTCCTGCACCACATCCGACCGCCACGGCACATCCGCGTGAACCGTTTCGCAGATGATGTAACTCGGCTGCGAGAAGCCGAACTCCAGCGATGCCGCCGTGCTGACCGGTCCCTGCGGGTTGTGCGGGGCGAGCGAGATTCGATGTGCTTCTGCGAGTGCTGCGATGCGTCGCGCTTCCGAGAGGCCACCACAGTGGGTGATGTCCACCTGGCAGACTTCGCACGCTCGCGCGTTGAACAGATCCTTGAAGGCCGCGAGATTCGTCACTCGCTCGCCGGTTGCTATCGGTGTACTCACGGCCTTGTTAATCATCGCAAGTCCATCGACGCTCTCGGGCCAGCACGGTTCCTCGAAGAAGTACAACCCGAACTGTTCGAGAGCTTTCGCGAACTGCAAACCCATCGCCGGTGATGGCCTCGCGTGGCAATCAACCATGATGTCGATGCCATCGCCGACCGCTTCACGCATGGCGGCCACGCACTTCACGGCAGTCTTGATCGGCTTCAACCCTTCCAGTGGAAGCGTCGGCGGCACAGCCATGCACTTGAACGCGGTGAATCCGTCAGCGACGGCTTGCTGTGCGAGTGCAGCGAACCGCTTCGCGTCTTCGGAGGCGGTTTCGTAGAAGTCTTCCATCTTGCCGCCGCCGAGATGGCAGTACGTGCGAACGTGATCGCGAACCGGACCGCCCCACAGCTTCGAGCACGGCATACCCGCGACTTTGCCGAGGATATCCCACAGTGCGATGTCGATGCCCGCGATGGCGGTGGCGCGAACGATGCCGTGACCGTGCCAGAAGTGCTGGCGATACATCATCTGCCAGAGATGTTCGATTCGCGTGGGATCTTCGCCGATGAGCAGTTCAGCGATGTCTTCGACAGCCCCGACCACGGCTCGCGTGTGCCATTCGAGCGTCGCTTCGCCCCAGCCGAAGAGGCCGTCTTGGTCCGTGACGACTTTAACGAATATCCAGTTTCGCATCCGTGCATTGCAGACGTGCGTTTCGATCCGGGTGATCTTCATGGTGGCCCTCGCGGTGTGTGGGCATTGTCACCGCGATTGCCTGCAAATTCCAGTATGAGAATTGCGATATGCTGTGAACTGACTTCATCCGTGAATCATGGGTTCGCTTGCGAAGCTGAATCGCCCTGCTCCAATCGACTGATTGCGGCTTGCGCGATTGGTAGCGTCGGCTCCAGTTCGAGAGCCCGTCGATATGCCGCCAGAGCCTCGGCACGATTGCCTTGTGTCAGCAGCACGAAGCCGAGATTCGCCTGAGCTTCCGCCCGCGAAACGGCTTTCTCGAACGAAACCACAGCCTGCGTTGACTTGCCGAGTTGAGCCTGTGCCATCCCGAGATTCACCCACGCCCGCTTGTTCGTCTTGTCGGCTGTCACCGAGCGAAGCAGATACGTTTCCGCCTCGGCCCACTGCCCGCGGTTGTAGTAGCTGTACCCCATGTCGTTGAGCAAACTCGAATCCTTCGGGTGCTTCTTCAGCAACTCCTGATACTCGTTCATCGCCTTGGCTTGCTGGTCGATTCGATCATACAGAACCGCGAGTCGCCGACCTACACGCTCGCTCACGGCGGGGTCGAGTTCCCGACCGCGTTCGTAGTACGCAACCGCATCGACTTCCTTGTCGGCGCGTTCCAGCGACTCCGCCATCACCAAGCAGAGGCTTGCGGACTGCTTCCCCGGAAGTTCGCTCGACGTGGTATCGGTCGGCGTACTCAGTCCGCCACCGGTGGGACCTGTCAGGGAATCGCTGCCGAGCAGACTGCTCATCGTGCCGGCGCGGTTGTGCGTGCAGCCGGTGCCGGTTGCAGCAAACACCAGAAGTAGCGCCGTGAATCGCATGGACGATGTTCCCATTTATGATCGAGTCGTGCAACGCCGCAAGCGGCAAGAACAATCACGGCAGCGGCGTGTAGCCCGATGGGCCATACGTGTTCGCCCCTTCGGTTCGCGAGTACATCCGGATGCGGCTCAGGTCCGTGCGAATCGGGCTGCGATAATCGCGACAGTGCCCCTCGATCCGACCCATCAGATACAGTTCGACATCGTTCGGGTCGAGGATCTCACTGCCCGGCAGCGGCGGCACCTGTCCTGGGTCCATTGGGCGAGCCAACTCCGGCGTGATGAAGATGACCAGTTCACGCTCGGTCGCCTGCACTCGCTGCAAACCCGTCAGGACGTTCAGCCCTGGAATGTCGCCGATGAACGGGATGCTATTCCGATCACCGCTCAGACTCGTCTGAATCAACCCGGCCACCGCCAGCGTTTCACCCTGACGCAGTTCGACCGTCGTGTTCACGTTTCGCGTGTTCATGCCGGGGACCGCTGAGCCGCCAATCGAAGTGCCGGTCGTCGTGTCGCGTTCGCTGACGTTCGCCGACAGCACGAGTCGAACTCGGTCGCGGTCCGTGAGGAACGGCGTGAAGCTGAGTTGCACGCCGAACGGGATGTACGACACACCCTGAAGCCCCCCCGCGAGGCCATTGAATCCGCCAATCACCGGCACCGGGAACTGACCGCCCGCACGGAAATCGGCTGTCTGACCGTTCATTGTCACCAGCGTCGGCTCCGCGAGCGACTTCGCGTACTGCATCGTTTTCAAAGCCTTGATCGCAAACGGCACGCGGCCAGCATCGAAACGAGCGAAGACGTTCGCCGGGCCTGCTCCGAGGAAGTTCGTGCTTCCGCCCACGCCCGTGAAGCCCGCTGCGAGTCCCGTCGTGTTCGCGAAAACCGTGAGGCCGTCCTTGTTCTGCACGCTGAAGTTCATGCCGACGCTGCGAGCCGCCGCTCGATTCACTTCAGCCACGATCACTCGGAGCATCACCTGCTGCTCGCCAGCAACTTCCAGCAGATTGATGACGTTCGGACCGCCCGCACCCTGAAATGCTTCCTGCGTCAGCGGTGGCGTCGTCGCCACCTGATCGGGGAAGCCGCCCGCCGGGATAATCGGAATCTTGCCGACCTCTTCACCGGTCGTGCCTGCTCCGGTCGCGTTCATGGTCGGATTCACGATCGGGTTCGCACGGATGATCTGAAGGATCTGGCCGCCCTGCACGAAGTCCCGCACACGGCCAGAAACCACGAGCTTGTCGCCGAGCACTTTCAGCTTCACCGACGAATCGCGAAAGTGCTTGTTGATGTCGTCTTCGAGCGTCTTGTACGACTTCTCCAGGCGTTCCTTCGCGTCGGGGTCCGGGAAAACTCGCACGAGATAGCTCAGAGTTTCCTGCTTAGTCGCGTCGTTGCGGTCGCCGAACCACAGCGTCAGCACGGTTGCCCCCACTGCCTTGCCTTGAAGGAGTAGTTCGCGTGGCGTCGCCGGGTTGAACGCCAGCACTTGCTCGTTGCCCGTCTGGATGCGGAACGGCGTGTCCTTGAACACGAGAACTCGCGTCTGCCCGACGACCAGATCGAGCGTCGTTTCAGGGTCGATCAGCTTCGAGATATATTTCGCCATCTTCTCGCGAGTCGCGGCGTTCGCTTTCGGTGCGTTTCCTACTGGTTGCTGCGTCGGCGCATTCAAGGGCGTCGCGGTTGGTGTCGGCATCGGCAGCGGATTCGGTTGCGTCACGTTCGCGGATGGCACCGACAACTGCGGTTTCGGCTGTGGTGGAATCGGGACCGACGGAATCGGCAGCGGCAGCGGTGGCACTGGTGCTGGCGGCGTGATTGGTTGCGTCGCGGATGTTGGAACGACTGGAACGACTTGAGCAACTGGCGCATTGCGGTAGACCGACACACCGCCACTTCGTTCAATGATCGGTCGCGGTTTTGGCGGTGCGGGCAGCACACTCGGCAACGGTAGCGGAGCGGCGGGCACATCTGGCGTGAGCGGAGGCGCGATTGGCATCGGCGGCGAGGCAAACAAGCCGCCGAGGAGCAGGCACAGGCCCGTCACGGCCGCGACGAATCGCCCTCGAAGCCAGAGCATTCGGCTTCGGTTCGCGAGTCTGCTTGCGGTGTTGACGGTTACCATGTGTCCCCCTCCGACCCAAAGACATTGCCGGTTCGGCAGACGTTCCCCATCTGCTGAACTGCCCACGTCGCCAGCAGCGCCGACTCGTTCCCCCGACCGACGCTGCAACGACTGCGAGCGAGGACTGATACCGGCTTGAGAATTCGTGTCAAGCCGAGCCGAGAAAGCGACCATGATTTCGCTTGCGTTATTTCGCTCTGCTGCTATTCCCGTCGCTCGGCTGTCGCATTGACGGCTCGAATCTACGGAGGAATGCCCTCATGTGTCTGCGCAAGGGACTGCTCGGGCTGGCTGCGATGTTCACGATCACGGGTTCTGTTCTGGCGGAACCGCCGGTGAATCCGCTGGTCGAAGGACGTGAGCCGAACCCAGTGGTCCGCGAGTTTTACGAAACGGAACCAGCTCCGTTCGAGTACGCGGGCGGATCGGGAAGTGAAGTTGTGCTTGGGACAACCTGGTGGGTTTCCCGTGCGACGTGGGAGCTGTTACTGAACAAGCTGACGATGCCGCTCGGCGAGATGGAACTGTGGGATTGAATTCGGACGTCGTATCAGGTGTCCGCGGGTTGAGACCGGAGGGGGACCCGCGACCGTCAGGCAGGATCACCTCGGGTCGTTTCCCAACTTGAATCGGCCGTCACGCGTTGGGGTTTGCTGCTACATTATTCCGGGCCATGCAGCCTTCGCGATCTCAACAAACGCTCGGTCTCGCCGTCATCACCATCGGCGTTTGGGTGATCGTCGCCGCACCTCTCTCGATCGGAAGCGACGCGAGCATCCGCTTCGACATGCTCACCCAACTCCTTCGTGATGTCACCATCCCCAAAGAGAAGTATTCGCTCTATGGCCCGATCGCGGCGACCCCATTCTGGTACGTCGGCGAAGCGATCGGCCGGAACCCAGACACCGTGTTCGTGTTCAACCGCGTGATTTTCCTCGCGGGACTGGCCGGGTTGTGGGCGGTGTTACGCCCGCTGCTTTCCGAATGTGAACGACAGCGATTCGTCGTCTTGCTGCTGTTCGGCAGCATGTTTCCGTATCACGTGATGTCGTTCTTCGCGGAGGTGTTCCACGCGGTTTGCGTCGGTCTAGGTTTAGCGTTGATCGCAGTGCGCCCCGGCTGGTGGTCGCGACTTGGCTGTGTGCTGGTGGTGTGGGGCACTGCGAATGTGCCGGCGTCTTCTGTGAGTTTGGCGTTCGCGGCTCTCGTGCTGACCGTGCAGCGCCGGAAGCTGCGTTATTTGTTGCTCCCAGCGATCACGGCTGCCCTCATTCTGCTGGAAAACTGGGTGCGACGCGGCGATCTGTTCAACGGCGGATACGAAGGCGAAGCGGGAAGCGTGACTGCACTTCCGTATTCGGGGCAGATCGGATTCAGCTATCCGCTGTTCTTCGGTTTGCTCGCGGTGCTGTTCTAGTTCGGGAAGGGGTTGCTGTTCTTCACGCCAGGGCTTTTCGCACGGCTCCCGGAGGTCGATTCCGAAACGCAGCCTGATCGCGAAGCCGAGTTGCGGTTGGTGTATCGGGTGTGGCTCGCCGTGGTGGTGGGGTTGGTGTTGGTCTACGCTCGGTGGTGGGCGTGGTACGGCGGAGCTGTGTGGGGCCCGCGTTTCTTCCTGTTCGCGTGCCTTCCCGCATCGTTGGTGCTGGCGCGCTGGACCGCACGACCCGAACGGCATTCTCTCATTGCGAATCTTCTCGTGTTGCTGGCAGTGGCGTTATCGTGCTGGGTCGGAGCGAACGGGATCGTGTACCTCGATTACGACCACGCGATGTTCCGCGATAACAACTTCGCGCTCGAATTCATGACGTGGTTCGTGCCCGAGTGTTCGGTGCTGTGGCGACCGTTCGTAGTTCACAAAGCACTCGACAAAGCCGACTTCCTCCGGCTGGTCGCGTTCGGGGTGGGGTTTGCGTATCTCGCGTGGCCTGTCGGGGTGATTCTGAGCCAACAAGTTCGCAGGACGGCGGTCGAGTTGTGGCAGAGCGTTCGCGAGGGTGCTGCCTGGAAGTTTTGATTTGATTCCGCGTGTGGATGGTGGTTGTCTGTGTTGAATTGCAGGGGGTAGCGTCGTTCTGATATGGTTTCTTCCGGACGATCGAGATGGTTCCGGACGTGGATTTGATTCTCGCGTCAGCAGAAATGGATGCAACCGCATCCAAGAACTAGCTTTAGCCACATTCTGATGTGGTTTCTTCCGGACGAATGGGATGATTCCGGGACTGAAACGATTGGTTCCGGCTCTGAAATGATTGGTTCCGGAGGTGGGGTGGGGAAGTGGGCCGGAATCAAATCGCAACACACAGCACGCTTGACTCCCAACAAACGTTAGGAAAAGGTCGCCTCGTTCGACTGCTGAGTTCGTGCGTTGCTCCCGTTTCCCGCCTTCGGTTTTGTCCGTGCCCGTACCCCTGCCCAATTCTGTCTTTCCCGTCTTCCCCGCTTCCTGGGTTCGTTGCCATTTCAGCATATTTCGATACCCCATAACTTGTACCGATACGCCCCAAAGCAGCACAACTACCGATGACCCACCCGGTCGGGAATACCGCCTCATCTGCCGCCCCGTTCGGGTACTGGACCCCTGCCGGACACGGGCCGCTACCAGATACTCCGGCCGAGTTTCGCGCTGCCCTTGGCGAACTCCGGCAACCGGTTGTCGTTGTTCGCACAGATCGCGGCTACGCCCTCGCGCACGGCGGTTTCCTCGCCTTCACACCGCCGCACGCCTGGGCATTCCCGATCGTCGCGCACCTTCAACCACTTGGTCCCAACCAACTCGGCGACCCGGCGTTTCTGAAAGATCACGGTCTGCGTTACCCGTACATGACCGGCGCGATGGCCAACGGCATCGGATCAGCCGAGATTGCCGAAGCCATGAGCCTCGCGGGAATGCTTGGCAGTTTTGGTGCCGCCGGCTTGTCGTTGGAGCGAATCGGGCAAGCGGTCGATCGGTTGAAGTCGCACCTTGGCACATCGCCGTTCGCGGTGAACCTGATTCACAGCCCGAACGAGCCAGCCCATGAGATGGCGACGGCTGAGCTACTGCTCGCGAAGGGCGTGCGGCTCGTCGAGGCGTCGGCGTATCTCGATCTGACGCCGGCAATCGTGCGATACCGTGCGGTTGGCTTCAAGGAAACTGGCCCAGCGAACCGCGTCATCGCCAAGATTTCACGGGTGGAAGTCGCAACGAAGTTCCTGTCGCCGCCGCCCGAGAAAATGCTGCGAGAGTTGGTCGCTGCGGGGCACATCACGCAGCAAGAAGCGACGTTCGCGGCACGCTTCCCGATGGCCGACGACATCACTGCCGAAGCCGACAGCGGCGGCCACACCGACAACCGACCCGCGATCACGCTGCTTCCGACGATCATCGCCCTGCGAGACCGGCTTCAACGGCAGTTCCAGTATGCGAAGCCGCCGCGTGTGGGGTTGGCCGGCGGCATCGCAACACCGTCATCCGTGGCTGCCGCGTTCGCGATGGGTGCGGCGTATGTCGTCACGGGAAGCGTCAATCAGGCGTGCGTGGAGTCCGGCAGTTCGGATGCCGTGCGTAAGATGCTTGCGGAGGCGGGTCAGGCCGATGTCACGATGGCACCGGCCGCGGATATGTTCGAGATGGGCGTGAAGGTGCAAGTGCTGAAACGCGGCACCATGTTCCCGATGCGAGCCACGAAACTGTTCGAGTTGTATCGAGCATATCCAAGTTGGGAAGCGATCCCGGAGGCCGAGCGGGTCCAGGTTGAGAAGACGCTGTTGAAGACGACCTTCAACGACATCTGGGAGCAGACACGAGCGTTCTTCCAGCGCCGTGATCCAACGCAGTTGCCGAAAGCCGAGTCGGATCCGAAGCATCGCATGGCCCTTGTGTTCCGCTGGTATCTGGGGCTTTCGAGTCGGTGGGCGAACGCCGGTGAAAGCGGTCGGCAGCTCGATTATCAAGTATGGTGCGGGCCTGCGATGGGAGCGTTCAACGAGTGGGTGAAAGGCTCGTCGCTGGAGGCGTCGGCGAACCGCACGGTGGTTGCTGTCGCGAAGAATCTGCTGTTCGGAGCGTGCATCGTGTTGCGTCGGCAATCGCTGCGACAGTGTGGCGTTCACCTGCCGGATGAATACTTCCCGATGGGGCCGATGGAACCCGCGGCGTTACCGTGGGCAACGATGTCGTAACGAAAACAGGACGCGAGCCACGGGGTTTATCCCCGTGGTCTTCGAGACACGACCAAAGACCACGGGGATAAACCCCGTGGCTCACAAAACATCAAAACATTCCCGAGGCAATGCCTCGGATCGCAACGTCGGAGCAAAGCGTTGACTGCTGCTGCAAATCGAAATGAGCCGTTGGCAATCGTCGGCATCGGGTGCCTGTTCCCGAAAGCTGCCGGTCCAGGGTTCTATTGGGCGAACGTGAAGCAAGGCGTCGACTGCATCGACGAAGTGCCGGCAACGCACTGGAACCCCGCCGACTACTTCGACGCCGACCCCAAAGCCCCCGACATGACCTACGCTCGTCGCGGCGGGTTCCTCGATGTCGTGGACTTCAACCCGCTCGAATTCGGCATCGCCCCCCGCGACATCGAAGCCACCGACACAACGCAACTGCTCGGGTTGGTCGCGGCCAAGCAAGCGCTCACCGACGCCGGCATCCGTTTCGCCGACCGCAGAAAAGAAGACCGCGGCCCGCCGAAAGCTGAAGACAGGCGGAGAAGAGCAGACGACGGATCGGGGTTCCTGGCGTCTGCCAACAGTCCTGCGAACTCGGTTGTGGACCGTTCGCGAGTCTCCGTCATCCTTGGCGTCACGGGCACGCTCGAACTCGTCATTCCGCTCGGGGCACGGCTCGGCCATCCCAAGTGGAAGCAGGCAATGCGTGACGCCGGCATTCCGGCCGATCGCATCGAAGACGCCTCGGCTCGCATCGCCGAATCCTACGTCCCCTGGCAAGAGAACAGCTTCCCTGGTCTGCTCGGCAACGTCGTCGCTGGTCGAATCGCGAACCGCCTCGACCTCGGCGGCACGAACTGCGTCGTCGATGCCGCGTGTGCCAGTTCGCTCAGCGCCGTTCACCTCGCGGCAATGGAACTGCAAACCGGTCGGGCCGATGTTGTCGTCACCGGTGGGTGTGACACGTTCAACGACATCTTCATGTACATGTGCTTCAGCAAGACGCCGGCGCTTTCCGCGACGGGCAACGCGAAGCCATTCGATGCCAACGGCGACGGCACCATCCTCGGCGAAGGGCTGGGGATGGTCGTGCTGAAGCGACTCTCCGATGCCGAAGCCGCCGGCGATACCATCTACGCTGTGATTCGCGGCATCGGTTCAAGCAGCGACGGCAAAGGCAACGCGATCTATGCCCCGAGCGCCGAAGGCCAGCGGCGTTGCTTGAAGAACGCTTACGCCGAAGCGGGCATCACGCCTGACACCATCGAACTGGTCGAGGCGCACGGCACCGGCACCAAGGTCGGCGACGCCACCGAGGTCACGGCGCTGACCGAGATTTACGGTTCGGTAAACAACGGAAAGCGAAGCGGCACGGGTCGGCCGTGGGCTGCGATCGGTTCCGTGAAGTCACAGATCGGGCACACGAAAGCTGCTGCCGGTGCCGCGTCGCTCATCAAGGTTGCCCTCGCGCTGCACTTCAAGGTGTTGCCGCCGACGATCAAGGTGACGCAACCGGTCGAACCGCTCGCATCCGCCGATTCGCCCTTCTATGTGAACCTCACAATGCGGCCGTGGTTGCCGCGCAAGGAACACCCACGACGAGCCGCGGTGTCGGCGTTCGGCTTCGGCGGCAGCAACTTCCACGCGGTGCTTGAGGAGTACGGTGCCGCGAAGACCGACCTCGACTGGGATGGCTCCGTCGAAATCGTCGCGATTGGTGCAGACACGCCGCAGCAACTCGTCGCCGAACTGGAGAAACTCGGAGCGAAGATCCACCCCTCACCGACGCCGCTGGAGGGAGTTGGAGCGGCGACTAACTGGGCCTCCTTTGCTCGCTTCGCGGAACGGTCGCGGTCGTCGTTTGATGTGCTGTCGCCGTGCAGGCTCACGTTCGCGGCGCACCGCACGCTCACCGATCTGCCGAAGCTCTTGAACAGCGCGAAGACCCGACTCATCGCCGAAACCGAGTCCACGGGCTGGCACACCCCCGACGGCGTTTTCTACGGGCGTGGCCCTGGCGAGGGCTTGCTCGGCGTGCTGTTCCCAGGGCAGGGATCGCAGTCCGTCGGAATGCTGCGTGATCTCGCGTGCCTGTTTCCCGAGGTGCTGGAAAGCCTTGCAGAAGCGAACCGTGCTGTCACCGCACAATCGCAGGACGAAACCGACAACCACCGACTTTCCGACCGCATCTACCCACCGACGAGTTTCGATCCCGACGCCAAGAAGCGCCAGGATCTCGACCTGCGAGACACGGCGAACGCTCAACCCGCTCTCGGCGCCGTGAGCTTCGGTGCGTGGCAGGTTCTCTCGGATCGTTTCGGCGTGCTGGCCGGCGCATTCGCGGGGCACAGCTACGGCGAACTCGTCGCCCTCGCCGCTGCGGGACGATTCTCGCCAGCCGATCTGTTCAGTCTGTCGCGTTTGCGTGGTCGCCTCATGGGCGAACGCCGAAGCGGTGATGCTGGAGCCATGCTCGCGGTGCTGGCTTCGATCGGCGATATCGAAGCGGTTATCCGAGAGCACAAACTCGACCTGATAATCGCGAACCGCAACGGGCCGAAACAGTCGGTGCTTTCCGGTGCGACGGCGGAAATCGAACGTGCCCAGCAAGCACTCGGCAATGCGAAATTGAAGTCGTTGCGGCTCCCCGTCGCGGCAGCGTTTCACAGTCCGTTCGTGGCCGATGCTGCGATTCCATTCCGTGCTGCCCTCGATGGTGTCGAATTCGGTCGCGGTGCCGTGCCGGTGTTCGCGAACACGACCGCCGCCGAGTATCCCGCCGACGTCCACTCTGCCCAGACGTTGCTGGCCAACCAACTCGCGAACCCCGTGGCGTTCGTCGAGGAAATCAAGGCGATGGTCGCCGCCGGCGTGAAGACGTTCCTCGAAGTCGGGCCTGGCACCGTTCTCACCAAGCTGGTTGAAGCGATCACCGAGTACGCCGGGATTACGGGGGTCGAAGCGTTCGCGCTGGATGCCTCTGGGGGCAAACAGCCCGGTGTGTTAGACTTGGGGCGTGTGCTCGCTCGGCTCGCGGCTCGTGGTCATCGCGTCGAACTGGCGGCATGGGAAGCCGGCAGTCGCTGCCGACCGATCCGATTGGCTACCGGTAAACCCGGAATGACGATGCCGCTCACTGGTGCAAACTACGTCACGCCTCGCACACCTCGCCCACCGACACCGCCCGATTCCGGGCTGACCGCATCAATTGCGACGCGGAATGCCACCGAATTCACCATTACCCCGAACAGCCCGGTTCGCCAGAACACAGTCCGAGTCACAGGTATGAACGACGCCGAACCGAACGCACTCACTCAGGCGTTGCTGATGACTCAGCAAAGTCTCGCATCGCTCCAGAGAATGCAGGAGCAGACCGCATCGCTTCACAAGCAGTTTCTCGACTCGCAGGAAGCCGCTCAGCGAACGCTTCAATCGTTGATCGAACAGCAACAGACGCTGCTTCTCTCGGGTCTCGGTACTGGCGTGTCGCTGCCAATGCCTGCACCCCAGCGCATCACGGCAAGCCCGCCACCGCCGCAACGAGTCGCGCCACCGCCGCCGGTCGCTGTGTCGCCTCCGCCTTCGGCGCGAATTGGCGCACCCCAAGTCAAGCCAGCAGCACCGGCACCGGTCGTCCAGGCACCGGTCGCCGCGAAACCGAAAACGCCATCACCAGCGCCAGCCGAGGACAAAATCGCCGCCACGCTGCTGGCCGTGGTATCGGAGAAGACGGGTTATCCCGTGGAGAGTCTGGATTTGTCGCTGTCGCTGGACGGCGACTTGGGCGTGGATTCGATCAAGCGTGTTGAGATTCTCTCGACATTGCAGGAGAAGCTACCGGACTCGCCGCAGGTGAAGCCCGAACATCTCGGGACGCTTCACACGCTCCGCGATGTCGCCAACTTCCTCACGCCAAAGGAAACCGTGTCGGACTCGGTTTCGCTCGGCGATTTCCCTGCCGACGACGATCCTTCGGTTCGCACGCTGCTGATTAACAAGACGAAGCGTTCCGCAACAATCAAGGCGTCGTCCACATCGCGAATGGCTCCGCCGGCAACCCCACCCGTTCCCAGTGGTCCGGATGTCGCGCAGGTGTTGCTGGCAGTCGTGTCTGAGAAGACAGGCTACCCCGTGGACAGCCTGGATTTGTCGCTGTCGTTGGATGGCGATTTGGGCGTGGATTCGATCAAGCGCGTCGAAATCCTCTCCGCATTGCAGGAGAAGCTACCGGACTCGCCGCAGGTGAAACCCGAACATCTCGGAACGCTTCATACGCTTCGCGATGTCGCCAACTTCATCGGCGGCCCCAAAAACGGCAGCGCGCACCTCGTTGACTCGAAGGAAATGCCCGCGATGGCGCAGGCTCCGCCAGCGGCCAAATCGCAGCGGTCCGGTGGATCAGCAACCATTGCGGAAACGGATCAGGTATCCGACACAGGTTCAGGACGGAAGAAGCACACCGACGCGACCCGCCACCCCGCTTCACGGACGCTACCTCAACCCGTGAACATGATCGGAACCGACCGGGTTGACCGCAGCATTCTGCAACCCGTTGACCTGGATTTGACCAGTTCCCGCCCTCGCGTTTCGTTCCCTCCACGCAGCGAGTTCTGGGTCGTCGGTGAATCCGATGCTCTGACCGCTGCCGTGGCTGCTCGCTTGACCGAGCAGGGACTCATTCCGAAGGTGTTCGATTGGTCCGGACCTGTGGAGTTGCCTGCGGCGAGCGCCGGGTTACTGCTGATCGCCCCTCAATCGTCCGGTCCTGAGTTCGCGTTGAACCGAAAAGCGTTCGAGTGGCTAAAACTGGTCGGCCCGCGACTTCGGCAAGCAGCTCGCTCGGGGTCTGCTGTGTTCGTGACCGTGGCTCGGCTCGATGGCGAATTCGGGCTTGGGGATCTCGCGGCAACTGCCGACCCCTCATCTGGCGGGTTGGCAGGGTTGGCGAAAACCGCCAGGCACGAGTGGCCCGAGTTGCTGTGCAAAGCGCTCGACCTGTCGCCGGAACTTTCGATCGAACAGGCCGCCAACGCGATCGTCGACGAAACGCTGACCATTGGGCCGGGTGAAGTTGGCATTTCGTCTTCGCACCGATGCAGTTTGGAACTCGCGCACACAGGCCGGCGACCTGGAACGCAGCTCATCAAGCTCGGCCGAAAAGATGTCATCCTCATCACGGGCGGAGCACGCGGCGTGACCGCTGAGGTTGCCGTTTCGCTGGCCGAAACTTACGGAGCGACGGTTGTTCTCGTCGGGCGGACGGCATCGCCGGCAGTCGAGCCTCCGTGGATTGCGAATCTCACCGACGAAGCTGAGATGAAGAAAGCGATCTCTTCACATCTCGGCGCCGATGGCGGCCCGAAGCAGGTTGGCGAGCAATACTCGCGTTACATGGGTCAGCGTGAGATTCGGCAAACGCTCGACCGGCTCGCACAGACCGGGGCGAGGTCTGCGTATCTGCCAGTGGACATCACGGATGTGAAGGCCGTTTCCGATCTCTTCCATTTGGTGCGTGCGACGATTGGCCCGATCACGGCCGTCGTTCACGGGGCCGGCGTGCTGGCCGATAAACGCATCGAAGACCTGACGAGAGAACAGTTCGAGCGAGTGTACGCAACGAAGGTGGACGGCTTGCGGAACATGCTCGACCATCTCACGGGCGACGAACTCAAGGCGTTGGTGCTTTTCAGTTCCACGACTGCTCGCCTCGGTCGCACGGGACAGGCTGCGTATGCGTGCGCCAACGAAGTGCTGAACAAGATGGCTCAGGTTGAATCGCGCCGCCGGCCAGGGTGTCGGGTTGTTGCGATCAACTGGGGACCGTGGGAAGGCGGCATGGTGACCCCCGGTTTGCGGAAAGTCTTCGAAGCTGAGGGCGTGGGGCTTATTCCGTTGCTTGAGGGTGCGGTGTTCCTGGTGCAAGAACTCAGTGCTGGGAAATCCGTCGAGGTGGTTGCGCTGGGCAAACAACGGCCGGGCAGTTCAGGGGTCATCTCGCTGGGGAACACGAACGCCGCTGGCTCCGGTTCCGGTCCGTCCATTGCCACGGTCACGCCATCGCTCGGGCCACCGCTTCCGACCGTGCCGGCTTCCGGGTCGTCAACCGAGATGGTGGCGACTTTCGAGCGCACGGTGGACCCGGTTACGCATCCGATCTTGAGGTCGCACGTACTCGATGGCAAAGCCGTGTTGCCGATGTCTCTGCATCTGGAGTGGCTCGCACACGCGGCACTGCACGGCAACCCCGGCATGACGTTCCACGGGTTCAATGATCTGCGTGTGACCAGCGGCGTGCAGATCGACTCATCGGGACCGGTGCAACTGCGTGCGTTCGCGGGCAAGGGCGTGAAGCAGGATAAGTCGCTGGTTGTGCCTGTTCAACTGCGGAGCAAGCGGAAGGATGGCCGTGAGGCGATTCATTCGCGAGCCGAGATTGTGCTGATGTCGTCGTTGCCGTCACCGCCGCCCGCCGACAAGCCACCGACTGTGAAGCCTGTATCATATCCCGTCGCCCAGGCATATCGTGACTTCCTGTTCCACGGGACTGCACTGCGTGGCATCGAGAAGATCGAAGGAAGTTCGGAGTCGGCGTTCATCGGAACGGCGTTAGCCGCACCGTCGCCGGCTGACTGGTTCTTGTCGCCGTTGCGGTCGTCGTGGATTGCGGAACCGTTGGTGCTGGATGCGAGCTTCCAGATGATGATTCTCTGGACGCAGAAGCAGCACGAGAGCGGTTCGTTGCCGTGCTTCGCGGGCCGGTATCGTCAGTTCCGCAAGGCGTTCCCGCCGGGGCCGACGACGGTGGTGATTCGTGTGCGACGCGATGACGGCACGTTCGCCCGTGCGGACATCGACTATCTCGACGCGGAAGGCCGTGTGATCGCGCAGATGCAGGATTACGAGTGCGTGATGGAGAAGTCGCTGAACGAAGCGTTCCGGAAGAACCAACTGGCACGGTGATGTCCGGCCTTGGTTTTGAGCCCTGGAAGGGCGACGGATGGTAGCCAGGGGTGAAGCGAAGCGAAACCCCTGGAAACGTGAACCAAACACCGTAAACACTTACCCGGAACGCCCCGAAAACGCACGGCGTCGGGTTGTCTCGCATCGCCTCCGGACCAGGGGTTTCGCTTCGCTTCACCCCTGGCTACCATCCGTCGCCCTTCCAGGGCTAATACAAAACGTTTAACACGAATCCCGAATGACGACCGATCGTATTGCCATCGTTTCCGTTGCGGGTCGGTTCCCAGGTTGCGGAGCCGATCTCGGTCGCTTTTGGGAGAACGTCGCTGCTGCCAAGGACTGCGCTCGCGAAGTGCCCGTCGAGCGCTGGATTCTTCCACCCGATCGCTGCACCGATCCACGCATCGCCAATCCTGACACCGTCTACTCCACCCGCGGCTACTACCTCGATCAGTTCCTCCCCGACCTGACCGACCTCGACCTCGACCTCGCACTCGTCGCCCAACTCGACCCACTGTTCCATCTCGTTCTCGACACCGGCAACCGTGCGTGGCGCGAAGCACGCACCGACAAAATCGACCGCTCCCGCGTCGGCGTCGTCCTCGGTAACATCTGCCTGCCAACCGACGGTTCTTCCGATCTCTGCCGGGAAATCCTGGGTCAGAAGGTCGGGCTTCCTGCGGGCGTGGGCACGCATCCACTGAACCGCTACGTCGCTGGCTTGCCTGCCGGATTGCTGGCACGCGGGCTTCGCCTCGGCCTCGGGAGCTACACCCTCGACGCCGCGTGTGCCTCGTCGCTGTACGCGATCAAACTCGCCGCGGATGAGCTCATCGCTGGTCGTGCCGACGCCATGCTCGCCGGCGGATGTTCACGCCCCGACTGCCAGTACACCCAGATGGGATTCGCACAACTTCGCGCGCTCTCCGTATCTGGGCGTTGCGGGCCGTTCGACACGGGAGCCGATGGCTTGATGGTCGGCGAAGGTGCGGGCATCTTCGTGCTGAAGCGACTCACCGACGCCATGCGACACGGCGACCGCGTTCTCGGTGTCATCGCGAGCGTGGGTCTGTCGAACGACATGCACGGCAACCTGCTCGCCCCAGCGAAGGAAGGGCAACTACGAGCAATGCGGCGAGCTTACGAACTCGCCGAGTGGGAACCGACCGACGTCGATATGATCGAGTGCCACGCGACCGGAACGCCCGTCGGCGACGCCATCGAATTCGAGAGCTTGCGCGAACTGTGGGGCGAGTCCGGATGGGTGCCGGGCAAGTGCCCCATCGGGTCGGTGAAGTCCACCGTCGGGCACCTTCTCACGGGTGCGGGGGCAGCGGCGCTCACGAAGGTTCTACTCGCGATTCGTGCCGAGATGTTCCCGCCGCAAGCGAACTTCGCCACGCCAGCCGAGGGGTTGCGATACGCCAACGGGCCGTTCCAAATTCTGACGAAGCCCGAGAAGTGGAACCGCCGCGTGGCTCACGAACCGCGTCGGGCTGCGGTCAGCGGCTTCGGTTTCGGTGGCGTGAACGCTCACTTGCTGCTTGAGGAATGGACGCGTATTCCGAGTCGCAAGGCGAACCGCACGACCACCGGAGCGCCGAAGCTGGTGATGACTCATCAGGTGAAGTGGAAGGCACCGTCGGATGAGGATGTTCCGGCGGTCGCTGGGGTGCCGGTCGCAATCGTCGGGCTCGCGGCACACTTCGGTTCGTCGGACAGTCTGCGAGCGTTTCAAGAGCGGACACTGTCGGGCGACCCCGGCGAGGCGTTGCCCAAGTCGAACGGTTGGGACCTGGCGAACGTGCCGTCACCGCCCGCGTTCGGCATCGAGGAATTACGTCTGCCGACCGACCGCTTCAGGATTCCGCCGAAGGAACTGGAGGAGACGCTTCCGCAGCAGTTGTTGATACTGAAGGTCGCGACGGCGGCGCTCGACGATTACAAAGCGGGCGACAAACCCGGTGAAAGCGACGCAAGCACAACAGGCGTCTTCGTGGGCCTCGGCCTCGATCCGAACACGACGAACTATCACCTCCGATGGGCCGTGCGGGCCAACGAGAAAGCGTCTGGCGACAACGCTTCGCCGCCGTTGTCCGCGAACCGCACAATGGGTGCGCTCGGTAGCGTTGCCGCGAGCCGGATCGCACGGACGTTCCATATCGGCGGACCAAGCCACACCGTTTGCAGTGAAGAAGCATCGGCGGCGCGAGCGTTCGAGCTTGGCGTGCGTGCCCTTCAGACGGGAGAGTTGGATCGCGTCATCGTGGGCGGAGTCGATCTGGCGTGCGATCCGCGAACGGTGCTGCCCGGCAAGGTGAAGACGCCCGGTGAAGGGGCTGCTGCGTTCATCCTGAAGCGACTCGAAGACGCCGAGCGAGACGGCGATCGAATTTACGCGATCGTTCGCGGAGTTGGCGTCGCGACCGATGCGGCGCTTGCTCGCAAGAGAGCCGAACGCGATGCGGCCGATCCGTTCGAGACAGCCGCCGAGTTCGACGCGGCGAGCGATGTGGGTGCTGCTGGAGCTGCGTCTGCGGGTGCGTCGCTCGCCAAGGCGTGCGTTGCACTGTGGAATGAATTACTCACCGATCCGCCCCGATACTGGCTGCGTGACCGCGACGACAAGCCGCGTCGCGCCGTGGTGACGGCCAGCGGCGCCGATGGTTCGCACTTCGCGATTCTGCTCGAAGAACGCCGGAGGAAGACCGCCGATATCATCGGGAAACCGGAGTTCACGCAGCCGTTGGGGTCACGACCCGAGGCGGTGTTCCTCGTGGAAGGTGCCTCGCCAACCGACCTGATCGCGGGCCTCGATCGGCTCAAGGCGTTCGCGACCGGCGAGCGCTCACGGCCCATCGAAGCGCTCGCTCGGGCGTGGTTCCACGCAGTGCCGCCGGTTCGGCTGAATAAGCTCGCCGTGTCGTTCGTCTCGCGGTCGATGGAGGAACTCGCCGAGCAAATCGCGTTCGCGGCCGAGGCACTCCGCACGAATCCGAGCGATCCGTTCCCGCCGACCGCGAGGCCGAGTCTCCGCGACCGCGTGTTCTACTCGCCGCACCCACTCGGGCCGAAGGGGAAGATCGCGTTCGTGTTCCCAGGCTCCGGCAACCAATTCGATGGCATGGGTCGCGACCTCTCCGCACATTGGCCCGACATCATTCGCAAGCAGCAGACCGAGAACGAACTCCTGCGAAGTCAGTTCTCACCGGAACACTTCTGGACGGGCCGAGCCGACGATGCACCCGCACGCGAGATGATGTTCGGGCAGGTGACGGTCGGGGCGTTGGTCAGTGACATCCTGGTGTCACTCGGCATTCGCTGCGACGCGATGATCGGGTTGAGTCTCGGCGAATCGGCGGGTTTGTTCGGCATCCGGGCCTGGCGAACGCGCGACCGCATGTTCCAGCGGATGCAGAAATCGACGCTGTTCACCTCGGACCTCGCACCACCATACGACGCCGCCCGAAATCACTGGCGAATCCCCGCTTCCGAGGATGTCGATTGGGTTATTGGGTTGGTTGCGGTTTCCGCTGACGATGTTCTCGCGGTGCTGCGGCCCGGGCTTCGTGCGTACTTGCTGATCGTGAACACGCCAAACGAGTGCGTCATTGGCGGCCTGCGTGCGGATGTGGAGAAACTCGCCGTCGTTCTCAACAGGTCGGTGACTGCGCTAACGGGCGTGACGATTGCCCATTGCGAGGTTGGTCGCGAAGTCGAGATGCCTTACCGCGAACTGCACACGCTGCCGGTCATGGCTCCGCAGGGCGTCCTCATCTACAGTGGTGCGTGGGGCAAGAATTACAAGCCCAGCGATAAGATGTGTGCCGAGTCCATCACCGCGGGGTTGATGACGACAATAGACATGCCGGGCCTCATCGAAGTGGCTTACCGCGATGGCGTTCGTGCGTTCGTGGAAGTTGGGCCTGGGGGCTCGTGTGTTCGCATCATCGACGCGATTCTGGGCGATCGACAGCACGTGGCTCGTGCCGCTCACGTCGCGAAGCAGGACGCACTTTCGCAGATTCTTCGGCTCGTCGCGCATCTCGCGGTTGAGCGGTGGCCCGTGAATTTCGCCGCGTTGTACGGGCATGAATCGCGTTGCGCTGGGCACCACGAGAAGCCGCATTCTTCGCGCAACGAGATGGTGATTCCGGTCGGCGGCACAACGAAAGCAGCCTTCGCTCCGGTTCCCACTTCAATCGAAACGACCCCGGCGCCCGTGCTGACGCCGACGCCCGTTCCAGTGTTCGTTCCGACCCCCGCACCGGTTCCCATTTTCGATCCGACGTTGGTGGCAACGCCGCGGCCGAGGGCCGTTCCTGGCCCCATCGCGGTTCCAGTTCCACCACGACCACCCGCACCCGCCGTACCTGTCGCACCCGTGCCCGCGAGTGACAACGCGGTGTCATCGGTTGAGCAGCCCTCGATGCTGACCCCTGCGGACACGGCCATAAACGTGCAAATTCTCGCCATGCAGGCGCAAGAAGCGTTCCTCCGCGTGAATCAGAGTTTCACCGAAACTGCTGCTGGCATCATGCGATTCCAGGGGCAGCTCATCGAAGCGTTGGCTGGTTCCGGGCGAGCGGGGGACGTGAGTCCCCTGTTTCCTCCCGATGACAACAGGGAGCTCCCCCTGCTTCCCACCCCCGCTCGCCAAGACGTTCCGCGTTCGCTCACATACGAGCAGTGTTGTGCTTTCGCCGCGGGGAAAGTTGCCGATGCCCTCGGGGCGAAGTTCGCGGAAGTCGATAGCTTCCCGACTCGTGTTCGCCTTCCAGATGGGCCGCTGCAACTCGTCGATTGTATCACGCTCATCGAGGGCGAACCGCTGTCGATGACACACGGCCGCGTCGTCACAGAACACGCCGTGCGTCCGGATCGGTGGTATCTCGAAAACGGTCGCATTCCGACAGCCATTTCCGTTGAAGCAGGGCAAGCCGACCTGTTCTTGTCGGGCTATCTCGGCATCGACTTCCAGACTCGCGGGCTGGCGGTTTATCGCCTGCTCGATGCGGTCGTGAGCTTTCAGCGTGGGCTGCCGGTGCTTGGCGAAAAGGTTGTCTACGACATCCACATTGACGAGTTTGTGAAGCAAGGCGACTCGTGGATCTTCCGCTTCTGGTTCGATGGCACTGTCAACGGCGAGCCATTCATCAAGATGCGAAAAGGCGTGGCAGGCTTCTTCACCGCAGCAGCGCTGGCAGCAGGAAAGGGCATCGTTCAGACGACGCTCGACAAGCGACAGATGCCCGGTCAGCGACCAGGCGATTGGCGTGAACTTGTGCTGCAGCGGGAATGCTCGCTGACGCCCGAACAGGTGACCGCTCTCCGTGCGGGTGATCTCGCCACGGCGTTCGGTCCCGAGTTTGCCGCGTTGCCGTTGAACAAGCCCGCGACGATTCCGGGCGGCATGCTCAGACTCGTGGATCGCGTTCCGAAGATCGACCCCACCGGCGGGCGTTTCGGCATGGGCTTCGTGCGAGCCGAGTTCGACATTCACCCCGACGATTGGTTCCTGACGTGTCACTTCGTCGATGACATGGTGATGCCGGGCACGCTCATGTACGAGTGCTGCCTGCACACGCTGCGAATCTACCTGATGCGAATGGGTTGGGTTGGCGAAGCGGCCGAGGTTGTGTGCGAGCCACTGCCCGACATCGACAGTCGCTTGAAATGTCGCGGGCAGGTCATCGCCAGCACGAAGACCGTGACCTACGAAGTGACGCTGAAGGAAGTCGGCTACGGACCCGAACCGTTTTGCGTCGCCGATGCCTTGATGTACGCCGACGGCAAGCCGATCGTTGAAATCACGAACATGACGCTCCGCATGTCGGGGCTATCACGCGAGAAACTGGAACGGTGTTGGGCGAGCGATGCCACTCACGCCACCGGTGCCATGACTGGCACCGCTCGCCCGAAAGTGCTCTACGACAAGTCGAAGATCCTCGCGTACTCGAACGGCAAGCCATCCGAAGCGTTCGGCGAACCTTACGCGATCTTCGATACCGATTCGATCATCGCGAGACTGCCCGGCCCGCCATTCCAGTTCCTCGACTGCGTCACGGATGTCACCGGCGAGCCGTTCGTCATGAAGGCTGGCGCGGCGTGCGAGACGCAATACGAAGTGCCGCCCGATGCCTGGTATTTCAGCGAGAACCGTGGCGAGCGAATGCCGTTCGCTGTCCTGTTGGAGATAGCCCTTCAGCCGTGCGGTTGGCTCGCGGCGTATTGCGGCTCGGCACTCACCAGCCCCGAAGACCTGTCGTTCCGCAACCTCGGCGGCAAGGCGAACCAACTTCGCACTGTGACGCCCAAAACGGGACTGCTCACGGTCAACGTGAAGATGACATCGGTGTCACGTTCCGCGGGCATGGTGATTCAGCATTACGACATGAAGGTTCGCGACAGCGTCGGCGTCGTGTACGAAGGCACAACGTACTTCGGTTTCTTCACGAAGAAGGCGCTCTCGAATCAGGTTGGTCTGAAGGATGCGAAGATCCCGTGGCCGAGCGACGCTGAACAAACACGAGCCGAGAAAGAGAAGTTGCCGGATCGAGTGCCGTTCCCGGCTCCGATGCTTCGGATGGTTGATCGCATCGACGCTTATCTGCCTGGCGGTGGCCCGGCGGGGTTGGGCCTCGTGATCGGTGGAGTCGCGGTCGATCCGACGTTCTGGTTCTTCAAGGCGCACTTCTACCAAGACCCCGTGTGGCCGGGGTCGCTCGGAGTAGAATCGTTCCTGCAACTGCTGAAGTATGCCGCGTGGAAGCGATGGCGCACGGTGCCAGCCGAGGGATACCAGACGGTCGCGATCAACAAGCCGCACTCGTGGGTTTATCGCGGGCAAGTTCTGCCGACCGACAAAGAAGTGACGGTGATACTTGAAGTGACCGCCGCCGATGACGATAATCAGCGACTCACCGCGAACGGATTTCTGATCGTGGATGGGCGTATCATCTACCAGATGACGGACTTTACGCTAGAGTAGTACCGCTAACCCGAATCTCTCCCTCCTGCGAATGGTTGAAGCCTTAACCGAACAGGTATGTTTTCTGTAGACTCGCCCAACAAACCGGCCTCACAGAGGCCCGCTACACAAGACAACCGACCCCAAAGTATTCCGCATGAGATACAACCAAGTTCATCTCGAAGCCATCGGGTACGAACTCGCACCGGTGGTCGTATCGACTTCCGAACTGGAATCGCGGATCGCGCCGGTATACCAGGCGCTCAACATGAGTCCGGGGCAACTCGAATTGCTCACGGGCATCAGCGAGCGGCGCTGGTGGGAGCCAGGATATCCGCTGTCGCGTGGCGCCGCCGCTGCCGCCAAGAAAGCACTGGCGAACGCTGATATCTCTGCTTCGGACATCGACGTGCTGATCTACGCGGGCGTGGGGCGTGACAACTTTGAGCCAGCGACAGCGTGCGCCGTCGCTCACGAACTGCGGATCAATTCCGACGCCACGATCTACGACCTGAGCAACGCGTGCCTGGGCGTGTTGAATGGCATCGTCGATGTCGCCAACCGCATCGAGTTGGGGCAGGCTCGCGCCGGGTTGGTGGTGTCGGCCGAGACAGCTCGCGAGATCAACGAGAACGTCATCGATCAGATGATTCGCTCGAAGTCGGTCGAGTTCTTTCGCGAGTCGATTGCGACGCTGACAGGTGGCTCGGGTGCCGTGGCCGTGCTGGTCGTGGGCGAAGAACTCTCTCGCGAGAAGCGTCGCAAGTTGCTTGGCGGCGTGACGCAAAACGCTCCGCAGCATCATTCGCTGTGCCGGTGGGGAATCAAGTCGCTACTGCCCGCGGCGGTGCAGACTGCTGAGAAGGTATTGGGGCATCTGCCAGCCGGGCAGCAGGCGAAATCGCTTGTTCAGCGAGGCTTCGACCTTGGCCTTCGGCACGTCATGGTTCCGTTCATGGAAACGCACGCGGGCGAAGTGCTGAAATACGGCGTCGATCTTGGCTTCCGAACGTGGAAGAAGTTCATCAACAAGATTGGCTGGCAGCAGGACCAACTCGACAAAGTGATCTGTCATCAGGTGGGTGCCGGGCATCAAGACGCGATGTTGAAGGCGTTCGGCATCGCCCCGGAAAAGAACTTCAGCACGTTCGAGTTCCTGGGGAACATGGGCACGGTGTCGTTGCCGTTGACGGCGGCGCTCGCGGAGGAACGTGAGTTCCTGAAGCCCGGCGACAACGTCGGCTTCCTCGGGATCGGGAGCGGATTGAATTGCCTCATGCTCGGGATCGAATGGTGAGTGCGCTTTACCCGTTTGTCGGCCATTTCCTCGACCGAAGCGCCGGAAAGCTCCACTACCTCGACGAAGGCAGCGGTGATCCTGTCGTGATGGTTCACGGCAACCCGACGTGGAGTTTCTACTTCCGCAATCTCGTGCTGACGCTGCGGGACAAGCACCGCTGCATCGTGCCGGATCACATCGGCTGCGGCCTCTCGGATAAACCGCCCACAACGAGCTACGACTACTCGCTGAAGTCGCGTGTCGATGACCTCGAAGCGTTGCTCGATCATCTCGGCGTACGGGAGAACATCACGCTTGTCGTGCAGGATTGGGGCGGCATGATCGGCATGGCATACGCCGCTCGGCATCCCGAGCGCATCAAGAGAATCGTGGCGACGAACACGGGGGCGTTTCCGCTGCCGAAGTCGAAGCCGTTTCCGTGGTCGCTGTGGCTCGGTCGTAACACACGGCTCGGTGCGTGGCTCATCCTGAAGAAGAACGCATTCTGCCGGGTCGCAGCGAAGTGGTGCGTCACACGGAAGAAATTGCCCGCCGACGTGCGAGAAATGTACCTGAAGCCATACGACAGCCCAGAGCATCGTGTCGCAGTGCTCAAGTTCGTGCAAACTATCCCGCTGAGCGAACGCGACCCGGGTTGGGATATCGTGAGTGACACCGCATTGTCACTGTCGAAGTTTGCAAACGTGCCGACGCTGCTGCTGTGGGGAATGCGAGACTTCGTGTTCGATCGCCACTTCCTTGCGGATTGGCAGCGATACTTCCCGCACGCCGAAACGCACACCTGGCCCGACTGCGGGCACTACTTGCTCGAAGACGCCGGGGAAGAAGCGATTCCAATGATCCGGGAGTTCCTGGCGAAGCACCCAATCACCCCGTGAACCCTTCCCCTCTCAATGTTGCAACGCACCTGGCGCGGATGGCTGCCGACCACCCGACGCAAGTGGCCATTCACTTCCCGCGTCGCGGCGTGAAGCCCGAAGGCACTTCCGAACACATCGCCGTCACGTTCGCGGAACTGAACGCCGACGCCGACGCCATCGCTCACGGTCTCGTTGCTGCTGGCATCGTTCGCGGTACTCGCACAGCACTGATGGTGCCGCCGTCCCCGAACTTCTTCGCACTCACATTCGCGCTGTTCAAGATCGCTGCGGTGCCAGTGCTGATCGACCCCGGCATGGGCATCCGCAACCTTGGCAAGTGCCTTGCAGACGCGGAGCCTGAAGCGTTCATCGGCATCGCGAAAGCCAACGCCGCACGTCGCGTGCTGGGCTGGGGTAAGAAGACGATTCGCACAACCGTGAACGCGGGTCGGTGGCGATTCTTTACCAAGCATTCACTGTCGAAGTTGCGGGCCATCGGCAAGTCACGCGCCGCGTATCCGATCCCAGACGTGGCCCCAGACGAACCGGCTGCGGTGCTATTCACGAGCGGAAGCACGGGCATCGCGAAGGGAGCCGAGTACACGCACGGCATCTTCGCGGCACAGGTCGATTCGCTAAAGGCGACCTACGCCATCGAACCCGGCGAGATTGACCTCTGCACGTTCCCGCTGTTCGCGCTGTTCGGGCCAGCGCTCGGCATGACCTGCGTGATTCCCGACATGAACCCGACGCGGCCCGCACAGCTCGACCCACGAAAGGCGGTCGCACAGATCAAGCAGTTCAGTGTCACGAATATGTTCGGCTCGCCCGCGGTGGTTCGGCGCTTGGGCGATTTCGCTTGTGAGCGTCGAGGCGTGAGCCCGACGGTGGAACCCTCAAACAGCCCGATGGTAGAAGAGCCAAACCGTCGGGCTCACGCCTCGACGCTCACAACGCTGCGGCGTGTCATCTCGGCGGGGGCTCCTGCGTCGGCTGCGTCGCTTGAACGCTTCGTGAAGTTGCTTCCCGACACGGCTCAGGTGTTCACGCCATACGGTGCAACCGAAGCGTTGCCGGTTGCAAATATCGGCAGCCGCGAGATACTAGGCGAGACTCGCAAACTGACCGAACAAGGCAAGGGCGTCTGCGTGGGCCGTCCGGTTGCCGGAATGGAAGTTTATGTGATTCCGATCTGTGATGAGCCGATACCGGAATGGTCCGACTCGCTGCAATTGCCAGCGGGGGAAATCGGCGAGTTCGTGGTTCGCGGTCCGGTCGTGACGAAGCAATACTTCAACCGTCCCGAAGCGACGAAGCTGGCGAAATTAGTTGATCTGAAGACCGGCGACATTCTGCATCGGATGGGCGACGTGGGCTACATCGACGAAACCGGCCGGCTTTGGTTCTGTGGGCGAAAGTCGCACCGCGTCGTGACCCCACACGGCACGCTCTTCACAGACATGGTGGAACCGATCTTCAACACCGTCCTGGGCGTATCCCGTACAGCACTTGTCGGCGTGAGGCGGAACGGTGTGACATACCCAGTGCTCTGCGTCGAGTGCCTCCCCCCAATGTGGAAAATGACGCCCTGGAGTCTCGGCCTTGTGGAACCCCACCTCCGTGAAGTTGGGGCGGGATTCGATCCCACCCGCTGCATCACCACCTTCCTCCAACACAGTGGGTTCCCTGTGGATGTGCGGCACAACTCGAAGATCTTCCGCGAGAAGCTCACCGCGTGGGCCGACAAGCAACTCGGTCCGAACTGGAAGCCGGAGGCCGCCACATGAAAGCCCTCGTGACCGGTGGCGGCGGGTTTCTCGGCGGCGAAATCGTCCGGCTCCTGCGACAACGCGGCGACGCCGTGCGGTCGTTCACTCGCTCCGCGTATCCGTGGCTCGATGAACTCGGCGTCGAACAAGTCCTCGGCGACCTCGCTGATCCCGAAGCCGTTGAACGGGCCGTCGTCGGTTGCGACATCGTGTTTCACGTTGCCGCGAAAGCTGGCGTTTGGGGACGCTACGCGGACTTCTACGATACGAACGTCGTCGGCACTCAGAACGTGATCGCCGCATGCAAGAAGCACGGCGTTCGCAAGCTCGTGTACACCAGCACGCCAAGCGTGGTTCACAGCAGCAGCGACATCGAGAACGGAAACGAATCGCTGCCGTACCCCAAGTACTTCGAGGCACATTATCAGGCGACGAAAGCCGCTGCCGAGAAGGCTGCCATTGCCGCGAACGGGCCCGAACTCGCCACGGTCACGCTTCGCCCGCACCTCATCTTCGGCCCAAGCGACCCGCACCTCGTCCCGCGAATTCTGACAGCCGCTCGCGCTGGCAAACTGCGTCGCATCGGTTCGCGGCCCGTGAAAGTCGATGTCACTTACATCGACAACGCAGCAGACGCGCACATCAACGCGGCCGACAAACTCGACATCGGTTCGCCCGTCGCCGGCAAAGCGTACTTCATCTCGAACGACGAACCCGTGGAACTGTGGGGCTTCATCGACCGCATCCTCGCGGAAGGCGGAGTGCCCCCCGTTTCGCGGCGTGTCAGCGCGTTGAAGGCTCGACTCGCGGGCCGCTTTCTCGAATGGGTGTACTGGATGCTGCGACTGTCCGGCGAGCCGCCGATGACGCGGTTCGTCGCCGTGCAGATGTCGACGTCGCACTGGTACGACATCTCGGCCGCGAAACGTGATCTGGGGTATTCGCCGAAGGTGTCGGTGGACGAAGGGTTGAAGCGTCTCGGCGAACGGCTGCGTGCCAATAGTGGAACCTGAGCCGACGAACCTCCTGGCGGGTTGTGCTGTCACTTGTAACGACTGGGCGATTGTCAAGCGTTGCCGGGGCTTCAAATTGATTCCGGGCCAGATACCCACCCCACGTCCGGAACCAATCGTTTCAGACCCGGAACCATCTCACTCGTCCGGAAGAAACTATATCAGAACAATTGCCGCGATGCTCCGTTAAGGCGTAAATGCTCGCTGCCCAATTCATTACGCCAAGCCCATGCATTCGGCGAACGGTTGGCTTACTCTCACGAGTCTGAACACACCCCGGAACCAATCGCTTCGTCATGAATCTTCGCCTCGATCATCTGCTTACTGAACTCCGCGAACGCGGTCACGCCATCCTCGCCGCGATCGACGCCGACCCGCTACTCGTGCACCGGCAATCGGGATCGCTCGTCCTCACGAACGCAGGCGGCGCTCTGTTCACGCCGCAGGAACCGCACCAACTCTTCGCCAAGGGACTCGTCTATCGTCGCGAGCCATTTCAGGTCGTGTCGCTGCCGCTCGTGAAGATTTACAACCTCGGCGAGAAGTCCGTGAGCGTCGCCGACATCGCCGGGCTTGCGTCTGAAGCCGACGCACGCCTGCACTTTCTCCACAAACTCGACGGCACCCTCATCCAGCGGTTCCAGCACGAAGGCCGCGTCTACTTCACCACTCGCGGCATGATCGAGGGCGGCCCCTGCTACGGCGTGCAGGACGAAGACGCTCCGGCGCATGTGCAGAATTTCGACTTCCTCGGCACGGCCCGAAAGGTCGCCGAGCGGTTGTACCCTGCGTTGAGTGAAGCGCGACCAGAACTGGATGGCCTCACTCTGGTGTTCGAGTTCATCCACCCTGAAACGCGGGTCATCACAAATTATGGCGAACGGCAGGATCTCGTGCTGCTGGCGTGCTTCGATCGGCACGACTTCCGGTATCGCACCTACCGCGAAGTGCGTGAACTCGCGACCACGCACAGCCTCACGGCTGTTGACGAGTTCTCGCCGGTCGGCGGTTCGCTCGCGGAACAGATCGACTCGCTTCTCGCAACGATCGCGGGCACGGATCAAGAGGGCACGGTCATCACGATCGAGCACGGGCACCGCGTGGTGTATCGCGTGAAGGTGAAGTCCCCGGAGTATTTGCGGGTGCTGAAGCTGGTGGTCACCTGCACTTACGACCGCACAGCGGAGATTGTTGACGTTCACCCGGAATGGACAAACTGGCAGGATTTCGAGACGCACATGCGCGGGCTTGGCCGCGAGCAAGTTCCGGAGGAAGTGCTGGACTTCTATCGCGAACATTACGACGCTCACACAGCGTATCTCGCCGATTGCGAACGGCTCCGAGCGTGGGGTGCCGAAACAGCGGCGCGGGTTCTGGCTGAAGCGCGAGCCGAAGCTGGCAACCCGCCCGACCCGCGACTGTTGCGGAAGTGCTTCGCGGCTCGTGCGGTGAAGTTGCCGCTGCGACCACTGCTGTTCGCGGCATTCGATGGCGAGTTGACTATCGCGACCGTGCGAAAGATTGCCAGCAGCCCTGCCGAGGCACGCGAAGCCCTCGGAAAGATTGCCTAATCACGCGGCGTTGTTACGGTTGAGCGAGCCGCGACCGCAAGGGAGGTGCCACGTTTCCCGCTCCCTTGCGGTCGCGGCTCGCTCAAATCTTCAAAACCAGTCCGGCCTCGATCTCAACGATTTCATTGGGGCCGCTGTCGTCGCTGTGGACAACGGCAAGCTCACGTTGAAACTCGGGCCGAAGTTGCGGCCGTTTCTGCTCAGCCACTTCGACCGCGATACGTTCACTTACCAGCCCGAGGGCGAGATGGCGGCAGGGCTCAGCGCTGTGACCTTCCGCATTGGCCCGGATCGCATCGCGGACACCATCACCATCGAGAACCTGAACCTACACGGGTCGGGGACGCTCACACGCATCACCGTGAGGAAGTGAATCCGAGTTTCCCCTTGATTCCTTCTCCACCTTCTTGAGCAAGGCCACCTCGACTCGGCGTGGTTATCTCGTCGTCATAGCTTTCCTGGCTTCACAAAGTATTTGCAGGCGGGTCCGGCAGATTGTTCATCGCGGCTTCCGAGTTGCATGTCTCAACTGTGGCGCTACTGCCACATGATCTGAAGGAGCTTTCATGCAACGCTATCTCTTGACCGGCTTCGCCATCGCGTTGATCGCCGCACCGGTATCCGCACTGCCTCCCACCAACGCCCAGACTTTGGAGCACTCGACGGAAGTGCTCACCGATCTGACCAAGATTCCGTTGAAGGGCATCCCGGCCAAACTTCTCGCCGACGCTCAAGGGGTGGCAATCATTCCTCGCGTCATCAAGGCCGGATTCATTTTCGGTGGTCGTGGAGGGCACGGAGTCGTGCTTGCGAAGGATAAGGATGGGAACTGGGGCAACCCTGTGTTCATCAACCTGGGAGGTGCCAGTGTTGGATTCCAGGCAGGAGTGGAATCGACCGACGTGGTGTTGGTGTTCCGGGACCGCAAGAGCCTGGATCGGTTACTCGAAGGCAAGGGCAAACTGACGCTGGGGGCGGATGCGGCGGTCGCTGCGGGGCCGGTCGGACGGATGGCTGCGGCGGCGACAGATGCAAAGCTGGAAGCCGAGATCGTGTCCTACTCCCGCAGTCGTGGATTGTTCGCGGGCGTCTCTTTGGATGGAGCAGCGCTCCACGCCGACGCGAACAGCAACGCCATGTTTCGTCAGCCGGGTCGGGAGGTCGAGCAAAAACTGGCAGACGGTTTACGAGCCACCCTTGACCAGTTGAGCAAAGACAAGCCGATCGTGGTTGAACCACCGATCTTGAACCCACCCGTCGCTCCCATCAAACCATAATCCGGCTCTCGGCGATTCTTGGCGATGTTGTTGTTTGGTGGCAGGGAGCCGAGCCTTCTGCGTCTGGCTCGGCTTCGCCTGCTTCGGAAAAATCAATTTCCTTACACAGCCCAAACAGAAAGTTCGGTCCAGAGATTGCACATTCTCAGAAGCCTCGCCATGGGTCGCGTAAATCCGCGAATTGGAGCCGAATGTGAGCAGCGAGCTTCTCTGGTATGGATCGATCTTCGGTTGGCTCTTTTTCACAGGCATTGGCATCCCACCCATTCCTGAGGAAGCTGGGATCCTGTACGCCGCCGGATTACACACGATCCATCCGGAAGTTCGGTGGCCCATCGCATGGTTGGCCACGGGTCTTGGAATCATCAGTGCAGATCTTGTTCTCTACGGAATTGGCTGGAAGTTGGGCCCCAAACTGTTCGAGTACAAATGGGTTCAGCGGATTCTGAAAGAAGAACGCCGTCGCAGGCTTGAAGGTCGATTCCACGAGCATGGTCTGAAGATGCTGATTCTTGCGAGGTTTCTCCCACCGCTCAGAACAGGCGTCTTCCTCATCGCGGGAGCTGCCCATTACTCGACCATCAAGTTCATAATCGCCGATCTGATTTACGCGGTTGTTGGCGTTGGTTTGTTCTTCTTGGGTGGCGCTTGGCTGATGGGTTTGATTGAGCAACTTCGGGATTGGGCCGGACACTGGGCAATCTACCTCGTTGCGGCACCCATATTGGCATACGGGTTATACCGCTATTACCGCTATCTGAGGACAAGAGAGACCAAGGCGGTTTCAGACATACCCGTTTCGATTATCGAGGGCACGACGGGGATGACCCCAGGCGGAACGACCACGACAAAACCGGCGGGTGCCCCCGCTGCAATGGCAGAAGCCAAAAAGCTCCTGGCTGATCAGGCTCGCCCTATTTGAGTCGCGTGATCAGCCTCAACAATCTCATAATCCGTCGTTGTGGTTCGCATCCGCGATGTAGTTTTCGTAGCGGTTGTAGCCCTTTCGCCACGTCAGCGTGATCTCACCCGTCGGACCATTTCGCTGCTTCGCGATGATGATTTCGAGGATGTTGTCATCCGTTGCGCCATCGAACTTTCCAGGCCGGTGCAGCATCATACACGTGTCGGCGTCCTGTTCGATCGAGCCGGACTCTCGCAAGTCCGCGAGCCGGGGCTTGTGGTCCTGGCGGTCTTCCGACGCTCGATTCACCTGAGCGAGCGCGATCACCGGAATGTTCAGTTCGCGAGCCAAGAACTTCAATCGTCGGCTCACCTGCGCGACCTGCTCTTGTCGCGGATCACGCCGATTCTCAGGCTCAATGAGCTGCAAATAGTCGATCACGACGAGCTGCAACCCGCCCTCTTTCTCGTGCTTCTTGTCGATTCGCCGACAACTCGCGCCAATCTGGATCATGCTTCGACTCGGCGTGTCGTCGATGTAGAGCCTCGCCTGCCGAAGCACGTCGCCCGCGTCCATGAGCTTCTGGATGTCGTCCGAGTTCAGATGCCCCTTGCGGACCTTGTGGCTATCCACTCGCGATTGAGCGCACAGCAATCGCTCGGCCAACTCAATGCGAGCCATTTCGAGGCTGAAGAACGCGACCACCGCCGGCGGTTCACTCGGATTGATGTTCGTGATGATGTTCCGAACGATATTCAGAGCGAACGCGGTTTTGCCGACGGATGGCCGTGCAGCCACGATCACGAGTTCCGACTTCTGCAAGCCCGCCGTGATGTTGTCGAGATCGACATAGCCCGTCGGCAAACCACTGACCGCGAGGTTGTCTTTGCCGATTCGCGAATCGAGCCTGGTGAACGCCTCGTGCAGCGTCTGGGTGAGCGTGTACGTCTCGCCGACCATGCCCGCTTTCGCGATGTCCATGATCTTGCGTTCGGCTTGCGAAACGAGTTCGTCAGCCGATTGCGTGCGGTCGTAGGAGTCCCGCAGAATCTCGTTGCCCGCGTGGATCAGGCTGCGAACCATCGCCGTGTCGCGAACGATCTTCGCGTGATACTCGGCGTTCGCCCCAGTCGGCACCGAATCCCACAACTCGGTGAGATACATCACGCCGCCGACGTCTTCGAGTTGCTTATTCTTCTTCAACCGCTCGTGAATCAGCACGAGGTCGAACGGCTGGTTCTCGTTCGCGAGGTCCGAGATCGCCTGATAAATCTTCTGGTGGGCGTCGAAGTAGAAATTATCGCCCTTGAGGATCTGCTGGACGGACGGCAGCATGTCCGGGTCGCGAAGCACGCCACCGAGAACGCTGCGTTCAGCTTCCTTGTTGTGTGGCGGCAAACGGTCTGTCATCGGATCGGACATGATGAGCTTTCCGCTTTCCGCGTGCCGCTATCAGCAGTCAGCCAGCTATCTGATAGCCCGTACACCAACGCTGGCACTCCGATAAATACCCGGACGCCACGTAAAAAGAAAGCCCACCGTTGGAGCCGGTAGGCCAGGAAAACTGCGTCGAGTTCCAATTGTGCGGGCGACTCACGCCGCGGCCGGCTTCATCTCGCTCATCATCTTCTCCATGCGTCGGCCCATCTCTTCATGGGAAACATCTTCGATGTGAGTCGCGATTGTCCATTTGTGGCCGAACGGATCGGAGATTGTGCCGCTGCGGTCGCCGTAGAACTGATCCTGCACTGGCTTCTCGACGGTGCCGCCCGCAGCGACCGCCTTCGCGAAGCGTGCATCGACGTCCGGGAAGTACACGCACAACCCAATCGGTGAGCCGCCCAGCGTCTGCGGGCTCTTGGCTCCCCAGTGCGGGTTCTCTTCGCCGAGCATGATGTTGCTGTCGCCGATTTTCATTTCAGCGTGGCAGATTGCGCCGTCCGGACCAGCCATGCGAATGACTTCGGTGGCTCCGAACACCGACTTGTAATACTCGATCGCGGCAGCAGCCCCTTTCACGATCAAGTACGGGGTGACGGTGTGGTAGCCGGCGGGGGTGGTCTTCACGCTCATGTGAGTCTCCTTGGCGGGCGAAAAGATACAGGCGATCACTGTGATCGCCTGTATCTATCGGCAATCAGTTTTGATCGAATGTATACCAAGTGAGAAAAAAAGAAAAGCCCACCCGGAAAACGAAAAAGCCCCCAGCAAGCCGGGGGCGAAATCAATTGCTCGTGAACGTCACTTCTTGCCGCCGGGGGCCAGCGCGACGACGAGAACCTGAATCTTCGTTTCGATTCCGTACCCGAGGCTGAGCGGCACTTCCGTCAGCGTGTTCGCTTCCTTGATCGGGTGTTCCAACTTGACCATTTCCCCTTCAACGAGGAGGTTCTTCCCCTTGAGGGTCTTGCTGATCTCGAATGGCCCGATGCTCCCGTACAGGTGGCCTTCTTCGGTGGCGTTCGCTTCGATCGTCACAGCTGGCAACCGTGAGAGTTGCTCGGCCAGAACCTTGAGGTCCGCGACGCGAGCTTCGCGAGCCTTCTGGACCTTGATCTTGTACTGGTCGAGCGTTCGCAGGTTCTCAGCCGACGGCGCGACAGCCATGCCGTAAGGGATGAGGTAGTTGCGAGCGTAGCCGGGCTTCACTTCCACCAAATCACCCTGGCGACCGACGTGAATCAGGTCGTTGACGAGCACGACCATCGTTCCGCCGTGCTTGCCCTTTTGCAGATGGTGCGTGTGTCGCGGCTTCTTGGTTGGGAGTTTCTTTTCCTTCGGCTTCTCGGTCTTTGCCTCAGGCTTTTTCGCTGTTTTGGCCATGACTCGTGTCCCGTGATAAATGCAGGAACCGAGTGATCGGAATGCCGACCACCCGGAAGGTTACTGAATCACGCGGAACTCGAACCATCGGTCCCGCAATCAGAACGGGATGGGGTCATCGCTGCCCCCCGACCCGCCCCCGTGTCCATACTCATCGTCGTCGTTTGCTGGTGGTGGCAACGCTGGGCGACCACCGCCGGCAGCCGGTTTCCCGCCGCCGTAACTGCGTCCGCCCCCGCCGCCTCCGCCACCGCCACCTTCACCACCGCCGTCAGCCTTCGAGCCGACGAACTCGACGCCATCGACGACAAGTTTGTGCTTCGATCGCTTGCCGCCGCCGTTCTTGTCTTCCCACTGATCCAGTTGCAGCCGTCCCTCAAGATAGAGGGAATCGCCCTTCTTGGCGTAGTTCGAGATCAGCGACACCAAATCGCGTTTGGTGTCTGGGCGTGCGAACGCCTCACAGTCGATGTACAGCGGGTTTGGGTCGTTCTCCCACTGCCCCGTTGTTGGGTTCTTCTTACTGCGCCCGACCGCGAACCGGAACTTCACCACGTTCCCGCCGCTGGGCAGCGAACGCACTTCTGGGTTGTCCGTGAGCCGCCCGATCAACATCACCTTGTTCAGCGTCGCCATTGTGCGACCTCCGTTCAGACCCGCCCCGCTGGGAATAGTTGTTCAGCTAGGGGAAATTGTTCGAGGCGCGGTCCGTGCTGTGGAGGTTAAACCAATGTGCGTTCCTTGTGCAAGGTCCGTTGTCTTTCTCGTCTTTGCCGCTTGCGGCGTAGCGAGTAATAACAGCGCTACGCCGCAAGCGGCAAAGACAGAAATCAGTCTGGCTTCTCGGACATTTCGCCACGGCGGCCACGGCCACGACCGCCGCCACCTTCGCGACCACCGCCGCCTTCACGACCGCCGCCACCGTGTGACGGCATATCGTCCATCCCCATTCCCATCATCATGTCGCCGCCGATCGCGCCCGGATCAGTGGTCACGGTCGCTTCGTCCTTCATGCCACGGACCGCGAAGCCGTTGCCGGTGTCTTCACGAGCCACGCCGAGAACGATCTCTTCCCACTTCGCATCGACCTTCAGCGTCAGTTGGCGAAGGATCAGCCCTTCTTGGAGTGCGAAGTCGCGTTCCAGTTCGCGCTGTTTGGTGCTTTCCATCGTGTAGTAGATGATGTGAAAAGCGCCCTTCTTCTGCTTGCTGATCGGGTACGAGAGCTTGTGGTTGTAATCCCACGGCCGGCTGATGACGACGGTTGCGCCGTGCCGTTCGAGGATGTGGTGAATTTGCGTCTTCGTCCCGTCGGCGTCGGTTGACACCTTATTCGAGTCGAGGAGGAACATCGTTTCGTAGGTGGCGACTGGCATTCAGACCTCTTGGGGTAGCCCGAAATATCGGGTGGTTACCGTGGATCAACCGGGCCTTCGCCCAGAGACCCCTCTCCACCGCGGAAAGGGGGGCAACCTCAGTTCAAGTTTTCAGTGGACAGTAATCAGTTGTCAGTTGAAAGCGTCAGGCCGTTGTGGGCGGGGCATTCCCATCGGTTGGCTTCTGCTCGGGCTTCTTCAACTTTTCCTTTTTTGGCTCACCCGTAGGTTTCGCCTTTGGTTTATCTTCGCCGCCGTTGAACTTATTCATCGCAGCTTCGGTGCCTTTGCGAATCCACATCAGCACAGCTTGTGCGGCGTTCGCGACAGCATCCTCGGCAGCAGTTCGTTCACCGGGCTTGAACTTCGACAACACGAAGTCCACAGCGTCGCCGGGTTCCGGCTGACCAACTCCGATCCGCAGGCGAACGTAACCGTCGGAACCTAGTTGCTCCTGAATGTTCCGCAATCCGTTCTGCCCGCCGTGACTTCCCTTCGCTCGCATTCGCAACTTACTCAGCGGCAAGTTGAAGTCGTCGCAAACGATCAGCACTTGCTCGATGGTCAACTTGTAGAAGTCGAGAGCCGCCCGCACTGCACGCCCGCTGAGGTTCATGAACGTCAACGGCTTCATCAGCAGAACGGTTTCGTCGCCTTCCTTCATCTCGCAAACGAACGCTTCGAACTTCTCCCGGAACGTCGAGCATCCTGGCCCGGCGGCGAGGTAGTCGATGACGTCGAACCCGATGTTGTGTCGGGTTCCGGTGTATTTGGGGCCAGGGTTGCCAAGCCCAACGACGAGTTTCATAGCAGGGGTCGGGATTCAGGATTCGGGATTCAGGGGAAAGACCCTGTCGGGAACGACAACGCCACGGGGCGAAGCGGTTCGGGTTCAAGCCTTCATCCGGCTTTCTGATTCCTGAATCCTGAATCCCGAATCCTGCTCGATCACTTCTTCTTCTCGTCTTCTTCCTCGTCGGCCTTCTTCTTCTCGGGCTTGATGACCTCGGGGCCAACACCCGCCTCGGGTGCAGCAACTTCGGCTTCGACGCCAGGCAGTTTCAGTTGAACGACGACCGCTTCTTTCGTCTCCAACACCTGCACGCCTTCTGGCAGGGCCAGGTCGCTGACGTGGATCGGATGGCCAAGCGTCAGGTTCGTGATGTCGATACGAATCGCTTCGGGGATCGACCCGAGCAAACACTCGATGTGCAACTTGTGCAGTGGCTGATCGAGAACGCCGCCACCGGTCTGTTTGGGAGCGTTTCGCAGTTCGACCGGCACGGTCACCTTCACCTTGTCGGTGCGGGACTTTCGCTCGAAGTCGACGTGAATCATGTGCTTGCCGAACACGTCCCACTGAACCTCGCGGATCAGGACGGTTTCCGGCTTGCCATCGACTTCAAGTTCGAGCATCCGAACGTGGTGAACGCGGATGGCGCGGTCGAGTTCTTCGGCCGACACAGCAACCGAGGCGGTGTCTTTCTTGTGACCGTAGACGATGCCAGGAACGAACCCCGACTTGCGGAGTTTGATGGCGGCTCGTGAACCTTTGCCCGTGCGTGGTGTGGCCTTGAGCGTGACAGCCTGCGACATGCTATCCTCTTTTGAGATCGTCTACCCTCGCAGGGAATGTCCCCCGCTACTCTCGTCGATCTCTGGCAGAAACACGCGGGCGGCCCAATTTGAATGAGAACGCGGCCTGCCGAGTTCTCATTCACCGAAAGAGCCGCCGCGACGACATACGTAAGGGGTGATTATGGCAGCGAGTTGACCGACCGACAAGGGCGCGGCTGAAAAACGACCCCTTTCGCCGCTTGCAACGTTGCAGCCGGCGATGGCGGCACAGGTCACGGTTTCTTCATTGGTTCAATGGTGCCGCCGTCCCAGATGATCGTGCAGTTCGGCAGTGTCGCCGCAAGTTTCTCGACGCCCGCCTTCGTCACCTTCGTGCCCCCCACCTGGAGCTTCTTGAGCTTCGTGGCACCGGCCAGTTCCGAGAGCATCTCATCGTCGAGGTTCGAGGCGCTGAGTGTGAGTTCCGCCAGTTCGGGGAGCCTTGCCAGTTCTCGGCACCAGCCCTTGTCGAGCTTTCTTGTCTCCTGCGCGTTGAGCAGAGTCAGTTTCAATGGTGCGAGTGCCGCGATGCCCTTCACCGTCACCCGGCCTTCCTTCCCAAAATCACTCAGCCAGAGAATAGTCAACCCGGGCAGGGTCGTTGCCATCCGGGACAGGAGGTCGTCGTCGAACCCGGCCGCGTAGCACCCGAATTCAATCAGGCTCGGGAACCGCTTCAGTTCGGCGAACGTTGTTTGGGTAGGCTTCAGGCCGTGGGCAATGAGGCTCCTGAGGCCTTCCCGGCAGGGCAGAGCCGCGAGTCGGGTGACCGCGTCGTCGGACCAATCGAGACGCGCGTAAGGGTCTTTCAACGCCAGCATGTGGGGCAAATCGGGAGCGGCCTTCCAAAACAGATCCCGGATCGCGTCCCGTTCTGTTCTCGGACGTATGAGGACAGAATAGACGCGGAACGGTTCCATGGCAGCGATTCCTCGGGCTTCAAGGCGTAACTGAGGACCTTCCCCTCCAAAGTGTGCAGCGCGAGGTCGCAGTGCGGGTGAAGCAACTCGGCGGCTTTGCGTTCGCGGTCAGCGGGCTTCGCCTTTGGCACCCGTCGCATCTGCCACAGGTCTTGCCCGCCTCGGCCACCTGGGAGACTCTTGGAATCGAAGTACACAGATCGTCCGTCGGTGGTGTACGACGGAGCGTTGCCACTGGCGGCGTGCGTCATTCGGACGTCCCACCCGCCGCCGGCCTTCGGCATGGCGAGCCACATTTGCGACAACTCCTTATCCTTCCGCCTGAGGAACGCAAACCCGCGGCCATCCGGCAACGGCCTTGGAAACGTTTCATCACTGTCGGTGTTCACTTCCGGCCCGAGCAATTCCGGTTTCCCCCACGCGGCGTCGATGGCGGCCCGGCGGGCGACCCATATCTCGTAACCCTTCGCGGCATTCGGCCGCAGTGAGAAGTAGAGCGTCAGGCCGTCGGCCGATAGACCTGGAGTTTCCTCGTCGAGGTCGCTGTTCACGACGCTGCCGAGGTGGACCGGTCTGCCCCACTTGGCTTCGCGGTCGGGTCGGCGAGTTTCCCAGATGTCCTTGCCGCCGGCCCCGCCGGGGCGATTCGATACGAAGAGAAGGCTCAACCCGTCGGCTGACACAAATGGGTGAACGATGAAGTTCGCCCCGCCGTCACCGAGTTCGTCCAGTCGCCGGGCATCGCCGAAGAGCTGGTCAACCGACTTGCGACGGGCTTCGTAAAGGAAGCGTTCTCCGCCGCGAGCCGACTGGTAGATGAGTCGCAACCCATCGGCGGTGAGGGTTGGGTCGTACTCGTCGCCCGGACCATTAACCCCGTCGCCGAGATTTTCGGGCTTCCCACTCCACTCCCAATCGGGCGATGTCAGGAGGTCAGCGACCGACGGCCCACTCAGGTCGGTGAAGCGGACTTTGCGGATGCGGACTTCTTCCGTGCCGTTGTCGTGAAGTTGCCAGCCGACAACTCCGGTCGGCGGAATCTCGAAGTCACCTTTCACTGTGATCGTACCGTTCAGCCAGATCGTGACATGCTTGCCGACGCAACGAACGACGACATCATTGAAGTCATCCCGTTTCACGATCGGGGCTACAATGTCGGGATCCGGTTTACTCAACACACCTTTGCCTGTCGATTCGCTGTATAAGGCTCCCCAGCACTTCGCACCAAAATCAGCTTGGGGACCGGCCAGATGAAACTGGGATTGGTTGGCCACGCTGCTCCGGAACTGAACCCCGGAGTTGCCCAACCCTCCCTTGAGCCGAATCTGGCAGGCAATCTCGAAATCTCCATACGGACGCGGAGAGTAAAGAAACGTCTGCACACGTGGCGTTCCGACAGGAAACGCCCCAACGATCTCCCCGCCCTCGACCCGCCAGACCTTCCGGTCCCCCTCCAACCCGGTCAGATCCGTGCCGTTGAAGAACGTCGGATTGAGTGGCGGCTTGCTCAGGTCGGTGAACCGGATGTTCCGGACAGTTATCTCGGCCTCACCAGGGGCAAGGCCCCAGGCGATAACCCCTTCGCTCGGGAAGTCATACTCGCCGTCTGCAAGAGTGGACCCGTTGACCGTGATTTTTAAGCGTCGGCCTTCGGCCCGGATCGTGACCGAATTGAACACATCCGGGTTGACTGCGAGCGGCTTGACTCCGGGAGCAGGGAATACGATGCGGTTCGCGTAGAACTGTAGCGTCGGGCTGCCAAATAACTCGTTCGCACTCGCTCGGAACCTGACAACCGGGTACGACAAGGGGTTGGGCGATTTTCGCAGGAGGTCGAAGGACAGCTCGAAATCTCGATAGGCTTTCTGCGTCCTGAGATGAGTCGGCCCCAAGTTCTCCACCTTGAGACTGACGATCTCGCCATTCGCGACGGTCCATAGTCTCAGATCGCCTTCCCACCCGGTCAGATCCTTGCCGTTGAAGAACGTCGAATCGAGTGGCTTGCTCAGATCGGTGAAGCGGATGTTGCGGAGTCGAACGGGTACCCCCGGCTTCAGGTGCCAGCCGATCCGACCTTCCAGTGGAAGGTCGAACTCGCCGTCCAGTGCCTTGACTCCGTTCACCTTTACCGTCACATGCCGACCGACGCAACGCACGGTCACGTCGTCGAAGTCCCCCGGCCGGGCGGCCTTCTCCGCCGCTGGGTCGGCCTCCTTCACGAACCCCGATTCCCGCCAGAGGGACCCCGTCTTCCCCCCGAGTTGGATATCGGCAAGTTTTCCGCGGATCTTCCCGTCTGGCGTCGGTTCGTCTGCCCTGAATAACAGTCCCGAACCAAGCGGGCGGTCATTCCCGACACGGACCTGGAACGACAATTCGAAGTCGCGGTATGACTGACTTGTGGTGATGAACGTCGAGTCGGCACCCTCCGGTGGAGTCCCGAGCAGATCACCGTTATCGATCCGCCACGCATCGGTTCTGCCGACCCACCCGGTCAGATCCTTGCCGTTGAAGAACGTCGGTTCGGCGGGCGGCGAAACGACGATCGGCGGAGTGACGACTGGTGGCTTCTCCTTCGGCGGGTCCGCTTGCACCACATCGACTGGCGGCTTCTTCCCCATCTGCGAAGCGACCACGCCCACAACCCCGGCAACGGCCAGCAGCACAACGCCGACCAGCGCCCACGTCGGGAACCCGCCACGTGGCTTGATCGGCGACTCGGGTCCGTCGCGTTCCTCCGCAGTTTCAGCCTCGGGTTCTGAGTTTGCTTCGGTCGCATCGAGATCGGCAAACGGGTCGGGGCCAACCTGCGCGAGGATCAGCGGCGGCGGCGAGTCGAGCGGAATCACCCGCACGGCATTTACCAGCCCCGTTTCGATGGCACGCAGTTCCTCGGCTGCGATCTCGGATGTCGGCGGACGATACGCGGGATCCTTCGACAGCAGACGCATCACGAAGTCCGACAGCGATTGCGGGACGGCCGGGTTCTTCGCGATCGGCGGCGGGGGGTTGTCCAGCGCGAGCGAAGTGAGAATCGCCAGTGTCGTCGTGCCACGGAATGGCAGTTCGCCGGTGGTCATCTGGTAGAGCATCACGCCAAGGCTGAACAAGTCCGTGCGACCATCGACGGGCAATCCGCGACCCTGTTCGGGGCTCATGTACGCAGGCGTGCCGACGACTGCGCCTTCGTTCGTGACGGGACCGTCAGAGCCCTCGGTGGCGTCGGCATCGGCAGCGATGCGTGCGAGCCCGAAGTCGAGAACCTTGACGCGGAGTTTCTTGCCTTCGAGCCAGATGTTCGCGGGCTTGATGTCTCGGTGAACCAACCCCTTCTCGTGTGCCGCTGCCAACCCCTCGGCCACTTCGCGACCGATGCGAATCACTTCCGTCAGTGGTGGTCGAGGATTCGCCTTGATCGCAGTTTGAAGCGTCATGCCTTTCAGCAACGGCATAACGATGTACGGCAGCCCGTCGTGTTCGTGAACCTGATGAATCGCCGCGACGTGATCGTGTTCGACCTTGGCTTGTGCTCGTGCTTCGCGGACGAATCGTGCCTTCGCGGTTGAGTTAGCGGCGAACTGCGGCAGCATCACCTTCAGTGCGACTTCTCGTTTCAGTCGCGGGTCTTCCGCACGGTAAACGACACCCATTCCACCGCGACCGAGTTCGCCGAGCAGAACGTATTCCCCGACGTGGAAGGGAGCAGTGCCGCCAGCGACGGTGGCGTCGCCCAGCGTCTCGGGGTTGCTCGGCGGGACCGACGGCGACGATGCGGGCGCGACCGTGCGAGTCGGCGAGAGGTTCGGGTCCGACGGGTTCATGCGATGCTCCGGCACTTGTGATGCGTGGATGATTGTACCGCAGACAGCGAACCATGCCGACTGAGTTACGAGAAATGAGTGAAGCTGTGCGGGTTGTGCGGTCGATTCCGGATGTGTGGAATCTCGCACTGCCACCAACCCGCTCTCGGGGGGCGTGAGTCTCCCGTTATTCAAGGCGATCAGGGGGTATCTACCTCTTGCTCGGCTGCTTCCGCTCGTTGCGCTGCTGCTCACCGGCTGTGCCGACTGCAAGTTCCTTCGCAAAGCCTGCCCCACACCACCCGATCCGCTGACGGCTGCCCAGCTTCCCGCGCCCGACACAGCTTACCGCATCGGCTGCCCCGACGTGTTGGAGATCGCGTTCGCCGATCACCCCGAATGGGATGTCTACGCTTCGGTCGATCTGGATGGCCGTGTTCCGCTGGCACATCCCGGTTCGCCCCGTGTGGAGGGGAGAACGCTTGAGGATGTGCGTCACGAGCTGGCTCGCCTCGCGAGTGTCGATCCTGACCGTGTGACGGTCCATCTCGCAGCGGCGCGAAGTTCCCGTGTGTTCTTGCACGGACCGATCCGCGGACGCTGCCGGGTGGTGCCGTATCAGGGGCCGGAACCCGTCATTGACTTCCTGAAGCGGGTGGGAGGCTTGCCGCCGGGGTCGAAGCTGAATCAGGTGTACGTGGTGCGACCGAACATCGCGGTTGGCACTCGCCCGGAAGTGTTTCAGGTGGATGTGTCGGCGGTGTTGGGGGACAACAACCAATCGACGAATGTGCCGTTGAAGCCATCGGATGAGGTGTACATCGGGGAAACGAAGCGGTCGGTGTTCGCGCGAATCTTGCCGGATTGGCTTGGGCCGTTGTATCGCCGACTTGCAGGCTTGCTGCCCGACGATTGGTGGCCGTTGAGCCGTTCCCGCGTGCCGTGAACGCTGGCTCAGGTTAGGTGGGTTTCACGTCGTCGGGCATACTGACCGTAACGCCGCGAATGATCGCTCTCTGCACGGCGGCAACAACCTCTCGTGCAGCCTCCAACGCTTCTGCGGCCAGTTTTGCCTCACCATCGGGTTGCTTGGCGGTCTCGGCTCGCTTCTGGACTGCCACTTGACTGGCTTCGCTTGCCTGCTCTATGTCGTGCCGCACCTTCGCTTCGAGGTCGTTCTGCGAATTGTCGTCTACTGGTGGTTTGCGAAACTGTCCCCCGGTGTTCGCTTGGGTCACGGCAGGTGGTGAGGTGACCACGCCTTGCCGAATGAGCCTGATGAGGTCGTCGAGCAACGTAGGATCAGCGGGAGTTCCGTCAGCGGGAACCAACCGCAGGTTGAGCTTGAGTTTGGCGTCTTCGGTCATGTCAGGCCTCAACCGGAACAGCGGCAGGTAGCAGCGATTCAAACTGTTCGAGCGTGAGCCGTGTTCCGCTGCGTGCGATGTGGTAGCGGTTCAGAGCGTTGAACAGGTTGAGAACTTCGTCGCGGATTCCCGGCGTATCGACTCGCTCACGTGGAAAGAGAGCAACAGCGAGTTCCGTTCGTGCCGGTGCGTCCGTGACGGCTGGCCATCCCTTCGGCGGACCTTCTGGCCACAGCGGCCCAAACACTTCTGGCGGAACGGGCGTGTCGTCGGTCCAGTGCTGCCACTCCGCGAGTTTGGCGACATGGTCGAAATCACGACGGATGAATGGGACGATATCCGCAATAGGCTCGGCTCCCGCAACTGCGGTTTGAACTGCCATCGCTGCACGCGAAGGTTCACCTCTTCCCGTTGCTTCCAGAATCGTCGCGGTGCTCGATTGGAGGATCGCGTGAGCGGCCTTGTCAATGGGATTATCTGGCCAGTCTGCATCCCCGTACCAAGTTCGTGGTTCAATCGCAGTCGCAGAACTCGCGGCTAAGTCGGCTCGCTCAAGCCTTAATCGTTGTGATCTCAAGCCATCGGGTTTGGTCTGAGGTTTGAGATACAAAAACAGTGGCAGCACCCGCCGAGCACATCTCGCGGCGAATGCGACCCGTGCCCAGCGCGGGAGCTTCGCGATCTCGTCTTCAGTTGGCAGCGTGTTGTTCGGCGGGTCGATGTACTGGCAGTCTCGATGGCAGTTGCCGGTCAGCGCATCGAGCGTTCCGAGGAAGGCTTCTTCACCGTCTTCGGTCAGGTCGGGAGTATCGAGTGCCTCGTCAACAAACGGATTGATCGCTTCAAAGACTTCCTTCACCTTGCGCCCAGCCGACAGTTCCGTTCGCACGAGTTGATCGAGTTGCGTGTAGGGGTCAGATGCCAAGATCGCGGCACGGATTGCGTCGAGAGTTATCACGGGTTTGCTCCCTTCGTTTCTCGCTGCCAGAGATCGCGAGTATCGGCCACCAATTCTTGCAGATCGTCGAGCGTGATGTCACGACTCGGTTCGATGTGATAGTGCGGCACACCCGCTGGCTTCTCGGTGAACTCCGACGGCAACTCATCGGTGTCAATCGACCAAAGTATCAGCTTGTCCGACTGAATCTTGATCGCTGACGGGTCGGTGTAGCACGAGAGTCCGCCGCCACCAGGATGAACTACGTCTGTGCCGATCACTGCAGGCACATCGGCTCGTTTCTTGGGTTGCGTCGGATCGGTTGGACGGACTCCAAGCATCATCGAACCGTCGCCAACCAGTGGCTTCCCGTCGGCATCGGCCTTCATGAGTCGGTACAGTTTCACGGCCGACACGCTCCGGGCATCGAACGGTCGTTGACCATTTTACCCCATTCGGTCAAACCAGCGGAAGCGAGAAGCGATCCGGTCGCTGCGGTTGCGGCTGTCCTGGCGGCTCGCGGTCCACGTTCGCAAGGTCCACGCCGGTCACTTCGTCGGTCAGCACTTTGCCGTAAATCGTGAACGGGCTCGCGTCCGTGATCGTCACTCGCACCGTCTGGCCGATGAGGCGTTCCGGACCGTCGAACACGACGATGTGATCCGTCATCGTGTGGCCGGTGAGTTGCTTCACACCGCCGGGAGGTGACTGCCGCCCGCTTGCCTGATGCGTCGCCGATTGCTCCCGACGACTCGGACCTTCCACCAGCACCTCCATCACCTTGCCAACCTGTTCGCGGTGATTCGCTCGACTGTTCTCGTTCTGCACCAGCAGCAGATCGTTATTGCGGCGTTTCTTCACGTCCTCGGGCACGTCGTCGGGGAAGCGATCCGCGGCCTTCGTGCCCGGCCGTTCGCTGTACTTGAAGATGAACGAGTTCTTGAACTTCGCCACCCGCACCAGTTCCATCGTCTTCGCGAAGCTCTCCTCCGTTTCACCACAGAAGCCCACGATGAAGTCCGAACTCACCGCCACCCCCGGCACCTTTTCCCGGCAGCGATGCAGCATCTCCATGTAGTAGTCGGCCGTGTAGTTTCGCTTCATGCGTTTCAGCACTTCGTCGCAGCCGGACTGCACCGGGACGTGCAGATACTTCACCACCTTCGGCAACTCACGTACCGCGTCGAGCAGGTCGTCGGTCATGTCCTTGGGGTAGTTCGTCACGAACTTGATGCGTTCGAGGCCCGCGACGTCGTGCATGCCCGCGATGAGTTCGCTCAGGCGCGTTTTGCGGTCGCCGTGATCGTAGACGTAACTGTTCACCGTCTGCCCGATGAGCGTGACTTCCTTGCAGCCCTGATCGACGAGCTGTTTCACTTCTTGCCAGATGTGCGCCGGCGGGCGGCTCTGTTCCGGGCCGCGTGTACTCGGCACGACGCAATACGTACAGAACTTATCGCAACCGATCTGAATGCGAACGTACGCCTGGAATGGCGTCGGCCGCATCGTGGGGTCGCGGGTTGGGTCGTAGCTCACGAAGCTCGCTTCGACCTCATCGCGGCTCGCTGCGGAACGTGCGAGGCTGACCGCGAGTTGCGGTTCGCGTGTCGCCTTCACCTTCTCGACGAGCATGGGCACTTCCGCGAGTTGCCCGGTGCCGACGACCATATCGACATACGGGGCACGCTTGCGGATCAACTCTTGATCTTTCTGAGCCATGCAGCCGAGAACGCCGATGACGATTTCGGGGTTGTCCTTCTTCATCAGGCGGACGCGGCCGAGCGATGAGTAGGTTTTTTCCTCGGCGTGTTCGCGGACGGAGCACGTGTTGAACAGCATCACGTCGGCGTCGGCGGGTGTGTCGGTGAGGTCGTAGCCTTGTTTGCGAAGTGCGCCGATGACCAGTTCGCTGTCGAGCACGTTCATCTGGCAACCGACGGTTTCGATGTAGACTTTCTTCGTCATGTTCGGGATCACCGTTATGAGACGGGGCCGAGTGGGGAGTTATCAGGTTGAGGATACAGGAGGACGTGAGGTTCACATAGTCCAGCGTGAAGCGGTCACCCTTTGCGGAGGCGGGCCCAGTAGCCGCCGTCGGAGGGCTGGCCCGGAATCGCGTGATGTTCCGCTTCCAGCTTCAACGAACGCATTCCTTGCATCACAGCCTTCACCACGCCTTCGTTCTCGTCGGGCTCGATGCTGCACGTCGAATACACGATGATGCCGCCCGATTTCACGCGGTCGATGGCACTGAAGAGCAGCCGCGTTTGCAACCGAACGAGGTACTGGAACTCTGACGGCTTCAGACGCCAACGCACTTCGGGCCGACGGCCCAACACGCCCGTGTTGCTGCACGGCGCATCCACGAGTGCCGCGTCGAATGGACCCGCTGGCGGTTCGCCATTCTCCGGGATCGCGACAGTTCGGATGCCCTTGATGCGAAGCCGTTGAGCGAGCGTCGTCACCGTTTCGAGGCGGCGGGGGTCGGTGTCGCAAGCCGTCACCATGCCGCGATTGTCCATCAACTCGGCGATGTGCGTGGTCTTGCCGCCGGGAGCCGCACACAGATCGAGGACACGCATTCCGGGCTGCACATTCAACGCCGACGCCACGAGCATCGACGCATGATCTTGCACGGCGAAGTCGCCATCGTCGTAGCCGGGCAGGGCGCGAATCGGATGGTGTTCGAGGAAGCGGAGTGATTGCGGATGCTCGCCCGGTTCCACGTCGATCAGGTTGGCCGCGAGGCGAAGGCGATACGTTTCGCGGTCGCAGTGCAGCTTGTTGACGCGAATCCACAGCGGTGGCGTCGCGTTGAACCAGAAGCCGAGCCGCAGGCATTCTTCGGGGCCGAACCGTTGGTGCCAGATGTCGCTGAGCCATTTCGGGAACGAGAACGCTTGCGTGAAGTAGCCGCTGGGGTCGACGCTTGGCGTCGGGAGCAGGTGCCGTGCGATGAGGCGATAACGGCCTTTGTTTTTGCCCTCTCCCCTTGCGGGAGAGGGTGTCGGCGCTTCGCTGACGGGTGAGGGGGTGTCTTTGCTCGCACCACCCCTCACCCCTAACCCCTCTCCCGCAAGGGGAGAGGGGGACAAATCGAACGGGATCGCGTTGCAATCGGGCTTTTCCGTGAAGTCGTCGGTGACCAGTTCCGACACTCGCCGCATGACGCTGTTGACGAACCCCTTTGCCTTCGGACTGCCGACGTACTCCGCGAGTTCGACCGTCTCGTTCACGGCCGCGTGCTTGGGCACCCCCGTGAGGAACACAAGTTGATACGCTCCGAGATGCAGAGCATCCCACACTCGCGTCTGCACAGCGTGAAACGGGATCTTGATGAATGGTCGCAGGAGTGCGTCGAGCGTGCCCTTGCGACGGATGACGCCGAAGACGAGCTGCGTGAGGAAGCGGCGTTCCTGTGGCGAGATGCCGGAGCGTGTGACAGCGTCGTCGATCAGTTCGGTGGCGAAGGCGTCGTGCGAGCGGGAGCGGTGCAGCACGTCGGCTGCGAGTTCGCGAGCGGTGATCGTCATGCCAGCACTTCCGGACCGAATCGCATGCCTTCGACGATGGGATACCCTCGCAAGAATTCCACTGCAGTCATCTTCTTCTTCCCGGCAGGCTGGAGTTCGGAGATTTCCAAGACACTTCGCGTTTCACCACCGTCCGTCACGCCTGCTGCCACAAATAACGAGGTTGCGAAGCGTCCTCCTGGGTCTTTGAAGACTTGGCCTGGCTCAAATCCCTCATTACATCGCACGGGAAACTCGTCGGCTTCGATGATTATCACCCGCATGGGCTTCTTGTCCGGGCGGTGGAAATATGTGTAAGCAGTCGGCCACGGTTGCATCGCTGGTATGTGGCATCGCGAGATGTACTCGGCGGGCTTTGTCCAGTCGATCAACCCGAACTCCTTCTTGATCTTCGGAGCCTTCGTCACGAGCATGGGATCTTGCTTCACGCCATCCACCGGGCCACCCGTCTGATACTTCCGCACGGCTTCAACGGCCATGCGCGAACCCAACGCCGCGAGCTTCGCTTCGAGGGTGCCGGTTGTGTCGTCGGGGGCGATGTCGAGCGATTCCTGAAGGATCATGTCGCCGGAATCGAGGCCGGGGGTCACCTTGATGATCGTCACGCCCGTTTGCTTCTCGCCGCCGAGGATCGCATACGCAACCGGGGCCGCCCCGCGATACTTCGGCAACAGCGACGCATGAACGTTGATCGTGCCGCGAGTCGGCGTCGAAAGCACGTCCTTCGAGAGAATCTGACCATATGCCGCGACGACCAGCAGATCGGGACGCATCGCCCGGAGCTGTTCCAGTCCTTCCGGCGTGTTGATGCTCTCAGGCTGGGCGACCGCAACGCCCGCAGCGGTGGCGATCGTGCCCATGCCCTTGCCGGTCTGGCGAGTGCTGCCGCGCTTGCTGCCAGCGTCGCGTTCGGGTTGCGTCACGAGGCCAACGACATCACCACCGAACGCCGAGAGCAACGCCTCGAAGGTCGGTTCCGCGAATGTCCCGGTGCCCATCATCACTAAGCGCAGTCAGGCAATCGCCACCCGCGTAGCCGCGACCGAAGGGAGCGCGAAACCAACCGCGCTCCCTTCGGTCGCGGCTACGCGAAATCACAATTTGGGCTCCAACCCCGGTGGGAGTTCGCCCTTCTTCTTGGCCTTCTCGAAATCCGCGATGAATTGTTCGATGTCCTTCTCGCTGCGAGAACGACCCAGCGAACCCATCTTGTCGATGAACAATACGCCGTCGAGGTGATCGATCTCGTGCT